>DXZX01000004.1:22427-74272 GCA_019419445.1 Collinsella sp.
ACAGCGTCGCCACCATCCTGACCGGCGCCGTGGCTTCGCGCACCGCCTGCTCCATCGCCCGCGACCTGCGCCGCGAGACCTTCAACAAGGTTATGCACTTCTCGCCGGCCGAGGTGGGCAAGTTTAGCCAGGCCTCGCTCATCACCCGCTGCACCAACGACATTCAGCAGATCCAGATGGCCGCAACCCTGTTTATCCGCATGTGTCTGATGGCCCCCGTCATGGGCATCGTCGCCGTCACGCGCGTCCTGGCCAACCATACCGGCCTGGAGTGGACCATCGCCGTGGCCATCATCGCGGTCTCGGCCGTCGTCGGCGTGCTTATGGGTCTCACCATGCCCAAGTTCAAAAAGATGCAGAGCTTTGTGGACCGGGTGAACCTTACCGCCCGCGAGCTGCTCGACGGTCTTATGCCCATCCGCTCGTTCAACCGCGAGGAACATGAGCTCGAGCGTTTTGACAAGGCTTCGCTCGATCTGATGACCACGCAGCTCTACACCAACCGCGCCATGAGCTTTATGATGCCGCTCATGATGCTCGTCATGAACTGCATCACCGTGCTCATCGTCTGGTTTGGCGCGCAGGGCGTGTCCGACGGCGTGATGCAGGTCGGCAACATGATGGCGTTTATCTCCTACACCATGCAAATCGTCATGGCGTTTATGATCCTCACCATGGTTTCGGTCATCCTGCCCCGCGCCGAGGTCGCGGTCGAGCGCGTGGAAGAGGTCATCACTTGCCCCACGAGCATCAACGACCCTGCCTCGCCCAAACTGCCTGCTGCCAGCGCGCCGCGCGGTGAGCTCACCTTCCGTGACGTGAGCTTCCAGTATCCCGCTGCCCGCGCCGACGTCATCAGCGGCGTGAACTTCACCACGCACGCCGGTCAGATGCTCGGCATCATTGGCTCCACGGGCTCGGGCAAGTCCACGCTCGTGCAGCTGATTCCGCGCCTGTACGACGTCACGGGTGGCAGCATTTCGCTCGATGGTATCGACGTGCGTGACATGACCCTTTCCGAGCTGCGCCGCCGCATTGGTTACATCCCGCAGCAGGGTCGCCTGTTCTCGGGCACCGTCGAGAGCAACCTTAAATTTGCCGGCGACATGGTGAGCGATGATGACATGCACCGGGCGGCACGCATCGCCCAAGCCGAGGACTTTATCGCCGAGCGCGAGGGCGGCTACGACTCCCCCATCAGCCAGGGCGGCTCCAATGTCTCGGGCGGTCAGCGCCAGCGTCTGGCCATCGCCCGCGCGTTGGCCAAAAAGCCCGAGGTCGTGGTGTTCGATGACTCGTTTAGCGCACTCGACTACAAGACCGACGCTCGCCTGCGCGAGGAGCTGGCCAAAAACGTTACCGACGCCGCACTCGTGGTCGTGGCCCAGCGCATCGCGACCATCATGCACGCCGACCAGATCATCGTGCTCGACGACGGCCACGTGGTGGGCACCGGTACGCACGAGGAGCTGCTGCACAGCTGCCCGGCGTACCTGGAGATCGCACAGTCACAGCTTTCCGCCGAGGAGCTGGGGCTTACCCAAGAAGAGATTGAAGCCGTTATGGAAGGAGGCGAGCGCTAATGGCAGACGAAACCAAGACTCAGATTCCCAAGCCCACCCGCCAGCGTGGACCCATGGGCCGCATGGGCGGCATGCGTCGCGGCGAAAAGGCCAAGGACTTTAAGGGCACCATGAGGCAGCTGCTCGGCTATATCGGCCAGCACAAGATTGCCGTGTTTGCCGCCGTCGCCTTTGCCGTGTGCTCGGTCATCTTTAACATTGTGGGACCCAAGGTACTCGGCCAGGTTACGACCAAGCTGTTCGAAGGCCTGGTCGCCAAGGTCAACGGCACCGGCGACGTTGACTTTGACTGGATCGCCAAGACGCTCGGCTTTTTGCTCTGCCTGTATCTGGCGAGCTCTGTCTGCAGCCTGGTCCAGGGCTGGCTCATGACCGGCGTCACGCAAAAGATCTGCTACCGCATGCGCAAGGAAATCGCCGCCAAGATTGCCGTCGTGCCGATGAGTTACTTCAACGGCCACAGCAAGGGAGACGTACTCAGCCGCATCACCAACGATGTCGATACGCTGGGTCAGTCGCTCAACCAGAGCGTGACGCAGCTCATCACGTCGGTAACGCAGATTATCGGCGTGCTCGTCATGATGCTTTCGATCAGCCTGCCGCTCACCGGCGTCACCGTGCTCACGCTGCCGGCAGCCGCGATTATCCTGACCGTAATGATTCACTTCTCGCAGCCGTACTTCCGCGAGCAACAGCAGGTTCTGGGCGCCGTCAACGGCATTATCGAGGAGGACTTTGCCGGTCAAAACGTCATTCAGGTGTTCGACCGCGCCGAGGTCTCAATCGAGGAGTTCGACCGTCAAAACGACCGCCTGTTTATTAGTGGCTGGCGTTCGCAGTTCCTGTCGGGCCTGATGATGCCGCTTATGAGCCTGGTGGGCAACATGGGTTACGTGGGCGTTGTCGTGGTGGGCGCGCAGCTCGCGCTGACCGGCAATGCCACGCCCGGCGACATCCAGAGCTTTATCCAGTACGTGCGCAACTTTACGCAACCCGTGCAGCAGCTGGGCAACGTGAGCAACACGATGCAGTCGATGGCAGCTGCCACCGAGCGTGTGTTTGAGTTTTTGGCCGCACCCGAGGAGGAGCAGAAGGCCGACGCGCAGATCCCTGAGAAGCGCCCCGGCCACGTGGAGTTTGACCATGTGAAGTTTGGCTACACGCCCGACAAGACCATCATCCACGACTTTAGCTGCGAGGCGCAGCCCGGCCAGACCATCGCCATCGTCGGCCCCACCGGCGCCGGCAAGACCACGCTCATTAAGCTGCTGCAGCGCTTCTACGACGTGGACGGCGGCTCGCTGCGTGTCGAGGGCGTCGATGTGCGCGACTGGGACCGCGCGGCACTGCGCGGCGAGTTTGCCATGGTGCTGCAGGACACCTGGCTGTTTAACGGCACCATCCGCGAGAACATCCGCTACGGACGCCCCGACGCGAGCGATGCCGAGGTCGAGGCCGCTGCGCGCGCCGCACGCTGCGACCACTTTATTCATACGCTCGCCGGTGGCTACGACTTTATGATCAACGAGGAGGGCACCAACCTGTCGCAGGGTCAGCGCCAGCTCGTGACCATCGCCCGTGCCATTTTGGCCGACCGCCCGGCACTGATTCTGGACGAGGCGACTTCCAACGTCGATACCCGTACCGAGGAGCTTATTCAGCGCGCCATGGATGCGCTGATGCAGGGCCGCACCAGCTTTGTCATCGCGCACCGCCTGTCCACGATCCGCAACGCCGACGTGATCTTGGTGATTCGCGACGGCGACATCGTCGAGAAGGGCACGCACGACGAGCTGCTCGCCCAGGGCGGCTTCTACGCCGACCTGTACAACTCGCAGTTCGACGAAGCGGCGTAAAAACCGGCGGCAAACAACCGCAATGCCAAGAAAACGGGGGCGCAGGACAACCTGCACCCCCGTTTTGTGTCCTTCGAGCCTCGAAACGCCTTCCCTGAGACCTCACTGACGGCGCTTTCCAGACCCCGTGGGCAAAAAAGGGCAAATATGAGTACTGTTACCTTTTTAGTAACAGCCAAAACCGCCTCAAATGCCGCTCCCACGGCTTACACGCGTCCCTAAATTGATCAAACAACACCATAGCGGACTTATATGTGTTTGCGTTAATGAACATATTTTGCTGTTATGTCTATTATTTTGCGAAGGCAATATGATACTAAGATAGCAACCGTACTCATATTTGGCATTTTTTGCCCACAGGGTATTTCCTAGGGAACCGACAACAGCCTTAGGGTCCCGCGCGGCGCCGCTCCCTCCCGGCATCCGCCGACGTTTGCCCAGATAAAACCGACCAAAATAAACCTGTCCCTTTTTGGTCGGTTTCGGGGTGACAAGGGCTTGCACTTTAGCGTGCGACAGCGGATAATGCCGAACACTCGACAATACGCTTATTGCTCTTTCTATAGATTGAGGAGGCCCCTATGGCCATGGAATTCAAACGCAGGCTGCCGATCCCCATGGAGATCCGCGAGGAAATGCCGCTTTCTGCCGAGCTTACCGCCAAAAAGCAGGCATTTGACGCCGAGGTCGCCAAAGTCTTTACCGGCGAGGACGCACGCAAGGTGCTCATCATCGGCCCGTGCTCTGCCGACCGCGAGGATTCGGTGCTTGAGTACATGAACCGACTGGCCAAGACCGCCGAGGAGGTCAAGGACAAGCTCATCATCATTCCGCGCGTCTACACCAATAAGCCGCGCACCAAGGGCACCGGCTACAAGGGTCTTCTGCACAACCCCAACCCCGAGGCTCCCGACGACCTGCTCGAGGGCGTCAAGGCCATCCGCCATATGCACCTGCGCGTTATTAAGGAAACGGGCTTCTTCACCGCCGACGAGATGCTCTATCCGTCCAACTACCAGTACCTCGTTGACCTGCTGAGCTATGTTGCCGTGGGCGCACGCTCGGTCGAGAACCAGGAGCACCGTCTGGTGTCGAGCGGCATTTCGGTACCCGTCGGCATGAAGAATCCCACCGCCGGCTCTACCACTGTTATGCTCAACTCCATCTACGCCGCGCAGGCACATCAGAGCTTTATCTTCCGCAATTGGGAGGTTGAATGCGACGGCAATCCGCTCGCGCACGCCGTTATGCGTGGCTATATCGGTCTCGATGGGCGCACCTACCCCAATTACCACTACGAGCACCTGGAGCGCCTGGCCGAGCGCTATACCGAGCATGCCGGCTACGCCAACCCGGCGGCGGTCATCGACTGCAACCACGACAACTCGGGCAAGCGTCCGCTGGAGCAGTATCGCATTTGCAAGGAGGTGCTCGACAGCTGCCGCCGCAACGAGTCCATCTCCAAGCTGGTCAAGGGCTTTATGATCGAGTCCTACCTGGAGGACGGCAACCAGCCGGTCGACGGCGGCGTCTTTGGCAAGTCGATCACCGACCCGTGCCTAGGCTGGGAAAAGACCGATTACCTCATCCACGAGATCGCGGAACGGATTTAGTTACGCGGTTTTACCAAACGCCGTAACGGCTCGACGCTGCGCGGGCCGCACCTGTACAATCTGACGTTCAACTTCAAGGGCGCGACCAGAAGGTCAGCGCCCTTTCGTTTCACGTCACCTTGTCTCAAATGCGACCCGCTCGCCGTCCGTCCTCTGAATGCGGCGTTGCCTTGCTCCGGATGCGGCAGTTAGGGACATTCCTTTTCTGCCGGCAGTCAGGGACATTCCTTGGGGTAGTTATTGGGGACGTTCTTGTTTGACTAGTCGTTTAAGAACGTCCCCAACGACTACAAGCTCTCCAACCGCGAGGCCGAGGTTTTGCGTCTGGTTGTGCTGGGCAAATCAAACCAAGAGATTGCTGACGAGCTGTTCCTTGCCGTGGACACCGTCAAGACCCACATCCACAACATCTTGGTCAAAACCGAGCAGCAAAACCGCACCACGCTCATCCTCCACTTTTGGAAGCGATAACCTGCTAAAAAGGGACAGGTTTATTTTGGCAGGTTTTATCTGGGCAAACGCCAACCGCCGCAAGGGAGCTGCTTTCCCTCGCGGCGGTTTTCTGGCTCACGCTTTCTTTTGTCTCAATCTGTAACATATGGAGACCAAATCGCCGTCTTACTGTTACAGATCGAGACGAGTTACAGAACGCGCGTCGAATAATCTCAATCTGTAACAGGTAGAAGCGTTTTTGCCAGTCAGATGTTACAGATTGAGATAAACGAAGGAGCGGTAGCGTTAAACAAGTCCGCCACAAAGTTATTCGGAGAGATCCGATCCTAGAGTTGTCTACCAGGTACGATATGTGCACTGATATTTTGTCTCAAACCCGGGCATCCCGTTGCCGCGTGGGCTTAACGCTGCACCCGTATAGAGAATCGTTTGCCCCGTACGAGAATACGAAGTTTTGAAAGACAGCCTCTTGTATGTCTGGTCGAAACAATCAACATTCTCGCTCGGGTGGTTCGCAGTGGAGAACGACTTGTAAGTGTCCAAGACGTCCGCTGTCACAAGACGACAAGGCGCGACAGAACCTGCATCTGGTTTCGCCGTCGCACAAACGGGAATTGTGACCATCGACAGGGTAAGCATAAAACATGCGAACATTGCCTTCACAAAGTTCTTCGTTACATGGCGTTTCATGGTTATCTTCCTTTCCTAGTTTTACTGTCGTTCGTCTTGAAAAGCTGCGCGTATACATTACCGATCCACTTCGAATCACCTCCCATTTCTCTGGTAACGACACGCGAGTCATCCCCTGTGAGCAATACGGAGGCATCGCAGAGCGATTCGAGGTTTCCGATAAGATGAGAAGAGATAATGACATGTGCTCCTCTACCCGCTTCATCTCTAAGAGCATTCGAAACAATCGCAACGTGTCTCACATCAAGTGCATTCATGGGCTCATCCAAAAGGACGACTTCGCAATAGGACATATACGCCATCGCGACATTAAGTAATTGTCTATTTCCATCAGACAGCCTAGATACGGGCGTATTCTTCAACCCAGTCAAGTCAAAGCGATCAAGCACTTGGTCCAAAGTGCGAGGTGAATGCCAAATTCTCCTGCATCGGTCGAGATGAAAAGCGACGGTCATGTATGGAATCAATAGCGACGGCCTATTCGGAACCAAAAAGAATACCTTTCTCATTTCCTCACGGTCGACGCATACTTTTGCATGAAAACAGAGAGAACCTGACACGCGCACTGATGGCCCAGCATCTCCCCAAAGAGTATTCAGTAGCGTAGTCTTGCCATGTCCATTTGGCGCGACAAGACCCCATATCTGGCCAGCGGGCATATCAAACTGCAATCCCTTTACCAGCTGGTTTTTTCCAACCGTCAACGCATCCAGCGACAGAGAGAGCAAGCTTTTCTCGCCCAAACTATCCGGGCGAATATGGTTCCAGGCCCAGCGATTCTTGCTTTTTAGACACGAAAACGAAATGACCCCCAACGCGCAAACAGCAAACGCGCCCATCACGGCAAAGAGGCAGTGCGATGCACTGGCTTCAGGAACGAGAGATACCTCCGCTCCATTGGCGTAAGATGCGCCGCCGAGCGCAAACGAAGAGGCAGAATAGCTCGACACCATATACGGCAGCAACGCATGCCATGGAGCATCTTTGCTCGCATAAAACGGAAGCTGGCTTATGCCCCCCACAAGAGCGATCACCATGGACGAAATGGCCCTGTTTCTGCTTCCGGCGTACACGCACACGCCCAAGCAAGCAAACATCATCGACAGCACAGCTTCAAAGACGGCAAATAGCCCTAGCTGAACTAACACAGTTCTTTCGACTACGTCACCATACTGAATGAATACGACTGGGTACTCTGTCTGACCTACACCGTTAAACACCGTTGCCAATACAAAACAGGGAGCCAACGCCAGAACCAAAACCAGCATCGATGCAATACCAGAGACGAGAACGCGGCATGCATTCATCTCTAACTTTGACAACAACGCTCGATCGTAGAACCGCTTTCCATCCCCCTCAAGCGACATATAGAGGACGAGGACCGGGACCAAAAGCCACGCTATTGCAGGAACAGCGCCGCAATAATATGCGAGAAGAATCATCCCGGGCATTTTTGTTGTTGAGTCGTACGATTCCGGATGGGCCAGCATCGATATGGCTCGGGGAAGACGTTCTTGGGCTTCAAGCGATAACTCCGAATCAACACCATTCAAATAACCGAGTCGGTATTCCTTGAGCAATAGATTGTCGTAATCGGCAATCGCATCGTAATACTCTCTGGAGTCCGCCTTGCTTTCAAGCGCCCGATCAAGGCACGCCCTTTCGTCGGCAATGATGCTGTTGAGCTCCTGTGGGGCAGTGTCATAAACGCCGTCAGAGACTTGAGAGACCAAAAGGGCTCTCTGGTCTTCGATGGAAGCTCTACCATATAGATAATCTGCTCCCGTTGGAACGGATAGAAATACCGGGATGCAGAATACGAGCGCGAGCAGCGCCGTCAGCAACATAATTCCCCGGTTGCGCGCAAGAACTTCTAAATTAAGCCGTACATATGTGAGGCAATCACAGGTCTTCACAGCAAGCACCTCCGGTTCGCAACACACGAGTCGTCGGACCCGTTGTCCGGAAGTATCGCCTTCATCGTCAGAACTGTCTGTAGACGTGTAGGATGGATTTACAATCTTATTTGTCTACAGGCTTCTACCTGCTATTTTCTATAACATCTGCCATAAGACTAAAAACCCTATCTCTAAGTTCACGCTCCGAGTGAACTCCAAGCAAGGCATAGCTCTTGCTCTTGGCCTCTTTGACGGTTCCCCGAGCAACGTTAAGATGCGCGCAAATCTCGGTGGTTCTATTGCCATCAAAAACGCATGTCATGATATCGGCATAAAGCGGCGTGAAACCAAGCCTCAAGAAGGCCTCACGCACGGTATCGCGTCGATCACCCACCCGAACCGTATCTTTCGAACGCAAGAATAGCAGCGAATTAGCCATAAGGATAAGTACGACAAGGAACGCAGTCACGCGTAAGGCAGGCATAAGGCCGCCAACGGCCTCACCGCTCCCAACGGACTCAAAGAAAATGTACAGTCGACTTACCACATCGTGAACCCAGAACGCTGCTCCAGCACCCACAGACACCGAAGAAAGGGTGAGTTCAGGCGAAAGGCACAAGTGCATTTCAGACATCCACCGTATAGCCGCACGGCAACACAGGGCCACAAGCACTATAGCTATCGATAGGATTATCGCATCATGCTCAAAGCCGAAGCATACGAGGATTTCCTCGATGCCCATTCCAGACGCATACATAAACAGGAAGCAGACGAAGACTATCCTGCAGTTCTGATTGAACGATGAGGACCCCAGCGATTCTGAACGGTGATCATGGCCTTTTGTTGCGTCAAGATGCCACGCATCCTTTGACAAGAGAAGTCCAGCCGTCGCCTCTGAAATGCTTTTATATCCGGTTTTAGTCAAGGCCCGCGACAAATAGGTACGGGCAGTAGACGGGGAAATGTCCAAGGCAGAAGCAATCTCCTCGTACGTTTTTCCCTCTATCCTCATAGAGAAAACCGCGGACTCCCTTTGAGAAAAACCCGAAGCCGTAGGGATATCGGCAACTGCAGAGTGTTTTCCTCCTAATTTGGCGGCCGCAGAAAAAGCGCTCGTTAAGTCAGGGAAAAATCGCGTTATGGCCCTGGCAAGGATACTGCCCAAAACGGTAACCAGAAGCAATACGATCTCTTGATGCCCACCAAAGCTCAGGAGCACAGCTCCGATGTTTATATTGCGCGAAAACAAACAATCCGTATCGAGAATAACGGCGGCATTACCAAACGCAAGAGGTTCGACGAGCAAGGCAGCAACCCCCATCTCGGCGTTAACGGAAAGGAAAGAACCGATGGAGTCCATCAACGAGGCGAGAAGAAACTGAAGGCCAACAAGCAAAGCAATCAAGAGCACAACGGGGCTGTAAAGTGCGAGCTCAGGATACCCGTGGAGAGCAGAGCCATCGGCCACATGTTTCCCCTTTAATCCCGCACGTATGTTTGCGAATTCACCGCCAAGCGCCCAAGAACAGCAAGCGACAAGCAAGGGGGCTAGTAACAACAAAATGAACGCGAACGCCGAAACCACAACATGAAATTGATGAAAGACATTAAGAGATATCGTGTACATCACAAGAAGTGCAATGTCTACGAGCATAAGTCCAAAAAGCCTTTTGGAAATACCCTGTCTCACAGGGCGAGAGATGAGGCCCACACAGAAGCCCGAAAGCAGATGCAGACCGATAAGAACGGTGCCAGAAAGGCCCGTATAAATACTTGGCGCCACACAATACAGACCAGCCGCCCCTATAAACAACATAATTGAATGCCAGAGGAACGAGCGCGTCACGCTTTGCAGGGTAGCTGCCTCGGTTGCCATAAAATCAAAGCTCCTAGATAGCATTTTGGTTATTTTAACATCGTTCCCGGCGTTAAAAAAACTGTTACCCGAATTAATCAATATCCCCCCCCCTCCACCAAAAGGCACCACGCTGATCCTCCATTTTTGGAAGCGATAACCTGCTAAAAAGGGACAGGTTTATTTTGGCAGGTTTTATCTGGGCAAACGCCAACCGCCGCAAGGGAGCTGCTTTCCCTCGCGGCGGTTTTCTAGCAGAAAAAACCAAGTGAGTAGGCTTTTTGCAGGAGGCCAAGCACGCCCCAAAACGCCACAGCCCTGACCTGCTGTTTTATTGGGCGCCACCCGCGATGTGCTCGACAGATCCAAAAAAGTCTACTCACTTGGTCTTGAGACTCATCAGTCAGGCAAAAAACGCCGCGAAGGGGGGCTGGACTCCCTTCGCAGCGGTTGTTCGCACTGGTTTTGCGACGGTTTTGCCCGCTTGTTACTCGCTGTAGCGGGTGGCTATGGCGGCTTGTACCATGCCGGTGCTCATGAGGTAGGTCACCAGGAAATAGCCGCCGTAGGCTGCCAGGAAGATCGCGCAGGTGAGGCCCACGGTGCCGCCGATGCTCATATTTCCGAATATGCTCACCATCTCGATGATCACCTTAAGTGCCACAAAGGAGTGCGCCAAGCCCACCGCCAACGGGAACAGGAAGAATACCGCTTGCTGCGCCATCACCGAATGGCGAATCTGGCGGTCGTCGCAGCCGATCTGTGCCAGCACACGATAGCTGCGGCTGCCGTCGGCCACGTTGGAGAGTTGCTGGATCGACAGAATCGCCGCGCATGCAACAACCAATACAAAGCCGATGTAGATGGCTAGGTAGCTAATAAGACCGTTCATTTGCGCTGCTTGCGTGTACATCTCGGAGCGTGTGATGAAGGTTCCCCACGACCCCGACTCCTTGCCGTCAACGAGCAGATTGTCGAGCACAGTGTATTTAATGCTCTCGTCTGCCTCGGTCGTATCCATCCCCTGTTTGTAGTTAACGAGCAGGCTACTGGAATACGGCTGCAGATTAAGTTGGGACAACAGTTCGTCGGCAACGACGACGGTACCCGGATTACTGCCCATCGCCGAGTTGGCGATGGCCGCCGTATCTTTGTCCGACTTATCGGCTGCGGGCTTGAGCTCATGCCCGCCCAAGGTGAGGGTATGGCCGCCAGCCATATACTTGGTGTACATGTCGACCAGCTCGCCGCCCATATCACACGTGAGCAGATACTGGTCGTGACCGATATGCACCGGCTCCTCGCCCATCATCTGACGCAGTTTGTTGTACTGGCTCGCCGGCGTCACAAACAGACCCATCGCATCGGCATTGCTACCCCCGAACGCCTTGGGAAGCTTTTCGCCCATGGTCTTGCACATCTCACTTGGAGTCACCGAAGGATTCGAGCCGCCAAATGGGTAACTCAGATACGAATCGATCTGCACATGCTCACCGGCAACATCGGCGATATTGACCTTCTTGCCGGTCTCGTCGTTGTTGTCCGCCGACTTGCCCTTAATACCGTCTGCAACGTTATCGTGATCGATACGATCGCCGTGCCATGCGGAGTACAAATCGACCGTACTATCGGCCAACACCATGCGATCGGCCTCAGACGGATTGACATACTCTTTGTAGTAGTCGAGCGTTTCGGGCGTGTAATAGACATACGTCTGAGACACATCAACAGGGTTATAGCGCTCCAGGTTTTCGTTCATCACGTTGGCAATCGACATACCGCACGTCACCGAAGTGATGGCCAAAAACAGGAGCATCGCGATGACGCCCATCGAAAAGCACACCGTATTGACCTTGGCCGAAAGCTGACGCACGGTAAACATATTGAGGCCACGCCAATACACGCTGCGCAGGCTCTGCAGCAGCTTGATGAGCATGCCCGAGAGCCCCCAGAACAGGGCAAAGGTGCCCACGGTAACCATAGCGGTCGTAATACCAAACTGGTTCATGGCCTCTTGCAGCTTGCTGTCCGTCGCGGTTAGCGGGAACCCATCACGTAACAGACGGTAATAGGCCACGCCCACAAGCGCCACGCCCACGACAAAGATGGCAATCGCAATCCAGGGGTTGCGTGTCTTGATGCTCTCGTTGCGACGCTCGGCACCCATAAGCTCGATGAGTTTGGTACGACGCACGGCGCGAAGGTTCAGCAGTAGCGTGAGCACAAACATTACGAGCATGCAAGCAAGGGTCAGGTTGAACGCATGCACCGAGAAAAAGAAGTGGAAATTGGCGATCTGTGTCTTAAAGAGCGAGGCCGTAAAGAACGTCATGAGCTGGGAGAGTCCCACACCCAGCACAATGCCGGCGACAAAGGCCGCGACCGAAACGATCACCGTCTCGAGCGCCATGATCGTGGCGACGCGCCCGCGCCCCATGCCGAGCACCTGGTACAGGCCAAACTCCTTCTTGCGGCGTTTCATGATGAAGTTGTTGGCGTACACCATCAAAAAGGCCATGACACCGGCCAAAAAGTACGTCAGGTCGCCGAGCATGCTGCCCATAACCTGTGCCAAGCCCTCTTCATCGATGCCGGCGATATCGACCTGCATCGAGATGGTGTTAAAGGCATAGAAGACCGTGACGCCCAGGGTGAGCGTCAAAAGGTAGACGAGGTAGTCGCGGCCGGCGCGGCGGACGTTGCCCCAAGCGAGTTTACAGAGCATCGGAGCCCTCACCGCCCATCATGGCAACGACCTCCATAATGCGGTCGAAGAACTCTCGGCGGTCGGTGTCGCCGCGGCGCAGCTCGGTGAAGATCTTGCCGTCGCGAATAAACAGCACACGGCTCGTGTAGCTGGCGGCAAAACTGTCGTGCGTAACCATGAGCACGGTGGCGCGCAGGCGGCGGTTGAGGGCCTCTAGGCTCTCGAGCAGCAGACGGGCGCTTTTGGAGTCGAGGGCGCCGGTGGGCTCGTCGGCCATGATCATGGTGGGGTCGGTGACGAGCGCACGAGCCGCGGCAACGCGCTGCTGCTGGCCGCCGGACATCTGGTAGGGGTACTTGTCAAGCACCTGGCTAATGGACAGGCGTGCGGCCACATCCTGCACGCGGGTCGAGATCTCCGCCGAATTCATACGGGCGATGGTGAGCGGCAGGGCAATGTTCTCGCGTGCTGTGAGCGTATCGAGCAGGTTGGAGTCCTGGAAGATAAAGCCGAGCTCCTCGCGGCGGAACTGCGAAAGCTTGGCCTGCTTCATGCGCGTCACGTCCTGGCCGTTGATGCGGATCGTGCCACTCGTGGCGCTATCGATGGTCGACACGCAGTTGAGCAGCGTCGACTTGCCCGAGCCCGAGGCGCCCATGATGCCAACGAACTCACCGCGGTTGACGGTAAAGCTGACGTCGTTGAGCGCGCGGGTCACGTTGCCCAGCGCTCCATATACCTTTTCGAGATGCGCGACCTCCAGTACCGGGGTCGCCATGTGCGTGGTTTGCATACCGAGTCCTTTCTTGCGATTAGTCTACGGCATCTATAGTCGCAAGAAGCCGAGTCGGCTACCATCGATATGGCTTACGCTTGCCTTACCGTTGTGTAAGGTAGGGGTAGCTAGCCTGCCACGTGTTGATATTGAGAGAGGACTCCTGTTGAAGACTGTTCATGTTGCCGCTGGGATCATTCGCAAGGAAGGATCTGACGAGCTGCTTGCCGTGCAGCGCGGCTACGGCGACATGCAGGGACTTTGGGAGTTCCCGGGTGGTAAGCTCATGCGCGGCGAGACACCCGAAGACGCTGTGCGCCGCGAGCTTATGGAAGAGCTACAGGTAAAAGTCACCAACCTGCGCGATTTCTACACCGTTGAGTATGACTACCCCGACTTCCACCTCTCCATGGAGTGCTACTACTGCTCGCTCGCAGATGAATCCGATGAGCCTCAGAAGCACGACCGCCAGCTCGATATCCGCTGGATTCCGCGCACCTCGCTTGCCACGGTGGAGTGGATGCCCGCCGACAAGGGGCTTATCGATGCGCTGATTGAGCTGAAGGAGGACCGGCTCGAGGCAAGCTCCGCCGATGACGCCGCGCCCAACACAGCCGACGAGCCCGCTACCAAACCCAAGCACAAGCCTAAGCGCCGCAGCAAAAAGCGTCCCAAGCCCGGTCTGCTGGACGGCATCGATACCTCGGACCTTTCCGCCGACGAGCGTGAGCTCGTGCGCCGTCGTGCCGCTATCAAAAAGTCCATGAAAGGCAACAAGCGCGCCAACACCAAGCCCGAGCTGCTTGTACGCCAACGCCTACGGGCAGCGGGCCTTACGGGATACCGCTTGGAATGGAAGGTTCCCGGCAAGCCCGACATCGCCTTCCCCGGCCGCAAGATCGCCATCTTTGTCAACGGTTGCTTTTGGCATCGCTGCCCCAAGTGCAATCCGAGCCAGCCAAAGCGCAATGTTGAGTTTTGGGAGGCAAAGTTCCGTCGCAACGTCGAGCGCGACCGTGCTGCCGTGGCAGCACTCACTCAAATGGGCTGGACACCCATAACCATCTGGGAATGCGAGCTCAAAAAAGACCGCATCGACGCCACGATGGAAAAGGTCATCGAGCAGGTGCGCGCCGCAGAGCCGCAGCGCTAGGAGCGAGCCATCCACACGCCCCACACAGGCGAGCCACATCCGCGTCATAAACCTTAGAAAGCCCTTAAGCCCAAAACCTTTCAAGAGTGTTACTCGATAGCTTTTAACTGCGGTTTCATCGCAACGTCAAACCTCATTAAGCCTTTCTTTAGCGCTTCCTTATCTGCGCTCGCGGCATAATACTGCCAACGCACGGGACCTAGCAGCACACCCCGTGCGCAACCTTTTGGTGGACATCGAGGAGGCCGCATAAGCATGCATTCTTCCAATGCCGTAGCACGGCAGCCATCCCTAAAACATGCAGACCTTTTCTCCTTCCCCCCGACACAGAGAGACGGCCTCCTCGACTCCCCCACCACAAAAGCCAAACGCTCAACCAACCAGAGCCACAACTTGCGAGCATCGTTCGAAAAGCTCCAAGCATCCCTAAACAAGGCGTTCCCCGAACAGGCAAGAGCAATCTAAGCCCATCGCGCTTTATACTGATGCCATGCGAAACATGGATCACATAGAATTGCACCGCGGAGGACGCGAGGAAGCGTTTCCCGAGGCCGCCGATGACTGGCCCTATATTGCCGAACGCGCAGAATTCGCTCGCTATCCGGGCAATTCCGTCCCCTGGCACTGGCATTCCGAAGTTGAGCTTTTCTACATGGAGCAGGGAGCGATTGACTATCGAACGCGCGCGGCTCATGAGCACGTACGCTTTGAGGAAGGGTCCGCCGGCTTTATCAACGGCGGCGTTTTGCACAGCACGCTGCAATCACCCAATTCGGCACCAGCCATTCAAATGTTGCATATCTTTCAGCCGTCGATGCTCGGCGATCCCGCGGGACGCCTTCAAAAGCGCTATATCAATCCTTTACTGCAATGTCGAGGCGTCGATGTGCTCAAATGGTCGCCCACCAACCCCGACGATATGCCCTTTATCGATTTGCTAAAGAGTTCCTTTAACCACGACCTTCAACGGCCGCAGAACGAGATGGCGCTTCGGAATAGCTTGTCAGAGCTCTGGATTCAGATTTACGCCAAGGCCGAACCGCTCTTTTCCTCCGACAACGCCTCTTGGATGACCAACCGCGACGTACAGTTCAAGGCAATCCTGGACTATATCCGCGCGAACTATGCAGCCGCTATAGATGTGCCCCAGATGGCATCTGCAGCCGGCGTAAGCGAAAGAGAGTGTTACCGCATTATCGAAGCTTGCGCAGGAACGACCCCGGCGGCATATCTGCGCGCATACCGCGTAAACCGTGCTTGCGAACTTTTGACACACACCACGCGAACGGTCCAGACAGTCGCGCGCCAATGCGGCTTTGCGACAGCAAGCCATCTTGGCCAGGTATTTAAAGAACAAATGGGATGCACTCCTTCGAGCTATCGAGCAGCGAGGCAGAATCTCGATAGCACCAGGCAGAAATCCCGCTAGCCTTTCTTCTGTCACCGCATCAAACTTGCAGGCAAACAACAGAGAGGAGCAATCATATGAAGCACTTTGACCATATCGTATTTGACGTTGATGGGACATTGGCAGATACAGAAGAAAGCGTTCTATCATCGCTTGTCCAGATTGTCCAAGAAGAGACCGGCAAAACGCTCCCCCGACACGAGCTTGAATTTGCCCTCGGCATACCCGGCAAGGATGCCCTTGAGAAACTTGGAATCTACTCGCAGGCAACGTTGGATCGCTGGTGCCAAGTTGCCGCCAGCTTTAAAAGCACCATCAGCGTGTTTCCAGGTTTGCTTGAAGTCATCGCAACACTCGCCGATAGCGGCTGCAAACTTGGCATCGTCTCCTCACGTGCGCGCGACGAATACACAAAAGTAATTGCACCCCTTGGTTTCGATAAGTATTTTGAGCACATCATCCTTGTCGAAGACACAACCGAACATAAACCCGCACCCGCACCCATGCTCGAATATCTCCGACGTGCGGGCGCGAATCCTGGCAACGTCGTCTACGTTGGCGACACCGTCTACGACGAACAATGCGCAACTTCAGCAGGGGTCAATTTTGCCCGAGCAGCATGGGGATCACACCAAGATATCCCAAACGCCACCTACAACCTCAAAACCCCCAACGACCTACTAACCCTAACAACCAAATAACCCACGCGTCCCACCCTTTCAGCCCCAACGCCACAAGGGCGACGACCTCGAGTAGGTCAACCTGGGAGGGACGAGGGCTTAGTTCCCCAATCTTTCCGCAGGGGGCAAAAAGCAACGTCTTATTTTTCCGACACTAACGCCACAAGGGCGATTGAGCAGAACGGTTTGGGCGGGTCCCGTACTTAGTTTCCAAAATCATTCCGCAGCGCGAAGGCCCCCGTTGTCAACGCTTCGAAGAAGCGAGACAACGGGGGCCTTCATGCGCGAGGACGTTTTGGAAACTAAGTACGGGACCCGCCCAAACCGTCCGGTGGGATCAGAGTACCTTTGCTGTTACTCTGCTTTGCCCACGGAGTTGAGGTTGGTCATGCGGATCTTAACCAGCTCGGTGATCTCACGCATGCCCTCCTTGGCCGGCTTCTTGGGGTCGAAGCAGGCGGGGTTCTCGGCCATGTAAGCCATGAAGCCCTTGGTGTAGGCCTGGCGCAGCTCGGTGGCGTAGTTAACCTTGCAGATGCCGTTCTTCACAGCCTCGGCAACCTGCTCATCGGGCACACCGGAGGTGCCGTGCAGAACCAGCGGCACGTCGACGGCGTCGCGGATGGCCTTGACCACGGACTGCTCGATGTGCGGATCGCTCGTGTACACGCCGTGGCTGGTGCCAACGCCAATGGCCAGCGAGGTGCAGCCGGTGCGCTCGACGAACTCCTTGGCCTCGGCCGGATCGGTGTAGGGGCTCTCGCCCTCAACCGCGGGACCGTCGTCCTCCTTGCCGCCAACCTTACCGAGCTCAGCCTCGACGGGCACGCCCATGGCGCGGCCAGCGTCGGCGACGGACTTGGTCAGGGCAATGTTGTCCTCGAAGGACTCGTGCGAGCCGTCGATCATGACGGAGGTGTAGCCCGTGCGGAAAGCCTGCATGCAGCGGTCATAGCCATCGCCGTGATCGAGGTGCAGGGCGACGGGCACGGAAGCGCGCTCGGCGGCAGCCTTGACCATACCGTAGAAGTAATCCAGGCCAGCGGTCTTAATGGTGCCCGGGGTGGTCTGCATGATGACGGGGGACTTGGTCTCCTCGGCAGCGGCCAGAACGGCCATAACAAACTCGAGGTTCTCGACGTTGAAAGCGCCAACAGCGTAGTGGCCGGCCTGAGCGTCCTTGAGCATCTTTTCGGTGGTAACAAGTGCCATGAGCGTTTGCTCCTCTCCCTCGCCCGCATCTGGACATCGGGCATAGTTGTTCACAAGGCGTTTTACCTTGCGTTTTGCTGCGCTCATTGTATGAAAATCAGCGGCTTTGTATGTGCGAGATATTGAGCCCATGCAGGTCAATACAGTCGTTTTTGAAAAGTAAACGGAAGGATTTGGAGCCGAGTGGGCGTGTTCGATATTGAATTTTGGGCGTTCAGCGTCTTTCTTTTATAGAAAAAGTAAGTAATCGAAAGGCGTTTTCTTACTTTAAAAGAAAATGAACGAAAATAGACTCAACACAATTCCTGCAAATTTCAGACGATGATGGAGCAGCTATGGCCCATGCAACAACCCGAGCTTTCGCCGATGAGCGGCGTGCCGCCATCATGGAGATGCTCGAACATAACGCCTCGGTGCAGGTGGCAGAAATCGCCCAGACCTTTGGCGTGTCCTCCGTTACCGCCCGCACCGACCTGGATGCGCTCGCCGAGTCCGGTAAGCTGCGCCGCACGCACGGCGGCGCCGTGTCGCTCCAGAAACGACTGACCGTATCCACCCAGGATCGCCGCATCAACGTCAATGTCGCCGCCAAGCAAGCCATCGCACAAAGCGCCATTGAACTCGTCGGCAATGGTGACACCCTGCTCGTCGACTCGGGCACCACCGCTCTCGAGTTTGTCCGGCTCCTCGACCAGCGCGATGGCATCACCGTCATTACCGCCGACATTACCATTGCCGATTACATCGACGAGAGCATGCCCTCGGTCGATGTCGTCATGCTGGGCGGGGCGCTGCGCAAAGGCCATCGTTATCTGTATGGACCGCTCACTATGCAGGCACTCCAAATGGTCCATGCCGATCTTGCCGTCATGTGCCCCGGCGCTTTTGTTCCCGGCTGCGGCTTTACGACCGACTTTCCGCAGATGGCCGAGACCAAAACGGCCATGATCGCCGCAGCCCATCAAAGCGTCGCCCTCATGGACGCCAGCAAGGTTAACGGACGCGGCATGTACCGCTTTGCCGAGCTGGCAGATGTCGACACCATCGTGATGGACCGTGACCCCGATCATGCCGTTGCCACCTCAATCGCCGAGACCGCCGACAACGCCCGCCCAAACCTCATCATCGCCGGCGCTTAAACAAAAACCACCACAAAGGTGCCTGTCCCCTTTGTGGTGGTTTGAGCGTTAAACGTGAACGTATCGCTACTTGGAGAGCTCGTCGGCGAGGGCCTCGATCTGAGCGCGCGAAGCGTCGTTGAGCGAACCCAGGACGGTCACCTTGTTCTGCGTCAGGGTGATGTCCTTCATGCCCTCGAGTTCCTTGGTCATAACCTTGGCAGCAGCGGGCGCCCAGGAGCCGGCCTCGACGAGCGCCACCGTACGGTTCTGGTAGGCATGCTCGGCAAGCGTGTGGATAAAGGTGTTCATGCATGGGAAGATCTCGCCCTGATAGGTGATAGAGGCGAGTACCAGGCGGTCGTAGCGGAACGCATCCTCAACGGCCTCGGCCATGTCGTCGCGAGCCAGGTCAAAGACGGAAACCTTCTGGCCGCGGGCCTCAAGCGCGGATGCAAGCTCCTCAACGGCGGCCTTCAGATGGCCGTACACGCTCGCGTAGGCAATCGTGATGCCCTCGTCCTCGGGTTGATAGCTCGACCAGGTGTTGTAGGTGTCGAGGTAATAGCCCAGGTTCTCGGTCAGCACGGGGCCATGAAGCGGGCAGATGATCTGAATGTCCAGATCGGCGGCCTTCTTGAGCACGGCCTGCACAAACTTGCCGAACTTGCCCACGATGCCAAAGTAGTAGCGGCGAGCCTCGCAAGCCCAACCCTCGGGATCCTCGATGTCGTTAGCGCCAAACTTGCCAAAGCCGTCGGCACTAAAGAGTACCTTGTCGGTAGCCTCATAGGAGAAGAGCACCTCGGGCCAGTGCACGTTGGGGGCGCCGACAAAGGTTAGGCTGTGGCCACCCAGGTCGAGCACGTCGCCCTCTTTGACGACCATCTTGCGCTCGGGGAAGTCGGTGCCAAAGTAGTTGACCATCATGCGGAAAGCGCCCATGCTGGCCACAATCTGCGCTTGGGGATAGCGCTCCATAAAGGCGACGATGCCAGCAGAGTGGTCGGGCTCCATGTGATGAACGACCAGGTAATCGGGCGTACGGCCATCGAGCACGGCCTCGATGTTGCCGAGCCACTCGTCAACAAAACCGCCATCGACCGAATCGGCGACAGCAATCTTTTCGCCCAAGATAACGTAGCTGTTGTATGCCATACCGTTCTCGGACACATCGTACTGGCCCTCGAACAGGTCAATGTCGTGATCGTCGACGCCAACGTAGCGGATATCCTTGGTGATCTCCATCAGGCAATGCCTCCTAGATAGACAAAAGAGCTCGTCTATCATAGCACTCGGCTGCATCCCAACAGCTATCTGCCGGCATCCTTACCGATTGTTATTGAAATGCGATAAATCGCCGTTTATCAGCACAAACTATGCGCGCGGTATCGCCGTGCTATGTCGAATGATGAGTTGTCCGGGAATACGAATGGCAACGGTTTTGTCCGCCGCACCCGCCTCGGGAACCGCATGCTCGAATACCTCGCGTCCGCGCTGATGTAGATCGAATCGAACGGTCGTGAGCTCGTTGTGTGCGACAAAATCATCGAGCGAATCATCGACGCCCACCACGCTCACGTCCTCGGGCACGCGCAGACCGCTATCACGCAGCGCGGCAATCGCGCCGTTTGCCATCTGGTCGTTTGCCGCGTAAATCGCCGTCATGGTGCGGTCGTGCTCGGCCAGGTACCTGCCGGCCTCGTAACCGCTGTTGGCAGACCAGTCGCCCTCGAGCGGCTCTGCCGGCTCGATGTGTTTACGCTCGAGCGCATCCTGCCAACCGGCGCGACGAAATTGCTCGTCGACCGAGAACGACGGGCCGCCAATATAGCGAATCTGCTCGTGCCCCAGCTCAAACAGGTGATCCATAAGCAATAGCGAGCAGCCGTAATGATCGGAGTCGACCGTGGTCACCCGCGGGTGCGCATACATGGTAACGATGACCGTGCCAATGCCCGGCAGTGGATCAAACGTCTCAAAATCGGGCGCCATGCGGCTCATGCCGATGATGATACCGTCCACCGGCAATGCGGCCATACGACGCGTTGCCTCGGCAAGCGAGAACTCCTCGGTCTTGGACATCTCGACCAGCGTGATGGCGCAGCCGCGCTCACGGGCCGCGCTGGCAATGCCATCGATCATCGTAAGGTTGCCAAACTTGGTGACATCGTTGACGCACAGACCGACCGAATGGTAGCGGCCGTCGCGCAGCGAGCGACCGGCATAACTCGGACGAAAGCCGAGCTCTTGCATAGCGGCCTGCACGCGCTGGCGCGTCTGTTCGTTAACGTTGGGCAAGCCGTTGGCGACGCGCGAAACCGTCTGCTGCGAAACGCCAGCAGCGCGGGCGACGTCGGCCATGGAGACCGGACGCGAACTGGTATCGTTGGACGGGCGCCTTGCCATAAAGATCACCTTCGCTCCTGTAGGAAGCCTAAATACCCCATGCGAAATTGCAGATCACACAGGAGGCTTTGTTGTCTATCGATAATGTTAACGTACTCTACTATACCTATCAGCAGTTATGCAGCGCCCTCAACACCACCTGAATACCGTTCACGGCTTATTTTCGACCGATTGCAGGAAAGCGAAGAAGTCAGTGGTTCCAGGCTATGAGTACGTTAACATATGACGCAAACACACCGATACCATGACGGCCTGCGCTCCGGGCGCTCAGGCCATGGCGTCGTATTCGAAAGGACGCTCATGATTACCACAACTCCGTTCGGCACCGCCCCCAGCGGCTCGCCGGTTACGGTCTATAGCCTTGTTTGCGCAGGTGCCCGCGTGCGCGTCATGGACTATGGCGCGACCATTCTTGGCATCGAGGTTCCCGATGCCTCAGGCGATGTTGCCGACATCGCGCTCGGCTTCGATGCCCTCGATGGCTACTTCGACAATCCGGCGTGCTACGGCGGAACTATTGGCCCTTCGGCCAACCGAACGGATAAAGGCCAAATCGAGATTGCCGGCACGGTCTATCAGATGGCACGCAACGATGGTCCTGACAAAGCCAATAATCTGCACACCGACCTTGAGCATGGCCTTCATAAGCGCGTGTGGAACGCCACAGTCGACGAGATTACCAACACGGTGAGTTTTACATGCAAGTTGGCCGACGGCGAACTGGGCCTCCCGGGCAACCGCACCTTTACCGTTGCCTATGTCCTGCAGGCGGGGCCAACGGGTGCCGCAGAGCTCACCTGCACGCAAAGCTGCGTTACCGATGCCGACACCTTCGTCAACATGACCAACCACACGTACTTCAACCTTGCGGGGCACGATGCCGGCACGGTTCTGGACCAGGTCGTGACTATCGACGCCGAGGCTTTCCTCCCCCAGCGCCAGGACAACGTCTCTTTTGGCGAGGTTCGCCCCGTGGCCGGCACGCCATTCGATTTCCGCGCACCCAAGGCGCTCGGCCGTGACATCGATGCGAACGACGAGCAGCTCAAGATTGCACGGGGCTTTGACCATTGTTTCTGCCTGGATGGCTTCACCCCCGACGCCGACCCGCGCCACGCACTGCACTTGCAAGATCCAAACTCGCGCCGCACGCTCGACATCTTCGTAACCGCACCGGGCGCACATCTGTATACCGGCAACTGGCTCAGCGATATCGACGCCAAAGACGGCTGCAGCTACGGTCCTCGCGACGGCGTCGCATTTGAGCCCGAGTTTTGGCCTGACAACAACCATCACACAGATTGGGCGCATCCCGTCTGCACACCTGACCACCCGTTTAGCTCGACGATCGTCTACCGATTCTCGACCGTTTGTTAACCCACCCTCGTCGAGGTGCGAGGGAGCAGCGTTATGACTCCCGCTTACTCCCTTGCACCTTGATATGTTTACGTACTCATAAGCAAAGCCCGATAACTCGGGATAACCAAGAAAGGAAGACACCATGACCGCCCCCGACGATAAAATGCTCGCCACGCTCACCAAGCTGTTTGAGGAGGAGTTTGGCCCCATCGGCGACCGCCAGGTGCTCTACGTGCACGCGCCCGGCCGTTCCGAGATCAGCGGCAACCACACCGACCACGAGGGTGGCCACGTTATCGCCGGCTCGCTCGATGTCGCCGTTGACGGCATCGCCGTGGCAACCGACTCCAACAAGATTCGCGTCGCCGACGAGGGCTATCCTACGTTTGAGATCACGCTCGACACGCTGGATATTCAAGAGTCCGAGAAAGGCACGTCCGCAAGCCTCGTGCGTGGTATGGCCCACGAGGTCGCAGCGCTTGGTGTTGAGCCCCAAGGCTTCGACTTCGCCTTCACCTGCTCCGTTCCCTCGGGCGGCGGCCTTTCCAGCTCCGCTGCCGTCGAGGCCGCATACGGTCGTGCCATGGAACCCCTCTGGGGCGCGCCCGCCATTGAGCCCGTCGCGCTTGCGCAGATGAGCCAGCGCACCGAGAACAACTACTACGGCAAGCCCTGCGGTCTGATGGACCAAGCCGCCGTGTGCCTGGGCGGCCTTGCCTACATGAACTTTGAGGATCAGGCTCAGCCTAAGACCCAGAAGCTCGAGCTCAACTTTGAGGATCACGGCTATGCGCTCGTGCTCGTTAAGGTCGGTGCCGACCACGTAGCCGCCACTGACGACTACGCCGCCGTTCCGCGCGAGATGCAGGACGTCGCCGCCGAGTTTGGCAAGGCGCGCCTGTGCGAGGTCGACGTTGCCGACTTTGACGCCAAGCTCCCTGAGCTGCGCGCCAAGCTGGGCGACCGCGCCTGCCTGCGCGCCGTTCACTACTGGTACGAGAACGGCCTGGTCGACAAGCGCTGGGCAGCTCTGAACGCCGGCGACATTGACCAGTTCCTGGTCCTGACGCGCGAATCCGGCGCCAGCTCCGCCATGTACCTGCAGAATGTTGTTGCCAAGCTGGGTTCCGAGCAGCCTTCCATGTATGCCTTGGCACTGGCCGAGCATGTGCTCGACGGCCGTGGCGCCGTTCGTATTCACGGCGGCGGCTTCGGCGGCACCATCCAGGCCTTCGTGCCGCTCGATCTGGTCGACACCTTCATTGCCAAGATGAACAGCTGGCTGGGCGAGGGCTCTGCCCGTCACTACGCCATCTCTGACAAGGGGGCTTATGCGGCATGGCTGTAATGACCGACGTGCGCGAGGCTGCACAGAGCCTCATCGAATATGCCATCCACCGATCGATGATCGGACAGGACGATCGCATCTGGGCATACAACACTATTTTGGAGTGCATCGGCGCCACGGGCCCCGCGCTCGACATGGCTTGGGCGCTCAAGACCGAGAAGGTTTCGCTCTTGCACCCCGATACGCTCCCCGACTTTGACCTGGAGGGCACGCTTGCCGCGCTTTCCGAGGCCGCCGTTACCAACGGTGCCGCCGAGGACACGGCGTCGGGCCGCGACCGCATCGCCATGCACATCATGGGCGTACTCATGCCGAGGCCTTCGGTTGTAAACGAGGAGTTCAACGGACGTATGGGCGTCAACGAGCCCCGCGCCGCGACCGACTGGTTCTACGGCCTGTGCTGCGACGCCGGCTACGTGCGCCGTGCCGCCATCGCGCGCAACATCAAATGGAGCACCCCCACCAACTGGGGCGATCTTGAGATCACCATCAACCTCTCCAAGCCTGAGAAGGACCCACGCGATATCGCCGCGGCTGGTGCCGCAAAGAACACGGGCGAGAAGTATCCCGCCTGCCAGCTCTGCATCGAAAACGAGGGCTATCCCGGACGCTCCGCCGCAGCCGACGGCGGCGCTCACCCCGCTCGCCAGAACCTGCGCATTATCCCCATCCAGCTCAACGGCGAGCGCTGGGGTTTCCAGTACAGCCCGTACGCGTACTTTAACGAGCATTGCATTGCCATGAGCTCCGAGCATCGTCCGATGCACGTCGACCGCAAGGGGCTGACCTGCCTGCTCGATTTTGTGGACCTGTTCCCGCACTACTTCATCGGCTCCAACGCCGACCTGCCTATCGTGGGCGGCTCGATCTTGTCGCACGACCACTTCCAGGGCGGCGCGCACGAGTTCCCCATGATGCATGCCGCCGAGGTCTCGCAGTTTAGCGTGCCCGGTTTTGACCAGGTCACTGGCACTGTGCTGCAGTGGCCGCTCTCGGTGCTGCGCCTGCGCTCGCATGACCGCGCTCAGCTGCTCGACGCTGCCGAGAAGATTATCCTCGCCTGGCGCGAGTGGACCGACGAGTCTGTGGGCGTTATCGCGCACACGGCCGACGGCGTAGCGCACAACACCGTGACGCCCGTCATCCGCCGCGTCGACTCCCGCGGCAACGCCGGCGGCGAGATTTACGAGGCCTACCTGGCGCTTCGCTGCAACATCACAACCGACGAGCATCCGCTGGGCGTTTTCCACCCGCATGCCGAGTACCATCACATTAAGAAGGAGAACATCGGCCTGATCGAGGTCATGGGCCTGGCCATTCTGCCGCCGCGCTTGGTTCCCGAGCTCGGCGCTGTCCGCGAGCACCTGCTGGCGGCCAAGGCCGATGCCAGCTACGATCTCGCCGGTGCGCTCGAGGGCGATGATCTTTGCCGCAGCCACGCTGCATGGGCCGAGGACGTTTTTGCCCGCCGCGCCGACGAGCTTACGGCCGACAACGCCATCGATATCCTGCACGAGGAGGTCGGCGTGGTGTTTGGCCACGTACTCGACAACGCCGGCGTCTTTAAGTGGGACGAAGCCGGCCGCGCCGCCCAGCAGCGCTTTATCGACTCGCTGTAACATACGAGTTCGAGCCTCATCAGCGGCCACGACACAACCGCCCACACGACAACGGCGCCCGCCGGCAACATCGCCGACGGGCGCCGTTTTATTGGCTAGTCATTGGGGACGTTCTTAAACGACTAGTCAAACAAGAACGTCCCCAATGACTACTTGCGACCAAGACATCGGCGTTGCCTTGGCATTGTCAGCGAAAACGCCCCTAAGCGAGCAAGGTGACGTGAAAGAGGAGGGCATTGACCTTCTGGTCATGCCCGACGATTGAACGTCAGATTGCCGCTTAGGGGCGTTTGCAGCGTCGAGCCGTTACGGCGTTTGATAAAACGCCGTAACCCTACAGTTCAGTCACGACAACGCTGTTGTAGATCTCGTCCCAGCGGTCCATGACCAGGTGGCCGGTCTTGGGATCCATGGCGTTGAGCTTGCCGCAGGTATTGGCGGTCTTGAGCACCGTGACGTCGTCGGCACCAGCAGCAATGGCATGCGCAAAGCCGGCGATGGTCGAGTCACCGGAACCCGTCGCGTTCACAGCCGCAATCGCGGGCGTCTTGGCGCGGAACGCGCGGCCCTCATGGAAGCCCACCGAACCGGCAGCGCCCATCGAGACGACGACCCAGGGAATACCGGCAAAGCGGCCATCGGCGGCAAGCGCCTCGCGCAGGGCATCGACATCATCGGTCGTAAAGGACGTACCCAGCAGGCCGTTAATCTCGGTCAGGTTGGGCTTCACGAGCTCAGGCTTAGCGTCAGATTCCAGCGCAGCCTCCAGCGATGCACCCGAGGTGTCGAGCAGCACCTTGGCGCCCGCCTCCTCGGCGATCTTGACGAGCTCGGCATAGTAGCCAGCATCGACGCCGCGCGGCAGCGAGCCCGAAAGCGTCACAACATCCGCCTTCGCTGCAAGCTCGGCGAACTTAGCCGTAAAGGCCTCGAGCTCGGCAGGCGCAATCTGCGGGCCGCTCTCCAGCAGCTCGGTCTGATTGCCCTCGTGCAGGATATTCAGGCAAATGCGCGTCTCACCGGCGATGGGCACAAAGTCGTTCTTGACGCCGTCGGCATCCATAAGCTCGGCCATATAGGCACCCATGTGGCCGCCGAGCAGGCCGGTCGCGAGCACATCGTCGCCCAACTGCAGCAGCACACGGCTCACGTTGAGGCCCTTGCCGCCAGCGGTCTTTTCAGGCGTCACGCGGTTCACGTCGTCGATGATCAGCTTGTCGAGTTGATAGCGCGTATCGATCGACGGGTTCATGGTAACGGTCAGAATCATGTTGAACTCCTGTTTCCGGGGCACGACACGCGCGGCCCCAAACATACGATAGCTCGTTAAAGGATCTCGATCTCAAAACCGCGGGTGACGGTCTCCCCCGGCTTGGCCACCAGGCAGCCACGCTTGTGCTCTAGAATATCGTCCTCGTCGGAGCAGGTGGACAGACCACCCCACGGCTCAACTGCCACAAAGTCGCCCTCGGGCTTGCTCCACACAATCAGGTATGGCATATCGGGGAACGTCAGGCGCACGCCCTTGTCCTCGGTTTTCTTGGTCAGCGTAACCACGCGGCTCTCGAGCACGTCGAAGATGGTCTCCGCGAAGTCGAAGAGTTCGTGGGTAAGCGGCAGGTTCTGGTCGATCATGGGGTTCTTACTGCGATGCTCAACATCAATCAGGCCCGTCGAGGGAACGGCAGTACAGAGCTCGGTGGCCTCACGCTGCTCAAAACGAAGCTCATAATCGTCATAGGACTCGCCCTCGTCGAGCGGGCACTTAAAGCCGGGGTGACCGCCTACAAAGAACGGCATGTCCTCGGTGCCCTCATTGGTCACCTCGTACGACACGGCCACCTTTTCCGAATCGATCGTGTAACGAGCAACGATCTTAAACGGATACGGGTACTGCTCGAGCAACTCAGCATGGTCGGCAGAGCTTAGGCTCAGCGCAACCATGCTGTCGCCCTGCTCCTCGAGCTTCCACTCCTGTTTGCGCGCAAAGCCGTGGCGGGCGAGCTTTACCTCGCGGCCGCCCATGGTCATTGCGCGACCGTCACGAAGGCCGCCGCAAATCGGAAAGCAAATGGGTGCCTGCCCCGACCAGACCGCCGGATCGCCCTGCCACAGGTACTCGCGACCGTTGGCTTTAATCGAAGTGAACGATCCGCCAGCCGTGCTCAGCGCCACACGAATAGAACCGTTATCAAGAACAAACTCCATAGGAGCCTTCCCTTTCTTACGACAGCCCGCCAAGTCAATAGGGCTGATAGAAAACCGGCCCGCGCCCCCTCACAGAAACGCGAGCCGTCAATTGAAAAGCTGCAGAATGCCGGGTACCGCCTGGAGCGAAGCACTCAAGCTCAGCAAGCAAACGTGTTATCGGAGCAGCTAGCCGAATCAGAACGCTTCCCAACAACAGCGGTAACCCTGCTGGTACCCCCTACGTCAGCGAGCGGCGCTCAGGTGCCCCAGGTCGCCGCGAAAGAGGAGCGACGCGTACTTCATGTACGCGAGCGACGGTTTGAGCGGCGAGATGGGGTGCCTGAGCGCCGCGCAGCGTCGACCCGTTACGCGGTTTGGCAAAACCGCGTAACCTCCTTAGTCGTGATACTCGCCGCGGTCCCACTTCTCGAGGAACTCGTCAAAGAAGTGCGGGTCAGCCTGAGCCTCGGCGTCGGCCTTATTGCAGGCGTCGATCTTGGCAATCAGGGCATCGTGCTCGGGGGTCTTCTCGTAGGGCTCCTCCAGGAAGGCAAGCATAATGTCGGCCATCAGGAACTCGCCGGTGATCTTGCCGCCAAAGCCCACGATGTTGGCGTTGAGCTCGCGACGGGCATACAGGGCAGAGGTCATGTCGCGAACCAGGGCGCAGCGGGCGCCGGGAACCTTGTTGACGGCGTTGGTGATGCCGATGCCGGTGCCGCACAGGGCCACGCCAAAGTCGGCCTTGCCGCTGGCGACAGCCTCGCCCACGGCCTTGCCGTAGATGGGGTAATGCGTACGAGTATGGCTGTAGGTGCCGCAGTCGAGCACCTGGTAGCCAGCCTGCTCCAGGCGGTCGGCCAGATAGATCTTCTCGTCCGTAACGATATGGTCGCAACCGATTGCGATGGTCTTCTTCATCAGAACGTCCTTTCGTCTGAATTCACAAGTTGAGGTAGAAGTTCGAGTTCTCGGTGGCTCTCGTTAGGCCATCTTGTTGAGCATGTCGACACGGATCTGGTGACGACCGCCGGCGTACTGGGCGCGCAGGAACTCACGGGCGATCTTCTTGGCGACCTCGGTGCCCACAACGCCCGGGCCCATGGTGACCATGCGCGAACCGTTGTGCTCGCGGGTCATGTAGGCGGAACGCTCGTCGGAAATGTTGGCAACGACCATGCCCTTGATCTTGACGGCAGCCATATAGGAACCGACGCCGTACTTATCGAATGCAAAGCCCTGGGAGTCCTTGTGCTCCAGCAGGTCCTTGGCAACGGTGGTCGCGGAATCGACAAAGTCCGCGGCAGGGGTCTCGGAATAGTCGACGACCTCGTGACCGTCGGCGATGAGCATCTCCTTGATGGACTCCTTCATCGACATACCGTCGGCATCGGAAGCGATTACAACCCTCATGACATCCTCCTTGAGAGATACGCAGGTGCGTAGTTTCTGTTTGGAAGTGTTGAATCGCGCTCAGGTCCGGGCATCTGAATGTGCGGTTCTTCACTGTTCATGTTTATTTGAACACATTCGAACATCGGGTGCAACCATTATTTGTTTATCTTTGTTCTTTTTTGAACAAATACCGTTCACGGTTGATTGCCGACCGTTTGAGCCCGGCGCAGACGTAGCGACCATGTGTTCAACAGACAAAAGGGCGGCCGAGAACGTGTCTCGGCCGCCCTTCTTACGGTTGATCTTCCAAAGATCGCTTTGCCGCCTACTCAGATTGCCCGCTCTTTTTGGCATGTTTGGACGGTGCGCCCAAGAAACGACCCGTCAAATAGTTCGCGGGACCGGAGACATCGATCCCCAGCAGCACGTGTCCTAGCCATAGGAACGCCACGAGCACCAGTAGAGGAATCACACACGAGGTCACGATCATCACGATGACGCCTTCGATGAGGTCGGTCACCTGCTGCACGATCTCGTCGGTCATCTGCTTGGCACCGCTGGTTACCGACGTGACCAGGCTCGAGGCCCCGTCAGTCAACTGCTCGAGTACGTTTTTGGACTCCGTGGCCTCGGATTATTTCTTGTTCGATTTTGAGCTGGTCTCGGCTGACTTGTCCGTGGTGTCGGCCGCATCCGCAGCGTCCGCTGCCTTTTGCTCAGCTTGCTCAATACTTACGCGATACGTTTCGTCGACCTTCTGCGACACCCATACGCTTGCAGGCACCAACGCCATGCCGATCACGGCAACCACCAGCACGCGCGTCGCCACACGGCGCAGGACGGCGCTCGTGCTCCAGCGCCCGTGAATGCCGAGCGACACCGCACAGAGCACCAACGCAAGCGGGATTAAGATGCCCAAACCAACCGACCACAAAATCGTGAGCAAGTATTTCTCTAGGTATAGCACGGCAAGCACGATACCAAGGTTGCCTGAAAGCTGTGCGAGCTGCTCGGCAACCGGCGTTCCCGTATCACCCGGCAGCGCGGTAATGCCCGCAGACAGCGCCACGCACGAGGCCGTGAGCGCCAGTACGTTACCTTTCTTTTGGTCGATAACCTCGATGGTGGAGTCCCAAGTCTTGGTATCGGCGAAATGCGGACGAGCCACAAAGCCCGACAGCAAGGCCAGTACCACGAGCGCAACGATAAAGCCAATCTGCAGCTTTTTGTTTGCGCACACGACATCGGACAAGCTGGGCTGCAGCTCGGTTACCGTCGTGTGCTCGGTTATCTGGACAGGACGCCCATGAGCCATCTCGCGGGCGTCTCTTTTTTGTATTGACCCGTTATCCGGCATTTGGATACCTCCTCAGTCCGGCGTTTAATGCGAAAGGAAGTATACCCACCGAGCAAAAATCGAACGGGACGACGAACGGAGCGCGCCAAGACTGTCCCCAATGACTAGTCGTTTAAGAACGTCCCCAATGACTATTTCGGGATGAGTTGCGGTGGAATAGGGATTGTTTTGCGCCCGCCGGTCCCTATTCAGTCCCTATTTCACCGCAACCAAGACAGATGGGATACAGAAAAAACCCTGCCGCGGGTAGCGGCAGAGCTTTTGGAAGGGGACTTGGTTGTGAGAGCTCGTTAGGCGAGCTTAGCCTCGAGTGCGGCGATGCGCTTATAGGCATCGATGGTAAAGCGGGTCTGCTTCTCCAGGATCATGGTGGTCATGAGGGTATCCTGGGCGTGAGCCATGATGAAGGTCATCTCCATCTCGCCGCCGCCGGCCTCCTGCGAAAGCAGCTTGGTCTGCGTGTCGTGAGCGCCGATGAGCGCCTCGCTGGCATCCTTGTGCAGCTGCTCGGCCTTCTCAAAATCGCCCTCGCGAGCAGCATCGAGCGCTGCAAGCAGATCGGTCTGGGCGTCACCCGCGTATGCGACGATCTCGAATCCAACCATCGAGATTTCTTCTTTGGTAGCCATATTGCGTTCCTTTCACATATGAACCAATGGAGAGCATCGCGTCCGGGCATACGCGTTGCGCTGTGTATGACAGAAACATTAACATTCAAACAAAAAAGAACAATGCAAAACGTAATCTCGAGCTATGAACGGTCAATTTTTGCCCGTGAACGGTTTTTAAACCAATTTGAACAATATCAAACACAATTAACGACAACCCAAACAGGTCCGCACCCTAGCGCAAATCGCGTACCGTATCGCCCGTTACGAGCACGCCGGGGATTAGCATGTGCTCCACGCCAGGCGCAACCCCCTCGGCGCCGGCGATCTTGTCGACCGCCCACATGCCGACGCGCTTGTTATCAAAGCGCACCGTGGTCAGGCGACGGTCGGGCACGATATCGCCCAGGCTGTCATCAACACCCACCACGCTCACGTCCTCGGGCACACGCCTTCCGCGCGACTCGAGCCCGCGAATGCAGCCGTAGGCCATGGCGTCGTTGGAGGCATAGATGGCAGTACAGGTCGGATCGTCCGCCAGAGCCTGGCCTGCGGCATATCCGCTCTGCGCCGTCCAATCGCCACGGATGAGTCGCGGCAGCTCAATACCATGTGCGCGCAATGTCTCGCGCCAGCCTTCCTCGCGCCGCATGCCCGAAAGCGAGCGCTCGGGGCACGAGATAAAGTGCACGGTCTTGTGCCCCTGCTCCAGCAAATACTCGACCACCTGGCGCGAGCAATCGAACTGGTCGTTATCGACCGTTGAACAAAGCGGGTGCTCCAACATCGTAACGAGCACTGTCTGCATGCCGGGCAGTGGCTCGAAGGTGCCAAAGTCCGCCGGCATGCGATTCATGATCACGACCATGCCATCCACCGGCAGTGCGCTCATGCGCGACGATGCGCTCTCGAGGGTATACGGATGCCCATCTACTTTCGTGAGGGTAATGGCGTAGCCGTGCTTATCGGCGGCGGCAGCAAAGCCCTCCATACGGTCGAGGTTGCCGGTACCGGTAATGTTGAACATGGCGACGCCGACGGTCTTAAACTTGCCGCGGCGCAGCGATCGACCGGCAAAATTGGGGCGATACCCCAGCTCGCGCATGGCGGCACGCACGCGCTCCTTGGTCTCGGGGCGCACGCTGGGCGAATCGTGCACCGTACGCGAGACTGTCTGCTCCGAGACGCCCGCGAGACGCGCCACGTCCTTAACGGAAACCGATTTTTTAACAGCGGCCATAGGTCGATCTTTCTATGTCAACGATGCCATTAGTGGCATCCTGCGCAGTCAAATGAAACGTCTTCAAGTATATCCAACGCCTCCCCCACCATACGCTCACCACCCAAAACCTACCGTTCACCGACATTTTTGCTTCCCCGAACGGCTTTTGTCGCCCAAATGTTAACGTTGCCATTGTGCAAACACAGAGCCACCGGGCGGCTCAAACGTTTACGCGCAAGGAATCGACGGTTCGCAGGCACAGGGACCATCGGTTCGCGTCTTATTTTGTGTCACAAAATGGCAACGTCAACATTTTGGCAACCGAACGCCAAAAGCTACCATCGTTGTTAACCCACCGACTCTTAGGAGCATTGCATGGAGCAACTTATCGCCATCATCGAAAAGGGCCAGCCCTTTTTCAACGCGATCGCCCGCAACAAGTACCTCAAGGCGATTCGCGACGGCTTTATCTCCGTCATCCCCATCATCATCTTCTCGTCCATCTTCTGCCTGGTAGCCTCGGTCCCCAACATCTGGGGTTTCTATTGGCCCGATGACATCAACAACGCCCTGTGGAAGTGCTACAACTACTCCATGGGCATCCTGGCCATCGCCTGTGCCGCCACCACGGCCAAGCACTTCGCCGACGCCCAGAACCGCGACCTGCCCAAGAACAACCAGATCAACTTTATCTCGTGCATGTGCGCGGCCATCATCGGCTTCTTGCTCCTTTCGAGCGACACCATCGCCACGGACGCTGCCAGCGGCTTCAACACCACCTACCTTGGTTCCAAGGGCCTGTTGACCGCCTTTATCGCTGCGTTTGTGACCGGCATCATCTACAAGTTCTTCATTAAGCGCAACATCACCGTCAAGATGCCCGAGCAGGTTCCGCCCAACATCTCGCAGACCTTTAAGGACATCATCCCCTTCTCCGTCTGCATCACCGTCTTTTGGGTCTTTGACATCGTCTTCCGCGCTGCCTTTGGCTTCTGCTTTGCCCAGGGCGTCATCCAGGTGTTCCAGCCCCTGTTCACCGCTGCCGACGGCTACATCGGCCTCGCTGTGATCTACGGCGCCATGAGCCTCTTCTGGTTCGTGGGCGTCCACGGCCCTTCGATCGTCGAGCCCGCCATCGCCGCTGCTCTCGTTGCCAACATGACCGACAACCTGGCTGCGTTCCAGGCCGGCCAGCACGCTTCCGCTGTCCTGACCCAGGGTGCCCAGTACTTCGTCGTCTGCATGGGCGGCACCGGTGCCACGCTCGTCCTGGTCTTCATGTTCTGCTTCCTGGCCAAGTCTCAGGAGATGCGCGCCGTCGGTAAGGCCGCCATCGTCCCGGTCTGCTTTGCCGTCAACGAGCCGTTGCTGTTCGCCGCGCCCATCGTGCTCAACCCCGTCTTCTTTGTCCCGTTTGTCTTTGCCCCGATCGCCAACATCTGGATCCTCAAGATCTTTATCGACTTCTTGGGCATGAACGGCTTTATGTACACCCTGCCCTGGACCGTCCCCGGCCCCATCGGCACCATCATGGGCCTGGGCTTCCAGCCGCTCGCCTTTGTGATGCTCGCCCTCATCCTGGTCGTCGACTTTGTCCTGTACTATCCGTTCTTCCGTGCCTATGACGCCCAGAAGTGCGCCGAGGAGGCCGAGATCTCCCAGGAGGAGCTCGCCGCCAAGAACGCCGAGAAGGCCGCCAAGCTCAACGATGCCTTCCAGGGCAAGGCTGACGCCAAGAGCGTTGCCGCCGGTGCTGCTGCCGAGGCCGTGAAGGCCGACGCCCCCGCCGCTGCCGCAGCACCCGCTGCCGAGGCAACGTCCACCAGCGACCTCAACGGCAAGCGCGTACTCGTGCTCTGCCAGGGCGGTGGCACTTCGGGCCTGCTCGCCAACGCACTGGCCAAGGCTGCCAAGGAGCGCGGCATCATTCTTGAGACCGCTGCCGAGGCATATGGCAACCACGTGGACATGCTCCCCGACTTTGACCTGGTCGTCCTGGCCCCGCAGGCCGCAAGCTACCTGGCCGACCTGCAGAAAGACTGCGAGCGCGTGGGCAACAAATGCGTCGCCTGCCGCGGTAAGCAGTACATTGAGCTCTCCCAGAACGGCGACAAGTCTCTCGCCTTCGTCTCCGAGCAGCTTTCGAAGTAAGTAACGCTCAGGGCCAGCCGACCATCCAAGACCGGCTGGCCCTTCGATTTAGACGATTGGATCATCATGTCCGTTAATCCTGCTAGCGTCACCAATCCGCCTGCGCAGTTTCCCGAGGACTTTGTCTTTGGCGGCGCCACTGCTGCCTACCAGGTAGAGGGCGAGACCCGCACTCACGGTAAGGGCAAGGTTGCCTGGGACGACTTTCTGGAAGCCCAAGGCCGTTTCTCCCCCGATCCCGCTTCGGACTTCTACAACCAGTACCCCGTCGATCTGGAGCTGTGCGAGGAGTTTGGCATCAACGGCATTCGCCTCTCCATTGCCTGGAGCCGCATCTTCCCCAACGGCACCGGCGAAATCAACCCCGAGGGCGTCCAGTTCTACCACGATCTCTTCGCCGAGTGCCATAAGCGCCATGTTGAGCCGTTCGTCACGCTGCATCACTTTGACACGCCGCTTCCCCTCTTTGAGAAGGGCGACTTCCTCAACCGCGAGACCATCGATGCCTTTGTGGACTTTGCCACCTTCTGCTTTAAGGAGTACGCCGACCAGGTGACCTACTGGTTCACCTTTAACGAGATCTGGGCCGACGCCTCCAACACCTACATCGAGGGTACCTTCCCCGGCGGCGTCAAAGCTCATCTGGCCGAGGCCTTCCAGTGCGAGCACAACATGATGCTCGCCCACGCCAAGGCCGTGCTGGCCTTCCACAACGGCGGTTTTAAGGGCAAGATCGGCGTCATTCAATCGCTGGAGTTTAAGTATCCGCTCAACGAGAACGACCCCGCCGACATCAAGGCCGCCAATAACGAGCACGTGCTGCAGAACCAGTTCTTGCTCGACGCCACCTTCCGCGGGGACTATGCTCCCGACACCCTCGAGTGCGCCAACCGCCTGGCTGCCGTCTCGGGCGGCACTATCGAGATCCTGGACGATGATCTGGAAATCATGCGCGAGGCTGCGCTCTACAACGATTACCTGGGTGTCAACAACTACCAGTGCCGCTTCCTCAAGGCTTACGACGGCGAGAACGACCTGCACCACAACGGTACGGGCGAGAAAGGCACCGGCCGCTGGCGCGTTAAGGGTATTGGCGAGCATGTGAACAAGCCCGGCATCCCCACCACCGACTGGGACTGGATTATCTATCCCGAGGGCCTGTTCGATCTGCTCGTCTACATTAAGCAGCGCTACCCCAACTACAAGCAGATCTTCATCACCGAGAACGGCATGGGCTACAAGGACCCCTACAAGGACGGTTTTGTGGACGACCAGCCGCGCATCGACTACATCGAGCAGCACCTGCGCTGGCTGCTTAAGGCCATGGAGGTGGGCGTCAACGTGGGCGGCTACTTCCTGTGGAGCCTGCAGGATCAGTTCTCCTGGACCAATGGCTACAACAAGCGCTATGGCTTCTTCTACGTAGACTTTGAAACCCAGAAGCGCACGCCCAAGGCGAGCGTCTACTGGTACAAGCACGTGGCGCAGACCCGTCGTCTGGACTAGCGGCTTGCGACCAGCGGAATTGCCCCGCTCACATAACCTGTCCCCATTTCTCAGCCGGGGGCGGCACGTCACACGACGCGCCGCCCCCGGCCTTTTTTGGGCAGACCGTACCGCACGTTTGTCTCAATCTGTAACATCTAGCTGAGTTTTTCGCTCCAAGCTGTTACAGATCGAGACAAACAGAACGCCCGAGCAGAGATATCTCAATCTGTAACATCTAGCTGAGATTTTCGGCCCTACCTGTTACAGGTTGAGATGAACGAGCCGAGCACGCCTACGCCCGCAAATCCCGCACGCTCGCACGCTCGACCAACACGCCCGAGACAAGCGTACGACTTCTGGAGCTCGGGGCTTCCAAACCCGCAACGACCTCGTTAAGCGCACGGATGCCCAGCTCGCGGTGGCGAAACTTCACCGACGTCAGAATCGAGTTGGGAATCGTCTTGTAGAGCTCATCGTCGAAGCCGATCACGGACACGTCGTCGGGCACACTGAGCCCTTTGTCACGTAGAGCCATCATCACACCGTTTGCCATGCAGTCGTTAGCAGCGAGGATCGCCGTGCAATCGGGTTTATCGGCAAGCACAAGGCCCGCGGCATAGCCACTATCCGCATTCCAATCGCCTTGCAGAGGCTCGGACGGCTCAATGCCACGTGCCTCGAGTGCCGCACGCCAACCTTTCATACGGCACTGGCTCGACAGCGACTCTTTCTTACCCGAAACGAAGTACACGTTCTTGTGACCGTGGTCCAAAAAGTACTCGCACGCCATACGCGCGCCGCCCTCTTGGTCGTCACTGACGGTAGAGCAGGTAGGATGTTCCATCGGTGTGATAATCACCGTCTTGAGGTCTTTCGGCGCCTCAAAGGTATCAAAGTCATCGACCATCTGGCGCAGATTGAAGATCATGCCATCAACAGGCAGCTGCGACATCCTGCGCGCTGCGTCGGCAAGGGTCATCTTCTCCCCTGCCCGCTTTTTGATCATCGTGAGCGCAAAGCCGCGTTCTTCGGCGGCATCGGCGATACCGTCAATCATGTCCACGGCGCCGCCCGACAAGTGAAACATCACCACGCCGATGCACCCGTAACGGCCCAACTTGAGCGAACGCGCGGCAAAGTTGGTTCGAAACCCGAGTGCCTCCATTGCGGAATGGACTTTATCGCGTGTCGACTCTCGCACGCTATCGGGCTCGTTGATCACACGCGACACCGTCTTGAGAGAAACACCTGCGGCAATCGCCACATCGTTCATCGAGACGTTTTTCTTGTCCATCGTTGCCACTGCTTCTCCAGTCGGTTTTGCATCGCTTGTTTTTTGTGTTCTAGCATACACTACCTGCCCGACTGACAAATCAGCCGTTTATCGGACAATATCGACCGTTCACCCGTAAATCCTTGTTGCTCTTCCAAAAATGTCTTACGTTGTCATTAACGAAATGACAACGTTGTCATTTGGCAATGCCTTCCTTAAGCAGGAAGGTTTCCGGGCAGTCCTGACCATCCATCGACGACCAGTTCCATCCACATGCGTCGCGCATTAAGTAGCAAAGGAGCTCTATGGACGCCATCGTAAAGATGCTCGAAAAGCATCAACCGTTCTTTGAGAAGATCTCGAGGAACGTCTACCTCCAGGCCATTAAGGACGGATTCCTTGGGTGCATGCCCATCGTCCTCACCTCTTCGATCTTCCTGCTGATCGCCACCCTTCCCGGCGTAGTCGGCATCACGCTGCCCCAGCCGCTTATCGACTGGTGCAACAAGCTGTACAACTTCACCATGGGCGTTATGGGCATCATGGTTGCTGGCACCACTGCCAAGAACTTCACGGCTTCCATGAACCGTCGCATGCCCGCCGGCAAAGTGCTCAACGACGGTTCCACCATGGTGGCCGCCCAGTGCAGCATGCTGCTGCTCGCCGTTACGCAGTTCACCACCAAGTTCAACGGCTCCGAACTTTCGGTCTTCGATTGCACCAGCATGGGCACGCGCGGTCTGTTCTCGGCCTATATCGCCGCGTTCATCACCGTGTGGGTCTACAAATTCTGCGTCTCGCGCGATCTGACCATTAAGCTGCCCAAGGAGGTCCCGGGCGCCATCGCTCAGAACTTCCGCGACATTATCCCCTTTGGCGGCGCCGTCATCATCTGCGGCATCATCGATGTCGTCGTGCGCAACCTCATGGGCGTTCCGTTCTCCGAGCTGCTTATCAAACTGCTCTCCCCGCTCTTTACCGCTGCAGAAACCTATCCTGGCCTTATCCTTATCCAGGCAGCCACCGCGTTCTTCTGGTTCATCGGCGTCCACGGCCCCTCGATCGTCCAGCCGGGCATCGACCCCATCCGTCTTGCCAACCAGGCCGAGAACCTGCAGGTTCTGCTGGCAGGCGGCCACCCCGCCCACTCCCTCACCTTTAACATGTCGCTCGTGGGTGAGTTCGGCGGCACCGGCGCCACGTTCATCGTGCCGCTTCTGCTGATTCTCTTCATGAAGTCCAAGCAGCTCAAAGCCGTCGGTAAGGCCTCGATTGTCCCTGTTGCCTTCGCCGTCAACGAACCGCTGCTCTTTGGCGCGCCGATGATCCTTAACCCCTACATGCTCATCCCCTTTGTTGCCGCCGGCTGCGTCAACGTGAGTGTTGCCAAGTTCTTTATCGACAATGTGGGTATGAACGGCTTCTCCTTCGTGGTGCCTTGGGCTACCCCTGCCCCCATCGGCATCTTCATCACCACGAACTTCCAGCTTATCGCCCTGGTATTTGTCGCGATCATCATCTTACTGGACGCCATCATCTACCTGCCGTTCTTGAAGGCATACGATAAGCTGCTCTGCGACCAGGAGGCCGAGCGCGCCGCCGAGCTGGGACTCGAGTCCGATGGTGCCGCTTCCGTCGCCGCCAACGCCTCTACGCCCGCTGTCGAGCAGGCCACCGCTTCCGTCGAGACGACCGTTGCCGCCGCCGACAGCAAGCCTGTCGCCGATCAGCCCGAGCCCGCTGCCGATGCATCCGCCAAGAAGGATGTCGATGGCCTGAAGGTCCTCGTCCTGTGCGCCGGCGCCGGCACCTCTGCCATGCTTGCCAACGCCATCAAGGAAGGTGCCGCACAGACCGGAGAGAACATCGCTTCCTCCGCAGGCGCCTATGGCCAGCACACTGCCATCATGGATCAGTACGACGTCATCGTGCTCGCTCCGCAGGTTCGTAGCTACTACAACGACATGAAGGCCGACACCGATCGTCTGGGCATTAAGCTGCTCGCCCCGCGCGGTAAGGAATATATCGACCTTACTCGCGACCCCGCTGGCGCCATCAAGTGGCTCCGCGAGAACCTCGACTAGTTCCTCCCTCTGTTGGTGCCCGGATCCCCAGTTCGGGCACCTCTCCCTATTCGTATCCCACAGAAAGGATGACTCATGACCAACCCCATGCAGTTCCCCGACGGCTTTGTGTTTGGCGGCGCCACCGCCGCTTACCAGGTTGAGGGTGAGACCCGCACGCACGGCAAGGGCAAAGTGCCCTGGGACGATTTCCTGGCTGCTCAGGGTCGCTTCTCCCCCGACCCCGCAAGCGACTTCTACAACAAATATCCGGTCGATATCGACTTGTGCCAGCGCTTCGGCATTAACGGCATTCGCGTCTCCATCGCTTGGAGCCGCATCTTCCCCAGTGGCACCGGCGAGATTAACCCCGAGGGTGTCGCTTTCTATCACGAGCTTTTCGCCACCTGCAACAAAGCTGGCGTTATCCCCTATGTCACGCTCGATCACTTCGATACGCCCGAGGCCTTTTACCAGAACGGCGGCGAGGGTTTCCTGACGCGCACGACCATCGACGCCTTCGTCGAGTACGCCAAGTTCTGCTTTGCCGAGTTCACCGAGGTCAAGCACTGGTTTACCTTTAACGAGATTCCCGCAACCGCCGAGGGCAGCTTTATCGTCGGCAACTGGCCGCACGGCGAGAAGTACCGCCTGGACAAGGCCTTCCAGCTCATGCACAACATGATGGTGGCCCACGCCAAGGCTGTCGTCGCCTTCCATGAGGGCGGCTTTGAGGGCGAGATCGGCATTGTCCAGAACCTGGAGCCCAAGTATCCCCTCGATCCCAACAGCGCTGCCGACTGCGAGGCGGCTCGTATGGCCGACGTCATCAACAACCGCTGGGTACTCGACGCCACCTTCCGCGGCCACTATGCAGCCGACACCATGGAGGCCGCGACCAAGCTGGCCCATATCGCCGGCGGCGAGCTCGACGTCCGCGACGAGGACATCGCCGCGCTGACCGCCGCGCTCCCCTACAACGATTGCCTGGGCGTCAACACCTACAAGTGCCAGTTCCTGCGTGCCGCCGAGGGCGAAAACGACATCAACCACAATGGCACCGGCGACAAGGGCTCCTCGCGCTGGTTCCTCAAGGGCGTGGGCGAGTCATGCGTGCGCGAAGGCGTACCCACCACCGATTGGGACTGGATCATCTATCCCGAGGGCCTCTACGACCTGCTGCTCCGCATTAAGAACGATTACCCCAACTACAAGAAGATCTACATCACCGAGAACGGCATGGGCTATAAGGACGACTTCGAGGACGGCTTTATCGACGACGCCCCTCGCATCGACTACATGCGCCAGCATCTCGCATGGATCCTCAAGGCAATCGACGGCGGCGTAAACGTCGACGGTTACTTTGTGTGGTCGCTGCAGGACCAGTTCTCCTGGACCAACGGCTATAACAAGCGCTACGGCCTGTTCTACATCGACTTCGAGACCCAGAAGCGCTATCCCAAGGCGAGTGCGTACTGGTACAAGAACGTCGCGGAGACCGGCCTGCTTATGGCCTAACTATTGCCGCATACCCCCCTGTCGGCCGCATGAGAATCCCTCCACGGGTTCGCATGCGGCCTATTTGTTTTGGCTCGGTTCGAACAGGCCGTTTGTCTCGATCTGTAACATCTAGCAGGGGTTTTCGGTCCCAGCTGTTACAGATCGAGACAAACAGGACGTCCGGTCAGAAAATCTCAATCTGTAACACCTAAGCTAGCAGATGACCTGCGTGTGCTCCTCGATGGCGGCGCGATCCGCATCGGTAATACCCGGCTCGCACACCACGGCATCCAAATTGTCCAGGCGACAGAAGGTATAGAAGTCGCGCTTGCCGATCTTGCTGGAGTCGGCGATCAGATAGCGCGAGTCCGCCTTGCTAAAGGCAAGCTGCTGGATACGGCCCTCGTCCATGTTGGATGTGGATACGTCACCGTCCAAGATACCGTTGGCGCCGATAAACGCCGCATCGATGCCCAGCGCACGCAGGGTGTCCTCGGCCGTTGGCCCCACAAAAGCGGCAGTGCGGCGACGGTACATGCCGCCCACGAGGCACAGGTCGCAGTCCTCGCGCGCCTCGAGCAGGTTAAACACCGAAAGCGAATTAGTCACGATGCGCAGGCGAAACGCCGGCAGCATCGAGGCCATCTGCTCAACCGTGGTGCCCGTACCCAAAAAGATGGTCGAGCCCTCCTCGATGAGCTCAACGGCGCGGCGCGCGATCTGCAGCTTTTCCTCGGCATGCTTGGTACGCTTTTCGCTGTGCGAATACTCGTGGCGCAACATAGCATGTGGACGGCCCTGCGCGCTACGGGCTCCACCGTGCACGCGCTCAATCTCACCTAGGCTCGCAAGCTCCTCAAGATCGCGGCGGATCGTCATATCCGAGACGCCCAGTGCGTCCGAGATCTCCTTGACCGAGACCGTGCCCTGTTCCTCGAGCAGCTGACGAACCTTATCCTGTCGCTCCGCCTTAATCACGATGAATCCTCGCCGTTCTTTGCGCACATATCATTCAAACAGTAACGAACAAATTGTATCAGACTCGTGCCTGTCAAAAATCAACGCCAGCACAGCTCCAATCATCACTTTTTTGAGAAAAATACCCCCTGCTTTAGTGGGGTGTAGTGATAATCTCACCTGTTCGCGCTACAGTTTGTCGGAAATACCTCGATGTTAGGAACCAAATGATCACTTCCGAGCTTTTCGGCACCGCGCCGTGCGGTACCCCCGTTCATCGTTACACCCTCAACGGGCCCGAGATCTGCGTTCGCATTATGGACTATGGCGCCACCGTGCTGGGTATCGATGTGCCCGACATTCCCGGCAACGTGCGCGATGTGGTGCTGGGCTTCGATAAGCTCGAGGATTACTTTGACAACCCCGCCTGCTTTGGCGCGACCATCGGCCCCGTGGCAAACCGCACCGCGGGCGCCACGATCACCATCGACGGCACGGACTGGCATATGCCGGCCAACGAAGGCGTCAACAACCTGCACAGCGATCTTGAGCATGGTCTGCACAAGCGCGTATGGGACGTTGAGCTCGACGAGACTCACAACGCCGTGCGCATGACCACCTCGCTTAAGGATGGCGAGCTGGGCCTGCCCGGCAACCGAATCTTTACGGCTGTGTTTACCGTTACGCGCACCGGAGTCTTCCGCATCGAGCATGGTTGCGAGAGCGACCGCGCCACCTACGTGTCCATGACCAACCACACGTACTTTAACCTTGCCGGCCATAACGCCGGCATGGACTGTGAGCACTTCTTTATCGCCAACGCTGCCCACTACTTGCCCATTAACGAGCAGAACATCCCCACCGGCGAAATCGCTCCGGTCGAGGGAACACCGTTTGACTTTCGCGAGCTGCGCCCCGTCGCACCCGGCATGGAGGCCGACGACCCGCAGATTAAGCAGGCCCGTGGCTACGATCACTGCCTGTGCATCGATGGCTATCAGTACGGCCGCAACCTGCGTCGCGCCCTACATGTCGAGGAGATGTGGACCGGTCGTGAGCTGGACTACTACACCACCGCCCCGGGCGTGCAACTCTACACCGGCAACTGGCTGGGCGACGAGCACGCCAAGGACGATGCCAACTATGGCTGGGGCGCCGGCTTTGCCCTCGAGGCCGAGATGTACCCCGACACGCCGCACCAGCCGCTGTTCCCGCAGGGCATTGTGGGTCCGGGTCACCCCTACAGCAATATGATCGAATACCACTTTATGAGGCACTAGGCCCACAACGCGACATCTCGCACAGCAACGCCCGCCGGCACCACCGCCGACGGGCGCTGCTTCATGCCTAAATCCTTCTTTTCGATGCCACCGAATTGGTGACATAACAAAACTATGCCGAATTACTACGATGAACCCACTATGTCCGACCACGCGCTGGTTTATAAAAAATTAGCAACTCGTCTACCTGCGGTTTTATTCTCTGCAAATTTGGCATGCTCGGCGATAAGCAATTCATCGTAGTAAACCGGCATAGTTTTGGCGGACAGCGCCACACAGATCCCCTACGAAGGCAAAATGATCCGTTTTCCTCCGTCCCCAAGGGATCAGTTGAACAGATTGCCGATGGGGTCGGGGGCGGAACTGGGGAGATAGCGGATTTCTAGTTCTATGCCGAGCTTTTGCAGCTCTCTGAGAACAGCGACGTCTGTGTCGTCTACGGCAACTGCGGGCGTTGCGGGACGCTTGCCCTCCCCTGCCTGCATATGACCAATGCTGATCTTGGTGATCGGCACACCGCCCTTAACCAGCGCGAGCGCATCGGAGGGTGAGGCCACCATGATCAGAATCAATTGGCGAGGCGTTGCGGTATGAATGACGTCGATGGTCCTTTGCACCGAGAAAAACCGCGTCCAAACGCCTTCTGGCGCCGCCACCCTCATGGGTGCCCATTGGCGCGAATCTGCCGCGATCTCATCGTTGACGATTAGGACAAGGTTGGAACCCACGGCTTCGTTCCACAGCTCAACGTCTTGTCCGTAAATGAAACGGTCGTCGATGCGTGCGAGAAGAATCTTGGGTTGAGTCATCGCTGCCCCATTCTGTTTGAGACCCGTAAGAGCAAGACATCGCGTCTCCAATATTAGTGCATTTAAAGTGAGAAAAGCCGTCAGAACACTTGCGCGGATTTGCGATGTCCCGTATCATAGACAGCCGTTGACGCCTCAGTTGCGCCATCACATGGCCGCCAGCGTAGCTCAGTTGGTAGAGCACCGCTCTCGTAAAGCGGGGGTCACCGGTTCGAGCCCGGTCGCTGGCTCCATTGCATTAGTGCAGCTCAGAAGCGTAATTGCTTCTGAGCTTTTTTGTTTTCGCGTCTCTTTCCTCCTTCTCCGAGGAGTGAAAAAGGGGTGAAAAACTTTTTTAACTGTTTTCCATAAATAGTTAGCATCATCCAACGTTCACATTAGATCGAACAACAATCCTGTTACGCATAGCCTAATTCCGCTGAGTATCAGAGAAGAACGTCCGGATTATATGCATCCAGCTTCGCTTCTCCAGTCGCCAGTGACTCCTCCAGCCGGTCAGCATATTCAACAATAGAGCCGTAGAATATGGGAGTAAAATCCGAACTTTTCGATAAAGAGGGGTTCCGCTACGTCAATCCTCTTCTTGGCAACCGCGGCCTCATCCTTTTCATAGTACCCAGTGCCAGGAATCCGCTCGTTTGCCTGCGGCAAGCACTTAAGCTGCCTACACAAGCGCGCCGACCCCTTTGAAAGACCCATAAAGGTGATAGCACCAGAGATTACGCCACCGACGCCCACAACAACCTTGCCAGCGGCATCCCCCACCGTCTGCTTTGTTATCTTGATACCCATGAAGCTCAAGAGCTTCTTCAGGATCGGATACCAACTGGTCTTGGTTAGCGACTGGCGAGCGACCTTTTTCGCGACCGCCTCTTGGGCGTTTTTGGCGATTACGGTTAGCATCGAATTCGCGCTGCCTACACCCATCATCACACCGAGCAACACTGCCATTTCGTAGAGAGTCTCGTCATCAACGTCGTCACATTCTTCAAAAAAGGTCTGCCAGCCATACAGGTATGCCAGTTTCTGCATAATCCTGAATGCGTGCACGTAGTATTACGTAATATCGGCAGGAATGGTGCCCACCATCGCGACACCTCCGGGAAGACCCGCTGCAAAGGAAAAGGCGGTTGACTTCTTTGCCTCATAATCAATTACTTCTCTAGCAATTCTATCGATCAGGCCCACATCGATTCCGGCGGTAACGGGGGTCGTTTCCACGGCAAACTCGCCGACATCTTTATGGACACCCTTCCTCCTCAGCTCCGAGCGGAGGAAATGGGGCCGATCAATTCTCACTCCCTTTAGCCGAGCAACTTTTTTCATAAAGTCAATCAAAAATCTCTGGGCCTCCGCCAACTGCTCATCGCTCTTGTCTTTTAACTCTGCAAAAGCCGAATCAACGAGAACAGCGACCCCAAGGCCCTCGCCCTCGTTTTTCTTTCCAAGCAGCCTGACGTCCATACAGCCTTCCAATCAATGCGCCGCGCGGGCTATCGCGTTCTGCGACAGGCCGGACGCACGGAGCCTGAGGGCCTCCCTGGCCCTTATCCTTCTCGCCATGCTGTACCTCCTTGGTCTCGGCTGCATGGACAGCCGGAACGTACCAGGGGGACGGTGCCGACGGGAATATCGGCGGTGCCGAACGGCAATATTCGGGATGTGAGCGGACGGTGTGTAAGCGCAATATCGCCGGTGTCAAAGAGGACAATTACTCAAACAGGTGAAGGAGGGCATCGAGGAGGATAAGGAGATTTACGGTGGCAATTAAGAAGCCAACTCGCCGCGTCATGCCCGTTGGAGAGGCGAGCATGACCCTCATGGGTAATCAAGACACACGAAACAAAGGGGATTCGACAAGTCGCAAGAAAGGGGAGTGCATCACCTTTTGGGTTACGGAAGAGCAGAAGCAAGAGATGAGCACCTACGCGGCGGAACACAACACCACGGTATCAAGGATCATCATCGAAGGCCTTGAGATACGCATGGGTAAAGGGCAATCATTATAGCTTAGCCTTCTGCAATTGCTGCGACTCGATGCGGTCCTATCGATTTGCGCAACGGTGTGACGCGTTATCTAGACTGACGATCGTTTCCGCTGCATTTGCCAGCTCATTATCATGTGAAACAATGATAATGAGCTGTTTCAATTTGTTGTTTCTGACATACGAAGCGAGTTCGGCTCGGCTTGTTTCATCCAATCCAGTTGTAGGCTCATCGAGCACCAAGACTGATGGATTACGGGAAATTGCCGACCACAAGTATACACGGCGCAGCTCACCACCCGAAAGTTCAGGACAACGTTTCTCAAGCAAGCCCTCTATGCTGGTTGTCAACGACGGTAGCTCATTCATATGCTGGTGCTTTGTAAAAAATGGGGTGTTGAAATAATCCAACAGGTCCCGAACCGTCTCATCTGGAGCGAAGCACGGTTGGGGGCAGCACGATATCGTGTCTGAACGTATGTAATCCAAATTGCATTTTTCAATCGGCATGTCGTTGTATGTTACTTTGCCTGCCGATGGATACAGCCCAAGGAGCAGGTAAAGGAGCGACGTTTTTCCTCTTCCATTTTCTCCGGTTATGCAGTATGTTCCAGGGCCGGAGAAATCGAAGGAAAATCCGTCAAGAACCTTTCGGGGAGATCCGTCTGGAAGGGGTACCGTAAAATCCAACTTGGAAACAGAAATGCGATTTATTGTGTCAATCTTGACTAAACCTGTCTGATCTTGCTCTGGTTCCGGTCCTACCTTTCCCATGGCGCTCATCCTGTCCCACGAAGCCTTGGCATCCTGATAGGACTTGAACAGGTTCATCGTGTTTTTCAAGGTTTTAAATAGGACGGCAAAATATGCACCGACGATGGTGTATTCGCCTATCGTCATGGTTCCATTGATGATTCGCACTCCGGATACGATGAGTATTATCGCTTGAAACACGGCAGCAAAAAGGCTGTCAATCGATGTTAGTGAGAATGAGAGCTTTCCCGAGTGCAAGACCTTTGGAAAATACTTTTCAAATCCGGTGTCAAGTGCTAGCTCGCTTTTATTGTATGAAGACGTTAACTGAATGTTGAGAATCTGATTCAACTGCGATGCTATTACGGCATAGAAAGCGCTATCTGCCTCCTTCTTCTCGTACATGACTTTATATAGAAGCTTTCGCAATCCGGTAATAACGAAGAGATATGCCACAAGAAGGAGGATGGAGAATAGTGCGAGGAGTGGATCAACCGACCATATGACGAGCAACACGAAAGGAATGGCGACAACAGACAGGGGAGCGCTGATAAAGTTTGTTAGAACGAAAGAAGAAACAACACCTGAGTCAGTGAAAATCCTTTGCGTCGTATAGGCTGAGTCGGTTGTTCGGTTCGTCAGAAAATTAACTCGCTCAAAGCGCAAGACGGTTTCCCTGAGTAGGTCAAAAGAAAGCTTTGTGGATATACGGATAGATAACGTTCCTGCAAAATATGAAAATAAGGCAGAAAAGACCCCTATTGAAGCTACGAAGAGCGCAAAAAGCACAGCATCCTTCTCGCTGCGATTGGCAAGAAGGAAATCTAAGAACTTTCCGTTCACATATGGTGCGGCATAGGAAAGGGCGATTCCAATCGTCGTGATGGCAATGAACGTGAAAGCACCCTTTGTTTTACTAAACTTCGATAAGACGTACCGAATCAAGAATGGCCCCAATCTATCAGGTATGAAATACCAACTGATGACACCTTACACCGCGGTTCGGTGGAAACGAAGCGGCGACTAATCGGCACGAGCGCTTCCATAGAGAGTCTTTGCGAGCTGGATCCTCATAGAAACGGGAATTTTATGTTCGATCAATAGGCCGCGCACGGCAGTCGGACGGCTGAAAAATAAAACAGCCGTCCGACTAAAGCTGTAAATTTTTTCATTGTTTGTTGGGCATGCGCCTGAAGTTTCATGCAATAGGAAATCCATTATGACCATGGTCGAAATGTGAACACTACGATCGTTAGCAAGGAGACGCCAAGACCGGCAAAGATTATGATGAGCGGCAGAATGAAAGCCGCCGATGCCGATAATGGGATTTGGGACGCAAAGGCAATGATGCCCGCGAGAACGAGACCGGCTCCCGTCAACGCTATTCCGAGTCCGACCAATCTGGCAACAAGAGGAATCTTCTCGCTTGGAATATGAGCGATATGGTAACTGTGAATCAGGCCGGGATTGCCGGTCTTTACCATTAACACCCCGACAACGAGAAAGCAGATTCCTCCTACCATGCCGCCAATGGATGATCTTAGCGCTTCAGGACTCATTGCTCGTCTTGGCCACCTTGCTCGCTGAGGGGAAGTGCTGCGGCAAAAGTGATGAGGACCAGTTCATAGGCTCCAACTGCGGTGACTCCGACCGCCACATTTGCTCCCCACACGATGTAATACATGTCGAACCAAGTTTCCGTTCCAAGAGTCGATGCTCTGGTCGGATTCATGTTGTCTACTACGGGCTTCTCGTACATTTAACCCAACATCTCCTTCAACGATGAGTTCAACAGTTCATCCGCGGTATCATCAATCAGGTCAACGTGTAGATCACCTCCCATATCTATATCGCAAATTGTGTCGGACATACGCTCCATGTCGTCAATGGTCCACATGTGGTTACAGAGGTCTTGAACCAGTTTTGTGGACCAAATTGAGCTAAGTCCGTTGTTCCAGTAATCCTCAAGAGGGTGGTTTCTGATGTTGCCAACCACTAACGGGATATACGGAGAAACGACGATGTCGCCGTTTGCGTGCACTGAAACCTGATCTAATAGATATCGGTTATCAGAGAAGCGAATTAGATGGTCGACGGGGTCGCCCCATTGCGGTCGGACATTCGGGTGCTTCCGAAGGAAGTCGTCCTCTTGAATGGCGTGAATCAACGTACGGTATTGGGAATAGTCCGGTCTAATAAATGTGTTCTTTCGCGCACGGCCCAAAACCATGAGGGGTTGGACACGTAGTTCGATAAAGTCACCCGGCGTCCTCTTCGGCCTGTTAGATTTGGTGAAAATCTCATCTAATAGTGAGATGACATCGGGAAACTGTTCGGTGTTGAACGACGTGGGCGTAAATGCGATAGCAAGGTGCAAATCGGAATGGTTGAGTACGGTGGCAACTGCTTCTTCGACGATTTCGAAGGCTCCCTCATGTCCCCTCAGCCTATCGTGAGCTGACCCAATGCCGTCTAGGCTAAATTGGATGCTTTTGAGTCCGGAATCTTCTAAATCTCGGAGAAGGGATTCCGCGAGGAGAAGCCCGTTGGTTACCAGGCTCGCTGCAACATTCCCATCTCGCAATATGGGAAGGCAGCGCAAGATATCTTTACTGCGCAACAAGGTTTCTCCTCCACAGAAACACATGCTGTAAAGCGACATGTCTGCCATTTCCTTTGCGAAAACAAAAAGTTCATCTGAGGTCAACTCGTCGTGCATGACCTCATTCTCGCCGCTGCTGTTATAGCAGTGCAGACATCTCAAGTTGCACTTGTTTGTTATGTCAAGGGCGACGTGATGTGGCGCTCTGAGAACGTTGGTGTACTTGTTTTCCGAAACTCGTCCCATGGTTCCTCTTAACAGACTTCTGAAAAACAGTATACATTCATGCAGTCGCCGTCGCTGCACTCACCTGGAAAAGTGCCAGCGCAAGTGAATTCTGGCTCATTGATAAGATTTCGAATTCCTTCGTTTGATGCAATTTCCTTGCTGGTTAGGTTCAGGTGGAAAAAATTGGGAACATCGCAAAATTCTTGACGATAGAAGCTGGCCGCAGCGGCAATACATTGAACGGCGATGCTTGCGGGGCACAAAAGAAGACAGATGTCTGCGTATCTGAGTAAGGGATTGCTGGAGGGGGCGAGGCCGAGTAGACCGGTTGGTCTCCCTGACTCATATACAATGAAAAATTCCTTGCTCAGATTGAACAATCCGTTTCGCACCTCTAGCGGTCGTTCATACTGCTCGACGGAAAGAGGCCAACCGTAGACAATTGTGGGACGTTCTGGTTCTGATGAGCTCGCCTGGCTTGCCAGGGAGCAAATCAGGCGAATATCGTTTTCTTGGGCAAGCCGTATATGGGTCCCATTGTCCACGCAAATCTCATCGGCAATGGGTGTGCCATTTTCGGTCGGAGTTTTGACCCATCCTATTAGTCTCGATACGCTGAAACCTCTCATTGCCGAGGCTAAGTCAGATTTGAGCATGTCCGGATTGGCGTCTGGAAACTTGTCGCACATCCGATTAAGGATTGTTTCGACGGTGTTTTTACCATCGCACAGAGAGACGATGTAGCTCCCGCTTCCGTTCAACATGATATAGTTCAGCTCATCGCGTCCGGTTAGAACAGAGCGGTACCCGTTCTTTTCCTCTCTTGAGTATGGGAGAGAAATCGATTTCGGGATAAATCCCCTTATTTCGTCAAAGCTCCATTCCATAATTAATCCCTCCTTGTGTCTGTTTGAATATGAGCCGATTTTAGGCTCTTCGGTAGTTTCTGTGGGCGAGACATCAATTTTTCCGCAGGTGGATGCAAAAAAGTTCCGCATATAAGGGAAACGGCCCCGAGAGGGGGCCGTTTCCGCGCCGGGCAGGGTAGGATTTCGCTTGCTACATCAACCTACCGGAAAGGCCCTGACGCATGAACAGGATACTAAGCCGCGCGCTCGCGCTGGTCCACACCGTGATCGAGTACGCCAGCATCGACGGCGGCAGGATAATCGTCGGCGTCAGGCCGTGGACGAGTTTCGGGCTGCGGTGCCCCGTCTGCGGGAGGGCAGCGAATGCTACGACAGGTCGCCAAGGCCGCGGCTGTGGCGCGCGATGGACCTGGCGAGGTCGACCTCTCCGCGCTCGGGCTGCACGAGATGGCGGCGTCCCTGCCCGACTACGTGAGGATGGTCGCCGCGGGCGAGCGGGGCTTCGCCTCCGCCTTCGAGGAGATGACGCGCGTCGAGGTCGCCGCCCGGGAGGTCAGGATCACCAACCAGCGCATTCGGTCGTCGGGGTTCCCCTACGTCAAGGGGCTGGCGGACTTCGACTGGGACTTCCAGCCGTCGGTCCCTCGCGCCGAGATCGAGGAGCTCGCGACCCTCAGGTTCGTGGAGCGGGCCGAGAACGTCCTGTTCGTGGGAAGCCCCGGCGTGGGCAAGACGCATCTCGCCGTCGCGCTGGGCATCGAGGCAGTCAGGGCGGGGCGCGAGGTCAGGTTCGTGGACTGCGCCCGGCTCGTCGAGGACCTTGAGGACGCCTCGTCGCGCGGCATCCTCAAGAAGAGGCTCAAGTACTACGCCCACTCGAGGCTGCTGATCATCGACGAGCTCGGCTACCTCGACGTCGGCAGCGTGGGCGCGGACCTGTTGTTCCAGCTGATATTGACGCGCTACGAGCAGCGCTCGACGATCATCACCGCCGACGTGGGGATCGGCGGCTGGGGCAGGGTGTTCGGGGACGACGTGGCGGCGAGCGCGATCGCGGACAGGGTGTGCCACCACTGCCACCACTGCCACCTGGTCAAGATAGCCGGCAGGTCCTACAGGCTGAAGGACCTGCCGAGGGACGGACCCGTCAAGGCGTGACCGGAATCGGTGAAAATACGTTAGCGCAAGCGGTGAAGCCGCCTTTGCGCGAACGGCGCGTTTGATTAGTGAAACTGGTGAAAATTAGATTGACGCTAACAGGGGCGTGCCCGTCGCGGTGTTTCACGGGGATGTCTCGCGCCATCCCCGGACCCCTTCGCGCCAAAGGGACGAGTCCCCTTGGAACCCCGGGCCGCCGCCGGCGGGCCGTGAACGGCGGG
>DXZX01000004.1:74282-102342 GCA_019419445.1 Collinsella sp.
CACTCGGCTTCAACTCGCGATCGCCCCGCCGGCTCTCGCTCCGGCTCCGTTCGATGGCTCCCCTGGGTCGCCATCACTGCGCCTCCGCTCACCTGTCCCGTTGCACTCCGGTCGATTCGGCCTACGCTTCTCGGGGCATGCAAGATATGTATTCCGTGCAACGGAATATCTTGCCCGGCCGAAGCCGGGATGTGCGAACCGCTCCAAAGTCGCTCCCGCAGAACCGTGCAACAGGCTTACCGGCTGTTGCACGGACCTCAGATATGAAAGTCAGTCCCGGCCTCTTTCGTCATCCACACCCTCGCGAGCCAGCTCCCACGCGGCCCGTATGGCAAGGTCGATTCCCCTTGCCGTGAACCTCATAATCCGCCCGGTCGAGCGGTTGACGGCGTAGCCGAGCCTCGCGCCGTTGATCTCCCTCGTCTTGCCGAGGGACTCCGAGTGATAGCGGTATTGCAGCGCCCCCCGCTTGGATCGGGCGATCTCGATCCCATCCGATTCCAACCGCCTTGCAAACTCTCCGAAGCGGTCGGGGCAGCTCTTGAGCCTCCCGACCTCCTCTGCCCTCTGGGCGACAATCGCTCGGACCCTTGCGTTCTCGGATTTGTCGGATCTCCCCTTCTTTGCCATCTCGCGCTCCTCGCGACCGGGCTGGCGCGCGTGCACCTTCGAGTTCGAGAGGCCCCTTTCGAGCTGGCTCAGGCCGTACTTCGTATCGAGCTCCTTCACCGTTCTCACGCGGGATTTCGCCGCCGCCCTCGCCGGCCCGTCGTTCAGACGCCGCCCAGTCTCGAGGTCCGTCCTATTGATGGCGAGGTGAGCGGCGAATCGGGCCGATCCATCCGACCTGCACCTCTCCTCATGCAGCACAATCACGATCTCCTGGTTGGGATAGCGCTTGGCGATGTAGTCCCTCGCGTACTCCATGCAACGCGAGGGCGTCATCGGCCCGCCGTTGCAGGAGCACTCGTCCGGGTTGAAGCCGATCACCTGATGCTGCATGTACGTGCACCTTGCGCCCTGCTTCCCGGGCCGGTTGTGCCCGGCCGCCTCCCGGGTGGCGTCCATTTCCTCGAACCATCGATCCTCATCGATGATGTGCTGGGTATCGTGGTCCAGGACTTTCTCCCTGTCCCAATCGAAATACCGCTTGAGGTTTTGGAGGTGCTCCCCGCTCATGACGCTCGCCTGCTTGATTGCGGTCATTTTCCAACTCCCTTCAAAAACCGCCGTCAGTCGACGAAGAGGCCGGACCATCCGTCGGCAACAGGCGGCTCCGCGGCCTCTTCCTCGAATTCGGGAGTCCAGAGATCGACGCCGTCCTCACGACCCATTTGCCTTGATATCAGCCTGGCCTGGTATTCCATCCTCTTGGCCGCCTCGTGCTCGCGCGTCCCCAGATCGAAGTGCTCCTTCGTCGGCATCCGCGTGCAATCGCAGACAGGGGCCCGGAAGCACCCCGCATGTTCCCTGCCCACGCCGTTCTCCGCGGTCTTCACCACGATGACGCCGTCCTTGTCGGGGGACATCTCCGTCCACTCCCAAGGATGAATCAGGTCGTCGGCGTGCTCGCTGTAGGATGTCGACCCCGTACCGCCCGAAGGCCCCCTGCTCGAGCTGGTTCCCATGGTGTGCCGCGTCGTCTTCCCGACTAGCTCGGTGAAATACTGGCGGTCCTCGGCCTCGCCCAGTTTCATGGCGACCTTGACGCCGCAGTTTGCCAGGATCTTCTTCCGTCCGTCGCGCTCGCCGTACTTGTTCAGCTGAGAGATGTTCTGGACTGCGCCCATCCAGAACAGGTCGTACGAGCGCCCAAGGCTGAGAAGGCTAGGCAGGCACTCGACCATCGGCAGGTTCCCCCATTCGTCGCCGAGGATGGACACCGGCCGCGGCAGCTTTCCACCAGCTGCGTCCGCGATGGAATACACGGCAGCGTAGAGCTGCTCGAACAGGACCGCCGCGATCGCGTTGTAGGGGGAGCCCTCGTCCATCACGTGGAGGAACAGCGCGGTCTTCTCGCTCAGGATTCTACTCGGATCGATATCATCGCCCGAGACCATTCGCGCAATCGGCGCCGAAGCGTAGATCCTCAGGTTGACCTTTAGCGTGGAAACGATGCTCCTCAGCTCGTTGCCGCCGCTCGAGATGAACTGTGAGGCACGCGAGCGGGCCGGATGCCCCTGCGGCAGGGAACGGAACAGGCCCTTCAGCGGCTCACACGGATCCTCGCCGGCCCCCTCCGTCCCCAGGCACATGATGTGGTAGACCGTCGCGAGGTGCTTGCAGCCCCGCGGGCAGCCTTCGTCCAGCACGACCAGAAGGATCGTCGCGGCGAGCAGCGACCGCGCGGATTCCGTCCAGTGGCTCGCCTTCGCATCGCCCTCCCCGGCGATGAGCGTACGGGCGACGGCATCCGCGGCCTGCTCAGCCCCCGGCAGATTCCCCCCGTTCGCGAGCCTATCGACCATTTCCAGTGGATTGAACGTGTCGCTCTTCTCGGGATGCTGGGCGTCCAGCAGAAGCACCCGGTACCCGCGACGCTCCAGCTCGTCGCCCGTCAACTCGATGAGCTCACTCTTCACATCGGACACGATAATGGTCTGCGGCCTCGATTCCCCGTCATCCGCCCCATACGTCAGCAGATCAATTGTCGGGATCAGCAGCGATCTTGATTTTCCGGCACCCGTTGAGCCGTCGAGGAACATGTGCCGCCTCGGTTCGAACAGATACTTGGAGCCGAACAGCGTCTTCTCAAACCCGTACACGAATCCTCTGCTTTTCGGCTGTCCGTGCCCGTCCCAAATCTCCGAGCCCCGGATGGTCTCCGGCCCCGTTTTCACCCGCGCCTCCCCAAGTACACCTCCGTCGGCGGCTCGCTCCTTCGAGGAAGCCGATAGCTGCATGAGCACGAATACCGACAGGAACAGCGCGAACGAGGCGAGACAGCCAGGGACGCAATGAGGCCCCACGTTAATCCACCACCAAATGGTGTTATCCACGCTCAGGGTGAATCCGATCGAGCTCAGCTCGATTGGAAATCCGAGGATCATGCAATCGAGGGGAATGGCGATAAGTGGCGCAAACCCCGCGGTAAGCAGCGCTGCGAAAACCAGCGCCATGACCACCTTCTCCTTCACGAGAACCACCTACTCTCTCGCACGGGCGAGTAGGTCGTTGACCCAGCCCACCGCCGTCGAGACGATTGATGTCGCCCGGTTGAGATTATTGAGGACGACCGGATCGGACCCGTAGGTGTTGAGGGCGCGGACCGCCTGGTTGAGGTTCGTGCCGATCTTCTTCAACTCAGTCCTGATACCGGCAAGTTCCCCCGCGTCGGCGACCCTGACCAGCTTCTCGCCGCAGAGCAGGGCGGCATCGCGCATGAAGGAGGACGCCGGCATGTTCATGGCCGCCGCCTTCTCCTCGATAGCCTTACGCTGCGACTCACTCATCCGTACGTTGATATGCGTATTCATGGAAGTCATAACCATCCAATCCGAGCGGGGCCGACGCATCGGCCCCGCCCCTTTTATTAAGTTGAAATTGTTTGGAGCATCTGACCGATGCGCCCAATCCTCACCCTCGCCCAGACATCGAAGGGGACTCCCGGCAAGCTGCCGAGATATATACGGTATGGTCGCCATTGTTCTCTATAGATATCGAGAGCATCGAGCAGGCGCTTCCATTCCCAAATGAGCTCATCGGCCGAGAGCAGAGGAAGATCCCTGTTCTCGGCGCGCGCGAGCTCATCGGACGACAAGCATGGATTGGGAGCCCGGTATCCACCAATGTAGGGTCCGGGCTCCATAATTAGCCGATTTCGGTAAACATCGCTGCTGGTGCGTTGAACTCAAACTCGACAATACCGCAGGAACCGTAACGGTTCTTTGTGATTGAAGCAATGACGGGCCGTTTTTTAAGCAACATATTGGCATTACGCTCTTCGGGCTTATCGCCCTTAATAGAAAGCGACATAACGAGATCTGCCGAATACTCGAACATGTTGCACCCGCCTATCGCCTGAAGCCCGGTGGTCTGCTTGTCGTAATTAACGCGGTTAATTGATGAGATAGCGAAGAGCGGACAATGGGCCTCATCCACGATTCGGCGGAGCTCGGAAGCGACGAGCTTGAGACCGATACGCTCGTCGGCAATGCGCAGTTCCTGCGGCAAAGAGACGATTTGCGCGTAATCAACAATAACCAGTGGCGGTTCGCCATGTTTATCGGCAACCTCTTCGATTGCCTTTCGCATCCCGGCATATTTAATTTCACCAGGAATGATATACATTCGCTCGGCGATGCTGCGGGCGTAAATGTCGAGAACCTTCTCGAAGAGCCCGCGTTTGTCCTCAGACATGCCATCGCCGTTCATATCATCGTGCGTGAGCTCGCCGCCCGAGATGCGGGTGAGGCTCTTCGCGAGCATGCTGTCTCGCCCGAGCTCGCCCTCAAAGATGACCACCGGATGGCCAGCAATGGCCCATCCGTCGGCGATTTGCTGCATAAACGTTGTTTTACCCGTACCGGGTCCGCCGGGGACGATGCACAGGTATTGACGAAGACCTCCGAGGATAGTATCCAGCGCACCGTGTTCGATATGCCCAAGCGGCCTATTCTTTAAGATACGCAAGGCGGTCTCGTCGAGGCCGACGCTCATGGGATTTAAAGCCGGCACGGTTCGCTCGCCTCCAATTCATGGAGGTATGCAAAGAAGCTCGATTCAAGGATGTAAATGCGGCGGTGCAACGCAATCGCGCGCCCGCTCTCCTTCATCATCTTCGAGGCCGTAACCGGACTCAAGCCGGTTATCTTGCACACTTCAGCGATGCCAAGAAGGCGCTCGTGGCCCAAGTTGGAATCAGAAGAAACCGCAGTTGATGCTTGTACGGCAGCGTACGGTTCAGGCTCTACAATCATGGTAGAATCCTTTCAGGCTAGCTCGCCCCTCCCCCTTCGTCGCCAAACTTAGATAGGGAAGGGCGGGCGGCTTTTTAATCAATGACCGAAAATAAAATAACTCCTTTCAAACAAGCTGGTCAGGCGCTTACTGTTTATATTGTAACACTGTCTGTTGCACAATCATATCTAGTTACAGTTCTAATTTCTAATTCACTTTCTGACTGTATAGACTTTATTGTCTGACTGATTTAATATATATACAACGATGATTGGAGTGGTTATGGGACGTTTACCATTATCCGGAAGTAAGATGCGGAAAATTAAGTTCGGAACAACTGTTCAGGCGACGACCCCGGAGAAAATCGAAGAGCTACGCCTCAAGAACCCCGAATCAGTCAGAAGCACCGGCGAGGCTATCGACTATCTATGCAACCTGCTCACGGGGTTGCAGCCGAGGGTCGCCAGGGCCCTCGATGAGGCGTGCCTCAGGGAAGCTCGGCAAATCACCAATGAAATGAAGGCCCTTCCCGTTGACGGATCAGAAGAAATGAGTTTTAGTCAATTGGAACTTTATCGAGAGCAATTCCAGAGGCTCCACGACCATTTCTCTTTATATTGCGAGAAAGAGGAGAGGCCCCAGGGAATGAGACGGGTCGATCTCCTCGGCGGCGATTACGCTGTCCTCCCCTCCTCTTGGACTTTATTGGAAACAGAGGAATGCGCGAAGTCTTGCAGCCAGGTCGGAATTATCGAAATTCGCGGCGGCGCAAAATACGATGCGCCTCATTTTGCCTTCTTCCATAACGGAGAGTACAGTCAAAAGGACAAATTGCAGCGCGCAACCAAACTCTGGCCCCGCATGACCGACGTGATGCGCGACGAGGTCAAACTGGTCACAGATGATGAGGGACATTACCTAAATATGGACGAGCACCTAGCCGCCCCCATCATTTGTTATTTCAACCTTCTAGATGCCAGCTACTATCAGTCTATGGAGCTGGAGCCGCCATATGGCGCAATGATCTACCGAAACAATGTCGCTTAAAAAAGAGGCCCCTTTGGGGCCTCTTTTTTAGCCCTTTTTAGCCCTTCAGCAGATCATCCAGCACTGATGCTGCCTTCTGGTCATTTGCCTCGATAAAGTGGCTATAGATAGACAGCGTCGTCGATGGGCTAGCATGGCCCAAACGCGCCTGGATCGTCTTAATGTCCGCATTGGCACCAACGAGCAAAGTCGCTTGCGTATGTCTAAGCTCATGAGGCTTCAGCCCGCTATAACCCGTATAGCGGGTACGTTTGACGCCGTCACTCCCAATGACTTCCCTGCTCTCCTTAAAAGTACCGAAGCCGTTTTTCGCCGCAAACAGCCTAAACGCCCTTGAATAGTTATGTCCATCCATCCGGGTCACAAGAGCCCGTTTGCCGTTGGCGGCGTCAACGATCCCAATGGAATGGACAATGGGCGTTTCTCCAGTCTGCCCCACTGCAAAGGAATCGAACTCACTCCGCTGAATGGCTTTCCACCTGTCCAGATAGTCGGCAAGTTCATTTCCAACCGAAATCTTACGCCTGCTCATCTTTGATTTAGGCGGCCTCAATGTCCTGTCGTTCGTATATTGCTTTACTATCCTCAGAGTCTTGGCGTCGGGGTCATAATCCTCCCATGAGAGACCAAGGGCCTCCCCCTTCCTCAAACCGCAGAGAAGTAGAAGCATTGTGCATGTGATAAAGGAAGATGGCTTCTCCTCCAAAAGGACCGCAAGAAGCCTTGCCGCCTCATCGGCGCTCAGCGCCTTACGAGCCTCGACATTCTGCTTGGGCAGTTTCACTCCCCTACAAGGGTTTTTGCCCACGAGGTCGTTATCGACGGCATCCTCCATTACCTGTTTGAGCTTGATGTGGATGCGGCGAATTTCACTTTCGCTGAATCGGCCTTCTTTTCTAGCCTTGGCATAAGCAGTGCGAACGTCATCCGATTTAAGCCGAGTGAGATCGGGATTGCCGAACAGCTCGCGTATGTGACGAATGTCCAAACCTTCACGCTCATAAGCAAGAGGTGATCCCATGGTCGACTCCCTGTTCGCGTGAAACCTGTCCGCATAATCTGATAGGCCCAGAGGACCATTGCCACGGTTGGAAGCGCCCTCAAGTTCAGCTCTATAGGCCTCCAGCGCCTTGGCGACTTCACTCGGCCAGTTTTTCGGGTTCTTGCTTCTGCAGTGAACCCTGCGTGACGGACTACGGCGGTACCGTCCTGTCTCCGGATCTTTTCCCAGGGAAAAATAAATCCGATAGACGCCTTTGCTCTTATCGATGCATTCCGATGTGCCGCGAGCGGTCTTTTTTATCAATCCCTGCAATCATATCCCTCGTTAGATTTTCGATTAGGCTTGCTGGCAAAGCCTTTAAAGCTTTGCCAGCAAGCCTAATCGAAACTTTTCACACTTTCAAGTCTCTCTAAGTGTGAAAATAGTGGGAAATATGATTCTAATAGCTAGCTCAATAATTGTTAATTACCTATTTCTACCTGCGCTTCCTTTTAATTCAGTGAAATTGGCCTCATCTCGTCAAATGCCGAATTCACGTACTCGTAAAGCGGGGGTCACCGGTTCGAGCCCGGTCGCTGGCTCCATTGCACAAGACAGCCGCCTTCGGGCGGCTTTTTTGTTGCCAATTTCTGGCGAACATCCGCCAATCCAAGCACAACGCCGCCGATAACTCCCCTACTCAACAACAAGCCCCGCCAACCGCAATCCCCAAAGGAACCGCGATCAGCGGGGCTTAAACGCACTCCCCAAGGGGAATCACGCTAGCTCACGAGCAGCCCGTTACTCCTCCCAGTAAGCATCTGCAAGCAGCTTAAAGCAGATCTTCTTGACCGGCTGCGCGCCATCGCCCGGGAACTCGAGTGTGGGCATGTGAGGCTCGCCGGCAACGAACAGTGCAAACTTGTCATCGGCAAGATCGCCGGCGATCGAAGCGTCGGAATCGACCAGGTCGTAGTCGTCCTTCTCGTCAAACTCCTGGACCAGCGTCAGGCTGCCCGTGGCAACCTTAAAGGCCTCGCGACCCTCGACATCGATCTGCAGGTCGTGATAGCGCTGATGCGTCTCATAGTGAGCCTCGGCCTCGGGACGCGTCGTGGGAGCCATGACGTTCGCATAGACCTTGTCGCCCAGAATCGGATGGCTGCCGACCTCGAGCTGCGCCGGGTCGTTCTCCTCGAGCCAGTCGATCAGCACGTCGAGGCCCTTGAGCATTCCGCGGTACTCCTCGATATCGCCCAATGCACCGTAAATCATCTAAATCCCCTCTCGGATCGTTTCTTTGGCAGCTACTCGGTAAACGCATTACCGACGCTGTTGCCACCCACATACGTCTCGACCAGGGTAAGGTCGGGATTGAACACGACAAAGTCGGCATCGCGGCCCGGCATAATGCTGCCACATTTATCTTCGACGTGGGCAGAGCGCGCCGGCACCTCGGTCGCCATGCGAATGGCGATATCGGCACTCGCAAGACCCCAGTCGACGATGTTCTTGACGCCTTGCGCGAGCGTAAGTACCGAACCGGCGATAGCAGAGCCATCGGCAAGCCAGCAAAGGTTATCCTTCATAATGACATCCATGCCGCCGCTAGTGTATTTGCCCTCGGGCATACCGCCGCAACCCAGGCAGTCGGTAATGAGCACCGTGTGCTGCCAGCCCTTGGCCTGCAGCAGCGCTTTAATGGCAGCGGGGTTCACATGTTTGCCATCGCAGATGATCTCGGCATAGGTGTTGGGCGTGGTCATAGCGGCCCCGACGACACCGGGCTCACGGTGATGCAGGCCGCGCTGGCCGTTATAGGTATGCGTAAAGCAGCTGGCACCAGCATTGATGGCTGCAGCGCACTCATCATAGGTGGCATCGGAGTGGCCAATGCAGGTCACAACCCCCTTTGCGCTCAAAGCCGCGGCGTAAGCGGCAGCGCCATCGCGCTCGGCTGCCATGGCACTCTTGACGATACGACCGCCGGCGGCCTCCTGCCACTCGTCAAAAACTTTCTCGGACGGGTCGATCAGATAAGCGGGGTTCTGGGCGCCCACATGCTTCATGGTAAAGAACGGACCCTCCAGGTAGATGCCCTGAATACGAGCACCGCAGAACTCGGGCCCGCGCCCTTCATCTGCCTGAGCAATAGCGGCGCAGGCGTCTTTGATCTGCTCCACGCCGTCGGTAAAGGTCGTAGGCAGCCAGCTGGTGGTACCACGACGAGCGAGCTCGGTCGAACTGATGTTGATGCCCTCGGCATCGTTATCGGTCGTGGCATGGTTATAGAAGCCATGAATGTGGGTGTCCACCATGCCTGGCGCAATCCATGTACCCGAGTAATCCTTGATCTCGCAAGCGGGCTCATCGGCCTGCCAAGCGCCAAAGACGCCGTCTTCGACCATGAGGTAGCCGCCCAGCTGCGGCCCCGCCGGCAAAAAGAACTTGTCGGCCTTGATAGCATACGTGCTCATCTATGCTCCCGTACCCGCAGTGCGTTTTAGGGCGGATCAAAAACCACTGCATTGTTAATTCGAGCGATTGTTCGTTGCCTTCTTGTGCTTAGCACATTTTGCACCCGCCGCAAAACACGCCAAGCCGTTTATACCCAATAACTCTAGACGGCGCGGTTGTGGTAGACCTTGTACTTAAACTGGTCGGCGCGCGCAACCGAACGCGTATACTCGATAATCTCATTGTTCATGTCATAGGTGGTACGAATCAAATCGAGGACCGGCGCGCCTTCGGCAATCTCGAGCAGACGCGCGTCGGAATGGCGGGCAATACTCGCATAGAACTCTTCCTCGGCCAGGCGAACTTTCTCGTGATAGTCTTGCTCGAACATGTCGTACAGCGATTTGTTCTCAATCATCGGACGCTTGAGCGCAAAGAACTTGCGGCTCGGCAAATACGTGCACTCAATCATCAGTGGCACACCGTCGGCAATACGCAGGCGCTTAATCTTGTACAGGCGCTCGCCCAGACGCGCGTTCATCTCTACGGCAATGTTCTTGTCAGCCTCGACCTCGGTAAACTCAAGAATCGTCGTCTTGGGCACACGGCCGATCGCCCTCATCTGCTCGGTAAAGCTATACGTTTGCGTGAGGTTTGCCGTCTGCAGAGAGCGATCGCACACCATGGTTCCACGGCCGCGCTGACGAACCACCAAGCCCAGGCGCTCAAGCTCCTGCAGGGCAAGACGAACCGTCGTACGCGAGAGCCCGTAGCGCTCCGACAGATCACGCTCGGACGGCAAATAATCGCCGGGTCGGAGTTCGTGATCGATTTTATCGGTCAGCAAATCGACGAGCTGATCGTACAGAGGTTGTTTGCGCGCTCCCATTGCCATAATGATACCTGCCGGATAAATGACTCGAAATTGGTTGTAACCAGACACCACGTACTATAGCAGTTTTAATAGAATAACAGCAGGTCAACCAGCATATTTCAATATTGTTTGCCGGTTGATAGCCTGCACACTGTAATACCAATTACATCACTGCATCAAGTATTGAGGTAGCAAAAAGGGCCGCCCCCGCGGAGCGGGACGACCCTTTGTAAGACAGATACGTCTTTAAGGCTTAGAGAAGCTTCTTGAGCTCCTCGGCAACAGCCTGGACCTGCGTGCCGATGATGACCTGGGTAGCACCCTTGTCCATCTTCATGACACCCAGAGCGCCGGCCTTCTTGCAGGCGGCCTCGTCGACCAGCTCGGAATCGCCAAGCTCAAAGCGCAGGCGAGTAGCGCAGCAGTCAACGGTCTTGACGTTCTCCTTGCCACCGACGGCAGCGAGAACAGCGGCGGCCAGAGCGGCGAACTTGTCGTCGCCAGCAGCGGCGGAAGCGGAGGTCTCCTCGACATCCTCATCCTCGCGACCAGGGGTCATGAGGTTGAACTTGGTGATGGCGAAGCGGAACACGAGGTAGAAGACCAGGAAGGCAGCGATGCCCAGCGGGATGATCGCCCAGGTGTTGGCAGCAGCCGGGAGGCTAGAGGAGAACAGGAGGTCGGTAGCACCAGCGGAGAAGCAGAAGCCAGCACGGAAACCAACATAGTAGGTGACGATGGTGAAGATGCCGTACAGGGCAGCGTACACGACGTAGAGCGGGAAGCACAGGAACATGAAGCCGAACTCGAAGGGCTCGGTGACGCCGCAGACAAAGGCGCAGATAGCAGCGGAGACAACCAGGCCGATAGCGGCCTTCTTGTTCTTAGCGGTCTGAACCATAGCCAGGGCAGCGCCCGGGATACCGAACATCATGCAGGGGAAGAAGCCAGACATGTACATACCGAGGCTCCACTTGACGTCAGCAGAGGTCTCGCCGGCCCAGAAGTGGGTCAGGTCGCCAAGGCCGATGGTGTCGAACCAGAACACGTTGTTCAGGGCGTGGTGCAGACCGGTCGGGATGAGCAGGCGGTTGAGGAAGGCGTAGATGCCAGCGCCGATGCCGTCCATAGCAGCGATACCCTCGCCCAGAGCGACGAGCGCACCGAAGATGAGGGGCCAAGCGAAGAGCAGGACGACGGAGACGACGATGCAGATGACGGCGGTCATGATGGCAACGCAACGCTTGCCGGAGAAGAAGGCCAGCCAGTCGGGAAGACGGGTGTCCTTGAACTTGTTGTAGCAAGTGCCACCGATGATGGCGGACAGGATGCCGATGAAGGAGTTACCAGCGATCTTGGAGAACGCGATGCCCTCGGTCGTGGCAAGCCAAGCGGTCTGAGCATCGGCGTCCATACCACGAATGGTGCCAACAACAGCGGGGTTCAGGAGCTGCTGGATCATCAGGAAGGCGACGAGGCCAGCGAGGCCAGCGGTGCCATCGTGATCGTCGGCAAGGCCGACAGCGGCGCCGACTGCGAACAGCCAGGCCATGTTATCGATAAGAGCGCCGCCTGCCTTGATGAGCAGGAAACCGGCGGTATAGGCAAAACCGGTAGTGTCACCGGCAGCACCCATGACTGCGGGAGCGAGCAGGTAGCCCACGCCCATAAGAATACCTGCGACGGGAAGCGCCGCGACGGGAAGCATCAGCGCTTTGCCGAGCTTCTGGAGGTACTTCATCATATGGTATCTCCTCCAACCTTTCTTTCGTTGTTCACCAACGAGTTCCATGTCCGCGCCTTGTGCATACCGGCTTCTCCGCTTGCCGGCATTGATGCGCAAACTTAGACAACCCAGTCCCTTTTTTGGGTTGCTGGTATGTACGGTAGCACACACTCTATTCAAACGTCCACCACATTTCGTTCAAATTACTATATCGTTGCCAAACGGTTATTTTTTGCCCGTAAACGGTAGTTCTCGCAGGTAGACGTGCTGCACTTCTTTCATTACCAAACTAATTCTTAGCAATTTCCATTCGATTTCGTTTCAAAATTGGTAACTACCAGATGAACAGTGGTACCACATTGTTACTACCAGTTCGCCCGAAATCGGTTGCACTTTACATGAATAAAGTCTCTTATATTTTGTATATAACCCCCCTTCTCACCTCTTTCACCTCCCTCCCCTCCAACGTAAAAGCCCGCTAGAACAGATCGTTCTAGCGGGCTTAATCAGATATATTTGCTACGCGCTCGGTAGCTCAGACAGATCTTTATGCAAACAGACCGTAGATGCTGATGTTGGCCTTGGCGTACAGGCCGTTGGCATACTCGGTCCACTTGGAGCTGGCGCTCGAGGCCTGCGAGGAGTACTGCTGATAGGCGGTGTAATAGGCGGTCATGGCCTGCTTATAGGTGGCGCTATCGGCGGTAAAGGCATCGTCGGCGAAGGCCTTAGCGTAGGTGCCATCGGCGTCCTTCCAGGTGCCCTTCTCGCTATCCCACTCGTCACCGGCAAGGTTGATGATGTAGTCGGCGTAGTCCTTGCTCGCGGTCTCCTCGTTGCCGTCAGCAGGCTCGGTCGGAGCGGTCGGCATGCTTGCGGAGCTATCGCCCACCTTCTTCTTGTAGAGCTTCTGCAGCGTCGCGGACTGACGAACGATCTGCTTGGCCTGGTCCTTGGACACGCCATACTGCTTGGCCATGGTGTCGTAGTCCGAGGTGCCGATAGAATCCTCGGCGTACTTCTTCATTTCCTTGGAAGAGACGGTAATGCCCTCGTCCTCGGCAGCATCGAGCAGAATCTTGTTGCGCACGTAGGACAGGATGACGTCGGCAGAGGGGGCGGTGTAGTTGCCATCGCTATTCTTTACGGTATCGAGGCTGTACTGGCTCTCGATGGCCTCGCGCGCGGTGATGTCGCTCTTCTTGCCGTTGTAGCTATAGCTTGCCACGGTCGAATCGAGCTGGTCCTCGGTCAGGGTCGACGAACCGACACCCTTGCCGCCAAAGCCGCCATTGCCAATAAAGAAGCCGACCACCGCAGCGATCACGACTGCAACCACAAAGGCAGCAATCATCGTCTTCTTGTGCTTGGACGCATGGTCGTCCGTATCGGAGTCGTCCTCGTCCTGCTCCTCGGGCATGAGGTTCTCGTCAGCGGCATCTGCGGCAATCTGAGCCTCCAGTCGGGCGTCCTCCTCCTCGGCCGTCGTGCCGGCGGCAATGTGCTCGGCAGACGTACCGGCGACCAGATCGATCTTCTCGTCCTCGTCACCGTCGGGGCCTTCGCCGCGCTCGATGATCTGGATGCCGTCGATCTCGTCCTTCTCGTCCTTCTTTTGAATCAGACCCATATCAATTACTCCTTGTTAGGAAACATAGTCCCCAATAGAATACGCCCGACGAGGCGCCGGGCGTATTGATTCTTAGGTTATACGCAAACACTTAAGTACTATTTAGGCGTTTGCAGCGTGCATACCTTAGGCCAGGTGCGCGATAACGGCATCGGCAAAGGCCTGCGTGCCCACGGCGCCCTCGACGGAGCCGGTCTGGGCACGACGCACGTCACCGGTAACCTGCTCGCCCTCGTCGAGCGTGGCAGAGACGGCGGCGCGAATGCGATTGGCAGCGTCGTTCTCGCCCAGGTGATCGAGCATCATCGCAGCAGAGAGGATCTCGGCCGTGGGGTTGGCGATATCCTGGCCAGCGATATCGGGCGCGGAGCCGTGCGTTGCCTCGAAGATGGCGCAGTCAGCACCGATGTTGGAGCCGGGGGCCATGCCTAAGCCGCCTACCAGGCCGGCGCACAGGTCGCTCACGATGTCGCCGTACAGGTTGGGCAGCACCAGAACATCGAAGTCGTTGGGGTTCTGGACCAGGCCCATGCAGGTGGCGTCGACAATCTTGTCGTTGAACTCGATATCGGGATAGTTGGCGGCCACCTCGCGTGCCACGCGCAGGAACAGGCCGTCGGTCGCCTTCATGATGTTGGCCTTGTGCACGGCCGTCACCTTTTTGCGGCCGCAGCGGCGGGCATACTCAAAGGCATACTCCACAATACGGCGGCTCTTGGCGATGGAGATCGGCTTAATTGAGATGGCGGAATCAGCGGCGAAGGTCTTCTGACCCGAGCGCTCGACAAGCTGCGAGAGCTCCTCGACCTCGGCAGCACCTTCATCGAACTCGATGCCGGCGTAGAGGTCCTCGGTGTTCTCGCGCACGATGACCAGGTCGACGTCGCGGAAGCGCGAGCCGTCACCCGGCTGCGACAGGCAGGGGCGCACGCAGGCGTACAGGTCAAAATGCTTGCGCAGGGCCACGTTGACGCTGCGGAAACCCGTGCCGACCGGCGTGGTGATGGGGCCCTTGATGGCAACCTTGGTCTCAGCGACCGCATCGAGCACGTGCTGGGGCAACGGCGTGCCAAACTCGTCCATGACGCCGGCACCGGCCTCCTGGACGTTCCAATTGATCTGGACACCGGCAGCCTCGACCACGCGGCGCATGGCCTGCGTAATCTCGGGACCGATACCGTCACCGGGAATCAGGACTACATCGTGCGCCATAATCTGTTACTCCTCGTCTTCGGCGTCGTCAGATTTTTTAACGCTAGCACGCTTCTTCTTTTTGGAGAGATCCAGGCCAAAACGTTTAACAAGCATTTCGCAAATCTCGCTCGAACGGGCCTTGAGATAGCTGCCCTTACCGTTCTCGGCATCGAACTTAAGGCGCAGCGCAAGCTTCTCGGCAACCTCGGCGTCAATCTCGCCCTGGCCAAACTCGTACAGGCAACCGAGCATGTCGCGATACTCGAGGTCGCCGTGGTAGCACTGGATGGCCTCGTCCAGGATGGGCCAAGCCTCGCGCGAACGCTCGACGCTCGTGGCGCCCCACACGCACAGCAGACGGAAGGCAGCATAGCGCAGCGTGGAGGAGATCTCGTCGAACAGTGCGGTCTCGGCACCCTCAAAGGCATCGCCCAGCTGCTCGGGGCAGGTGGTGGCGAGCGCCGTCAGGGCATCGAGGGCCTCCCAGCGGGTCTGAGCCTCGGGGCGGTCGAGCGCCTCGATCAGCGCGGGCACGCAGGGCACGACGCGCTGCGGATCGCGCTCGGCAAGCAGGTGCAGCACGCGGGCGGCAAACTGGCGGATGCGGCGCGTGGGGCAGCCGAGTTCCTTGACCAGACGGTCGACGGCGTTCTCGTTCTCCTCTGCCAGCTGAAGCTGTGCCAGCTCCTCGTCGGCGAGCTGTTCGTCTTTGTTTTCTGCCATAGTTACCTCTTCTTACTATTTCTTAGCGTGCTTGCCAGCACCCTTGCTGTCATCGGTGACCGAGATGAGCTGTCGATCGGCCGCGCCATTGCGACGCGCACGGCGGCGTTCCTCGGCGTCGCCCGCGTCGGCGGCGGCACGGTGAGCCTTGTTGACGTTAAAGACCTCGTCGTGCTTGCGCCACGGACCGACGGACTCGCCAAAGCTCATCTTAAGGCCGGCGATAAAGCCGCCGAGCCAGCCGATCGGCGCAAACTGCACCAGCGGGAACAGCGAGAACACCCAGGTCAGCAGGACGACTGCCACCGCACCCGCAAAGTTGGCAATCCAGTAGTCGCGCTTGGTGATCACGCGCTTTTCGCACGCCCACTGGCCGCACAAAAAACCGATGTAGATCGCAAAGAGAAAGAGCGCCAGCGCAAGCACCACGAACGTCCAGCTCATGGGCGTTACTCCTCGTGATGGTGGCCGCAGCAGCACTCGTGGCCGTCGTCATGGCCGTGGCCGCCGCAGCACTCGTGGTCCTCGCCATGGTGGTGGCCGCAACCGCACTCGTGGTCGTCGCCGTGCTCGCCGCAACCGCAGCCTTCCTCGTGGGCACCATGCTCCTCGGGACGATACTGCGACCAGTCCAGACCGGCGGCGATGGCGTCGGCCTCCTCCTTATAGAGGACCGTGATGGCCTGGGTGCCCAGCTTGGCGCCACCGATGGCGTCGAGCATGTCGTAGAGCGTAAAGGCCACGTCGGCCCCGGGCAGCGCGAGCTCGCGATCGTCGGCGTAAGCGAGCGCCAGGCGCAGGTCCTTGATGAAGTGTTCAACCATAAAGCCGGGCTTGTAGTCGCCGTCGAGCGCCTTGGGCGCCAGGCTCTCCATGGCGCCGGACTTGCCGGTACCGCCCAGGATCATCTGGCGGGTCTTCTCCAGGTCAAGGCCGCTCAGCTCGGCAAATGCCATGGCGTCTGCCATGCCGACCATGCAGGCGCCCAGCGACACCTGGTTGGCGAGCTTGGCAGCCTGGCCCTTGCCGGCGCCGTCGAAGCAGCAGATGTTGGCCGCAAAGGTGGCAAGGATGTCGCGGACCGGCGCGATGTCGTTCTCGGTAGCGCCCACGATAGCCGTGAGCGTACCGGCGATAGCGCCCGACTCGCCGCCGGTGACGGGGCAGTCAAACGCCATGCGACCAGAAACCTGGGCGGCCTCGGCAATGTCACGGGCAAGCTCGGGCGAGCTCGTGGTGAGGTCGATCAAGACCGCACCCGGCTTGGTGCACGCGAGCAGGCCGTCGCCCGCCAGGTAGAGTTCCTCGACCTCGGAGGGATAGCCCACCATGGTAAAGACGACATCGGCGTTCGCCGCGGCATCGGCCGGCGTATCTGCCCAGACGGCGCCGCGCTCGATAAGCGCCGCCGCCTTGGACTTGGTGCGGTTGTTGACCGTGACGGGATAGCCGGCGTCCAGAATGTGGCCGGCGATGGGGGCACCCATGATTCCGGTGCCGATAAATGCGACGGAGAGCTTGTTTGCCATGAAACCTTTCCTTTTGGGTTGGGTGTTGTTACCAGGTTGAATACTCGGTGCCAGCGTTTGGGCTGTGAGTCGAGGGCGATTACGGACGCAGCGCTTGCCTACTGACCGCGCACGCGGCGGGCGATACGGTCGGAAAGCGACGCCTTGTCGGCGCGGTTCTTACCCCAAAACGCGCAGCCCACCATGCCGGGGCCCACGTGCGAGCCGATGGTGGGACCCACGGAGCCGCGAATGATCGTGACGTCGGCGCAACCCTCCTCCTTGCGGATGGCAGCTTCGAGCCAGTCGCCGTCCTTCTCGGCATCGGCCGTCATGATGGCGATGGGCATGGTGCGATCGGGCACATAGTTCTCGCGGAACGACTTGAGAATGGACTTGAGCGCCTTCTTGCGGCCGCGGTTGACGCCAATCAGCGACAGCGAGCCGGCCAGATCGTAGGAGAGCTCGGGCTTGACGTCGAGCTTTGCCGTGAGCTGCGCCGCCGCGGGAGGAATGCGGCCGCCGGCAGCCAGTGCGTCGAAGCTCTCGAGCGTAAAGTAGCCGTGCACGTAGGTTTTTGCCTCGTTTGCCCAATCGACCAGCTGCTTGGCGGTCAGTCCCGCCGAACGCTGGCGCACGGCCTCGAGCGCCAAGAGCGCGCCGGTCGCGCAGGGCAGAGCGTTGTCGACCACGTACAGCTCAAAGTTGGGATACTCGGCACGCACGGCATCTGCCGCCTGGCACGCGGAGTTATAGCTCGACGACAGCGCCGAGGTAAAGCACAGGTAGACCGTGGGCGTGCCCTCTTTGGCGCACTCGGTAAAAAACTCGATATAGCGACCGAGCGACACAGCCGAGGTGGACACGCGGGCACCAGCGCGCATGCGGTCGTAAAACTCCTTGGGCGTGATGCTCGACCAGATGTCATCCGTGCGCTCCTCGCCATCGATAATGAAGGGGAAACCCAGGATATCGACATCGAGGTTCGCGGCGACCTCGGGGCTAAAGTCGCAGCAGGTATCGACGACGATGCGGCAACGGTCCGAATGACCGGTAGATGCGGCCTTGTCCATCAAAGCGACTCCTTACGTAAAAAGGCGGCCACCCGCATGGGATGGCCGCCAACCGTTAACTCATGCAAGTTAACGTATTTTACTCGTCAAGTGTTTCGATGCGGGGCTTGATGATGCCATATCCACCATTCTTACGGTGATACACCACATTGATGAGGCCAGTCGTCGCGTTCTCGAACACGTAGAAGTCGTGGCCCAGCAGATCGGTCTGCACCAGCGCCTGCTCCTCAGTCATCGGGGTGACATCGATGACCTTCTCGCGGACGAGCAGGTCGTCGTCCTCCTCGGGCAGCAGCAGGTCGGCCAGATCCTCGACACGCTCGACCGGTGCAACATCCGCTGCGCTGGCACCACCCTGGCGGTTGTCCACAACCTTGGTCTTGAACTTGCGCAGCTGGCGGGTGACCTTATCGGCGGAGAGGTCGATGGCGGCGTACATATCTGCACCGTGCTCGGCAACGCGAATCACCGAACCGCGGGCGCGAACCGTAACCTCGACGATTGCCGGGTTGGGGTTCGAGGGGTTCTTCTCATAGCGAAGTACAACGTCGACCGTCATGGGCTCGATATCGAAAACCTTGAGCGCCTCGCCGATCTTCTCATCCACATGCGCACGCAGAGCATCGGTTACCGTCGTCTTGCGTCCAGAAACCTTGATATCCATACGTGGCTCCAATCTGCCTCGGGGACTTACTGTACTGGCTATGTACCCATTGCCGTGCATTTAATCACGCGGATTCCCAAAGACCCGAATAACGATTGCTTGATACCGCATACCGAAGTCTCGCACTTTTCTGTGGCAAAGTGCGCTATAGGAGGGAGCCGGCGACTTTGTATTTGGTCCCGAAAATTGGCTTTGACCTGCTGGTTTTATAGGGATGAAAAAGCCGGGCTCCCCTATTGGGGAAGCCCGGCAGTGCGTGTTGAAACCGTGAAGAGGCGTCCTTTCCAACGTATAGGAGACACCACCCCTAGCAATAACTAGCTATTAAGTTTGTTAATGTCGTCGTCGGTGATGGTGCCTTCCTGGCTGGACGATTTGTCCTCGGAGGATGCGGTCTCATTGTTGGAATCGGAGGACTCGCTGCCGGAGGATGCGGTCTCACTGGACTCAGAGTCGCCCGGCTGCACGTTAGCGCCCGAAACCGTCTTAGTGGTGAGGTCGTAGGGCATCCTGCCATACCAGACAGAGTGGACCGCCTCGAGCGTGCCGTCGGCTGTAATACCGTCGAGGGCATCGCTCACGGCACGGCACAGTTCGTCATTGGACGAGAGGCCCGCAACACCAAGCGTCGAGGGCGCCTCGAGCGAACCGGCATAGGAGACCTCGCTCATCAGGCGTGCAAGGTAGCCGCCGGCCGTGGAGTCGCAGATTACATAGTCGACCTCGCCGGACTCGAGTGCCTCAAAGCACTCGTTGATGTTGGAGTAGGTCTTTTGGTTGGCAGTGATGCTCTGCTTAGCAAGCGCCTCCTGCGAGGCCGAGGACATCTGGACACCTAGAGTAGACGTGTTAAGGGTATCGGTGGAAACGCTTAGCGACCCACCATCACTGGTTTTACCGAACACGGAAGCGGCATCGTACAGGCAGGTGCCGAGCGAGCTAACGTCCCCGTCCGTGGAGTTGATCTCGCCGATAAAGATATCAGCCTTTTTGTCGCCGAGCGCGGAACCTGCCGAGGACGCATCGACAAAGGCGACCTTAAGGCCCATGCGGCTTGCGAGGGCGCGGGCAGCGTCGACTGCATACCCCGTAAGCTCGCCGTCGGCGCCTTGCATTGCCTGCGGCGCATCGGAAGTATCGAGGGCGACCGTCAGGGTTCCGGGAGTGACCAGGGCATCGTCCGACACCGTGGGCGTGACGGTCTCGTACTCGATCTGGTCGATCGTGGGAGTCGTGAACGTAGACAGCGGGTTGAACGCGCATCCGCTCAGGCCCAAAACGGCAATGACCGCTGCGGTCCCAGCACCTAACCGAGCCGCGTGCATCAAGCTGCCCCTCACCATGTCCACTACCCTGCCTTCTGTGTCGTATACGATCCGTGCGTTGCGCGGAATATCAGGTTGTTCCCACCAGCTGACCTGGTATTTGACCCCACACTTGCGCACCGGGGTGTTTGCTCGGGAGGCCGCAGCCACCTTCACGACTGGCCCGCTCGCCCGCGAGGCGGTATTGCCCCAAAGAAAGTAGAACGGACGGTGCGGCTTACATCTAGGACGCGCCATGATCGCGCCGCGCGCACGCGGTCGCTTACGTGGATCCCTTTGACCGCGTCTGTCTTGGACTAGGACGGGCATTTCGTCCGTCCGCAACCACAGCCTGGTAGGAACGAAGCGCATTATAGCTAAGTTCAAGCTAAAGTTTAAGGTTAGGGGCGTCATTCGCATCGCGAGTACAGATTTCGCAGGTCGGAGCGGGCTATTCGTGCCCCCATGAAGCCCGGAGCTCCCCCACGGGGAGCTCCGGGGCACCCGTCTCAGGGTGCCGTGTGCAAAAAACGGCAAATATGAGTACTGCTACCAATTTAGTAGCAGCGTATTTCCGCCTCACGAGCCCTTTTTGAGTTCCGCACAGCCTGCTTGGCGCCAAGATATTCCACATTCGTTTATTATCTCTTCGCTGAATCCAGATTTTCGGCCCAAGCTTCTTTGTTTTTGCTGTCACTAATCTAGTAACAGTACTCATATTTGCCGTTTTTTGCACAGAGCATATAAACAGACCCCCTATAAAGCCATAGTTTTACGCTGGCTTGAGCCCAAAGCACGCTCGGAGCGTATTCAGCAGAGCATCTTGCCTCTTTCGACGAGCCTCTACGCGATTCTGATATCGCTTACCCATACGCTGGTGGATGCGCCATGCGAGCGCTTCCATCGCTTCCATGTCGCAGAGCATTTCGTTGTTGACCGTCGCGACCTCGATTCCCATAGTAATCAAGCCCGTGTTGCGTTTTTCATCATGGATACGTCCCCTCCGGGAGGAATGACCCAGCTCACCGTTGTATTCCAGGTCAAACCGGGCTGCTTCCTGATACGCATCGCAAACTGCATGCGGCATCCCCGAGATTGCCTGCGCGCGGTCATCGAACTCAATCTTGTAGTCGGTCTTAAAGGGACCGCAGGCAAATCCGCCATAGGAAAACGGAAGCGAAAACAGAGCGAGCATGATGCACTCCATGGGCGAGCGCAGGTTTTCTGACAAGTAGGGACACAGACGCTGCAGTTGTTTGGCCGCATTCCCCTTGCATACCGCGAGGTAATCTGCCAGACGATCGGGCGTCAGCACCGGCTCAACCTCAAAGTAGCCCACGTCTGCTGGCTGGTCCTTGTCCTTTGCAAGCTTATTCGTAACGGGCGAGGTGTAGGGAGGCAGATACTTCCCGCGATCACTCAGCGAAATCTTAGAGCACAGCTCCTGGGCCAGGGCAAATGCCTGGATACAGCCGACCTCGCGGGCGACGACAACACAAAGGGCCTCGGGAGATAGACTGCACACCCCCGGTTCCACCTCTAGAATCGAGCCGGCGGGCAACCCGGAGCATACGGACCAGCCCACGCCAGGCATGCGGCGGCGCTGCGCCGCAGATCCCACCAGCAAGCAAAGATCTTCTTGCACCTCGCCGCTTGCGGCCCCAATCCGCACCAAGTCGGGAAGATAGATGTCCTCGGTCGAGGGCGACGACGTGCGCAGCACACGGCGCTCTTCATCGGAATCGAGGTCCTTCCAGCTTATGTAGCCCATCTGCCGGCGCTCGGCGCGCATCATGCGCAGCGCCGAGGCACCCGTCAGAATTACGGAAGCAGCCAGCTGCTCGCTTGCAGGCTTGCCACGCTGCCCGATCTTTATTGCCATCTGAACCACCCCTACCAAACGCGTGCGATAGCGAGGCCATCAACGGCCGCGGCACCGGCGCGCTTGAGTTCCGCCGAAGCCGCTGCCATCGTCGCACCCGTGGTGATAACGTCGTCGATAAGCAGCAGGCGCTTGCCCCGCACATCCTCAACCGTCTCGTACATGCCTTGGGCACGCTCGCGGCGCTCCTCACGACCGAGTTCGCGCTGGTCGCCATGCCCGTACTTGACGAGAGCATCGAGCAGGGGAACACCCGACAGCTCGCAAAATGGGCGCGCAATGGCCTCCATATGATCAAAACCACGCCGCCGAAACGCTGCCGCCGTCGCAGACACAAACACCACCGCATCCGCACCGGACAGCACACCTCCGTAGCGATCGGGCGCTACGACCTGGGCATGCAGGGCGGTGTCGTAGAGCAGCTCCGCCAGATACGGAGCCAGACGTCGCTCGCCCGCATCCTTGTACGCTTTAATGATGCGCGGCAGCGGATGCGCATAGACGGCGCACGCCAGGCAGCGATCGAGCGCCTCCGCCATTGCCGAGGACGTGCTCTCGACCGAACACTCAGTGCACAGCAAATCCCCAAACGGGGCGCCGCATCGGGTGCAGCTATGACGTGGGTCGATGAGCGTGAGCGCAGCCAGGCAGTCTTGGCAAATAAGCGTACCGGCGCGCTCGCAGCCGGCACATCGTGTTGGCGACAATGCCTCGAGCGCCTCGCGTGCCACCCGCTCGGCAAACGGTAGTAATTCGTCCGCAAACGGTAGGGCACCGGCACCCTGCAGACGGCTCAATATGTTCAAACGGCTCTTCAAGACACAACCCTCCCTACGTTCGGTCGCAGGGAGGGTTGTTGATTCGGCGCTATGATACCCCGATGCGCTCGGGGCAAGGCGAGCTAAATCCGCTCGCGGGCGTTATTCGCCGGCGGGCGGTTGTGGTGCGGACGAAGACGGGGTCGAGCCCTCGCCACCATCCTGGCGCGGCTTGCGGGAACGGCGACGGCGACGGCGCTTTTGACCCTGGTCGGCCGAGCCCTCGCCACCGCGATCCTCGCGCGGCTCGCGCTCGTCGCGAGCGGCGCCACGCGAAGCCTTGGCAGCCGCTCCCCCGCCATCTCCGGGACGACGGCGCGTGACCTTGACCTCGCCATCCGAGACCTGATCGGCCACGGAGGGCACTGAGGGCTTCTGCTGCGCGCCCGAGGAATGGCGACGGCGCGGACGCGGCGCGCGCTCCTCCTCGCCACGTGACTTGCCACCCTTGTCGGCAGGCGCATCGGAACCCGAACCACCCTTGGGGGCGGCACCAGCCTCGCGAGCAGCTGCGGCGCGGAAGGCGTCCTCGCGCTCCTCGCTCGACAGATGACGGCGGCGGCGACGTGTGGGGTTCATGCCGCCGCCGCGATTCTGCTGCTGGGGCTGCTGAACCTCGCGCTCGCGAGAGGAGTTCTTGCCTGCGGCTGCAGCCTCGGTAGCATCGCCCGAGCCCGCGCGCTTGCGACGACGACGGCCACCGGCGGCCTCCTCGGCCTCGGGTGTCTCGGCCTTACCACGGCCCTTTCCGCGGCCACGGCCCTCGCCCTGGCTCTGAGCAGCGCGGGCATCGGAATCGGCATCGCGACGACGGCGCTTGGGCATCGACGTGCCGGCAAGACGGTCGGCGCTCGACAGGCCATCGCCCACGTCGACGCCGTTCTCGCGGTCGAGCTCCATGAGCGCCAGGCGCATCTCGGGCGACTCGATGCGCTCGAGCACGTCACGCGTCACGCAGTCGGGGCGGCAGTTGCAGCCCTGCTCGGCAGCCTTCTTTTTGCAGCTCTCCGAGCACGTCATATCGGCTAGGTTGACCTTAAAGACCTTGCCGTTCTCCAGGCGCAGCACCAGCTGCTCACGCGGCGTGTCATACTCCTGAATACGCGCCTTGCCAAGCGGCGTATCGATGAGCGTCTTCTTTTTGGGCGCACGGCTCTTAAAGTCCTTGTACGCCTCGAACTCATAGCGCAGGCAGCACATCAGGCGGCCGCATACGCCGCTGATCTTGGACGAGTTGAGCGGTAGGTCCTGCTCTTTTGCCATGCGAATCGAGACGGGCTCAAACTGTCCGCCAAAGCGCGTGCAGCAGAGCTCCTGTCCGCATTGGGCATAGCCGCCCACCAGGCGGGTCTCGTCGCGCACGCCGATCTGGCGCATGTCGACGCGAATGTGAAGCGTCGAGGACAGGTCCTTGACGAGCTGACGAAAATCGACGCGCTCCTCGGCCGCAAAGTAGAACACGGCCTTCTCGCCGCCAAACAGGTACTCGACGCCGACCGGCTTCATCTCGAGGTCGAGCTCCTTGACCAGGCGGCGGAAGTCGACCATGGCCTCGTCGCCCTGGATGGCCAGGTCGTCAGCAAGCTGCAGGTCGATGTCGCTCGCCACGCGCAGCACGGGCTTGAGCGGCTGACCGATCTCGTCTTGCGGCACCTCGAAGGGATCGGCCGTAACCAGGCCGATCTCGGTTCCGCGCTCGGTGGAGCAGATAGCGTAGTCTGCCTCGAGGATATCCAGATCCTGCGGGTCAAACCACAGGTCGCGCGAGGCGTAGGTAAACTTAACGGGTACGACTAACGGCATTTCAGTGCCTTCCTGATATCGAACAGCATGACCTCGATGGCCAGCTGGGGAGTAACGTTTCTGGCGATGTTGCGCTCGGCGGTCGCGACTGCCTCGAGCGCCCGTGTGGCACCCGCAACATTGGTCGCGACGGCAAGCCGACCGATCGTGTCGCGCACGTCTTCGTTCACCACGTCGGCTGCCTTGTCCTGAAGCGTCAGCAGCACGTCGCGCATGAGCGTCCGCGCGCTCGCCAGCGCTTCCATGATACCCGAACGCTCGCGCGCGTTGAGTTCGCGCTTGTTGCGGTCCTCAAGCTGCTTCAATGCTCCACGCGACAGGTAGTCGGCGTTTTGCTCGAGCACCTTTTCCTGTGTGGACTTGACCTCGGCGAGCGGCGCCTTAACGGCGACGATGAGTGACTTGGCGCGGCTGAGCACGTCGGCCTCGTCGGCGGCGATAAGCGAATCGATGGCGCGAACCATCTGACGGCGGGCGTCCTGGCGCTCGGCGCTCTTGAGGAACTCGATGCCACGCGTGGGGCTTCCCGCCACGGCGACGGCCATGCGGCAACGCGCAGGGTCCTGACCGGTGGCGCGGCTCACGGCCTGCGCGGCGACGGCGGGCGATACCAGCCGAAACGGCACGCACTGGCAACGACTCACGATAGTGGGCAGCATCACGTCTGCCGAGGTGCCCAGCAGGATGAACATAACGCCCTCGGGCGGCTCCTCGAGAGTTTTGAGCAATGCGTTGGCGGTGTTGGCGCGCAGCTGCTCGGCACGGTCAATGATGTAGACCTTGGCCTTGGCACGGATGGGCGCCAGGGGCACGTCGTCGAGCAGCTCGCGTGTCTGGGCGATAAGGTAGCCCGTGGCGCTCTCGGGCGTGTAATAGTGCACGTCGGGGTGCGTATGGCGGGCGACGCGCACGCAGCTATCGCATGAGCCGCAGCCATCCTGCTCGCACAGGAAGGCTTGGGCGAGCGCCCACGCGGCGTCGAGCTTGCCCGCGCCGGGCGCGCCCAAAAACAGGTAGGCGTGCGATGCGCGACCGCTGGCGACGGCATTGGTCAAAAAGTCGCGCACGCGCTGTTGGGTGTCAAGCTTGGCCAGCAGGCTTGCCTGAGCGGGGGCCATGTTACTCGGCCTCCTGGGCAAGCGCGGCGGTGACGGCATCCTGGGAAATGTCGAGGCCGTAGGCGCGAACCTGCTCGACCGTCTGTGCGAATACGTCCTCGATGGACGCGGTCGCGTCGATGAGCTTTACGCGGTTTGGCTCCTCGGCGGCAATTGCGCAAAAACCCTGGTAGACACGCTCTTGGAAGGCCATGCCCTTAGCCTCCATGCGATCTGCCGCGCCACGGGCTGCCATGCGCAGCGCCGCCTGCTCGGGCGTGATGTGATAGACGAGCGTGAGCGCCGGGTGCGTACCCGCGACGGCCAGGTTGTTGGCATCGCGCACCATCTGACGATCGAGGCCATCGGCAAACGCCTGGTAGCAGGTCGTGGAATCGTAGAAGCGATCGCACAGGACCACCTTGCCGGCAGCAAGGGCGGGCGCGATGACCTCGTGCACCAACTGAGCGCGTGCCGCCTCGTAGAGCAGCAACTCGCAGGTGTCGCCCATCGCCGTATTGGCAGGGTCGAGCAGCAGAGCACGGATCTTTTCGCTGATGGCGGTACCGCCCGGCTCGCGCAGGCTCACAACCTGGTAGCCAGCGAGCTCGAGCGCACGGGCAAGCAGGCGCGCCTGCGTAGATTTACCGGCGCCATCGACACCCTCGAGCGTAATGAAGCTATGTTGAGCGGGCTCAAAAGCCATGGGCGCAGCCCCTTCCTACAAGGCGCGTAAATGCAGATATATCAACCAAGCCATGATACCCCAGTGCTCGGTGCGTCCCCAATGGCTAAAGGTGCCTTTCCAAAGTTGCGGTGAAATAGGGACTGATTGAAGCTCTGAGACCGCCAAACAGTCCCTATTTCACCGCAACTTATGATGGGGAATTTTGGACGCTGGGTATAATCGTCGTATTGCATTGAAATGTGGCGAAAGGAGTGGCAATGTCTCGGTATTGCGCCTCGTGCGGCAAGCTTCTTGCAGATAATGCCAAGTTCTGCACCTCGTGCGGTGCACCCGTTGAGCAAACAACCGCGAGCGATAGCCAGCCCGCTTTTGAGCAGACCGGCTCCCTTGATGCGCCGCAAGCCAAGGCGGACGACCCCCTCGCCTATCGCCCCGACCCCGCCGCAAGCCCCGCGGCCGTCGAGACCACGCAGCGCATACCCATCGCGAGCGGCTCGCCCCAACAGCAGCCGGCTCCCGCATACGCGCCCGCTTCGCCACAGACCCCCGCTCCCAAAAAGAGCGGCGCCGGGCCGCTTATCGCCGTTATCGTTGTGCTGGTGGCAATCATCATCGCCCTGGTCGTTTTCTTTGTGATCAAGCCTTTCGACAACGCCGCCACGCAGACGACTGCCGAGGTAGCTAAGCTGCACCATGACGTCGACGACGATGACCTAAAGCCTCTCGGCGATCCCAACAGCCTGTACGACGATGATGACGATGACGACGAGGATGGCGGCGAAGCAACGCTCTCCGAGCAGAACCTCTACCGCCGACTGAGCGAATACTACGACTTGCTCGAAGACCTCGACAACTACGTCCGTGGCTGCGCGCAGAACTTCAACGGCAGCTATCTGGAAGAAGATCGCACCACCCGTCAAAATCTCGCCGACGTCGCCGAGCGCACAGAGGACACCATCGAGCAGTATTACGACATCGTCGAGGACCTGGACGTCCCGACGAGCTCTAAGAACTACAGTTCCTGGAAAGACATCGTTGCCCTGTATGACGACCTGGATCACCGCATTGACGCAATCTGTGATGCCTGGGAGATCAGCCTGAAATACACCAAGCCTGCGGATCACAAGAATGAGATCGTGGCGCCGCTGTCGCGCGACAACGTGGCGGGCACCAATGACAATAAGTACCGCCTAGACTTTGAGGAGCGCTACCCCGGCGCCAAACCCGTCGAAGTGAACTAGCGCTTTGTCGTTCCCGAGCCGGCAGTTAGGGACGTTCCTAAACTGCCGGCAGAGACGATATGAGCAGGACATAAAAACATTGAGAGCCCCTGCTGCATGAAAGACCGCGGATTAGGCCGACAATGGTGAGTGTCTAATCCAACCGTGGCGGCCACGCCGCATTCATGGAAGGGGCTCCCATGCTCGATACTACCACCTTCATCGGCCTCGACGTCCACGCCCGCTCGATAAAGGCCGTCTCCCTCGACGTCATGACCGGGGAGGTACGTGCCGCGACCTTCGGCTACGACGCCGGCGCCGTCGCGGAGTGGGTCCGTTCCGTGGACCCCAGGGCCAGGTGCGTGTACGAGTCCGGGGTCACGGGCTTCGACCTGCAGAAGAGGCTTTCCGGCCTGGGGGTCGACTGCGTGGTCGGCGCCGTCTCGAAGATGATCAAGCCCAGCGCGGACA
>DXZX01000040.1:0-4234 GCA_019419445.1 Collinsella sp.
GAACAAGTCGTAATGGGCGGGGCGGGGCAACTCGTCCCGCCTTTTGCACTCGTGGTGAGGTCGTGAGCCTGTAAAAGGTGTGCGTGCGCTTGTCGTTCGTATCTGCTATCATTCCTAATCTGTGCGCTCATGCGGGCGTGGCGGAATTGGTAGACGCGCCAGATTTAGGTTCTGGTGGGATTCCCGTGAAGGTTCGAGTCCTTTCGCCCGCACCAACGCATCTGCGTCGGCTTCGGCCGTCGCGACTCTTTGTTGCATAAAGGTACCAGCACCTCAGATAAGCTGGGCAGTATGAGGAGGAACGTGTTGAACATCACCGCTTCTGACGTCAAGGACGCCAAGCTCACCGCTACGGTCACCATCCCGGCCGCCGACGTCGACGCCGCGATCAAGAAGGCCTACAAGGACACCGCCAAGAAGTACCGCTTCCCGGGCTTCCGTGCCGGCAAGGCTCCCCGTCCGGTCATCGATTCCGCTCTTGGCGCCGAGGCTACCCTCGCTCAGGCCACCAACGACCTGATCGCCGCCAACGAGCCCGCCGTCCTCAACGAGCTGGACATCGTCCCCACCAAGAGCGGTGACTACAAGGAGCTCGACCTCGCCAAGGATCACGAGGACTACACCTACACCGTCGAGTTCTCCCTGCGTCCCGCCGCTGAGCTCTCCTCCTTCGACGCTGTCGAGATCGAGATGCCCCCTGCGGAGGTCACCGAGTCCGAGATCAACAACCAGGTCGAGATGCTCCTCAACTACCGTGCCACCTTCGAGGACGTCGAGGGCCGCGCTGTCGAGTCCGAGGACTACGTTACCGTCGACCTCAAGGCCGTCGAGAACGCCGACAACTTTGCCGCCGAGGGCCGTATGCTCATCGCCGGTAGCGACAGCAACCCCGCCGAGTTCAACGAGGCTCTGATCGGCGCCAACGTTGACGACGTCAAGTCCGTCACCTGGACCGACGAGGCCGAGGAGGGCGAGGAGGCCGAGACCCACACCGTCGAGGTCACCGTCAAGGGCATCAAGGTCCGCAACACCCCCGAGCTCACCGACGAGCTCGTCAAGTCTGACTTTGGCTTCGACAGCATCGACGCTATGCGCGACGCCATCAAGATCGAGATCGAGCAGGACAAGGCTTCCCGCCTCCCGGCCGAGAAGGAGAACCGTTGCGTCTCCGCTCTCGCCGAGCGCCTGCAGCTCGACGAGATGGACGCCGACTACGAGCAGTCCGTCTTTGAGGAGCTTGGCCAGAACTTCCTGTCCAACCTCGCTGCCCGCGGCATGACGCTGGACACCTGGCTGCGCGCTTCCGGCCTGACCATGGAGCAGTTCATCGGCGACCTGCACAAGCAGGCCAACGACGTTGCCCGTGAGTCCCTGGCGCTCGACGCTCTCGCCCGTGAGCTCAAGATTGAGGTCACCGAGGACGACATCAACGCCGAGTTCGAGAAGGCTGGCGTCAAGGACGTCGAGGCTTCCAAGGCCGAGTTCATCGCCGATGGCCGCATGCCTGCCGTCCGCGAGTCCATCCGTCGCTCCAAGGCCGTCGATCACCTGGTCGAGAACGCCAAGGTGACTGAGGTCGACGAGACCGCCAAGGACGCCGAGTAATTCTCGCCACCTTGCACGCGAGCGCATGTATGTGCCCGTGATGGGGTAAAGTTATAAGCCGGTTATCCGGTTGCTTCGTACGGTGCCAGCCAATGCATAGCATGCGGGCACCGTACGTTTGTCTAGAGCCACTATTGGTCCGTAAGAGAAATGGAGATGCGTATGATCGCTAAGTTCGATTCCGCCCTCGTGCCATACGTTATCGAGCAGACGCCGCGCGGCGAGCGCAGCTACGATATCTATTCGCGCCTGCTCAACGACCGCATCATCTTCTTGGGCGAGGAGATCAACTCCGTCAGCGCCAACCTGGTCGTTGCCCAGCTGCTGCATCTTGAGAGCCAGGATGCCGAGAAGGATATCTCGCTCTACATCAATTCGCCCGGTGGCGAGGTTTACTCTGGCCTGGCGATTCTTGACACCATGAACTTCATCAAGCCGCAGGTCTCCACCATCTGCGTCGGTATGGCCGCGTCTATGGCTGCCGTGCTGCTTTCGGCCGGCGCCAAGGGCAAGCGCTTCTGCCTGCCGCACTCCAAGGTCATGATTCACCAGCCCAGCGGCGGTGCTCAAGGTCAGCAGACCGAGATCGAGATCGTGGCCGAGGAGATCAAGAAGACCCGCCGCGAGCTCAACCAGATCCTGTCCGATGCCTCGGGCCAGCCGATCGAGAAGGTCCAGGCCGACACCGAGCGCGACAACTACCTGACCGCTGCCGAGGCCCTCGACTACGGCCTGATCGACCGTATCGTCACCTCGCGCGACCTCGCTGCGAAGGACGCCTAGGATGGCCGGTAACATGCAGGACAACTTTGACGAGAACGGCAACCCCATCCGTTGTTCCTTCTGCGGAAAAGAGCAGGGTCAGGTTCGCCGCCTTGTTAAGGGCCCGACCAACATCTTTATCTGTGACGAGTGCGTCGCCGCCTGCTCCGAAATCCTTGAGGAGTCGCTGGCTTCGGACTTTATGGACGCCGCCCGCAACGGCAATCTTCCGGGTTTCCTCAACGATCACGGCCAGGCTGCGTCCCAGCCTGCCGTTGACCCCGAGGCCGAGGGCTTTGAGCTCGAGGACGACCGTCAGGTCATCACGCACGTGCCGACGCCGCACGAGATCTATGACGAGCTTTCGGCCTATGTCATGGGCCAGGAGGACGCCAAGCGTGCCATGTCGGTGGCCGTGTACAACCACTACCGTCGCGTGATCGAGGGCGGTGCCGCGGTGTCCGCCTTTGGCGAGGCATCGGGCACGGGCGGCCAGTTTGACGACGATATGGACGAGGTGGAACTCGCCAAGTCCAACATTTTGCTGCTCGGCCCCACTGGTACCGGCAAGACACTGCTGGCCCAGACGCTCGCACGCATCCTCGAGGTGCCGTTTGCCATTGCCGACGCTACCGCGCTCACCGAGGCTGGTTACGTGGGCGAGGACGTGGAGAACATCCTGCTCAAGCTCATCAACGCCGCCGATGGCGATATTGAGCGCGCGCAGGTGGGCATTATCTATGTGGACGAGATCGACAAGATCGCCCGCAAGGCCGAGAACCTCTCCATTACCCGCGATGTTTCGGGCGAGGGTGTTCAGCAGGCGCTGCTTAAGATTCTTGAGGGCACGGTGGCCAGCGTTCCGCCCACCGGCGGCCGCAAGCATCCCCAGCAGGAGCTGCTGCAGATCGACACGACCAACATCCTGTTCATCTGCGGCGGTGCCTTTGTGGGTCTGGACAAGATCATCGCTGACCGCGTGGGCAACAAGGGCGTTGGTTTTAACTCCGAGATCGCCGGCCCCACCTCGGTCGACGAGAACGACCTGCTGCGCCAGGTGCTCCCGCAGGATCTTAATGCCTTTGGCATGATACCCGAGTTCGTGGGCCGTACGCCCGTCGTCACCCAGACGCAGGCGCTCGACGAGGACGATCTGGTGTCGATCCTGACCGAGCCCAAGAACGCCGTGGTGCGTCAGTACCGCAAGATGTTCCAGCTCGAGGATGTCGATCTTGAGTTTGAGGATGCGGCCCTGCACGAGATCGCCCGCATGGCGCTTGCTCGCAAGACCGGCGCCCGCGGCCTGCGCGCCATCTGCGAGGACGTGCTGCAGCAGACGATGTTCGACCTCCCCAGCGAGGAGGGGGTAGCCAAGGTCGTCGTAACCGAAGCGGCGGTTAAGGGCGAAGAACAGCCCCAGCGCATCTACGGGTAAACCTGCCAAAAACGTGCTTGCAAATAGCCTCCGACCATCCGCGGTCGGAGGCTATTGTATATATACGCAATAACCCCAACTACCTGTGTTATTCTTTGTGTTTGTTTAAGCCTCAGCGAAGTCATATCAGACTGAAGTAATCGATACCTAAGGGGAGGAATGTAGGCCCGATTTTCGTAGATTCCGCACGAGCCGAAGACCACTTAATGTGGTCTTCGAGCGAGCCCAGGACTTGACCGAGCGAAAATCGGGCCTACATTCCTCCCCGACGGGCAAGGGAGAGATATATGGAAGAGATGCCCAAGAATTACGATCCGTCGACCAACGAGCCGGCGATCCTGCAGAAGTGGCTCGACGGCGGTTACTATAAGCGCCGTGAGGGCGTGGGCGACTGCACCGTCACCATTCCGCCTCCCAACGTGACCGGCAAGC
>DXZX01000040.1:4244-17010 GCA_019419445.1 Collinsella sp.
ACTCCATCCAGGACGCCATCGTCCGTATGGCCCGCATGCGCGGCAAGTCCACGCGCTGGGTGCTGGGCACCGATCACGCCGGTATCGCCACGCAGACTAAGGTCGACAAGAAGCTCAAGAGCGAGGGTATCAGCCGCCTGGAGATCGGCCGCGACAAGTTTGTCGACGCTTGCTGGGATTGGACCCACGAGTACGGCGGCATCATCGTCGAGCAGATCAAGCGCATGGGCTGCTCCGTCGACTTCGACAACGAGCGCTTCACCATGGACGAGGATTACGCCCAGGCCGTGCGTAAGGTCTTCTGCGACTGGTACCACGACGGCCTGATCTACCGTGGCAAGCGTATCGTCAACTGGTGCCCCAACTGCACCACCGCCATCTCGGACGACGAGGCCGAGTATAAGGACGAGAAGGGCCACCTGTGGCACCTGCGCTACCCGCTGACCGAGCCGGTCAACGGCCAGGACTACATCGTCGTCGCCACCACGCGCCCCGAGACCATGCTCGGCGACACGGGCGTTGCCGTCTCCCCGAAGGACCCCGAGAAGGCCGCCTTCGTGGGCAAGACCGTCAAGCTCCCCATCGTCGACCGCGAGATCCCCATCTTTGAGGATTGGCATGTCGACGCCAACTTTGGCTCCGGCTTCGTCAAGGTCACCCCTGCTCACGACCCCAACGACTACGCCATGGGTCAGGCCCACGACCTGCCGCAGATCAACATCTTCGACGAGCACGCGGTGGTCGTCGAGGGCTACGGCGAGTTCACCGGCATGAACCGCGACGAGTGCCGCGAGGCCGTCATTAAGTGGTTCGAGGAGCACGACCTGCTCGACCACGTCGAAGAGCTCGACCACTCCGTCATGCACTGCTACCGTTGCGACTCCGCCCTGGAGCCGTGGCTGTCGGAGCAGTGGTTCGTCGCCGTCGACAAGCTCAAGGGGCCGGCACTCGACGCCGTTAACTCCGGCAAGGTCACCTTCCACCCCGCGCGCTGGACGCAGACCTACACCACCTGGATGGAGAACCTCAAGGACTGGTGCATCAGCCGCCAGCTGTGGTGGGGCCACCGCATCCCCGTGTTCTACTGCGAGGACTGCGGCTGGGAGGACGCCCTCACCGAGGACACCGACGTGTGCCCCAAGTGCGGCGGCCATCACGTGCATCAGGACGAGAACGTGCTGGACACCTGGTTCAGCTCGCAGCTGTGGACCTTCGCCACGCAGGGCTGGCCGCAAAAGCCGGAGCTGCTCGAGGGCCATCACCCCACGACGGCGCTCGTCACCGCACGTGACATCATCGCGCTGTGGGTCGCCCGCATGGTCATGAGCTCGCTGTATTTCCTGGACGAGGTGCCGTTTAAGGACGTCGTCATCTACCCGACGATCCTTGCCAAGGACGGCAGCCGCATGTCCAAGTCCAAGGGCAACGGCGTTGACCCCATGGATCTCATTGGCATGTACGGTGCCGACGCCATGCGCTACAACCTGCTCACGCTGTGCACCAACAACCAGGATGTTAAGTTCGACGCGAACATCGACAAGAAGACCAAGAAGCTCATCGACAGCCCGCGCACCGACCAGGCCAAGTCGTTTGTGACCAAGATCTGGAACGCCAGCCGCTTCCTGCTCATGAACATGGAGGGCTACACGCCCGGTGAGCCCGTCGTGGAGACGCCGGCCGACGCCTGGATGTTCAGCCGCCTGGCCAAGGCCGTGAAGATGGTCACCGAGGGCATCGAGAACTACACCTTTGGCGACATGGCCCGCGGCGTGCAGCAGTTCTTCTGGAACGAGGTCTGCGATTGGTACGTCGAGGTCACCAAGGCCCGCCTGAAGGGCGAGGGCCGTCTGCAGGCCCAGCGCAACCTGATCTTTGTGCTCGATACCTCCATTCGCCTGATGCACCCGCTCATGCCGTTTGTTACCGAGGAGATCTGGGATAACATGCCGGCGAGTGTGCTCGACCTGGACGCCGAGGGCAACGTGAACCGCGCCGAGGCGCTCATGATCGCCAAGTGGCCCGAGCCCGCCGACTACGCCAAGTACGTCGATGAGCCTGCCGAACGCGCGTTTGAGCTGTGCCGCACCGTCGTGTCTGCCGCCCGCGCCACCCGTTCTCGTTATCGCTTGAGCCCCAAGGCCGAGCTCGACGTGGTCGTGCGTGCCGGTGCCGAGGACATCGAGAAGCTCGAGAGCCTGCGCTCGACCATCGAGCCGCTGGCAAACACCGCTTCGCTGGTCATGGGTACCGACGTCGAGAAGCCGGCTGTGAGCATTGCCGTGGTCGATAGCGGCGTCGAGGCCTTTGTGGTGCTCGAAGGCAAGGTCGATCTTTCGGCCGAGAAGGCGCGCCTGGAGAAGGAGATCGCCGCGGCTCAGAAGGAGCTCGCCGGCTGCGAGAAGACGCTGGCCAACGAGGGCTTTGTGGCCAAGGCCGCGCCCGCGGTGGTCCAGAAGAAGAGGGACCGTGCAGCTGAGCTCAAGGAGATCCTGGCGGCGCTGACTGCTCAGGTTGCTGACTTCTCGTAGGTCTAACTTGGGGGCGCGTCCCGATGCTTTGCTCTCCGCTGCGGACACCTATTCCGCCGTTCTAACGAACGGCGGCTGACTCGACGCTGCAAACGCCTCTGATGGCCAATCTGCCGTTCAACTTCGGGCGCATGGGCATAAGCCCTATGCGCCCTTGTTTCACGGCACCTTGGCTCATCAGAGGCGTTTTCGCTGACTATCCTCAACCTATACTGTTTTATTTTTCTATGAATGGCGGTTCTAAAAATGCCTAAGCGTTCTGGCTTGTATACCGTTCCTTTTGAGTTTGATTTGCTTTCGTTTGATGAGGCTGTGGGGCTTGCTGCCGACACGGGGCGGATTTCTGGGGATGCTGGGCCTTTGCTCGAGACGGTTGTCGATATGCTCGATGAGCTTGGGCGTCCGGATGAGTATTTTGATTGCATTCAGGTTGCCGGTACCAATGGCAAGACTTCGACTACGCGTTTTTCGGCTGCCATCCTTCGTGGTGAGGGGTTAAAGACCGCGCTGTATACGTCGCCGCAGCTGGTGCGCTATCCCGAGCGCATGGAGGTCGATGGGCGCGTCGTGAGCGATGAGGCCTTTGCCCGTGGCGTTTCCGCCGCTGTTGAGGCGGGACATCGCGTGAATGCCCGTCGTGTGGCGGCGGGGGAGCGTGCCTATGCCATCACACCGTTTGACCTGCTGACGGCTGCCGCACTTGTCGTGTTTGCCGAGGCTGCGGTTGATGTTGCTGTGCTCGAGGTCGGCATGGGCGGACGTTGGGACGCCACGAGTGCGACCGATCCCGTCGCCGTTGCCATTACGGGCATTGGGCTCGATCACACACGCATTTTGGGCGATACGCTCGAGGCCATTGCGGGGGAGAAGGCTGCGGTCATTAAGCCCGGACGCCTGGTTGTGCTGGGCGAGGGCACGCACGAGGCGAGCGTTCAGCGCGTGATGGATGCACGTTGTCGCGAGTGCGGCATAGTGCCGCTGGTGGTGAACCATGCCACGACCAAGGTGCCGGCACATGTGGGCGACACGGTTGAGTTTAGCTGCACCACGCCGCGTGCGATCTATACGTCTAGCATGGTCAAGCCGGCGTATCAGCCGCAGAATGCCGCGTGCGCGATTATGCTGTGCGAGGGGTATCTGGGTCGCGAGCTCGATCATGACAAGCTCGATGCGTCGCTTATGGGCTGCCCCACGCCGGGTCGCTTTGATGTGCTGGGAACCAATCCGCTCAAGCTGATCGACGCCTGTCATAACCCTCAGAGCTGCGAGAACTTTGTGAGCGCACTGGACGAGATCGATTCGTGCGTAGAGAATCGCCCCACGCTGCTGTGCGCCGCGCTGGCCGATAAGGACGTGGCGGGTATCGTTGACGTTCTGGTTCCGGCGTTCCCCCGCGTGGTCGTAACCCAGACCGATTCCGATCGCGCCTTGCCCGCACAGGAGCTTGTCTCCCTGGTGGACGCCGACAAGCTCGCGGGCGTATATCCGAGCGTGCCCGAGGCCCTCGCTGCCTTCGATGCCGCGGGCGAGTCCTTCGTAGCCGCCGGCACCATCACCCTAGCCGGCGAAGTAGCCGGCCTGCTGCGCTAACCCATCCCCTCAGCGGTTGCGGTGAAATGCGGACTGTTTTACAAGCCAGGAGCCTCAAACAGTCCGTATATCACCGCAACTCAAAAGCAGTCAATTTGGGACGGGGCTTTTTGGCTGCCCTGTGCCCTGAGTTGACTCGCTTGCCACGAAATGGGCCTATTTACTACGTTTGACCGGTAACCCTCGACCATACCGAGAATTGCGAAATCAAAATCGCAGGTAAAGGGCTTGCCATTTTTTAAAAAAGACCCGCATGGTCGACCCATGCGAGTTTAACGTAGTAGATAGGCCGTTTTCGTGGCGCAGCTAATCGGAAGGTGCCAAAGGGACTGTCCCTTTGGCACATTGGCTAGTCTAGGCGGACAGGATCGTGGGGGTAGGCGTTGAGAATCTCGACGCCGTTCTCGGTCACCAGAGCAAGGTCCTCGATGCGGACACCGGTGCGGCCGGGGAGGTAGATGCCCGGTTCGATGGAGAACGTCATGCCCGGCTCTACGACCTGCTCGTTGACCAGCGAGACGTCGCCCGGCTCGTGGTCCTGCAGACCGATCGAGTGGCCCAGGCGATGCGTAAAGTACTTGCCGTAGCCAGCGTCCTCGATCACGTCGCGTGCGGCACGGTCCAGGTCGCACATGCGAACGCCCGGTGCGATGAGCGCCTCGGCGGCTTCGTTAGCGCGGCGCACGATTTCGTAGATGTGTGCCGTCTCCTCGTCCGGCTCGCCCCAAAAGAATGTGCGTGTCATATCCGAGCAGTAGTTGCGATGACGTCCGCCAATGTCGAACAGCACCACGTCGCCACGTTTGAGCACGGTGTCGTCGGGTTCATGATGCGGGTCGCCGGCGTTGGCGCCAAAGCTCACGATGGGCGTAAAGCTAAAGCCCTCGCAGCCGTGCTTACGATACAGGCCGAGCATCTGGTCGGCAATCTCGCGCTCCGTCACGCCCTCGTGGACGAGATTGATGGCATCGGCCATCACGGCGTCGTTGGCGGCCGAGGACACGCGCATGAGCTCCTGCTCGGCGGCGTCTTTGTAGGTGCGCGCGGCGGTGACGGCAAAGTCGCCCAGGAAAAACTCGCTCGCAGCATGGCGCTCCATGAGCGGCATCAAAAAGCCGGAACGCATGACAGTGTCGATGCCAAGCGGCTTGGTCGGATCGATCTCGCGAGCGATGGCATCGGCCACGATATCGGTATCGGTGTGGTAGGCAACGCGGGCGTTGTCATACTCTGGCAGCTGGTGCAGGGCGTTGACTAGGATCACCGGCTCGGCATTGCGCGCGAGCAGCACGCCACAAAAACGCTCGAACATATCGGCATAAAACCCGGTCAGATAGTAGATCGACCACGGGTCATTCACAAGCAGCTGCGCGCCGGGGTGCTGAGCCTCGAGCGCATCGAGCACGCGCGCCACGCGCTGGTCATCGACATGTGCCATGAAACATCCTTTCGCTAGGCTGCCACCATGGTATCCCAAGCCCGGCACATAGGGACGCTCCTTTTATGCCGGCACTTCGGGACACTCCTTGGCATGACCAGCCTAGCAAGCGTGCGGGCAAAAGTAGCTAAAAGAGTCCCGTCCTTAATTAGCTGCTTAGGCGGGGTCGATGTCCATGCTGGCGATGAGGTCGATGCCCGTGTTGAGGAGGTTCTCCAGCACGACGTCGCCCATGCGGATGGGGGCGTTGACGACTAGGCCACGGATGAGGTTCATGGCTTGGGCGTGGAGTGCCAGCGGGATGGCATCGGCGGTGCGCACGGGCAGCAGAGCCTCATCGCCGCCGGATACGGCAACGGTGGTGGTGAGCACGCGCATGGGGCAGATGAGTTCCTGATGTGCGAACTTATCACCGCGCGGGCAACTGTTGCCGGTTACGGAGCGCACTTCTACCACGGCGCCGTCTGCGTCACGCTCTACCTCTACGGTCAGGAGGCATTCGGATGGGCAGGTGGTGCAGTTGAACCGCAGCGTCTCGGTCGCATTCGTGCTCATGAGCTATGCCTCCTCAATGGGATCGACAGACAGAATAATCTCTCTAGCACCTAGGTCGAGTGCGCGCTGAATCACCTTCGCCGGCAGCGGGAAGCTTTCCATGACGCTCGGCTTAAATGCACGGACCTTGCCTGCGAACAGTTCCTCGCTGCCAGCCAGAATACGCACGCGGGCGGCATCGACTGGCCGGCGCACGCGGAAGTTGAGCTTGGTGAGCGCCACGGCCGTAATGCGTCCCGGCAGCGCGTAGCCCGCAATGCCGGCGGGGGAGACCGTGAGCTCGCAGCCCGTGTCCGCGACCGCGTCCGTCTCGGCTCCGCCGCCCAGCGCGTACGCCGCCGCAGCTGCGCCAGCCCTCTCGGACTCGGTTGTTACGTTGTCGGCCAGGTCGTGCACGTGCAGCACGTTGCCACAGGCAAAGATTCCCGGCACGTCCGTCTGCAGGCTCTGGTCCACCACGGCGCCGCGCGTGCGCGGGTCAAGCTCAACGCCCGCGCTCACCGAAAGCTCGTTCTCGGGAATCAAGCCCACCGAAAGCAGCAGTGTGTCACACGGAACGATGCGCTCCGTCCCGGCAATGGGCGCCAGATGCTCGTCGACCTGGCTTACCTCGACGGCCTCTACGCGGTCGTGCCCGATCACGCGTGTGACGGTGGTGGACAGGTGCAGCGGAATGCCAAAGTCGTTCAGGCAGTTTTTCACATTGCGGCGCAGGCCGTTGGCGTACGGCATGAGCTCGTATACGCCCTCGACGGAAATCCCCTCGAGCGTGCAGCGGCGCGCCATGATCAGCCCGATATCGCCCGAGCCCAAAATGACGGCGCGCGAGCCGGGTTTGAGGTTCTCGATATTGATGTATCGCTGCGCCAGGCCGGCCGTAAACACGCCGGCGGGTCGGCTGCCGGGGATCTTGATCTCGCTGCGGGTGCGCTCACGGCAGCCCATGGCAAGGACGACCGCGCGCCCGGTGAGCTGCAGCATGCCGGCAGGGCTCATGAGCGTGACGGTATGGGCCGCGGCATCTCCCACGGCCTCGCCCGTGCCCGGGACGCTTGTTGCCGCGACCTCGCTTGAATCGATCCCAATCACCATGCTGCCCAAGAACAGCGCAATGTCGGTCGCGCGCACCTGGTCGATAAAGCGCTGCGCGTACTCGGGTCCGGTGAGCTCCTGCTTAAAGTGCGAAAGGCCAAAACCGGGGTGGATGCACTGGCGGAGGATGCCGCCCAGGTGCTGTTCGCGCTCCACGATGGCCACGCGCGCGCCGGCCTTTTGCGCGGCAAGCGCGGCCGCCATGCCGGCGGGGCCGCCTCCGATAACGACCGCGTCGAAGGTCTGCGTTGCCACGGCCTCAACGGTGCCGCTATCAATCGCGCTCGATCCGAATTCCGCCATCCTAACGCACCCCCTTCAGCGGCCCCTCGACCAGCCAAGAACCGGCATCCTCCAACAACACCTCGCTGGGGTCGCAGCCCAACTCGCGCGCCAGGATCGCCACCACACGGCTCTGGCAAAAGCCGCTTTGGCACCGACCCATGCCGGCTCGGCAGCGGCGCTTGACGCCCTCGACCGAAACCGCACCCGGGCGGCGTCGAATCGCTGCCACGATCTCGGCCTCGGGCACCGTCTCGCAGCGGCAGACGATCTGGCCCCACGCCGGGTCGGACTCGATTAGCTCCTCCTTGCGCGCCAGCGGTGCGCGGTCAAAGTCATCCGGCGCGCGGCGAATTGGGTTCCAGTCCGCCCGCTCGTGCAGCTCCACGCCTGCCTCACGCATCACAAGCTCTATGCGCTCGGCAATGGCCGGCGCGCTCGCCACGCCCGGCGATTGAATGCCCGCCGCCTGGAAAAGCCCCGGCACCACGGCCGACTGTCCAATAAAGAAGTCGTTCGTTCCCTGAATGACCGGACGCCCGCCGGCAAATGCGCGCACCACGCGGCGCGTGTCCAGATCGGGCACCAGCTTGCGCGCGCCGGTCAGCAGCGCGTTCACATCGCTCGCATAGGTCTGCGTGTCGCCCGGTTCGCGCACGGCAGCCGTGGCGGTGATCACGGTGTTGCCATGCACGGTGCCCGTCACGATAACGCCTTTCGACACCGGCGTCGGCACGGGGTAGAGCGGCATGAGCGTGCGCGGGTCCTTGTCCAGCACCACGATGTTGCCCTGACGCCAGACCATCTGAAACTCCTCGGCGCCGGCCATGTGCGAGATGTCGGCGGCGCCGTTGCCCGCGGCGTTGATCAGGTAGCGGCAGCGCACGTTGCCAGCGGGGGTCGCCAGCGTAAAGCGCGCGTCGTCGCCTGAGCCCGCGACTTCAATCGCCTCCACCGGCGCGGAACGCATAAACGTCACGCCGTTGGCAACGGCGTTTTCCAGCGCGGCGATGGCGACCTCAAAAGGGTCGACGTAACCGGTCGAAGGGCACCACAACGCGCACGTCGCCTTAGCACTCGCGCGCGGCTCCAGCTCGTGGATGCGCTCGGGGCCGATAATCGACAGCTCGGGCACGCCGTTGGCAAGGCCATTCTGGCGCAGCTTCTCCAGGTGAGCGCGGTCTTCATCGTTGAAGCCCAGTACCATCGACCCGGTGCGGCGGAACAAAAAGCCTAGCTCCTGGGCCCACGTGCCATATAGCTCGCAACCACGGGCGTTGACCTGCGCCTTGACCGTGCCCGGCGCCGGATCGTAGCCGGCGTGCACCAAGCCGCCGTTGGCCTTCGACGCGCCCAGCGTAATATCGTTAGCCGCCTCGACTACGCAAATGGACAGGTCAAACCGCGCGAGCTGCCGCGCGATGGCGCATCCGATGATGCCCGCGCCGACAATCGCGATATCAAACGTTTCTGTCACAGTGCCTCCCAGACGAGTTGACAGGCCGTCAATAAGACTATCCTACGGTTTAGACACCCCCAGCGCGGCGGCAATGCGGCGAACAGCCCCGCAACACCCGCCAACGGCAGGCGAGAGGAGACTCGGTAACGTCGACTACCTCGTCTGCCGACAACTATGGAAACCGTTCGTCTCGATCTGTAACAGTTAGACGAGGATTTGGGTTCCAGATGTTACAGATCGAGACGTTAGTCTGGCGGGTCATCCGTTTGTCTCGATCTGTAACATCTAGACCCGGATTCCGCCTCTACCTGTTACAGATTGAGATGTTTGTGTCCGCGCCGGCCCCGTCCCTAGCCGTGGTCCCATATAAACAAACCCCGTGGTAAACTTGACCGGACTGTTAATATCCCGAAAGGTGCCCGTAATGTCCAAGTACATCTCTGAGCTCATGTCGCCGCAGCTTATGGGCGTCGTCTATGCCTTCGTTGGCTTTATCATCGCCCTGTATGTGCTGTCGGTCGTCTATGTGTTCATCGACGCTCGCCGCCGCGGCGCCAGCGCCTACGTGGCATGGGGCATCATCGCCCTCATCCCGTTTGTGGGCCTCATCGCCTACCTGGTCCTTCGCCCGCACTCCTACGCTGCCGACCGCGAGGAGCAGGAGCTGGACATGGCCCTGCGCGAGCGCCAGCTTGCCCAGTACGGCACCTGCCCGCAGTGCGGCGCGCCTATCGAGAAGGACTTTGTCGTGTGCCCCGTGTGCGATACCCAGGTTCGTAACGTGTGCCCCAGCTGCCATCGCCCGCTCGATGCGCACTGGAAGGTCTGCCCCTACTGCCGAACTCGCATCCAGTAACGCATCCATCGCCGGGCCGGCCGCAAGCCACGGGCACCGCGCGCCATGCGAAAGGCAGACGCGCGCCCCACGCCCCGCGCCCACACGATGAAGCATGCGTAGAAAATCGCCCGCCGTGCCATTAAGGTGCGGCGGGCGCTTGTATACCAAGGCAACCTGCCTATAATGATGCAAGTTAAAACGCCGAGCGCATCGCACGCACTTGCATCAGGCATCCGAGAGGAGAAAACATACCCATGAAGGCACTCTACAATGACGGTTCGGTGGCCGAGCTCCCGCAGGACGAGGTCACGCACGTCATCCGCCACTCCGCCGCGCACATCATGGCGCAGGCCATCAAGCGCCTGTACCCCGAGGCCGACTTTGCCTACGGTCCTGCGACCGACAACGGCTTCTACTACGACGTTGATCTGCCCGAGGGCGTCAAGATCAGCGAGGACGACTTCCCCGCGATCGAGGCCGAGATGAAAAAGATCGTCAAGGAGAACCTCAAGTTCACCGTGTACGAGAAGCCCCGCGCCGAGGCCATCGCCCTTATGGAGGAGCGCGGCGAGAAGTACAAGGTCGAGCATATCGGCGACCTGGACGACGACGCCCGCATCACCTTCTACCAGCAGGGCGACTACATCGATATGTGCGTCGGCCCCCACATCTGCTACACCAAGGCGCTGAAGGCCTTTAAGCTCACCGGCGTCTCGGGCGCCTACTGGAAGGGCGACAAGGACAACAAGATGCTCACCCGCATCAACGGCGTCGCCTTTGCCACCAAGGAAGAGCTCGACGAGCACATGCATATGCTGGAGGAGGCCAAGAAGCGCGACCACCGCAAGATCGGCCGCGAGATGGACCTCTTTATGATGCGCGACGAGGCCCCCGGCTTCCCGTTCTTCCTGCCCAACGGCATGATTCTTAAGAACACGCTGCTGGACTACTGGCGCGAGATTCACCACAAGGCCGGCTACGTGGAGATCTCCACGCCGCTCATCATGAACAAGCAGTTGTGGAAGACCTCGGGCCACTGGGACCACTACAAGGACAACATGTACTCCACCGTTATCGACGACGAAGAGTACTGCATTAAGCCCATGAACTGCCCGGGCGGCGTGCTGGTGTACGCCTCCAAGCCGCACTCCTATCGCGAGCTGCCCATTCGCGCCGGCGAGATTGGCCTGGTTCACCGCCACGAGCTGCGCGGCGCCCTGCACGGCCTGTTCCGCGTGCGCTGCTTTAACCAGGACGACGCCCACCTGTTTGTGCGTCCCGACCAGCTGACCGACGAGATCGTTGGCGTGGTCAACCTGATCGACTCCGTGTACCAGAAGTTTGGCTTTAAGTACCACGTTGAGCTTTCCACCCGCCCCGAGGACTCCATGGGTTCGGACGAGGACTGGGCGCGCGCCGAGGAGGGCCTGCGCACTGCTCTGGAGCAGCTGCACATGGACTACGAGGTCAACGAGGGCGACGGCGCCTTCTACGGCCCCAAGATCGACTTCCATCTGGAGGACTCGCTCGGCCGTACCTGGCAGTGCGGTACCGTCCAGCTCGACTTCCAGATGCCGCTCAACTTTGACCTGGAGTACGTTGACGCCGACGGCACCAAGAAGCGCCCCATCATGCTGCACCGCGTGTGCTTTGGCTCCATCGAGCGCTTCATCGGTATTCTGATTGAGCACTTTGCGGGCAAGTTCCCCACTTGGCTGGCTCCCGTGCAGGTCAAGGCGCTTCCCGTCTCGGAGAAGAGTCGCGACTACGCCCACGAGGTATGCGCCAAGCTGGAGGAGGCCGGCATTCGCGTGGTCTGCGACGACCGCGACGAGAAGATCGGCTACAAGATCCGTGAGGCCCGCAGCATCGACCGCGTGCCCTACATGCTCATCCTGGGCGAGAAGGAGGTCGAGGCCGGCAACATCTCCGTCCGCGATCGCTCCAACGAGACCGTTCAGATGAGCGTCGACGAGTTTGTTGCGAAGGTGCTCGAGGAGATCAAGACTCGCGCCTAAGGCAAACTGCACAACAATTAACAAAGGCGACCGTCCACAAAGGGCGGTCGCCTTTTTTCTTACCAAAATGAGAAAAGCCGCTGGTTGAACGGCTTTTTTTGTTGCACAAAAAGGTACAGGTTTTTATAGAGGGGTATGGAGATGTACCTACTAGCAGTAAATTTTGCGTAATCTGGGCAAACGCTGATTAAATGCTCGTATAATGGCCTATGTCGAAAGATACAAAAACCTGTACTTTTGCGACTGCGCCTAGCTGCGAGCGAGAAGCATGTTCTAAACGCCCCCGCATTTGCGTGCATCGCAAAGCCAAAAGAGGGGGGGCGAGAACATGGAACAGACGGCACGGCGCCAAGAGCAGCTGCCGGGCGCATTTAACGGCGCCACCAACAATAGCCAGCACGGCCGTGTTCGCTGGTATCTGGTCCACACCCCCAATGGAAAAGAGCGCGAGACCTGCGAAAAGGTCCGTTGCATTATCCCGCACAACCTTATGCAGGATGCTTTTGTGATGCAAAAGGAGTTCTGGTTTAAGCGGAACGGCGCATGGTCGCTCCAAACCAAACCCATGTACAAGGAATATTTCTTCGTCGCCACGCACGATGCCGCTGCGCTCGATAGGGCTTTGGCTCAGCTGAGCTTTGGCTGCCGCATCGCCGGCAGTAGGGAGCGGGCGTACATGCCCATGCCGGACGATGCGCAGGACTGGTACCGCAGTGTGCTGGACAACGACGGCGTGGTGCGCAACAGCGTTGCGCGCATAGAAGATGGCGTGTTGCACATAGAGCAGGGTCCCTTGGTGGGGCAAGAGGCTTGCGTTAAAAAGATCGACCGTCATAAACGCTGGTGCCTGGTAGACGTGGGCGATGGCGATTCCGCTTTTAGAGAGCTGCTACCGCTCGACGTTCCCAGCAAAACGTAAGGGAGACGTTGCACCAGCAAATTACTTGATTTGGGATTCATAGATGG
>DXZX01000041.1:0-15828 GCA_019419445.1 Collinsella sp.
CGCGGCTCATCCGGTTCCACCGGGCCGCGCGGCAAGGAGATATATTGCCAGACCGCGAAGCGATGTGGGACGTCAATTCCACTCTTCACAAGTCCTACACAATACATCGCTTTCTATATAAGTAATAGAAAGGCTGGTGCAGAAATACTGCACGTATCAGATGATGACCCTTCGGTTAAGAGATATATAAAGATCGGTCACCTGTAAGTGTCTATCTACCCGCGCTTTTGCTATATAAACCAGCGCTGTAGATAAAAAAGGGGAGCGCCGCGCACAACGCGACACTCCCCTAGCGATTCAAGAGAATCAATTAGGCCTCGAGAGCCTTCTTGGCGATGGCAGCCAGCTCGTTGAAGGACTCGATGTCCTCGTAAGCCATCTGAGCCAGGACCTTGCGGTCGAGCTCGATACCGGCAACCTTCAGGCCGTGCATGAACTGAGAGTAAGAGATGTCGTTCAGGCGAGCGGCAGCGTTGATACGGGTGATCCAGAGAGAGCGGATCTCGCGCTTCTTGTTGCGGCGATCACGATACTGATACTGCAGGGAGTGCTGGACCTGCTCTTTAGCATGCTTGTAAGTACGCGAAGCGGCACCGTAGTAACCCTTCGCACGGTGCATAACGGTACGGCGCTTCTTCTTGGCGGCAACAGCGCGCTTAATACGTGCCATGTTCTATCAACTCCTAGACGGTTAAACGAAAAACGGGAACGCGAACTTAGGCGAGACGCGACTTGATGACCTTGCGGTCGGCAGCGGCGATCTCGGTCTCCTGACGGAAGCCACGCTTACGCTTGGTGGACTTCTTGCTCAGGATATGGCTCTTGAAAGCCTTGGCGCGCATAAGCTTGCCGGTACCAGTCTTGCGGAAACGCTTCTTGGTGCCGCTGTGGGACTTCATCTTAGGCATGAAATACTCCTTAATCGGTTACAGAACACTAGTTACTTAGTATCGCTTGCCGCTTTATCCTCATCAAAGGCGCCCTTAATCGGGGCGAGCAGCATAAGCATGTTACGGCCTTCCATCTTAGGCTTGGACTCGACCGTAGCGTAAGGCTTGAGATCCTCGGCGAGACGCTCGAGAACGTTAAGACCCTGCTCCGGGTGAGCCATCTCACGGCCGCGGAACATGATGGTAATCTTAACGCGTGCGCCCTTCTTGAGGAAACGCAGAACGTGGCCCTTCTTGGTCTCGTAGTCGCCAACGTCAATCTTGGGTCGGAACTTCATTTCCTTGACCTCGACCTTGGACTGGTTCTTACGAGCAGCCTTGGCCTTCATGGCCTGCTGGTACTTGAACTTACCGTAGTCCATGACCTTGCAGACCGGCGGCTCCGCGTTGGGAGCGATCTCGACCAGGTCGAGACCCTGATCGTCGGCGACACGCTGAGCATCGCGGATGGCGAACAGGCCGAGCTGAGAGCCATCGACGCCAATCAAACGGCACGAAGATGCAGTAATCTCGTCGTTGATGCGGGTGTCATCAGACTTAGCTATTTTCCCTACCTCCATTCATAAAAAAATAACCCGGCGCTTCTTTGCAACCAGGTCGTACACATAGACATCCTCGGCATGAGGAAGAGACTCTAAGTTGTATGACCAGTCAGCTGCTCGTTGGCGCCAAAAGGTGGGAACCCTCGGGTTCCTCTTTAGGGCATTGTGAGAACAACGCCTCGGAGATAATAACACGTACCGTGCGTTATCACATTACGTACACGAAAAAGGGGCCTTGACCCCCTTGAAGCGCAGGCGCATGTATGGTGCCCGAGGCGAGACTCGAAGGGCCTTCGCTTCGCGAAGCCCCGGGCTTCGGACACACGGCGCCCTCGCCACGCTCCGCTACAAACAGGCCGCTGGCCTGTTTGCCTAACGCTCCGCGCGCTCACGCGAGTTCGGCACGAAAAAGGGGGCCTTGACCCCCTTGACGCTCACTTGCATGTATGGTGCCCGAGGCGAGACTCGAACTCGCACGTTGTTGCCAACGGTGGATTTTGAGTCCACTGCGTCTGCCAATTCCGCCACTCGGGCACGTAATGCGTGAGTTAGTTTATCACAGCTTTCTGTTGATTAGTCCGAAAATGGAACTTCAAGCATTTCGATAAGCTCAATCTTACGCAACATCTCCCGCTGACGGCATCCACGTCCGTCAACCGAGGCCTCGCCCATCTGGTTGTCATAGGGATCCTCACGCATGCCATCAGATACAGGGAATAAGTCCGCTTGGAACTGGGAGTTTGCCACCATGCGCCACGGATCGAGGTTGCCAAAGTAATGCTGGCGACGCCACTCCTCCCCCATTCTGCGCGCAGAGGAACCAAACGAAATATCGGCGTTAAGCCAACCGGTCCGAGGTGTGTAGAACTCGGCCCAGTCGTGTGGCCCCACCGAATCGGGCGCGACATACAGGCCGCTCTGCCAACGGGCAGGCACGCCCGCGATGCGGCACATGGTGATAAACGTGAGCGCCATAACGCCGCAATCGCCGCGGAGCGAGTGTGCACAGTCATCGGCGATGGAACCCAAAAGCAGATATGGTGGCTGATAGCGATAGTCGATATGTTGCGTCAGATAATCATAGATGGCGCGAGCACGGTCGAGCGGATCCTCGAGCCCGTCAATAACACGCTCCGTCAACTGTCGCAGGTACGGCGTAAACGCAATGTGCGGACGGTCCTCGGAAGTGTCCTCGGGCAGCGGTGTGTCCATGCACGGGCGTTCGGGCAGCGCACCTCCATAAATGTCGCAGAAGGCAACATTAATGTGATAACGATAGGTTACCGAGAACGAGCGCTCGGTCGAAGAACACCATGAAGCGGTGCGTGCCGGCGCATCCTCGGGGGCAACATGCCCCTCCGGCGTCATATCGAGAACTTCGACCTGAGACTGTTGACGGCAGGCGGCAGCAACGGGAAGCCACGCGCGAACGGCCTCCCCCTCAAGAGCACCGGGAACAGACACGGACGCCTTAAGAGTAATGACGCGAGACAGCCCATTCTGCGATTCCATCTCCTTGAGCATCTGGTTGCGCAGCGCAATTCCGTCCGCAGGATCAGGACGCATGCCGGGGACCTCTTTGGGATACACGCGAAGCGAATTGAGGAAGTTATCGAGAACGAATAGCTCACCATCGATAAAGCGCCAGTCAATACGCTTGCGATCAATCAGGTCGTCAAACTGCTCTTCGGTAAACTCTGGCCACTCCTCGCGAATCATCGCAATGGCTCGATCACGCGGCACCGAAAAATGAAGCGGCGTCTCGAGCATGCGATACCGCTCGGCACGAACGCAGGCAGCAAGCGAGGAATCGGGATCTTGGGCAAGTAGGCGGTCGCAAGCCTCAATAGCCTGCGAAAGATACCCCGCGTCCTTTAAACGCAGGATCTCGGGTGGCAAGCCAATATCTAGAAAACAGAAGTCATCATTGCAAACATCAACAGAGCAACCAACCGGCCCCTCGTCAATAACCTTCCCATCCGAAGGCAGCACATTAATAACAGCCATGCCAAACTCCAAGTCATTAGAACTCTTGAAGTCCATTGTAGCGAGATAAAAAAGAAAGCCCCAACAAGGGAGCCATCAACACCGCCGAGCGGTAGTCAAAAAATGAATTCAGCCCAGTAACCCTGTAGCGAGTTAACGAAGGAAGCCCCGTTCACCCGGAGCTTTTCCCATTGCGCGACTTCTGGCAAAGCCAGGTGAGCGCAAGGGAAAAGCATAGGGTGAACGGGGCCTCCGACGGAAAAGTTAAACCGCTACTTACGCCTTGTTGACGGAACCAAACTCCTCCATGAGCTCCTTGGTGCGGGCAACGATGTTGTCGCGACCAGGCTTGAGGAGCTTGCGGGGGTCAAAGCCCTTACCCTGCTGATCCTTGCCAGCCTCGATGTACTCGCGGACGCCCTTGGCGAAGACGAGCTGCAGGTCGGTGTTGACGTTGATCTTGGAGATGCCCAGGGAGATGGCCTTCTTGATCTGATCCTCGGGGATGCCGGTACCACCGTGCAGGACGAGGGGCAGGTCGCCAGTCTGAGCCTTGATCTCGCCCAGACGCTCGAAGGAAAGGCCGGCCCAGTCGGCGGGATACACGCCGTGGATGTTGCCGATGCCGCAGGCGAGGAAGTCGACGCCCAGGTCAGCAATCTGCTTGCACTCAGCAGGATCAGCGAGCTCGCCGCTGGAGGTCACGCCGTCCTCGGTGCCGCCGATGCCGCCGACCTCGGCCTCGATGGACATGCCCTTGGAGTGGGCAAGCTCAACGAGCTCCTTGGTACGGTCGAGGTTAAGCTGGAAGGTCTCCTCGTGAGAGCCGTCATACATGATGGACGTGAAGCCGGCCTCGATGCACTTGAAGCAGTCCTCGTAAGAACCGTGATCGAGGTGAAGGGCGACGGGAACGGTAACGCCCGTGGCCTCGACGGCAGCCTTGACCATGTCGGCGCAGACCTTGAAACCGCCCATCCACTTAGCGGCACCAGCGGTGCACTGAAGGATCAGCGGAGACTTGGCCTCCTCGGCGGCCTGGAGAATAGCCAGGGTCCACTCGAGGTTGTTGGTGTTGAAGGCACCGAGACCGTACTTGCCGGCCTCGGCCTTCTTGAGCATGTCTGCTGCGTTGACGAGCATAAAAGAAACCTCCTGTAAGGTTGCTCCGATAACGCCTGAGATTTTACCACGGCGCACCCGAGCATAAACGTTCGTTTGTTCACGAATATCGTCCAAACAGACTTTTTTTGACCGTTTGCCCTACGGAATCGACCCGTTGGGGAAAAATAGCTTGACGTTTGGACGCTTCTCGTGCTTCAGAAGCTGACGATAAAGCTACACCCACATGAAAGGGTTCTGCATGAGTTCGCGTGCCATGGTGGTCGAATCGCCATGGCCGGTTAGGCAAACGGTATCGGGCGGGAGAAGCCGGGCGAGCTTGGAGAGCGAGCGAAGAATCGCCGTCTCGTCTCCTCCAGAAAGATCGGTGCGGCCGTGCCCACCCGGGAACAGGGTGTCGCCCACAAAGGCAATGTTCCCCTGCTCAGCGGCAGTAAACAAGACAATCCCGCCCGGCGTATGCCCTGGCGTCTCGATCACCTGCAGGCAGATATTGCCCACCTCAATGGTATCGCCCTCGGCGAGCAGGCGCGTCGGCTCCCCGGGATCGGGCGTCTCAATGCACCACATAGCTCGCTGTTCCTCGATGTTCGTATGCGGCACCGCCACATCCTTAGTACACAGCTCATACTGGCAGCCCTCGCCAACGGTGGTTCGCACGCCGGCAACACCACCAACATGATCGGCATGGCCATGAGTGCATACGGCGCCAAGCACGCGTACGCCGGGATGCTCGGCTCGAACATGCTCCACCAAGCGCTCGCCTTCCCACGCAGGGTCGATGATCACGCACTCATTGTTCGAAATAACTGCATAGCTATTGGTCTGAATGGGACCGTTTACGAGCGTCTCGATCTCGACCGATCCCTTGGGAGTTACATCCAAGGACACAGCACCCATGTCCCTCTCCTCTCTATAGAATTCGAGGCATCAAACGATGCCTCGAGTGTAGCGAATATCAATAATGTGGCACGTTCGTCGCGACTAAACGCGGCGCTTAAGCTGGGCTCCACCCTCGCCGGGCATCAGGCGGCGCGCGTCGTAGACGGAGTCAACGCTGCTGATAGAGGCCAGCAGCGGATCCAGACCACTCGCGTCCGAGATCTCGACCATAAAGCGCAGGGTTGCAATACCCTCGCGGTTGGTCGACGTAGCGGCAGAAAGGATATTGCCGCCCGCATCGCCAATGGCAATGGTGACATCCTTGAGCAGGCCCATGCGGTCCAGGCACTCGACCACGATCTCGACCTGGAAGAGAGTGTCGGCAGCACCGTCCCACTCCACATCGATCATGCGCTCGGGATGCTCCATAAGACCCTTGACGTTGGGGCAGTTGGCGCGATGCACCGAAACGCCACGACCGCGCGTGATGAAGCCGACGATGTCGTCGCCCGTCACGGGATTGCAGCAATGGGCCAGACGAACCAGCAGGCCGCTGTTGCTCTCGCCCTTGACGATAATGCCGTTGCCGGCGCTCTTGCCGCGCTTTTGCGGCTTGCGGTTGGAGCCTCGGGCCGGCTGCTTCACGACCTCGGCGATAGCATCGGCCTTGGTGAGCTGCTCCTCGGGCTTGGGGTCCAAAATCTGCTCGACCTTGTTACCCACAGCGCGCGGGGCAACTTTGCCGGCGCCGACGGCGGCAAACAGGTCCTCGAGCTGCTTGTAGTTAAACTGCTCCGCCACGGCGTTGAGCGCACGCGTCGAACGCGGTGTAGAAATGCCATAGCCACGCTTGCGCAGGTCCTTGGCCAGTATATCGCGACCGGCGGCAGCGTCGTCGTCCTTGGTCGCGGCGGCAAAATAGCGGCGGATCTTTGACTTGGCGGAAGGCGTCTTAACGATCTTGAGCCAATCACGCGACGGCTTGGAACTCTTGTTGGTCAGGATTTCAACGCGGTCGCCCGTCTTGATCTCGTGCGTGAGCGGGGCCACCGCACCGTTGATCTTAGCGCCGACGCAGTGGTTTCCCACCTCGGTGTGAACGGCGTAGGCAAAGTCGAGCGGCGTGGAGCCGGCACGAAGCGCCATGACCTCGCCCTTGGGCGTAAAGACGAAGATCTCCTGATCGAAGAGGTCGACCTTCAGCGAATGTAGGTATTCCTTGGCATCGGTGATCTCGTCAGACGCAGCCCAATCGAGCGAATGTTTGAGCCAGTTAATCTGGTCGTCCAGACGCTGGGCATCATTGGTCTTAGACGCAGACGAACCGCCCGACTTCTTATATAGCCAGTGGGCGGCAATGCCGTACTCGGCCTGCTCATGCATCTCATAGGTTCGAATCTGAATCTCGAGCGGACGAGCCGTGGGGCCGATAACCGTCGTGTGGAGCGACTGGTAGTTATTGACCTTGGGCATGGCGATATAGTCTTTAAAGCGCCCGGGCATGGGGTGCCACAGCGTATGCACCGCACCGAGCGTGGAGTAGCAATCGCGCACCGAATGCGTGATGACGCGCAGTGCCACCAGGTCGTAGATCTCGGAAAATTCCTTGCCCTTGCGCTTCATCTTTTGGTAGATGGACCAATAGTGCTTGGAACGGCCGTTGATCTGGAAGTCCTCCAGGCCAATGCGGTTGAGCTCGTCGGTGAGTGTCTTGATGGTCTCGGCCAGATAGCGCTCACGGACCTCGCGCGACTCCGCCACCATGCGTGCGATGCGCTGGTAGGCGTCGGGTTCAAGGTAGAAGAAGGACAGGTCCTCGAGTTCCCATTTAATGGAGCTCATGCCCAGACGGTCGGCCAGGGGCGCATACACGTCCATGGTCTCGCGGGCCTTAAACAGGCGACGGTCCTCACGCAGGGCCGCAAGGGTGCGCATGTTGTGCAGACGGTCGGCAAGCTTAACGATGATGACGCGGATGTCCTTGGACATGGCGAGGAACATCTTTCGCAGCGTGAGCGCCTGTTTCTCGTCCATGCTGTCGACTTCGATGTTGGTGAGCTTGGTCACGCCATCGACGAGCTCGGCCACCGTATCGCCAAACAGGCCGGAAACATCGGCAAGCGAGGTCTCGGTGTCCTCGACGGTATCGTGCAGCAGCGCGGCGCACACCACATCGCAGTCCATCTTGAGATCGGCCAAAATGATGGCCACCTCGACGGGATGGTTGATGTACATCTCACCCGAGCGGCGCTTTTGGTTGCAGTGCTTCTCGGCAGCAAAGCAATAGGCCTGCTCCACCTTAGAAAAGTCGTCCTCATTCATATATTTGAGGCACAGGCACTCCAGCTTGTCGTAGCTGTCCGCCATAATCTCGGGCGGCAGCTCATCGGCATGCTTATAGTGCTCCATCTCCGAGAACGGCTGGAGGGCGGAATCATGGGCGGTACGGGCTGCGGCATCCATCGAGGTCCCCTTCCCCTAGGCCCGCGGTACGATCGGGCGGTTAACTTTGGCTAGCATATCAGAAGCGCACGAATCGAGCGCCCAACTCCGGAAAGCCGAGAACTCCATGCGCGAACGCAAGCCCTCCAAATAGCGAATTGACCTGCTCAATTGCACACGGCCGGGGTTTTCGGCCATCGCGATGCGACGGGTGTCGTCAAACCCCGAAACGCGACAGAAACCAAGCTCTTCGAAGATTCCCAGGCCACTTTCCACCGAGCGCTCGTCGACCGGCGTGCGAGCATCGATGGCAAGGCACATCTGCGCGATGTCGATATCGCTCGCGCTAAAGGAATCATCCCCGGTCTTACCGCGGTTGGAGCGCCACATGGTTTGCAGCGCGCGATAGAGCGTGACGAGCTCGTCGCGCTCGGGCGCATAGCAGTCGAGTAGGCGCTCGTTAATGCGGGCGTCGCGCGACGAATAGAGCAGGTGAATCACGGCGGGCTGTCCATCGCGACCGGCGCGGCCACTCATCTGGTTGAACTCGATGGCGCCAAACGGCATGTGATAGAGCACGACATGGCGAATATCGGGAAGGTTGACGCCCTCGCCAAAGGCAGATGTCGAGACGATGCAGCTGAGGCTGCCGTCTCGAAACGCCTCCTCTACGCGATGGCGGTCGGTGCGCGTAAGACCCGCGTTGTAAAAGGCGATATGTGACGCGTAGTCGGGAACGCGTTTGCGTAGCGTCTTGGCAAGCGCCACGGACTGATCACGCGAGTTGACGTAGATGACGGTCTTCTCCCCCGTCGCGACGATGGACACCAGGCGGTTTTCGCGGCTCGCAAGATCGCGGTCGTCCTCGAGCCGCAAGTTCTCGCGCACGGTCTCGTCGACCACCGTACGGGTAATCGGCAGCACGCGGGCAAGCTCCGCCACGACCGGAGCCGTCGCGGTGGCCGTCGCCGCCATAACGACCGGATCGCCCAGGGCCTTGAGGATATCGGGCATGTCGAGGTATGCGCTTCGGTCGCCGCCCTTGGCAAGACCGGCATGGTGCGCCTCATCGATAACGACAAAACCGATGCGCCCCGAACGCGCAAAGCGGTCGCGGTGAATGGACAGGAACTCGGGCGTCGTGAGCACGATGCCGGTGCGGCCCGAAGCCAAGCCGGCAAACACGTCATCGCGCGCCGCCTCCACAGTCTCGCCGGTCAGCACGCCTACGCCAATGCCGAGCGCGGCCATTGTCGACGAGAGGTGATAGGCCTGGTCGGCAACGAGCGCACGCAGCGGATAGACAAAGATGCTCGCACACCCGCGAAGGACCGCCTCGCGCGCGGCATGCACATGGAAAATCAGAGACTTGCCGCGCCCCGTTCCCATAACGGCCAGAACACTTTGGTGACCGGCCAGGGCATCGAGCGCCTCGACCTGCGCGCGGTGCGGCTGATTCGAGCCGATAAAGCTATGGATAAGCGAGCGCGTGAGCTCGGTATAGGAAAGCTGGGCAAGCGTCTCGCGCTTACGCGACTCCAGGCGCGGGCCTAAGTCCGCCGGCCGCACGCCACGACGAAGCTCGCACGCCGGATCGTCGATATTGGGCGCCGTGGTATCGCGGACCAAGACATCCTTGATCATGAGCTTTGGCTTTACGCGACCTTGCCAATGCTCGGCCACGGCCTCGAACACCAAGTCGACGGCGCTATCGCAATTGATGAGCTTATCGATCTGCGGCACGCGGAACATAATGGCCGGCACACTCGCGGCGCCATCGGTCGCCACAAAGCGCATGTGCTCGCCGGTTTTACCCACCACGGCGCGATCGCACATCGTCACGCCCTCGGCGGCCAGCAGCGGCACCTTATTGCCTTGGCCAAACGGCTCAAGACGGGAAATCTGCTCGATGGTCTCGATATTTAACTCGGAGAGGTCGACGGTGGCGGCAACCTCGTCAGTGTCCTCAAAGTCCTCGGCGGGAAGCTCCGATAGCACGGCCGAAAGGCGACGACGGAACTCGTCGAGCTTGGACGCCTCGATGGTCACGCCCACCGCACCCGCATGCCCGCCGCGACGAATCAGCAGATCCGAGCAGCGTTCTACGGCGTCGAACAGGTTGACCTTGCCCACCGAGCGACCCGATCCGCGCGCAACGCCGTCCTCAATCGAGAAGAGCAGAGCCGGCACGTGATAACGGTTGGTCAGGCGGCTCGCTACGATACCCTTGACGCCCTCGTGCCAGCCCTCGCCACCCACGACGATTGCGCGACCGCCGTCATAGGTCTCCTCGACCTTTGCCATGGCGTCGCGTGTGAGCTCCGCCTCGATCTCGCGGCGCTGACGGTTGATTTCCTCGAGCTCGGCTGCCAGTGCACTTGCCTCGATAGGATCGCGGGCAAGCAGCAGGTCGAGCGCCAGCTTGGGATCAGCCATGCGGCCGGCAGCATTCAGACGAGGGATGAGCGAAAACGACAGGCCGTCGGCCGTAATGGTAGAAAGGTCGGCCTTGGCAAGTGCGGCAAGCGCGATATAGCCGGGACGGGCCGTCACGCGCATCTGCTGGATGCCCTCGGCGACCAGTGCGCGATTCTCGGGCGTGAGCGGCATCATGTCGGACACGGTGCCCAGCGCCGCGACCTCGATCAGCGAACGCCAATACGACGGCTTGCCCAAACGCTCGCCCAGGACCTGCACCAGCTTGAGCGCCACGCCGGCACCGGCAAGCTCGCGCGAGGGACCCTCGTCCTCGAGCTTGGGGTCGGTCAGGGGCACGCCCTGCGGCACCTGGTCGGACGGCTCGTGATGGTCCGTGACCACCAAATCGATCCCCAGGCTCTCCAGATAGGAGACCTCCTCCTTGGCGGCAATGCCGTTATCGACGGTCACGATCAGGTTGGGTTGGGCGAGCTCGTTGACGCGGTCGAGCGCCGCACGCGACAGGCCGTAGCCCTCGTCAAAGCGATGCGGAATAAACGGCGTGACGTTGGCGCCAAACGAACGTAGCGCCTCGGTCAACAGACAAGTCGACGTAATGCCGTCAACGTCAAAATCGCCAAAGACCGCGATGTGCTCGTGGTTGCGAATAGCGCGCTCGACGCGGTCGGCAACGACCGCCATGCCCGGAATAATGAGTGGGTCGGCCCAGTCGCGATCGAGCGAAGGCGTCAAAAACAGCTGGCCTTCCTCGATGGATGCAATGCCGTGCGCAACCATAATGCGCGCCACCAGCCCGGGTATGCCCAGGCCAGCCGAAAGCTCCTTTTCGAGCTCGGGGTTTTGCCGAGCGACCGCCCAGCGATGCGTCGTCTTAAGCGATGACATAGGCGCCCACCCCCGATAGGGGCAGGTCGCCGCGATACCTCTCACGGTTCATAGCGATGAGTCCTCTGTGTATGCCCGCTTCGGCAGGCAGATCTGTTGAACGGATTTATTATACCGTGCAGCGCGGACGCAAATCGCCGCAGTACGCCGCGGTTTCGGTAAACGATGCCGGTAATAGCCTCGAAATATTCAAGCGTTTCTGACGCACGGACGCACGCGAGCGTCTAGCATATCCATTCAAAACGGATTCACGAGCAAAGGGAGTCACAAGCGCATATGAAGCAATGGGTTGGACTGGGCAAGTTTCTCGCGGGGCATATGCAGGTCATCGTTCCGATTTGTGTGGCGCTCGGCGTGCTCTTTCCCCAGCAGATCGGCGTGCTCAAGCCCATCGTTCCCACCTTGTTTGCCTTTATGACGTTTCAGGGTGCGCTCAGCAACACCTTTCACCAGGTAACCGAGGTGTTCCGCCGTCCGCTGCACCTGGTCTTGGCGCTGCTCGTCTCGGCGGTGCTTATCCCTATCGCAGCCTATGCCATGGGATCGTTATTCTTTGGCTCCAACCCCAACCTTGTCTGCGGCATTGTGCTCGAATACAGCGTGCCCGTGGCCGTCACCGCTTTTATGTGGATCAGCATGTTCGGCGGCAACGGCCCGCTCGCGCTCACCATCATCCTGACGTCCTCGGTCATCTCACCTGTGACGATTCCGCTTACGCTCAAGCTCCTGCTGGGCGCCACCGTCTCGATCGACGTGCCGAACATGATGCAGAATATGGCCTTTATGATCGCCATCCCCGCTGTGCTCGGTATTGTCATCAATGAACTCACGCGCGGCTGGGGCCACGAGAAACTCTCCCCCGCGCTCTCGCCCGCCTGCAAGTTCATGATGATGGGCGTCATCGCGTCCAACTCCACCGCTATGAGCGAGTACGTGCTACACATGAATGTTGAGCGCTTGGAAGTCGCGCTCTTTATCCTGGCGTTCGCCATCAGCGGCTTTATCATCGGCGTCCTGATCGCCCGTGCCCTGCACCTGCCGTATAGCGAAACGACCACCATGTGCTTTACCTGCGGCATGCGCAACATCTCTTCGGGTGCCGTCATCGCCACGCAGTACTTTCCGGGCGAGGTCGTGTTCCCCGTCATGTGCGGCACGCTGTTTCAGCAGGTGCTGGCCTCGATTATCGGGCATCTCTTTGAGTGCCTAACCTGCGAGGAGCGCACCAAACAGCGCAAGCGGGTCGAAGCCGGCCGCGACGCCATGGCGCGCTAGGCTGTGCGCATTACGCGGGTGTTAGTCTTGCTATACGAGCGTTTCCAGATGCGCACGCAGACGCTCAGCATCGATATCGAGCGTCGTCTCGGCATTGACTTGGGCCAAACGATAGCCGACAAAGTAGGGCGAAACCACCCAACGCGGCAGCGCCTTGGCAATGGTCCGACCGCCCAGGTGATAGAAGAACAAGTTGTACGACTCTGCGCGACCACCGTGGTGCTCGTTTAGGATATAGCGCAGAGCTACCTGGATCGCATCGGCAAAGAGATCCGCCTCGGCTTGGTCTCGTGCGTCATCGCTGGCGGCGATTCCCTGCGGGGCTGAAACGTTGATCTCAAAGAACCCCATGATCGGTTCGGCTGAGATATTGACCGAGATTCTCCCCTGTTGCCAGACATTGATGCCTTCGAAATTGGCGGAAGCCAGCGAAGCATAGCCGTCTTCCTGCTCCAAACCCACAATCTGCATGTGCGGATGGACCAGACTGCCGCCCGAAAGTGGGCCCTTGTTCTTGTACATGAGAACGCTGCGATACTGTCGGGAGTCAATCATCCGCTGCCAGCAATCCAGGGCAAACCGCATAACATGATGCAGCTCGTCCGGCGCATAGGTCACCAGGTCGGCGTCGTGGTCGGACGACTCAATCAATACGGTCTGGCGAGTGGCCCGCAAGGTCTTAAACTTATTCTCGAGCCAGATGCAGCCACCGTCGCGCCGGATGATATTGGCGAGTTCCTCGGTATCGCAAAAGGGGCACGCGGTGCCGGGACGACGGTTGTCGTCGGGCTTACCGTTCGCCTGCTGAACGTCAAATACCAGCGCCACAGGTTATACCTCCAGCGGCACGATCTTGGTGCCATGGAGTTCGGAGACGCCCAGTGCCGCCGCCACGGTATCGCGATTGGCCGTGGAAATGCCGCCACCGGGAAGAATGGTCAGGCGGTCGCCCGCATACTCGACAAGACGCGACAGGTGCTCCAGGTTGTCCTCGATCGGCGTTCCGGCAGCACCACCATGCGTCAGGATGCGCGTGATGCCGCAGTCGGCGAGTGTGTCAATGGCATCGAGCTGAGCCTCGAGCGAGAGCTGGTCAAAGGCCATGTGAAAGGTGATATCGATGGCCCCGCGCTTGCACTCCTCGGTCGCGCAGCCCGTAGCCATCACGAGGGCGCCGAGGGTGAGCTCGTCGAGCGCCCAGCCGCCGGCACAGAGCTTGCAGCAGCCAAAGACCAGGCCGTCAACGCCGGCGCTCACGGCAAGACCCAAGTCCATCTCCATCATGCGCAGCTCGTCCTGGTTGTAGTGAAAGTCACCGCCACGCGGGCGAATCATGCACATCACTCGCGCGTCATGCTCGTGAGCATAGCTGACCGTAGTGCTGATAACGCCGGCCGAGGGCGTGGTACCACCGACGGCAAGGTTGTCGCACAACTCGATGCGCTTAGCACCGGCATCGATAGCCGCCGGCACACGCTCAAAGTTCTCGGCACAAAACTCGTACAGCATAGATAGCCCCCAGGAGACATTTCGATTTTCACACGGCATTGTCGCACGTTAAATAGCAACCCGCACGATGGAACAAAACCTTGACAAGGAGTGTCCCAAAGTGCCGGCACATAAGGAACGTCCCCAGGTGCCACCTTGAGCGATGGGTACTCATTTAAGTACGTCCCCAATGAGTACCCGCAGGGGACAGACAGACCGGACTCCCTATACGACAACTGTTGACATCATATACTATGTGTCATATATTAGGTGTTACACAGTATACTACGAAAGGAGGTGTGCGGATGGAGGCACAGATGAAGCGCGGCTTCCTCGAGGCCTGCGTGCTCGCGGCCGTCTCGGGCGAGGAATCCTACGGCTATCAGATCGTGAAGGACGTGCCCGCGAGTATGGGGCTCACGGAATCCACGCTCTATCCGTTGCTCAAGCGCCTGGAAAAGGCGGGCTGCATCACCGCGCGCTCCGCCGAACACAACGGGCGGCTGCGGAGGTACTACCGCATCACGGACGCCGGGCGCGAGCGTATCGCCGAGTTCCTCGCCGAATGGCCATCCGTGCAGGAGATCTACCGTTACGTGGAGGGGGCGCACCATGACGCGCGATGAGTTCTTGAACCGGCTGGGCGAGCTTCTGGCCTGCCTGCCGGCAGATCAGGTAAAGGAAACGCAGGAGTTCTACGCGGAGGCCATCGCCGACCGTATGGAGGACGGCATGACGGAGGCCGAGGCTGTGGCCGCCATGGGCACGCCCGGTGAGGTCGCCGAGGCAACGCTCGACGAACTGCCCGCCGTGCCGCGCGCGATCGCGAGGACCAAGCGCAAGAGCACGGCACTTCTATGGGCGCTCGCCATCGTGGGCTCTCCGGTATGGATTCCGCTGCTGCTCGCGTTCGTCGCCGTTGCCGCTGCAGTCTACATCTGTATTTGGGTTCTTGCGCTCTGCGTGTGGATCGTGGCCGCGGCATTCGGGGGCGCGGGCCTGGTAGGGCTCCTGTTCGCCGTGGACGGCATCATTATCGGGCATGTTCCGTACGTTTTGGCCTCGATGGGAATGGGATTCGCTTCCATCGGTGTGGCGCTCCTCACGGGAGCAGGCGCCTGGACGGCGTCCAAGCAGATCGCGCGCCTCTCTGCCCTTTGGGCGAAGAAAGCCGTTTCGCCCTTCTGGAAAGATCGAGGCAATAAGAGCCGCATGGGCGCTGAAGCGGCGCCGCTCACGGCATAGGAAGGAGTGCAAACATGTCCAGCGTTAAAAAGATTTACCTTGCCGTAGCGGGTGGGCTTGTTGCCACGGGGCTCGTCCTGGCTGCTATCGGATTTGTGGCCTCCGGCTTTAACCTCGCTGTGTTCAACACGCAGATCGACCTGCGCGATGACACCATCATTCTGGGTGGTGTTGAAATGGACGACCCGACAGGGCTTCCACTCATCGAGCAGCTTGCCGAGGTTGGCGAGATCCATATTGGATCTGCAACGGCTGGTTCGTCTTCTACTCGCAAATGATCGAGCTCGTAGCAGCCATCCCCCTTCGGGCACACCACGACGGGCGTGAGCACGCCGCACTCGGAGCCTTTTGACCTAGTCATTGGGGACGTTCTTAAACGACTAGTCATTCAAGAACGTCCCCAACGACTACCCCCAACGTCGATGTTTTGGCAACGACAGACACTATGACCCAATCCGAGGGCACTAAAAAGATAGGAGCCCCCGCTCGTGACCGCGGGTCGGGGCTGCGACAATGATGTTGAAGTGCCATAGGCGCAGCCGCGCCGCAACGAGGTTGGGAGGCTCCCATGC
>DXZX01000042.1:0-15663 GCA_019419445.1 Collinsella sp.
AGGCTGTGGCACCGCAAGGTGTGAAGCCCGGCACCACCGCCGTTGAAGTCATTATCCGCGAGGGTCGTAAAAACCAGGTCAAGCGCATGCTGAGCAAGATCCACCACCCGGTGATCCGTCTGCACCGCTGCAACTTTGCCGGCCTGGAGCTCAAGGACGTGGCCAAGGGCTCGTGGCGCGAGCTCACCGACCGCGAGGTGCAGATCCTCAAGGACGGCGGTATCCCTCCCAAGCAGGCCAACTCCAAACGCGCCGCCGCGCCCGCGACCAACACCGCCAGCCGCACGCGTCACCACGGCAGTCACGGCTCCGCACCCAAGCGCAACACCTACCGCGAGCGCTACACCGGCTAGGCAGGCCGCCAACCTAAACAGCGCCCGCGCATCATACCAGCACGTCAACCACCGAAAGGAAGCATTGCATGATCGTCGCCATCGACGGCCCCGCCGGTTCCGGCAAGTCCACTATCGCCAAGGAGATCGCCCGCCAGCTGGGCTTTAACAAGCTCGACACGGGCGCCATGTATCGCGCCGTCACCTTCGCCGCGCTCGAGCGCGGCATCGACCTGGACGACGAGGCTGCCATCGATGCCCTCGCCGAACAGATCGAGATCCGCTTTACCAACGGCACCGGCGAGGATACACGCCTGACCATTGACGGTGCGGACGCATCGGCTGCCATTCGCACCCCGCAGGTAGACGCCAACGTCTCCAAGGTCTCGGCCTACCCGGGCGTACGCGCCGCCATGCTCATCCACCAGCGCCGTGCCGCCGAGGACCGCGATATCGTGGCCGAGGGTCGCGACATCGGCACCGTCGTGTTCCCCAACGCGCAGGTCAAGGTCTTCCTGACGGCCGACCCGCGTGAGCGCGCCCGCCGCCGCGTGCTGCAGCGTCACCAAAACGACGCCCAGCCGCTTACTGCCGAGCAGCTCGAGGCCGAGGTCGACGAGACCCTCGACGCCCTCAAGCAGCGCGACAAGCTCGACAGCAGCCGCGAGGTCGCCCCGCTCGTGCCCGCAGAGGACGCCGTGCACGTCGACTCCACCGCCCACACCATCGACGAGGTCGTCTCGATAATCGAGGACCTCATCAACCAAAGGAGGTAACCCATGCGCCTGTTTAAGCAGACGCCCGAGGATTACTACAACGCCCCCTACGCCGAGTTCCCCGCGCTCATCCGCGGCACTGTCGCCGTAGTCATGGCTATTCTGTGGGTCTTCTCCAAGCTCATGTGGCGTTGGAAGGTCGAGGACGCCGACCTGCTGTTTGAGCGCCAGGAAGGCCGCGGCAGCGTGGTCATCTGCAACCACACCTCGATGGCCGAACTCTTGGCCGTGGAGACGGCGCTGTTCTTCGGCGGCCGCCGCATTCGTCCCATCTTTAAGTCCGAGTTTGCCAAGAGCAAGATTGTGCGTTGGGCCTTTAGCCGCGTGGGCGGCATTCCCGTCGAGCGTGGCACCGCCGACATGAAGTGCCTGCGCGCCGCCCAGCACGCGCTGCAACGCGGCGAGGACGTCCTGATCTTCCCCGAGGGCACGCGCATCCGCTCGCGCGAGATCAAGCCCGAGGTCCACGGCGGCTTCGCGCTCATCGCCCAGATGGGCAAGGCACCCGTCAACCCACTCGCCATCTGCGGCTGGTCCGACATTACGCCTAAGGGCAAAAAGCTCATGCGCCCCAAAAAGTGCTGGATCCGCGCAGGCAAGGCCGTCTCGCTTTCCGATGCGCCAGCCGGGCTTAAGCGCACGGAGCGCCTTGCTTGGTTTGAGTCCGAGGCCATGAACCGGGTCTACGCCATGCGTGACGAACTGTGCGCCGAGCATCCGGGCAGGTTCTAGCCATGGGTGAGGAAGTCATGAACACTGCCGAGGCCGTGCCCGGCAAGGCAGACGCCCCCACCATCGAAATCGCCGCCCACGCCGGCACCTGCTACGGCGTGCAGCGTGCGCTCGATATGGCATTGGCGGCCGCCCCGCAAGCGGGGGAGAACGCTCGGGTCCACACTCTGGGCCCGCTCATCCATAATCCCATCGTGGTGCGCGAGCTTGCCGAGGCGGGTGTCGGTCTGGCTGAGACCCTTGACGATGCAGCATCGGGCACCGTGATCATTCGCGCGCACGGCGTGGTGCCGCAGGTGATTGAGGCCGCTCGCGAGCGCGGCCTCGACGTGGTCGACGCCACCTGCCCCTACGTGAAGAAGGTTCATGTGGCGGCCGAGCGCCTGGTACGCGAGGGCTATCGCGTGATCGTCGTGGGCGAGCCGGGCCATCCAGAGGTGGAGGGCATCCTGGGCCACGCCGGCGATGACGCGCAGGTCGTGAGTTGCGCCGCCGATGCGGACGAGCTGCCGCTCAAGGGCAAGGTGGGCCTCGTCGTGCAGACCACCCAGACCGCGCAGAACCTGGCCGAGGTCGTGGCTGCCATCACGCCGCGCGTGCAGGAACTGCGCGTGATCAACACCATCTGCGCCGCCACAAGTGAGCGCCAGCAGGCAGCAGCCGCACTTGCCAACCGCTGCGACTGCATGGTTGTGGTGGGCGGAAAGAACTCGGGCAACACCCGCCGCTTGGCGCAAATTTGCACCGACGTCTGCGAGCACACGCATCACATCGAGGAAGCATCCGAGATTGAAGCCGCATGGTTTGCAAACACGCGCCACATCGGTATCACCGCCGGAGCCTCCACCCCGCAAGAACACATCGAGCGCGCCGTCGAGCGCATCAAGGAGCTTTGCCGCTAATTATGGACCAGACCGTACCCGCATACGCCGCCGAGGTGGCCGATTACGGGCGCAGCCGCGACCCCGAGCCGGGTGAGGGCGCGCTCGTTAAAAACGTGCGCCCCGAATCGCCCGCATGGGATGTGGGTATCGAGCCGGGCATGCGCGTGCTCACGGTCAACGGCGAGCAGCTGACCGATATGATCGTGTGGCTCTGGGAGGCAGATGACGACACCGTCGAGCTGGAGGTTTTCGATCCGCGCGACGGCACCGTCACTCCCGTTGAGCTTGATCGCTTTCCCGGCGAGGACTGGGGTCTTGAGTTCGATGGCCCCATCTTCGATGGCATGCGCACCTGCGTAAACGCCTGCGTGTTCTGCTTTATGACGATGCTGCCCAAGGGCGGACGCTCCACGCTCTACATCCGCGACGACGACTACCGCCTAAGCTTTTTGCAGGGCAACTTCGTCACGCTGACCAACCTCACCGACGAGGACGTGCAAAACGTCATCGACCGCAACATGAGCCCCATGAACGTGTCGGTCCATGCCGTAAGCCCCGACGTCCGCCGCCGCATGATGGGCCGAAACGCCCAGCGCGGCATGGACGTACTCGAGGCCATCATGGCCGCCGGCATCGAGATTCACGCGCAAATTGTTCTGTGTCCCGGCATGAACGACGGCGAGGAGCTGGAAAAAACCCTGCGCTTCTGCGAGGAGCATGAGCAGATTACCAGCCTGGGCATCGTGCCGCTCGGTTTTACCAAGCATCAGAACCGTTTTAGCTGGTCCTACAGCGACAAGCCCGAGCTGGCGCGTGAGACCATCGCCATGATCCGGCCCTTCCAGGACCGTGCCTTCGAGCGCTTTGGCCGTCACACCTTCCAGATGAGCGACGAGTTCTACCTAGATGCCGGCATCGAGCCGCCCGAGGCCGACTTTTACGACGGCTACCCGCAGTACTACGACGGCATCGGCATGATCCGCTCCTATCTGGACGAGACCGACAACGTGCTCGCCGCCGATGCCGAGCGCCTGCGCCGCGTTCGCGAGGCAATCGCCGCCCGTGGCCAGCGCCTGCTGTGCCTCTCGGGCGCCAGCGCGCGCGATACGGTGGCGCGTTTTGCGGAATCGCCGCAGGGCCTTGCCGGTACCGTCACGGCCATCAAAAACCGCTACTTTGGCGGCAACGTGGATGTGACCGGCCTCATCGTCGCCTGCGACATCTTGGAGCAGCTGCCGCAGGACCTGTCGGGGGTTATGCTCTTTGTGCCTAAGCTCATGTTCAACGCCGACGGTATGACCCTTGACGAGTATCATCGTGATGAATTACTCGCAAGCCTTACCGGTCGTGGCGCCGAGGTCCATGTGGTATCGACTATGCCGCATGAGCTGCTCGATACCCTGGAGCACATCCTTGGCATAACGCCCGCCAATTCAACTATTCCCGCTGACCCTACCCAATAAAGGAGAGCAGATGAAACCTATCGTCGCCGTCGTCGGACGCCCCAACGTGGGCAAGTCCACGCTCGTTAACCGCCTGGCCCAGACCTCGGACGCCATCGTCCATGAGTCGCGCGGCGTCACGCGCGACCGCTCATATCACACGGCCGACTGGGACGGCCGCGAGTTCACCATCGTCGACACGGGCGGCATCGAGCCGCTCAAGAGCGACGACGTCTTTGCCACGTCCATCCGCGACCAGGCGCTTGCCGCCGCCGAGGAAGCCGCCGTCATCCTGTTTGTTGTCGACGGACGCACTGGCGTCACCGAGGAGGACGAGTCGGTCGCCCGCATGCTCAAGCGCTGCGACAAGCCGGTCTTTCTGCTGGTGAACAAGCTCGACAACCCCGATCGCGAGAATGACAGCATCTGGGAGTTCTATTCCCTCGGCATCGGTGAGCCCACGCCGCTCTCGGCCCTGCACGGCCACGGCACGGGCGACCTGCTCGACGACATCGTGGCCCTTTTGCCCGAGGAGGAGGACGAGATCGCCGACGAGTTCCCCGATGCCCTGAATGTGGCCATCATCGGTCGCCCCAACGCCGGTAAGTCCTCGCTGTTCAACCGCATCCTGGGCGCCGACCGCTCCATCGTGTCCAACATCGCCGGCACCACGCGCGATGCCATCGACACCGTCGTCGAGCGCGACGGCAAGCACTACCGCATGGTCGACACCGCGGGCATTCGCAAGAAGAGCACTGTGTACGAGAACATCGAGTACTACTCCATGGTCCGCGGTCTGCGCGCCATCGACCGCGCCGACGTGGCGCTGCTCGTCGTTGACGCCTCCGTAGGCGTCACCGAGCAGGACCAGAAGGTCATGGGCTTGGCCATCGAGCGCGGCTGCGCCATCGTGGTGCTGCTCAACAAGTGGGATCTGCTCGACGACGACCGCAAGCGCGAGGCCTGCATGGAGACCGTCGACCGCCGTCTGGGCGTCATGGCTCCCTGGGCCCAGTACCTGCGCATCTCGGCCCTGACCGGCCGCAGCGTCGAGAAGATCTGGGCGATGGTCGACGCAGCCGAAAAGACGCGCTCGCAAAAGATCACCACCTCGCGCCTCAACACGTTCCTCACTGACCTGCGCGAGTTTGGCCACACCGTGGTGGACGGCAAGCGTCGCCTGCGCATGCACTACGTGACCCAGACGGGCGTCAACCCGCCGACGTTTACGTTCTTCGTCAACCACAGCGACCTGGTAAACGACACCTACCAGCGCTACGTGGAGAACCGTATGCGCTCGACCTTCGATTTTTCCGGCACGCCCATTCGACTCTTCTTTAGGAAGAAGGAGCAAAAGGATGCATAATCCGATTCTGCTGACCGCCATCTGCGCCGTGGTCTCGTTCTTTATCGGAGCGATTCCGTTTGGCCTGATCCTGGGCCGCGTGTTCAACCACACCGACATTCGCAAGGCGGGTTCCGGCAACATCGGCACCACCAACGCCCTGCGCGTGGCCGGCCCCAAGGTGGCCGCGCTCACGCTGCTGCTCGACTGCCTGAAGGGCGCTATCTGCGTCCTTATCGCGCGTCCGCTTATCGCGGGCGTGGGCTATGGCTTCCCTGTGAGCATCATGGCGCCTGGAGCCCCCGGCGACTGGATGCTCGGCGTCATCTGCCTGGCTGCGGTGTGGGGTCACATCTTCTCGCCCTACCTCAACTTCCACGGCGGCAAGGGTATCGCCGTGGGCTTGGGCGTCATCCTCGCCTGGTACTGGCCCATCGGACTTTCGCTGCTGGGCATGTTTATCGTGGCCGTCGCCATCACCAAGTTTGTGTCGGTAGGCTCGCTTGCCGCGGCCATCGGTCTTCCCATCGCCGTCTGCGCGGTCTTTCCGTACGGTAGCCTGGGTCTCAAATTTTGCATGGCGCTGATCGGCATCACCGTGGTGTGGGCCCATCGTGCGAACATCAAAAAGCTCATGACGGGCAAGGAGTCCAAGCTCTCATTTACCAAGCGCGTCACCGAGCCCGACGATAAGTAGGAGAGAGTCATGAATGTTGCGCTGATTGGCTCCGGCTCCTGGGGAACCGCCGTCGCCGGCCTTGCCGCCGCTCGAGCCGAGCGCGTGACCATGTGGGCCCATAGCGAGCAGACGGCCGCCGGCATCAATGGCGAGCACCGTAACCCCCGGTATCTGGTGGGATATGAGCTGCCCGGCAACGTCGTCGCCACGACGGATCTGGCGCAGGCGCTCAACGGCGCTGACGTCATTATCTTTGCCGTGCCCTCCACGCACCTGCGCAGCGTATGCCATCAGGCGGTACCCTGTATCGCCACCGACACCCCGGTGCTCTGCCTCACCAAGGGTATTGAGCCCGAGTCCGGCCTGCTCATGAGCGAGGTCATTGCCAGCGAGATCGGCAACGATGCGCGCGTGGCGGCACTCTCGGGCCCCAACCATGCCGAGGAGATCTGCCGCGGCGGACTTTCTGCCGCCGTCATCGCCAGCGAAGACCCGCAGATTGGGGAGACCTTTAAGGAGCTACTGCTGTCCACGGCCTTCCGCATCTACCTGTCGCAGGACATGACCGGTGTCGAGGTTTGCGGCGCTATGAAAAACGTCATCGCCATCGTGTGCGGCATCTCCGCCGGCTCGGGCGCAGGCGACAACACGCTCGCCCTTATCATGACGCGCGGCTTAGCCGAGATCAGCCGCCTGGTACACGCACGCGGCGGCCAGGCCATGACCTGCATGGGTCTTGCCGGCATGGGTGACCTCATTGCCACCTGCACCTCCGAGCATTCGCGCAACCGCACCTTTGGCTACGAATTTGCCCACGGCGTGTCGCTCGACGAGTACGAGGCCCGCACGCATATGGTGGTCGAGGGCGCCGTCGCGGCCCGCAGCGTGAGCGAGCTCGCCCGTTCACTGGGCGTAGACATTCCGCTCACCTTTGCCGTGGAGCAAACGCTCTACAACGGTGTTACTTTGGATAGGGCGCTCGAGATCCTTACCGACCGCGTCCCCTCTCAAGAGTTCTACGGACTCGCCGACTAGCGCAGAAAGGCTACTACCATGGGTTCCATCAAAATCGCTCCGTCCGTCCTTTCGGCCGACATGGCCAACCTCAAGGGCGAACTCGACAAGATCGCCGGCGCCGACTTTGTGCACTTCGACGTCATGGACGGTCACTTTACCGGCAACCTCACCTTTGGCGTCGATATCCTCAAGGCCGTCAAGCGCTCAACTGACGTACCGGTCGACGCGCACCTCATGGTGTCGAACCCCGACGAGACGGTCGATTGGTACGCCGATGCCGGTGCCGATATGATCACCGTGCACTACGAAGCCTCCACGCACCTGCACCGCACGCTCACGCACCTGCAGCAGCGCGGCGTCAAGGCCGGTGTGGTGCTCAACCCCGCCACGCCCGTCTGCGCGCTCGAGAGCATCATCGACGTTGTCGACATGGTGCTGCTCATGAGCGTGAACCCCGGCTTTGGCGGCCAGAGCTTTATCCCGGGCACTCTGCCTAAGCTGCACGAGCTTACGGCCATGTGCGAGCGCCACGGCGTGTCGCCCCTGATCGAGGTCGACGGCGGCATTTCTTCCAAAAACATCGCCGAGGTCGTCAAGGCCGGTGCCAACGTGCTCGTAGCCGGTTCCGCCGTATTTAAGTCCGAAGATCCCGCCGCTGAGGTTGCGCTGCTGCAGAAGCTGGGCAACGAGGCTGCACAGGAGGCATAAACCCTTATGACCGCAGGTCAAAACCGCATACCCGTGAATCTTGACTATGCCGCCTCGACGCCCATGCGCGCCGAGGCGCTCCTTGCGCAGCGCGAATATGACGACAGCGAGCTTGCCGGCGTCAACCCCAACTCGCTGCATTCGCTCGGCCGCAAGGCCGCCGCGCGCCTGGAGGTAGCACGTCGCGAGATTGCCCGTAGCTTTGGCGCGCGCGTTCGCCCGTCCGAGATCGTCCTGACCAACGGCGGCACCGAGGCCAACCAGCTGGCGCTCCTCGGTCTAGCCGAGGGCGCTCGTCAGCGCGACCGCAAGCGTAACCGCGTGATCGTATCCGCCATCGAGCACGATTCGATCCTGGATAACCTGCCGCTGCTGCGCGCTGCCGGCTTTACCGTCGACCTAGTGCAGCCCTGCCGTGCGGGCTACATCGAGCTTGCCGCGCTGAGCGACTTGCTCGGCGACGACGTCGCGCTCGTGAGTATCATGGTCGCCAACAACGAGACCGGCGTGGTGCAGCCTATCCGCGAGCTTGCCGCGGCTGCGCACACCGCAGGCGCCCTGTTCCACACCGATGCCATCCAGGGCTATCTGCATATTCCGCTCGATGCCGCCGAGCTGGGTGTCGACGCCATGTCCGTCGCCGCCCACAAGATTGGCGGTCCCGTTGCCTCCGGCGCGCTCTACGTTAAGACTCGCACGCCGCTGCGCCCCCGCATCTTTGGCGGCGGACAGGAAGCCGGACGTCGCGCCGGTACGCAGGACCTGCGCACGCAGCTGGCCTTTGCTGCTGCCGCCCGTACGCTGGTGCCCCATGTGGCCCAGGAGCGCGAGAAGCTGCAAGCCCTTTCTGACAAGCTCTACGCCACGCTTACAGCCCATCCGCGCATTCACGCCACCATGGGCGACTACGCGCAGGCAGATCGTCTGCCGGGTATGGTTTCGATCTACGTCGACGGCATGGACTCCGAGGAGCTCATCATCAAGCTCGACGCCGCCGGTTTTGAGGTGTCGGCCGGATCGGCTTGCTCGAGCGGCAGCATGGACCCGAGTCACGTGCTCAGCGCCATGGGCATTGGTCGCGAGCAGGCGCTGGGTGCACTGCGTATTTCCTTCGATGACCGCGTGAATCCGAGCGATCTGGACGACTTTGCCCAGACGCTGCTCTCGATCGTAGGTGCCGCATGATCGTCGCCGAACTTGAACGCGCGCTGCTGGCGCGCTATCCCAAGACGGACGCCGAACCCTGGGACCACGTAGGCTTATCCGTAGGCGACCCCGACGACGAGATCCGTGGCGTGGCCTGTGCGCTCGACGCCAACAGGGACAACGTGCACCTCGCCTTGGAGGCCGGTGCCAACGTGTTGCTCACGCATCATCCCGTCTATATCAAGGCGCCCGAGGCCTTTTGTCCGGCCGCATCCGCGCGTCCCCAGTGCAGCGCAGCGCTGTACGAGGCAGCTCGTTGCGGCGTGAGCATCATCTCGCTTCACACCAACCTGGACCGCTCGCACGAAGCGCGCGTTCGCCTGAGTGAGCTGCTGGGCGCTGAGCCCATGAGCTCGTTGGAGCATGTGGACGAGCCCGAGGCCTGCGGCCTGGGCGCGTTAGCAACGCTCAACGAACCGTGCACGCTGCGCGACCTTGCCACGCGCGCCGCCACGGCGTTTGGCAGCGACCCCCGTGTGTGGGGCGAGGCCGATTACCCGTGCCGGACCGTTGCCATTCTGGGCGGCTCCCTGGGTGACTTTGGAGAGCTTGCCATCGCCGCGGGCGCGGATGTCATCGTAACGGGCGAGGCGGGCTACCACGTGGCGCAGGACCTAGCTCTGCGCGGTCTGGGCATCATCTTGCTCGGCCACGACCGCTCTGAGGAGCCGTTCGTTGATATATTGATGAACTCTGCAGTTGACGCCGGGGTCGACCCCCGTCATGCGATTAAAATACTGAACCCTTGCCAATGGTGGACTGTGACAAAAGGAGAGAACTTATGAGCGCCGGCGCTACGCTACTCAAGCTGCAACAGATCGATTTGGAGCTCGCCCGCAACAAGAGCGAACTTGCCAATATGCCGGAGCTCAAGGAGCTCGCTTCCAAGCGCAAGACCTATGTGAAGCTCAAGTCCGAGATGACCAAGCTCTACGCCCAGCGCAAGGATCTGGACATTGAGCTCGACGATCTCAACACCACCGAGATTCAGACCAACAACGCCATCGAGGCTGCCAAGAAGCGCCATGTCGACGGCTCCGACTACCGCGAGGTTCAGGACCTGGAGAATGAACTCGCCACCCTGGCCAAGCGTCTGGACAAGATTGAGCACACCCGCAAGGACGTCGTTGTCGCCCATAAGGAGGCGCTCGACCGCGAGGCCCGCGCGCAGGCAATCATCGCCAAGTTCGAGGAGGGCGTGAAGGCCGATACCAAGGCAACCCGCGCCAAGGCCGCCGACCTCCAGGCCCAGATTGATGCCGCCACCAAGGAGCGCACCGCGCTTGCCGCCACGCTGTCGACCGACGTGCTCACCGATTACGAGCGCCTGCTCAAGCAGTTCCGTGGTCTGGCCGTCGAGACCATCAAGGGCAACATCCCCACGGTCTGCCACACCGCGCTGCAGGCGTCGTCCATGAGCGACCTCAACCACGACGGTAGCGAGATTACGCACTGCCCGTACTGCCACCGCCTGCTCGTGCTCCCCAGCAAGGAAGCCTAACGATGACGGCGGCACCCAACAATTCAATGCAACTTGAGGAAAAAACGATCCTGCTGGGCATTACCGGCGGGATCGCCGCCTATAAGTCGTGCAATATCGTGCGCCTGCTTCAAAAGCGCGGCGCGCGCGTCAAGGTCGTTATGAGCGAGCATGCCACCGAATTTGTGGGCCCGCTCACCTTCCGTGCGCTCACCAACGAGCCCGTTGCCGTGGGCCTGTTCGACGACCCCTCCGACCCCATCCACCACATTTCGCTGGCGCAGGAGCCCGATCTGGTGGTCGTGGCGCCCGCGACGGCCAATATCATCGCCAAGATGGCCAACGGTATCGCCGATGACCTCATCTCAACTACGCTGCTTGCCACGCCGCGACCTATCGTGGTCGCACCCGCTATGAACAACGGCATGTGGAAGGCTCCGGCGACGCAGGCCAACATGGCCACGTTGCGTGACCGTGGCGTCCATGTGGTAGGACCCGGCAGCGGCTACCTTGCCTGCGGCGACGTGGACACGGGACGCATGAGCGAGCCCGAGGACATCGTTAAGGCCGTATGCGAGGTGCTGAACCCCGTGCCCCAGGACCTTGCGGACAAGCGCATCGTGATTACCGCCGGCCCCACGCACGAGCCGATCGACCCGGTGCGCTTCATCGGTAACCGGTCGTCGGGCAAGATGGGCATCGCCCTGGCGGGGGAGGCCGCTCGCCGCGGTGCTGCGGTCACGCTTGTGCTAGGACCGACATCGATCGATGTCCCCCGCGGTGTGGAGTGTGTGCGCGTACAGACCGCCGCAGAGATGCTGGAGGCGGCTCTGAGCGCCTTTCAGACGGCCGATGCGGCCATTTGCGCGGCCGCCGTCGCCGACTACACGCCTGCCGCCCCTGCGGACCACAAACTCAAAAAGGCCAACGAGCGCCTGGACCGCATCGAACTGGTCGAGACGGTCGATATTTTGGCTGAGCTCTCGCACCAGAAGGGGGAGCGGTGCGTGATCGGCTTTGCGGCCGAGACCGATAACGTCGTGGAGTACGCGCAGCGAAAGCTCGGCCGCAAGGGTTGCGATGTCATTATCGCCAACGATGTCTCGCGCGCCGATTCGGGCTTTGGAACCGATACCAACAAGGCCTGGATCGTGAGCACGGCGGGTACGCAAGAACTTCCCGTACTAACAAAGCCCCAGCTCGCAGCTACAATTTTGGACTTGCTTCAAAATATTTAAAAAAGTTCTTGCACAAGGGCAAAGTTTCGGGTTAATATACTCCCTGTTGCGAGCGAGAGCAGAGCAACAAACAAAAGCTTCGGGACGTGGCGCAGCTTGGTAGCGCACTTGACTGGGGGTCAAGGGGTCGCTGGTTCGAATCCAGTCGTCCCGACCAGAAGTTTGCAGGTCAGGCACCTAGTGCCTGACCTTTTTTGTTTTAAGCAATTGCTTAATTTTGATTAAGCAACAGGGTGCCAAAAATCTACCTGAGCGATAATCGCCTTTTGCGGCTACTTGCGCGTTTTGCACTCGCTTGAGCCGATTTATTAACGCGATATGAATCTACATACGCGTAGCTGGTATACAGCCGAGTACGGGCCGTATTTATCGCGGCGATTTACGCAGATATAGCGACTGTAACGAACAAGCGTGTCGCTGTATTTATTCCGGTAGTTCACTTGTTCGGAGGACAAGTGAGCGATTGCAACGAAATGCAAGCAGGATAGGCTCTACACGAGTACACCGCAGAGGTAATGGCGGGGGAGTGCGGAAGACGCTCTGAGAGCCGCTGTATGACCCCATTTCTCCTCAAACCGATAACCTATGCCACAAACATCAAACCGTTCGAGTAACCGCCAAAAGAAAAGCCCGCACAGGCCGTGCGGGCTTAACAGATGAATCTAGAAGCACCAAGCTGGGCAGACGCGATTCGAGTTCGTCGCGCCGTAGTTGTACGACGGATCGCCGTTGCTGTTGACATAGAGGAAGAGCGCAGAGGCGCTCGGATTCAAGGAACGCTCCCACCAAGCGACGCCAACACTCAGGCAATCGTTACCCGAATAATTGTTCGTCACCTTACCCTTGAAGGCCTCGTACTGGGTTCCTTCGTTTCCGATCCAAGAATAACCAGACCAGCCGCTATAAGGGGTCTCGACGATTTCGGAATAACTGAGCATGAACAGCTTGTCCGAGGTCGCCGTCACGGCGGCATTCTTGTCGGATCCATCAACGTTGTTCGTCAGCTTCCTGACCGGTTTCACCTTGGACTGGAAGTCTGAGGGCATCAGGTTCCAGATCTCGCCGGAGTTCATCTTCGCGCGGAGCTCGCACTTCTCCCATCCGCCGACGGCGGTATTATCGGCATTCATGAGATATTTGCCAATTGCTTCGTTCTTGGTCAAGAACGTAAGACCAGCCTTGCCCGAGCCGTCGGCTAAATCATCATGGTTGATGCCGATAATCTTATACTCGAGCGTCTTGCCGTCGATGAGCTTCATCGTGAGCTTGGTGCCGGCATCCATGGCGGCCTTCGCCTTGGCATACGCGGGAGATGCCTCGCCCTTCGCGGCGATATCCTCGGCCACTGCCTTCTGCTCATCGAGGGTCCAGTCCTTCGCGTCCTTGGCCACCGCCGCCTGGACGGTCGCGGAATCGGTACCTGCAGACCCTCCGCCGGATGCGCCTCCCTCGACGCCGCCAACCGTCCCATTGTTCACCGTGTTGCCGACCAGGTTGAACTGGTTGCGGATGGCTCCGGCCACGCCGGGTCCCGCGAACACGATCACCAGGCCGATGACCGCGATGATCAGGACGTACTCGATGATTCCTTGGCCTCCGGAGGCGGATACCTCTAGGAGATACCCCCCCCCGGAGGTTCTGCGCCGCTGCATGCATATGCGACACTCCCTTCGCTCAGGGTGAATAGAAACGAGCTGAGCGTAGGGTTATCGCGGGAATCGGTCTTTGTCTTGCCGCTGCGGCATCTTGGCTATTGCCGTGCCTTGGGAAGGATTACGCCGGGGGCATTCTTGTTGGAGTTGCCATGCAGTGTATTCGGGCTGACGTTTCAGTCGGAACAATCCAGATGAAGACTCCGGCACTGCTCAAACATTCCCGTTTAGTCATATACGTCACTGAAATCGCACTTGGCACCGAGACCAGTTACGTCCACATCCGCGTCCGGAACGAATCGAAGCGGTATCCCGTTTCAAAACGAAGCCTCGGTCCATGAAGGAGACTTTCCCATATACATAGATTAAGATAATACCGTGTATGACGAATATGAACTTGAGCATATTCCGTCCGTATTCATACTGGATGATCAAGGAAACATCATCGGCTTATCCGAAGGAGAGGAAGAACCTCTTGCCTTATTAAAGAAATACGCCAAATACAACGGATATAAAGCGGAAGGAGGCGACATCAAGTAACTATCAAAGGCCAGATTAAGGAGCAAGCCATGAAGAAATGCCTGCCCTCCATCGTCTCAGCAGCTCTTTGCCTCTCCCTTGTCATGACACCATTTGTGCCCGTTGCGGCAGCCTATGCCGACGAGGGGTCTCCCGCCGAGAGCAGTGAGATCTACGTCGGAGACAACTACGACGAAAAATACGATATATCCCTTTTTGAGCGCGGACGCTGCACGGATTCATATTCCAAGGCGTGGTGCGATTCTCACGGATTTGCAAATAACCGCACCGTCCCTCACAAGGTCAAGCTGAACGCGAAGGAGGAGGCTTGCCTGCGCGATCCATACCTTGCTGGCACCGCTGAAGTTATCGCCGGTCTCGTGACAACCGGTCCTGGCGGCGGCTTGTTTGCAACCGCAATGACATCGTACCGACTTTTCACTTGCATGTTCTGAAAGGCAGTTACCATGCAGTCGCAAAATCAATCGAGATACTTGACCACAATCGGCTTTGCCCTGCTTGCATTACTCTTTGCTAGCGACCTTTTGCTGAAACCGCCCAAGGAACTCGTTTCGCTTGCCATAGCCTGCATTTCCGCCCTTTACTTTACGGCAACCCTATTCGTCGGACTAAAGGAGAGGAAAAAAGGCGCAGTCGTTGCATCTGCCGTAGGCGTGATCATAGCCATTGCCTCATTCTTTATCTGACACATTGGTGATTTAGGGGCGATATCGTAGGAATACGACCGGGAGAGCCGGGACCAGATTGCCCGGGTTGCCCGGTCGGCTCGCGCGACGGCGCGGCGGTTCCACAGAAAGCTCTCCGGACTTCACGCCGTTTCTGATCGCATTGTAGACAGCCATCTCGTCTTCGCAGTCGGCGAGCACGCGGTGCGCGTCGTCGTTTTGGATGTCCAGTAAATCTCGAAGGTCCTCCATGCACCAGCGTCCGAGATTTGGCCATGCGCGTTGCGCGAGCTGATAAGTGTCGATTGCGATTTTGTAGTTAAAGTCCAAGCCAAAGCCGTCCCAGGCAGAACGGCTTTGTTTCCTTGATTATCAACTTCATCCGGACACTTCCCGCATTCGTCCGTGTGTGTACGGATGAATGCGGGGTTCGATACCCCGGCGGCCTGATCGGCAGGTCGCCGGGAACTCTCACTCCTCGATAAAAGCCGGCACTCGGTTAGTCCTGCGCATCTTGAAATCGCCAGTCTCGTGGGAGACGTAGAGAATGCCGTCCATACCGTCTCGCGATGCATATGAAAGGTGAACAGAACCGCAATCCGCTCCATCATTGTCGAGAAGATCGAACGAATTCGGGTCGCTCGTTGCGGCCAAACGACCACTCAGACAAGAGCCATCGTCATAACAGATTTGCCATTCCATGTCTTCGCCTGCAAGAACCGCCATAGACGGCCTGGTCGCGCCATCGTTGACATACATCCCGTCTATGCCAAACCCATTTTCAGCGCCATCGATAAACGATTGCTCGGACCTATACCTCGCAAATGATGCACATAGCACCATTGCAAGACAAAGTACAAAGCCAACAATCGCTATCTTTGCATAGCTCTTGCCTATCATGTCATTCACCTCCCTCGTATGTATCGAGGTATTCCTGCTTGAGCGTCTGCGAGGACGACTTGATCTT
>DXZX01000043.1:0-14243 GCA_019419445.1 Collinsella sp.
TCATGCCGCCGAAGTTGAAAGGCAGATTGCCGCTCTGGCGGGCTTGCAGCGTCGAGCCGTTACGCGGTTTGGTAAAACCGCGTAACTAGTTAGCCGCCCAGGTAAGCCTTGCGGACGTTATCGTCGTGCAGGAGCTCTTGGCCCGTGCCGGTCATGGTGATCTTGCCGGTCTCGAGCACGTAGCCGCGCGTGGCGATCGAGAGCGCCATCTGCGCGTTCTGCTCGACCAGAAGCACCGTGGTGCCGGCCTTGTGCAGGTCCTCGACAATCTGGAAGATCTGCTCAATCAGAATCGGTGCCAAGCCCATAGAGGGCTCATCGAGCATGAGCAGCTTAGGGTTACTCATAAGAGCGCGGCCCATAACGAGCATCTGCTGCTCGCCGCCCGAAAGGGTACCGGCGACCTGGCGACGGCGCTCCTTCAGGCGCGGGAACTGCTCGTAGACGCGCTCAAGGCCCGGAGCCACCGTTGACTTGGGCTGCGTATAGGCGCCCATTTCCAGGTTCTCCTCGACCGTCATCTGCAAAAAGGCACGACGACCCTCGGGCACCTGGGCCAAGCCCTTGCCCACCAGCTTGTCGGCGGGCGCGTGGGTAATGTCCTCGCCCATAAACTTGATGGAACCGGTCTTGGAACGCAGCAGGCCCGAGACGGTCTTGAGCGTTGTGGACTTACCGGCACCGTTCGCACCGATCAGAGCCACGATCTCGCCCTCGTTAACGTTAAAGGAGATGTCCTTGATGGCGTGGATAGCGCCGTACCAGACGTTGATGTTGTAGACGGAAAGCATCGGCTCTGCCATTTAGTTCTCCCCCTTATCCTGCTTGCCCAGATACGCCTCGATAACGGCGTCGTTGTTCTGGATTTCCTCTGCCGTGCCCTTGGCGATGACCTTACCAAAGTTGAGCACGCAGATGCCCTCGCAGATGTTCATGACGAGCGACATGTCGTGCTCGATAAGCATGATGGCAATGCCAAAGGCGTCACGAATCTTGACGATGTTCTCCATGAGCTCTGCGGTCTCGGACGGGTTCATGCCGGCGGCAGGTTCGTCGAGCAGCAGTAGCTTGGGGTTGGTTGCAAGCGCGCGGACGATCTCCAGACGACGCTGGGCGCCGTAAGGCAGCGAACCGGCCTGCTCATTTGCCAGATGCTCCATGTCAAAGATGGAGAGCAGCTCCATGGCGCGCTCATGGGAGGCCTTCTCGTGCTTCCAGTATGTCGGCAGGCGCAGCACGCCCTCAAAACCGGAGTAGCGCTCCTGGTTGTGCAGACCGACCTTAACGTTGTCCTCCACCGTCATGGTGTTGAACAGGCGAATGTTTTGGAAGGTACGGGCAATACCCATGCGGTTGACCTGGTAGACCGACTTGCCCGAGGTGTCCTCACCGTCGAGCAGAATGGTGCCGTGCGTGGGCTGGTACACCTTGGTGAGCAGGTTGAAGACCGTGGTCTTACCGGCACCATTGGGGCCAATCAGGCCGGCGATCTCGGTCTTGCCGATAGTCAGGCTAAAGTCGTCGACTGCCTTAAGGCCACCGAACTCAATGCCCAGGTGGATGCACTCGAGCGCCGGGCGCTGGCCCAGGTCGCGATCGGGAACAATGGCGCCAGAAGGATACGGGACCATCTTGCCCTTGTTGAACTCAAACTTACTGGGCATCGGCTGCCACCTCCTTCTTGGAAGCAAAGCGGTCCTTAATGCGTGCGAAGAACGCCTTGAGCTGTGGGTTGTTCGTAAAGATCATGACCAGAATCAACACGATGGCGTAGATGAGCATGCGGTAGTCCGAGAACTGACGGAGCAGCTCGGGGAGCACCGTGAGCAGCGCCGCGGCGATAACGGAGCCGCGCATGTTGCCCAGGCCGCCCAGGACCACGAACACCAGAATGAGGATGGACGTGTTGAAGTCGAACTTAGTGGCGGAAAGCTGCGAGAAGTTACCGCCGAAGAGGGCTCCGGCAGCGCCGGCGAGAGCGGCGGAAACCACGAAGGCGATCATGCGGTACTGGGTGACGGAGATGCCCGCGGACTCGGCTGCGATCTTGTTGTCGCGCACGGCCATAATGGCACGGCCAGTACGGCTGCGAACCAGGTTGAGCACGATCACGAGTGCGACCATGACCAGGATGGCACCGGCGAGGAAGGTCGAGTACGTCGACACGCCCGAGGCGCCCTGGGCGCCCTTGATGATGGCGGTGCCGTCCTCGAGCAGGTGCAGGTCGTCGATCGTAGAGTTGCCCGTGATGTTAAAGATCACGTGCAGGCCGCGGGAGTCGACGCCGACAATGAGGCAGGTGACGATCTCTTTGATGATCTCGCCAAAGGCCAGCGTCACGATGGCCAGATAGTCGCCGCTCAGGCGAAGGACTGGGATACCGATCAAAAAGCCCAGAATTGCAGCAGCGATGGCGCCGACCACGATGCTGATGACAAGACGCATCGGGTCGGAGGGAACGGCGCTCTCGAGGGCGACGGCGGTAACGATACCCGTATAAGCGCCGACGCTCATAAAGCCCGCGTGGCCCAGCGACAAGTCGCCCGCAATGCCGACAACGAGGTTGAGCGAGATAGCCATGACGATGTAGGCCGTGATGGGAACCAACTGACCGGCGATCATGCGCGGGATCATATGGTTGGACTGCATAAAGAACACGATGGCGAATGCCACGATGCACATGACGTACGTGACAAAGTCGTGACGCGTCTGCTTGTCTTTAAGGAACTTCATAACGCTCACCTACACCTTCTCGGGAACGTACTTGCCCAAGAGGCCAGCAGGCTTGACGAGCAGGACGATGATCAGAACACCAAAGACGATGGAGTTGGCAAGGCTCGTGGAAATGTAGGCCTGCGCCATCGCCTCAATGATGCCGATGAGAATGCCACCGACAAAGGCGCCGGGGATGGAGCCAATGCCACCGAAGACGGCGGCGTCGAAGGCCTTGATGCCAGGCATGGCACCCGTCGTGGGCTGCAGCACCGGCGAGTAGGAGCACAGCAGCACGCCGGCGATGGCGGCAAGGGCAGAGCCGATGGCAAACGTCATCGAGATGGTACGGTTGACGTTGATGCCCATGAGCTGAGCGGCGGCCTTGTCCTCGGACACGGCACGCATGGCTTTGCCCATCTTGGTCTTGCCCGTAAAGAACATCAGGCCGGCCATGATAACCAGGCAGGCGACGATGGTGACGAGCGAGACGGCGCTTACGTTGAACTTGGCCAAGAACTCCGGCACCTGTAAGGTGACGAGCGAAGTGAAGTTCTTGGGCGTGGCGCCCCACAGAAGCTGCGCGGCGTTCTGCAGGAAATAAGACACGCCGATGGCCGTGATCAGAACGGCCAGAGGGCCCGCCTGGCGCAGCGGCTTGTATGCCAGACCCTCGATGAGAACACCGAGAACCGTGCAGACCACACAAGAGAGAACTACAGATGCCCAGCCCGGGAGGCCGAGATACGACGTGGCACAGAACGAGACATAGGCACCGACCATGATGACGTCGCCGTGAGCGAAGTTGAGCATCTTGGCGATACCGTAGACCATGGTGTAGCCCAACGCGATGATGGCGTAGACGCTGCCCATGGACAGGCCGTTGACCAGGTATTGGATAAAGACCGTCATGTTCCACATCCCCCTTTCGAATAGGTTTCCAGTTAATGTATGAAACAGGGACGTTACATCGTCCCTAGATACCAAGCAAGCAGGGAAGGCCAAAACCTCCCCTGCTTGGGATCAAAACCGCTCTATGTAAGGCGGCCTATTAGGCCTGTACGTACTTGCCGTCGGTAATGACGTACGCCGTCGGGTCCTTCTGGACCTGACCCTTGTCGTTCCAGGAGAGCTTGCCAGTCAGGCCGTCAACGGTAATGTTGCGCATGGCCTCGGGAAGCTTCTCGGCAACCTCGGTGGGGTCGGCGTCGACGCCCAGGCCGGCCTCCTTGAGAGCCTCGACCACAGCATGCACGCCGTCGTAGGCGTCGGCGGCAAACTGGTCGGGGGTATCGCCGTACTTATCCTTGTAAGCGTTGACGAAGTCGGCGTTCTTCTCGTCGTCGGCGGAGAACGGGGTCATGAGCAGCAGACCCTCGGCCAGAGAGGTGTCGAAGCCCTCAACGCCCAGGATGCCGTCCATGCCGTCGCAGCCCATCATCTTGACGTCGTAGCCCATGTCCTTGGCGTTCTTGAGCAGGACGGACGCCGGCGTGTAGTAGATCGGCGCAAAGATCATGGTGGCGCCTGCCTGCTTGGCCTTGGTCAGCTGGTTGGTAAAGCTCGTGGCGGAGTCGTCCTTAAAGGTCTCCTCGTCGACAATCTCAAGCTTAGACTTAGCGGCCTGGGCCTTAAAGGAATCTGCGATGCCCGAAGAATAGGCGTCGCCGGAGTTATAGAACAGCACGAACTTCTCGTTCGCATACTTCTCTGCCAGGAACTTGGCAGCGTTGACACCTTGGTTGGGGTCGGTAAAGCAAACCTGGAAGACGCAATCCTTGCCCTTGGTAACGTCCTCGGAGGACGCGGACGGGGTGATCATGAACGTCTCGGGGTCGTTGCCGCACTCGGCGGCAACGGCGACCGACGCACCCGTGGTGGTCGGACCGACGAGGGCCTGCATGCCCCAGTCGAGCAGGGTGTTGAAGGCGTTGACGGCCTTCTCGCCGTCAGCCTGGTCGTCCTCGGCCTTGCTGACAAGCGGCAGCTCCTTAGTCGAGAAATCCTTGCAGCCAAGCTCGACAGCCTGTGTAACGGACTTGCCGTAGGACGCGTTGGCGCCGGTCAGCGGGCCGATGGTGCCGATCTTAAACGAAGCGTCGCCCGACGCGGAACCGCTGTCGCCGCCGTTGGAGGAGCAGCCAGCTAGAATGGACATCGCCCCCAGACCTGCTGCGCTCGCGATAACGCTCCTGCGATTCATAACAGGGTTCAATGACTTACCGGTGAGGCTCGACATGCGGCTCTCCTCTCAAATCTCGTCGGGTTTCGGTTACCCGACAGGCCATCCTTCGCCGTGTTCGGCGTTCGCAAAATAGTAGACGCTTTAGTTAGGAAAAGTAGCGGTTATTTCGACTTTTCTTTGGATTTGTTCATTTATCCATTTTTCTGCGTATTTCCTTTACTTTATGCAGTAACGCCACTTTAATATGTAAAAGTAATGTTTCCATTCTGTTACAAGCATCCCTGCCCTGAATAAGACAGCCTCACCGGTCGCGCCGTATGCGCACTTAGGCAGCGATGTACTTGCCGTCCTGAATCACATAGGCCGTAGCGGGCTTTTCGACCTGGCCCTTGTCGTTCCACGTCAGCTCGCCCGTCAGGCCCTCGATCTTGATCTTGCGCATGGCGTGGGCAAGGTCGTCGGCAATATCGGCACCGTCAGCCGTAATGTCGATGCCCGCTTTATCGATAGCCTCGGCAATCGCATGGACGCAGTCATAGGCATCGGCGGCAAACTGATTGGGCGTCTCGTCGTAGGCGTCTTTATAGGCCTTGACGAAGTCGGCGTTCTTCTCATCGTCAGCAGAGAACGGGGTCATGAGCAGCACGCCCTCGGCGAGAGAGGTATCGAAGCCCTCAACGGAGAGCAGGCCGTCCATGCCGTCGGTGCCCATAAGCGTCATGTCGTAGCCCATGTCCTTGGCGTTCTTGAGCAGGACGGACGCCGGCGTGTAATAGATCGGAGCAAAGATAAGCGTGGCGCCGGCCTCCTTGGCCTTGGTGAGCTGGTTGGTAAAGCTCGTGGAAGAGTCGTCCTTAAAGGTCTCGGTATCGACGATGTCGAGCTTGGAAGCCTTGGCCTGCTCGGCAAAGGCATCGGCAACACCCGAGCTGTACGTATCGCCGGAGTTGTAGAACAGGGCGATCTTGGCGTCTGCATACTTCTCGGCCAAGAACTTCGCGGCGCTGGCGCCCATGGTGGGATCGGTAAAACAAACCTGAAAGACCGTGGTCTTATCCTTGGTGACGTCGAGCGACGAGGCCGAAGGCGTGACCATGAGCATATCGTCGGCGATCTCGCCCGAGACGGCGACGGCAGCACCAGTCGTAACGGGGCCGACGAGCGCCTGCATGCCCCAGTCGCACAGGGTATTGAAGGCGTTGATAGCCTTCTCGCCGTCGGCGACGTCATCCTCGGACTTAAGCGAAAGCTTGAGGTCCTTGGTCGAGAAATCCTTGGCCGCGAGTTTAGCGCCCTTCTCGGCCGAAACGCCATAGGTTGCCGCGGCACCGGTCAGAGGGCCGATGGCACCGATCTTGAAGGTCTTGCCGTCATCGGTGGAGCCGCCGTCCGAGCCACCCGACGAACAACCGGCGAGCGCGACGGTGCTGCCGAGCGCCGCGGCTCCTGTCAAGAAACTCCTACGGCTCAGTGTGTTATTGATACTGAACATGGTGTCCCCCTTTTTCGCTGGCCGCAGTGCGGCCGTCTTGCGGTACGGGGCAAACCTTATGGCGCAAACGTTGACAGTTTGTTACGGAAGTTCATTTGTAGCGAGCATGTTTCCAATGTTTCCGCAGCGTTTCGGTGGTGCCGTTTTGTGCGACTCCTGTTGCCTGGCGAGCACGCGCCCTCGGTTCACGCTAGAATGCACTCAACCTTTAAGCGGTTAATCCATCCATAAGATGCACGAAGGAGCTATCTATGAGCGAACCCCTGCGCACCGTGAACGTCGGTCTGATCGGTCTGGGAACCGTCGGCGGCGGCGTGGCCCGTTTGATCAAGAGCCACCACGATGAGTACCTGGCAGCCTACGGCATCGACCTTAAGCTGACCCGCGCCTGCGCGCTTGCTTGGGAGCAGGCCGAGGCGGCAGGCATTGAGCGCGAGGCCTTTACGAGTGACTGGCACGACGTCGTCACCGACCCCGCCGTCGACATCGTCGTCGAGCTGATCGGCGGCGAGCATCCCGCAACCGAGATCTTCACCACCGCCTTCGAGAACGGCAAGCACGTCGTCTCTGCCAACAAGGCCCTGCTGGGCCGTCACGTCGAGACGCTCGCCGAGAAGGCGCGCGCGTGCGGCGTGCAGATTAAGTGCGAGGCCAGCTGCGGCGGTGGCATCCCCATTGTCAGCACGCTCGAGCACGACCTGGTGGGCAACAAGATCCTGACCATCGCCGGCATTCTCAACGGTACCACCAACTATATCCTGTCGCGCATGGACGCCGAGGGCGCCGATTACGCCGACGTGCTCGCCGACGCCCAGGCCAAGGGCTATGCCGAGGCCGACCCGTCCGCCGACGTCGACGGCTTCGACGCCGCCAGCAAGACGGCAATCCTCGCTTCCATCGGCTTTGGCACCCGCGTGACCACCGACGATGTCTACCAGCAGGGTATCCGTACCATCGGCGCCGAGGACATTGCCCAGGCCCGCGAGCTCGGCTACACCATCAAGCTGCTGGGCATCGCACGCAACACCGACGCCGGCGTCGACGTCCGCGTGCATCCCACGCTCATCCCGGCAGACCATATGCTCGCCAAGGTTAACGGCGCCATGAACGCCGTCTACGTGGTGGGTGACGCCGTGGGCGAAACCATGTTCTACGGTGCCGGCGCAGGCTCCTTCCCCACCGCGAGTGCCGTCGTGGGCGACATCCTGTCGCTCTCCGAGCAGATCAGCCGCGGCGTGGCTCCGCTGCCCGAGATTGAGCCCTATGGCCACAACCTCGCCTTTAAGCCCATGGACGAGCTCCAGACCAAGTACTATGTGCGCCTGAAGGTCGCCGACCGCGTGGGCGCCCTGTCCGAGACGGTCGACATCTTTGCCAAGCACAACATCTCGATCTCGCTCATCAACCAGGTCGAGGACGGCAAGTCGGGTGTCAGCGATGCCTGCTCGGTCATCTTCCTGACGCACCGCGCACTCGAGAAGGACGTCCAGGCTGCCGCCGCCGAGCTTGCCAGCGTCGACTGCGTGGCCGAAGTCGCCAACGTCCTGCGCATCGAGGACGTTGAGGCCTGGACCGAAGGCGTCATGGCCAACTAACCCAACGCTCGCCAAGCAATACGTGCTTTGAGGGCTCCCGTCCGATATGGGACGGGAGCCCTTTTGTCTCCTGCCCTAAGCACAACGGCAGGGCACATTTGCGCGAGCCGCTCATCGGTAACGCGGGTTACCGTTCACCGATATGCAAACGCGGCCGATTCCGGCTACCGCTACGCTGTGCTGCGTACGTCCACCCCCGAAGAATGGAGGCACCATGTTGCTCGAGGGCAAGAAAGCAATCGTCACCGGAGGCACGCGCGGTATCGGCTATGCCATCGCCTGCCGTTTTATCGAGGAGGGTGCCGCCGTCACCGTCTTTGGCTCGCGCCAGGAGACTGCCGATGCGGCCGTTGAGAAGCTGGCAGCCGTCTATCCCGACGCCAAGGTCTGGGGTCGTTCCTGCGATCTCACCTCGCTCGAGGCCGTGACTGAGGCCTTTACACAGGCTGCAGCCGACATGGGCGGTCTCGATACGGTCGTCAACAACGCCGGAATCTCCCAGCGCTCGCCCCTTTTGGACTACACGGCCGAGGAGTTTGCGAAGGCCATGGACCTCAACGTCATCGCCGTCTTTAATGGCCACCAGGCTGCCGCCAAGATCATGACCGAGGCCGGCCACGGCGGCACCATCACCACCACGAGCTCGATGGTCGCCAAGTATGGCCAGCCCTCCGGCGTCGGCTATCCCACGTCCAAGTTCGCCGTCAACGGCATGGTCCAGTCGCTCTCGCGCGAGCTCGCCCCCATGGGCATTCGCGTCAATGCCGTCGCACCCGGCGTGACCAAGACCGACATGGTCGCCAACCTGCCCGAAGAGGTTATTAAGCCCATCATCGCCACCATTCCGCTGGGCCGTATGGGCGAACCCGAGGATGTCGCCAACGCCTTTGTTTTCCTAGCGAGCGACATGTCCTCCTATGTCACGGGCGCCGTGCTCCCCGTCGACGGAGCCGCCCGCTCCTAAAGGTCGCGAACCACGGCTTCGAGCCTCAACGAAGCCCAACGCAAAAGGCGCGCTGTCTGCATCAACCGCAGGCAGCGCGCCTTGCTCTGTTTATGGGGGAAACTGCGTCCCGGTATTTCAGCTCAGAACGGGGCGCAGTTTCCCTCAGGCCCATCTTTCGGAAACTACGTCCCATTCTGGGCGCGGATTCTGGGACACGCTTTCCGAAACGGTCCCCTCACGGAAACCGCATCCCACTCTGGGCGCCAATTCCGGGATGCATTTTCCGCGGCGACGTTGGCTACCTGCCGTCGTCGTCCTGGGCTTCATCGCGGGCGTAGAGCTCCAGCATGCGGCGGCGGTACTCATGAACGGCGAGCTTGGCGCGCTCTAGGCGGCGACGCTCGCGCGCAGTCAGCTTGGACGGGTCGATCTCATCGCCATAGGTTTTCTCGGCCAGCAAATGGGCGGCATCGACAATACGGGCATCGATGCGTTCGCTCGCCGCTTCGGCCGAAAGGCGGTCAGCAATGGAATCAATCGTGGGCATACCGTCGAGCGAGCGACCATGTCCATGCGACGTCAACAGCTCGTGCTCGCGGGCGAGAAGACTTGCCAGGTCGTGATGGGCGCGCAGGATATTGAGCGCATCGGAAGGATGCTCGGCAACCTCCGCCACGGCGGCGACCGGCGCGGCATCGACCACGCGGTAGAAGAGCTGCGCGAGCAGTGGCATCAGAAACACCGTGATGGCGCCGGCTGCCACCATAACCGAAGCGACGCCCTGCGATAATGCGCCGGCGTTGACAGCGACGCTCGTCACGGCGACGATAATCGGCAGCGCCGTGGTGCAGTAGAGCGCTACGGTAATGCGGCCGTGGGCAGAAACATCGCGCGTCTTAGGGCAGATGCTCATGGAGACGACAATGGGCACGGCGCGGATAACCAGCAACGCCACGATAAAGCCCACGAGCAGGCCAGGGCGCGATGCTACAGCCGTCAGGTCGATCTTGGCACCCGACACGGTAAAGAACACCGGGATTAAAAAGCCATAGGCAAGGCCATCGAGTTTAAGCTCGAGCGTATGGTTGCCCTCGGGGATGATATAGCGCAGGACAAAGCCCGCGGCAAAAGCGCCCAACACGATATCGAGGCTAAAAATGGCGGAAAACGCCACGAGCGTGACCAGGATGAGCACTGTGAGGCGCACGAACGTCTGAGAAGTCGTATCGGCGCGCTCCTGAATAAAGGCAAAGAAGCGGCTGCCGATACGCTTGGAGCGGCTGGGGACCACGGCAAGCAGCACGCACACCACGGCGAACAGTCCCAAGATCAATAGCGTCTCGACACCCGTACGGGCTGACAGCAGCACCGACATGGCGAGCACGGGCCCGAGCTCGCCCCACGTACCATAGGCAAGAATCGAATCGCCGACGCGCGTCCCGGCAAGCGACCGCTCGCGCAAGATGGGCATGAGCGCCCCAAGCGCCGTCGAGGTCAACGCCAGCGTCACGGCGATGCCATCAAAATGACTGACCGAAAACCACGGGGTAAAGCGCACGGCAAGCCAGGCGATGCCAAACGTGACGACCCACGTCGCCATGCCGTAACGCCCCTCGATGCCCGTGATGTTCTTGGGATCGATCTCAAAGCCGGCAAGCAGGAACAAAAAGGCCAGGCCGAGCTCGGACACGAGCGAGACCTCGGCATCCACATGGATAATGCCGAGCATATGAGGTCCCAGCACCGCGCCGAACACGAGCAAAAAGACCGTCTCGGGAACGGGTTTTCCGGGAATCGCCGAGGCGATGAAGGGGCTTGCAAAGGCCACGAGTGCGATGATGGCGAGCGAAACAAATGCCATGTGATGCCTTTCTCTTGTTTGCGCTCCACTGTAGCACCCTCGCCGTCCTCAACGCGCCACGAGCTGTCGTATCATAGTGAGGTTTAAAAGTATGCGGCTCAAGGCGACCGCGAGGCTTGCCCCGCAAACCGACCGCTGCCGCATACCGCACCGTACGCCCAACCGATCAGGAAGGCAGGAACCAATGGTCTCTCGTATCTACGTGGAGAAGAAACCCGGGTTCGACGTCGAGGCTCAGCAGCTCAAGGGCGAGCTGACCGAAATTCTCGGCATCAAGGGCATCGAGGCCCTGAGGATTATCAACCGCTACGACGTCGAGGGCATCGACAAGGAGCTTTTCCGGTCCTGCGTGCCGACCGTCTTTAGCGAGCCCCAGGTCGATGTGACCTACGACGAGCTCCCCGCAAGCGATGGCGCCGTCTTTGCCGTCGAATTCCTGCCTGGCCAGTTTGACCAGCGCGCCGACTCCGCCAGCGAGTGCGTGCAGCTCATCAGCCAGGGCGAGCGCCCCGCCGTGCGCTCCGCCAAGGTCTATATGATCTCGGGCGCTCTGGACGAAGCCGCCGTCGAGGCCATCAAGCACTACGTGGTGAACCCCGTCGAGGCGCGCATCGCCTCGCTCGACCTGCCCAAGACGCTGTACATGGAGACCCCCGAGCCTGCGCCCGTCGAGGTGCTCGACGGCTTCCGCGAGCTCGACGAGGCCGGCCTTGCCGCCTTTATCTCCGAGCGCGGTCTTGCCATGGACGAGGCGGACATCGCCTTCTGCCAGCAGTACTTCCGCGATGAGGATCGCGACCCCACCATCACCGAGATCCGCGTGATCGACACCTACTGGTCCGATCACTGCCGCCACACCACCTTCGGCACCGTCCTGGATGACGTGACGATCGACGACGCCGTGGTGCAGCAGGCCTTCGACCGCTACATGGAAATGCGCCACGAGCTCGGTCGCGACGCCAAGCCCGTCTGCCTCATGGACATGGGCACCATCGGCGCCAAGTACCTCAAGAAGACCGGCGTCATGACCGATGTCGACGAGTCCGAGGAGATCAACGCCTGCACCGTCAAGGTGAAGGTCGATGTCGACGGCGAGGACCAGGACTGGCTGTTCCTCTTTAAGAACGAGACCCACAACCACCCGACCGAGATCGAGCCCTTCGGTGGTGCCGCCACCTGCGTGGGCGGTGCCATCCGCGACCCGCTGTCGGGCCGCAGCTACGTGTACCAGGCCATGCGTGTCACCGGCGCCGGCGACCCCACCGTCCCCGTGTCCGAGACGCTCGAGGGCAAGCTGCCGCAGCGTAAGCTCGTGACCACTGCTGCCGCCGGCTACTCCAGCTACGGCAACCAGATCGGCCTTGCCACCGGTCAGGTCAACGAACTCTATCACCCCGGCTACGTCGCCAAGCGCATGGAGGTCGGCGCCGTCGTGGGCGCTACCCCGGCAAACCACGTGCGTCGCGAGTGCCCCGCCCCCACCGACAAGATCATCCTGTTGGGCGGCCGCACCGGCCGTGACGGCATCGGCGGTGCCACCGGCTCCTCCAAGACCCAGAACACCGAGTCCATCGAGACATCGGGCGCCGAGGTCCAGAAGGGCAACGCCCCGGTCGAGCGCAAGCTGCAGCGCCTGTTCCGCCGCGGCGATGCCTGCCGTCTGATCAAGCGCTGCAACGACTTTGGCGCCGGCGGTGTCTCGGTCGCCGTAGGCGAGCTTGCCGACGGCCTGTATGTCGACCTTGATACCGTGACCAAGAAGTACGACGGTCTTGACGGCACTGAGCTCGCCATCTCTGAATCCCAGGAGCGCATGGCCTGCGCCGTCGCCGACGGTGACGTCGAGGAGTTCATGGGCTACGCCGCCGAGGAGAACCTGGAGGCGACCGTTATCGCCGAGGTTACCGCCGAGCCGCGCATGCGCATGGCCTGGAACGGCGTCGCCATCGTCGATCTGTCCCGCGAGTTCCTCAACTCCAACGGTGCGCCCAAGCACCAGGTCGCCCACGTCTGCGCCCGCAGTGTGTGGCAGCCCAGCTGGGCCGGTACCACGCTCGCCGAGCGCATGACCTCGCTCGTCACCGACCTCAACGTCGCTTCCAACAAGGGCCTTTCCGAGCGCTTCGACTCCACCATCGGCGCCGCGACCGTGCTCATGCCCTTTGGCGGCAAGACGCAGCTCACCCCAAGCTCGGCCATGGTCGCCAAGTTCCCCGTGGACGGCGAGACCACCACGGCGAGCGCCATGGCATGGGGCTTCAACCCCTATCTGATGGAGGCCGACCAGTTTGCGGGCGCCTACCTGTCCGTGGTCGAGTCCATCGCCAAGCTCGTTGCCGCCGGCTTTGAGCACAAGCGCACCTACCTCTCCTTCCAGGAGTACTTCGAGCGCCTGCGCACCGAGGCCGAGCGCTGGGGCAAGCCCATGGCTGCCGTCCTGGGTGCCCTTATGGCCCAGGTCGACCTGGGTGCCGGCGCCATCGGCGGCAAGGACTCCATGAGCGGTTCGTTTGAGGACGAAGCCGGCGAGCTCAACGTTCCACCGACCCTGATCAGCTTCGCCGTCGCCGTGGGCAAGGCCGCCCGCGCCGTCTCGCCCGAGTTCAAGGGCCTCACGCACCGCGTCGTCCGCATCGCCCCCGCCACCTATGGCGAGGACTACCGCCCCGATGCTCAGCAGCTGCTCGCCGCGTTTGACGCCGTCGAGGCGCTCACTGCTACCGGCAACGCCCTGGCCATCTCCACGCCCGGCTACGGCTGCGGCGCCGAGAGCCTCTTTAAGATGTGCGTCGGTAACCAGATCGGTATCGAGCTTGCCGAGGATGTAGACGTGGAGAGCCTCTTCACCCCGCTCTACGGCAGCTTTATTGTCGAACTCGCCGAGGATGCCGAGCTGCCCGAGGTCGCCGACGGCGTTGTCGTAGAGCCCCTGGGCACCACCGTCGAGGGCTATGTCATCGACACCGGTTCCGAAGTCATCGAGCTCTCCGAGCTCCAGGAGGCCTGGGAGAGCGGCATCGAGGGCGTCTTCACCTACCGCAGCGCCGGCGAGACCCCCGAGGTCGAGACCATCGACTTCCGCGCCAAGGATATCCACGTGTACGGCGGCGCCAAGATCGCCCGCCCGCGCGTGATCATCCCCGTGTTCCCCGGCAACAACTGCGAGTACGACAGCGCCCGCGCCTTCCGTGCCGCCGGTGCCGAGGCCGACACCTTCGTGATCAACAACCTCACGCCCGAGGCCGTCGCCGAGAGCACCCACGAGCTTGCCCGCCGCATCCGTGCAAGCCAGATCGTCATGATCCCCGGCGGCTTCTCGGGCGGCGACGAGCCCGACGGCTCCGCCAAGTTCATCACGGCGTTCTTCCGCAACGCCGCTGTGGCCGATGCCGTCAACCGTCTGCTGAACCAGCGTGACGGCCTGGCACTCGGCATCTGCAACGGCTTCCAGG
>DXZX01000044.1:0-12475 GCA_019419445.1 Collinsella sp.
TTGTCGGCCAGATGGGCGTAGTGCTCCTCGACGGTAGCGCGCTCGAGCGTGGTCATCTCCATGCGCTCGATGACAAGGCCGCTACGCTCAATACGAGCAACGATCTCGCCGATCTTGCGATCGCGCACCGCGTCGGGCTTAATCATGATGAAGGTCTTCTCGATAGCCATAAGGTAGCCTTTCAAGTAGGTTCGCGCGTGCCCAAGTCCCATTCCGGCACCCGCCTGGACTGCATCGTAACAGAGTTCTAGCTGCAGTTAAACAAAAGCCGTTTATTGAAGCGTTATTATTTATTAAAGCGCTCCATATGTGTCACTTCTGTTTCGAAGCCCGACTAGAGTACCATCCGCCCCACTTTCAACTGCAACGAACAGAACGGGCGGTCGATTGTCGCCCGTGAACGCACCCCCTTCACAACCTGCGCAAATGTCCTACAGAAGTTCTCGACAAGCTCCTTCCTTCTCTATAACAAAACGGGCGCCCACCGTAGCGGGCACCCGTAAAGGCAAGATATGATGAACACACCAGACAGACGCATCCAATAAGCTAATTAGCTCCGTGGCCCATCTCGACGACCTTGGATAACGAGCCAAACACACCCTCATCGGCCGCGAGCTGCGCCTCGGCACGCTGCAGCTGCACGGCAACGGCGGCAGGAGCGGTACCGCCCTCGGTCGTGCGCGCGGCGACAATCGACGGGATATCGAGCGCCTCGGTAATATCGCGCTCAAAGAGCGGGCTTGCCTCCTGGAACACCTCGAACGGCAGGTCCTCAAGATTGCAGCCGCGCTTCTCGCACATCAGGACTAGATGGCCCACCACGGCGTGCGCCTCGCGGAACGGCAGGCCGCGCTTAGCCAGGTAGTCGGCAACGTCGGTAGCCGCAAGGTGACCCACGCCGCACTCGCGCGCCATGGCATCCTCGTTGACGGTCCAGGTCGAAATCATGCCGGCCATAACCGACAGGCACTGCATGAGCGTATGGGCGGTATCGAGCGCGCCCTCCTTGTCCTCCTGCAAATCCTTGTTATAGGCAAGCGGCAAGCCCTTCATGGTCACCAGTAGCTGCACCAGGTTGCCATACACGCGACCGCTCTTGCCGCGGATAAGCTCGGCAAAGTCGGGGTTCTTCTTCTGCGGCATGATGGACGAGCCGGTGGAATACGAGTCGGAAAGCGTGATAAAGCCAAATTCGGAGCTCGACCACAGCACGATCTCCTCGGAAAGACGCGACAGATGCATGGCCATAACGGAGCCAGCGTAATGCAGATCGAGCAGGAAATCGCGATCGGAAACAGCGTCGAGCGAGTTAGGGATCACACCCGCAAAGCCAAGTTCGGCAGCCGTCATCTGGCGATCGAGCGGATAGCTCGTGCCGGCAAGCGCGGCAGCACCCAGCGGGCAGTTGTCGGCGGCATCGAAGGCGGCCTTCAGGCGCGTAAAGTCGCGCGCGAACATCCAGGAATACGCCAGCAGATGATGCGACAGCAGAACCGGCTGAGCGTGCTGCATGTGCGTGTAGCCCGGCAGAATCACCTTGTCATACTTCTTAGCGGCATCCACCAGCACATGACGAAGCGAAAGATTGGCCTCCATGAGCTCCTTGGCGAGCGCCTTGACGCCCAGGCGCGTATCGGTCGCAACCTGGTCGTTGCGTGAACGTCCGGTATGCAAGCGCTTGCCAGCCTCGCCGATGCGACGCGTCAGCTCGCTCTCGATGGACATATGGATGTCTTCGTCGTTGATATCGAAGGTGAAGTTGCCGGCATCGATATCCTGCTCGATTCCGGTCAGGCCCTTGGCAATCGCCCGCTCATCCTCGGCACTGATGATGCCCTGGGCGGCCAGCATCTTGGCATGCGCCTTAGAACCGGCGATATCCTGCTTATAGAGATGCTTGTCGACCGGCAACGACGCGCCAAACTCCTGCGTGACCTCGGCCACGCCCGCCTCAAAACGACCGCCCCAAAGAGCCATGGAACCGTCTCCTTTCATCAAATTCCAAAACAAGCGCCCAAAGCAAGGCACCCTGTCGCTAAAGCGATTTATCAACCGCTAGTCTTACACATTCCCCACCGTGCACGGGAACATGCAGCTAATTTGCAAAGAAGTGACGCACCTGGCACTTGGCGCCCAACGTCTCCCTCCGGATGTTGCCCTGCGAACCATCGATCCAGGCCTTCAGGCTCATAGGGACGTCCTCGACCCTTGCAGCATCGAACTCGGGCGCGAGGGCAAGTAAAGCATGCGCGATAGCATTGAACATAATGGATACTCCTCATATATATAGGCGCAGAGCCGCCAAATTGATAGAAGGAGCCCCGCCGGACAACCCCGGCGGGGCTCGGACTCAGCCGCAGACGCGGCATCATATATGCGGGCGGAACGTAGGGGCCACCGATGTTAAGAAGTGTCAGCAAGCATAACGAAAGGTAGGGACCCCGTGCGCCCGTTATGTATCACGCGGATGGGCCGCGCGGATACCAAGGGAAGGAGGCGCTAGGCCTGGGCGGCAGCAGAGCTGGGGCCTTGGACCTTTGCCCACGTCTTGAGCGACAGCGTATCGATCTCGATAAAGCCGGCGCTGGCCTTCTCGTCAAACGTGGTGTCGCGGTCGTAGGTAGCCAGACCGTAGTCGTAGAGGCTGAAGGGGCTCTTGCGGCCGACGACGTGGCAGTTGCCCTTAAAGAACTTCAGGCGGACAGTGCCGGTCACGAACTTCTGGGTGTCGGCCATAAAAGCGTCGAGCGCGTTTTTGAGCGGGCTATACCACTGGCCGTTGTACACGGCGGTAGCCCAATCCTGCTCGAGCTTGATCTTGGTCTTGAGCAGATCGCCCTCAACGCAAATGTCCTCGAGCGCCTTATGGGCGGTGATAAGCGTCAGGGCGCCGGGAACCTCATAGCACTCGCGGCTCTTAAGGCCCACCAGACGATCCTCGACCAGGTCGAGACGGCCAAAGCCGTTGTCGCCCGAAATCTTGTTGAGGGCGATGACGATCTCGGAGAGCTTCATCTTCTTGCCGTCGACGGCGACGGGCTTGCCGGCCTCGAACTCAATCTCGGTGTAGGTCGGGGTGTCGGGCGTGTCCTCGGGATTCTTGGTCATAACCCAAGCATCGTCGAGCGGCTCGTTCCAGGGATCCTCCAGATGGCCGCACTCAATGGCGCGACCCCACAGGTTGTCGTCGATGGAATAGGGGTTGTCGTTGGCACCCTCGGGAACTGGCACGTTGTGGGCGTGGGCATAGGCAACCTCGTCGGGACGGCACTTCAGATCCCACTCGCGAACCGGGGCGATAACCTTAAGCTCGGGATCGAGGGCCTTGACGGCAGCCTCAAAACGAACCTGGTCGTTACCCTTGCCGGTGCAGCCATGAGCGACGTAGGTCGCACCAAACTCGTGGGCGACCTCGACGAGCTTCTTGGCGAGCAGCGGACGAGACAGGGCAGAGAGCAGCGGGTACTTGTTCTCGTACATGGAGTTAGCGGCGATGGCCTTAGTCAGGAACTCATCGGAGAACTCGTCGCGCAGGTCGAGCACCTGGCAATCCAGAACGCCCAGGTCGAGTGCCTTCTGCTTCTTAGCATCCAGGCCGGTCTCCTCCTGGCCCACGTTGCCGCAGACGCAAACGACATCGAGATTCTTCTCGTCCTGGAGCCACTTGACACATACAGATGTATCAAGACCACCGGAATATGCGAGAACGACTTTTTCCTTGCTCATGGCTGTTTCCTTTCGCCCTTGGTAGCTAGTTAGAACATCGGTCAGTTGCAAGTCATTTCAAGGTCAAAAACCGTGCAATATCAGGTTAAATAGCAAAAAGCAGCACATACATGCCCTAGAAACATGCAGCAATATCGTGCTAAAACCCAACGACCTCAAAATGACTCTGTTGAGGCAATTCGCCCCATGGGGACAGAGACGATTGTTATCGTCGTCGGGAAATTGCGCGCTGGCGTCGGATGGCATTGTCTGCAGTAGTGATGATCTTTACGAACTGCATCTGCCTCTCCTTTCACCTATCGCCGGGCGCAATTCATATATCGTAAACGGTACCTTTTCCTCGGTAAGCGGTTGTTTTTCCGTCTCCGTTTTCGATGGTCGCTATATTACGCTAAAGTGCCTACAGCGCAAGCGACAAATTCAAATTTCTGAAATTTTTTTTCATTACTTTGTGAAGCGTGGTGCAAATACGCTCCGTTCCTGCGACAATACGCTCGGTTACTGGTTGATGATTATAACGTCTGAAACAATTTTGAAACGAAAGGCGCGCTTTTATGCAAACTTACGAATCGGACACCAATATTGGAAGCATTAAGATTCTCGCCGTTGATATGGACAAGACGCTTCTCACCGACGAGCGCGTGTTGCCGCAGGGTCTTGATGAGCGCCTAGACAAGCTCGCCGAGGCTGGCATCGTGTTCTGCCCCGCCAGCGGACGCCCCGCCCCAAAACTCGAAGAAATGTTCGAGAGCATTAAGAACCGCCTTGCTTTTTGCCCCGACAATGGAGCCTGCGTTATCTACCGCGGCAACTATATCTATAAGAGCAACATCGATGTGGCGCTGTATCAGCAGGTGCTCGCTCGTGCCTCGGAGGACCCGCGCGCCGTTCCCGTCCTGTGCTGCTACGACGAGTTCTATGTGCTCGCCCGCGACCATCAGTACCACGACGAGATCAGCGTCTACTACAACACGATCAACTACGTCGACAGCTTTGAGGGCATTGATCTCGAGTCCAACAAGATTTCGATCTTCTTCCCCGACTATGATGCTGAGCCCGCATTTCGCGAGGACTATAACCCCGCATTCTCGGACAAGCTCTATGTCACCAATGCCGGTCGCGAGTGGATCGACTTTATGAACCTGGGCGTCGACAAGGGTTCGGGCGTCGCGCACCTGTGCGAGCAGCTCGGCATCGATATCGCCGATGCCGCCGCCGTGGGCGATACCTACAACGACATCCCCATGCTTGAGCGCGTCGGTCACAGCTTTATCGTGGACAATGCCGAGGAGCATATGAACGCGCATGCTGAGTGGCGCATTCCGAGCAACAACGACGGGGGCGTACTGACGCTCATCGACGCCATCCTGGCGGCTCGGTAGCCGTCCCATCGGGCCTGGCCGGGCGGCACGGGATAACTTTTCGCTCGGTCAGGTCCTGCGCAAGACGAAAGCCACATTAAGTGGCTTTCTTTGCGTGCGGAATCTACGAAAAGTTAACCCGTGCCGCCCGGCCAGGCCCTAGGTTTACTTTCCTGCCGCCAAGATGGCGTCTAGAGTGTCTAGATACTTAGCTGAAATGATTTGAGCAGAGGGGAGCCCCTTGTTGGAAGGGGCTCCCCTCTGTTTTGGTTACTGTGGGACAAATTAATCAGTAGTGTTTGTCCCAAATCTTAAGTATGTGGGGGCTTGCGTCTTGGGCGAGCTTGCCTTACGGAGCGCTTTCCTATTTGGCGTCGGCCCAGGTTATGCCGGTGCTGGCTTCGGCGATCAACGGTACGCGGAGGTCTACTACGTGTTCCATGACGTCGCGGACCATGGCGGTGAGGCGCTCGACTTCGTCGACGGGGCACTCAAAGTCCAGTTCGTCGTGTACCTGCAGGATCATGTGGGCGGCAAAGCCTTCTTCTTCCAGGCGACGGCTTACGCGGGCCATCGCGATCCTGATGATGTCGGCAGCGGTTCCCTGCATAGGGTGGTTCATGGCCGTGCGCTCGCCAAAACCGCGGAGCTGCGGATTTTTAGCCTTGAGCTCCGGAATATGGCGACGGCGGCCGTACATGGTCTCGGCGTAGCCCGTCTGCTTGGCACGTGCCACCACATTGTCGAGGAACGTGCGCACGCCCGGGTAGGCCTCGTAGTAGCGATCAATCATGTCGCGCGCCTCGGCCATCGAGATGTGCAGCGACTGCGACAGTCCATAGGCCTGCTGGCCGTACACGATGCCAAAGTTCACGGCCTTGGCGCGGCTACGCAGGTCGGGTGTCACCTCGGACACCGGCACGCCAAATACGCGCGCGGCCGTCTCGGCATGGAAGTCCTCGCCCTCGTTGAAGGCGCGCACCAGGTGCTCGTCACCCGAAAGATGCGCGAGCAGGCGCAGCTCGATCTGCGAGTAGTCCACCGCCAAAAAGACGCTGCCCTCGCCCGCCGAGAACGCCGTCTTGACGGTACGCCCCAGCTCCGAGCGCGTCGGAATGTTTTGCAGATTGGGGTCGCTCGAAGACAAACGCCCCGTCGCGGTGATGGTCTGGTTGTACGTGGTGTGCACACGCCCGTCACCACGGCGCAGCGGGCCCAGCGTGTCCAGATAGGTCGACTTAATCTTGGACTTCTCACGCCAGTCCAAAATCAGGCGCACGATCTCGTGGTCGCGGGCAAGGTCGCTCAGCACCTTGGCGTTGGTCGAATAGTAGCCGCGCTTGGTCTTTTTGAGGCCCTTGGTCGGAAGTCCCATAACATCAAACAGCACGTGCGAGAGTTGCATGGGGCTGCCGATGTTAAAGGTCTCGTCGCCGGCCAGGTCGCGAATGCTGCGCTCGACATCGGCAATCTGGGTCGCCAGGCCCTCGGACAGACTGTGCAGGCGGTCGGGGTCCACGAGCATGCCCGCGCGCTCCATCTTGGCAAGCACCGGCACGAGCGGCATCTCGATCCCATCGAACACGTTGGCGGCGTTCTCGCGGGCCATGCGGTCACGCAGCGGTGCAACCAGCGCCAGCGTCAAGGCCGCCGTGCGAGCGGCGGGCGCAGGAGCGTCCTCGCCAGCACCCTCTGCGCCGCGCGCCGCAGGCAGCGCCATCTGCAGATACGTATCGGCCAGATACACCTCGTCAAACTCGGAGCGGTCGGAATCCAACAGGTAGGCGGCAACAACGGTATCGAAGATGCGCGTGGAATCGACTGCCAGCGGATCCATGAGCTCGAGCTCAGAAGAATCGATGGGCGAAAGCTCATGCAGAAGCGCCTTCATATCCGGGCTCGCCACACGGCCTTCCATAAACAGACGCGCGAGCACGCCGGCAATCACGCCGTGGGCGAAGTTGAAGCCCTCAACCTCAGCCGCCGCACCGCTGTCGCCCTCCTCGAGCGCAAACAGGCCCTTGGACGTCGCCAACCACAGCGTGCGCGTCAGCCCAAAGAGCGCGCCCTCTTCCTTGTCATCGTCCACCACGGCGGCGACCCACTCGCCGGCATCAATCACGCGGGAGACCTCAGCCGCAACGGCACCAAGCGCGCCAGCATCGCCGGCGGCTGCGCGCAAAACGGCGGGAATCTCAAACGTGCTGGCAGCTGCCCCGCCCTCGCCGCCGATCAGCGCCAAGAAACGGTTCTGCATGGCGGTGATACCAAGCGTGCCCAGCGCCGCGGAAACCTCATCGGCGGAAAACGCTGGGAAGGACGTCGCCTCAAAATCGAGCTCAACGGGTGCATCGGTGCGGATGGTCGCCACCTTACGGCTCAGCAGCGCGTCGTCGATGTGTGCGCGCAGGTTTTCTCCCATCTTGCCCTTGACCTCGTCAGCATGCGCGATGACCTCGTCAAGGCTGCCGTACTGCGCGATGAGCGCACTCGCCTTTTTGGGGCCGATGCCCGGTACGCCGGGAATGTTGTCCGACGTATCGCCCTTCAGACCGTAAAAATCGGGCACGAGCGCCGGCGTGATGCCGTGATACAGGTCGTCCACGCTCTCGGGCGTCATGATCGCCACGTCGGACAGGCCCTTGCGAGTCGAGACCACGTTGACGTGCTCGGTCACGAGCTGATACATGTCGCGGTCGCCGGTCACCAGCAGCATGTCGCAGCCGGCCTCCTCGCCCAGGCGCGCCATGGTTCCCAGGATATCGTCGCCTTCCCAGCCCTCGGACTGCAAAATGGGCACGTTGAGCGCGGCGAGCAGCTCCTTGATCATGGGGAACTGCGCGTGCAGGTCGGGGTCCATGGGCGGGCGCTGCGCCTTGTACTGCGGCAGCATCTCCATACGCACGCGCGGCTTGCCCTTGTCAAACGCCACGACAACGCCGTCGGGATTAAAGGCATCGATCATCTTGAGGAACATGTTCAGAAAACCAAAGATCGCGTTGGTGGGGCGACCGTCCGGCGCGTTCATGGTCGGCGGCACGGCGTGGAAGGCGCGATGCATGAGCGAGTTGCCGTCGATGACGGCAAAGGTACGGCGCTTTTCAGACATATTGAATACCTCGCTTTGGGCTGGGCACGGTTTGCTCACACCAGTTTACACGCTCCCCGCCCCGCGGCCACCGCACATCAGGCTTCCCTGCCGCCGCGGGCCCGCGCGTGATACGATGGCTCACGGTACATCAACCAGCACGATCGATCCGAAAGGAGCCTGCGTCATGGAGCGTCCCAGCGCATGGAAAAAGTACACGCCACAGCAGATCGAGGAGCTCGAGGAGCTTTGCCGCGGCTATAAGCAGTTTTTGAGTGAGAACAAGACCGAGCGCCTGTGCGTCAAGGCCGGTATCAAGATGGCCGAGGAGGCGGGCTACGTCAATCTGGAGACCGTGATCGCCGAGGGCCGCGCGCTCAAGGCCGGCGACAAGGTGTACGCCGCCAACCACGGCAAGGACCTCATGCTCGTCAACCTGGGCACCGCCCCGCTCGAGCAGGGCTTTAACATCCTGGGCGCCCACGTAGACTCGCCGCGCCTGGACCTCAAGCAGAACCCCGCCTTCGAGGCCGGCGACATGGCTTATCTCGACACGCACTACTATGGCGGCGTCAAGAGCTACCACTGGGTCGCTTCCCCGCTCGCACTCGTGGGCGTCATCTGCAAAAAGGACGGCACCACCGTCGACATCAACATCGGTGACAAGGCCGACGACCCGGTCTTTACCATCTCCGACCTGCTGATCCACCTCTCGAGCGAGCAGATGGCCAAGCCCGCCAAGGACGCCGTCGACGCCGAGATCCTCGACGTGATCGTGGGCGGCCGCCCCGTCAAGTTTGACGAGGACGATAAGGACGCTCCCAAGGAGCCCGTCAAGCAGATGTTCCTGGATATCCTCAAGGAGCAGTACGACGTCGAGGAGGAGGACTTCCTCTCCGCCGAGATCGAGGTCGTGCCCGCCGGCCCCGCCCGTGACATGGGCCTCGACCGCTCCATGATTCTGGGCTATGGCCACGACGACCGTGTCTGCGCCTATCCGTCCATGCTCGCCCAGATCAACGTCGCCAACGTGGAGCGCACGAGCATCACACTCATCGTCGACAAGGAGGAGATCGGTTCCGTAGGTGCCACCGGCATGACGAGCCGCTTCTTCGAGAACACCGTCGCCGAGATCATGACGCTCGCCGGCGAGGATAGCCCGCTGGCCCTGCGCCGCGCGCTCGCCCGCAGCCGCATGCTCTCCTCCGACGTGTCCGCCGGCTTCGACCCGGGCTACGCCGGCAAGTTCGAAACCAAGAACGCAGCCTTTATGGGTCGCGGCCTGTGCTTTAACAAGTACACGGGCAGCCGCGGCAAGGGCGGCTCTAACGACGCCGACGCCGAGTATGTGGCCCTCATCCGCGACATCATGGACGAGGCCGGCGTGGACTTCCAGACCTGCGAGCTTGGTCGCGTCAACGCGGGCGGCGGCGGCACCATCGCATACATCATGGCTAAGTACGGCATGAACGTCATCGACTCTGGCGTTGCCGTCCTGTCCATGCACGCCCTGTGGGAGGTCGCTAACAAGGCCGATATCTACGAGGCCTATCGCGGCTACAAGGCCTTCATCGAGCGCGCGTAACCAACCCTTCATCAGTTGCGGTGAAATACAGACTAAACTGGCCCATAAACGGCCAAAACAGACCGTATTCCACCGCAACTTCCTTTTTGGCAGAGGAGAGTCCATGCTGCAGGTCGTCATTTCGCCCGCCAAGCAGATGCGCGCGGCCCAAGATGCTTTTGAAGTCCTGGGCATTCCACCCTTTGCGCGCGAGACGGCTCGCCTCCACCGCGCACTGCTAGATATCGAGCGGAATGAAGGCAGCGACAGCCTGCAGGCGCTATGGAACGTGAGTGACAAACTGCTGGGGCCTTGCCTCAACACCCTGCACGAGTTCGGGCCCATCCTGAAAAACGGCGATCTCGACAATCCCGCACTCGCCTGTCACCTCTCCCCTGCCGTCATGTCCTACCACGGCATTCAATACCAGAGCATGGCGCCCGAGGTGATGGATTCCGCGCAGCTCGCATGGCTGCAAAGCCACCTGTGGATCCTCTCTGGCCTCTACGGGTGCGTTCGCCCCTTTCATGCCGTCGAACCGTATCGGCTGGAGATGGGCGCGAAGCTCGCCGTTGACGATGCCCGAGACCTCTATGCGTTTTGGAGCGACAAGCTCGCGCGGGCTATCGCCCCGGCAGGCTCAAACACCACGATCGTCAACCTCGCCAGCGTAGAGTACGCCAAAGCCGTTCTGCCCCATCTCGCGGGCGACGCCACGGTCGTCACGTGCCTCTTTGGCGAAGGCATCCGCAACGGCAAGCCCATCCAGCGCTCGACCGCCAGCAAAAAGGCACGTGGTTCCATGGTGCGCTGGATGGCAGAAAACAAGCTCGAGGATGTAAGCGGGCTCACCGCGTTTGACGTTGGTTATCGTCACTTTCCCGAGCTTTCAAATAAGAACACTTTGGTCTTCCTGAACGAACAGACCTTGTAGGACCACCGCTACTTTTGAATGTGCTGCCTAGGCACGGCGTCTATTCCGCCAAGCCGTCGGCTTTGGCAACTTCGTTTGTCGAGCCATCTTGGTAGGTAATCTTAACGTGCTCTGCCTCGGACACCGCAACACCCGATGGGGGCTCCAAGCGCCATTCCGTCAGCGCGATATCCATAGTCGTAGGCACGTCGCCCTGATTCTTGAGCTTCACCGTCAGCGTTTTGAGCGCCGCATCATACGTCACGCGTTCGATTTCCTCACCAGGAATAGACCCACCGCTCAGCTGAAGCTGGACAAATCCATCGCGCGAATACCAATAGTCGCCCGGCGCGGCAACGGTATTGCCGCCCGCGACCTTCACCGTCATTATCGGCAGGCTATCATCGGCCTCGAACTCCCATGCAGCGCCGCCGCGACCACCAAACGTCCAGATACAAACGGCAATCACCAGCACGGCAAGCACCGCAAAACCAATCGCGACAAGGCCATGGTGCGCACGGCTTTCCTCGGCCGATACATCCCATTGCGTCTCTCGATATAGATGCTTGTCTTCCATGTTCGCCTCCCCATGGGCATGCTGATCGCGTCAATCGTACCCATTCAGGCTATACTTGAGCCCATGACATAACGGGGAGCTTGCAGGACAAGACGGCAGGCTGAGATTGGGCGCGCCCGCCCTGACCCGCAAACCTGATATGGGTAATGCCAACGAAGGGAGCCGTGCCAATGAGCACACAGACCGAGCCCAAGCTCGTCACGCAAATCGACTTCGCCCGCGCCGGGCAGATCACACCGCAGATGAAGGAGGTTGCCGAGCGCGAGCATCGCGACCCCGAGTACATCCGCGAGCGCGTGGCCGACGGCCGCATCGCCATTCCCGCCAACATCGTGCATATCAAAAAGGGCATGCGCGCCTTTGGTGTCGGCGAGGGTCTGTCCACCAAGGTCAACGTCAACCTGGGCATCTCGGGCGACAAGGCCGATGCCGCCGAGGAATGGAAGAAGGTCAAGATCGCCGAGGACTTTGGCGCCGACGCCATCATGGACCTTTCCAACTCGGGCAAGACGCGCCAGTTCCGCCAGCAGCTCATCGACGAGACACCGCTCATGGTGGGCACCGTCCCCATGTACGACGCCATCGGCTATATGGAAAAGCCGCTGGTCAAGCTGACCAAGGATGACCTGTTCGAGGTCGTGCGCGCGCACGCCGAGGACGGCGTGGACTTTATGACCATCCACTGCGGCATCAACAAGTCGGTCACCAAGACCTTTAAGGAGACCGGCCGCTTGATGAACATCGTGAGCCGCGGCGGCTCGCTGCTGTTTGGCTGGATGGAGGTCACCGGCAACGAAAACCCCTTCTACGAGTACTTTGACGAGCTGCTCGAGATTTGCCACGAGTACGACGTGACGATTTCGCTCGGCGACTCCTGCCGCCCGGGCTGCCTCTACGACTCCAACGATGCCACCGAGACCGCTGAGATGATCGAGCTGGGCAAGCTGTGCAAGCGCGCTTGGGCCGCCGGCGTCCAGGTCATGGTCGAGGGCCCGGGTCACATGGCGCTCGACGAGATCGCCGCCAACATGAAACTGCAGAAGCGCCTGTGCCACAATGCCCCGTTCTATGTGCTCGGGCCGCTGGTGACCGATATCGGCGTGGGTTACGACCACATCACCGCCGCCATCGGCGGCGCCATCTCCGCCAGCTCCGGTGCCGACTTCCTGTGCTACGTGACGCCCGCCGAGCACCTGTGCCTGCCCGACGCCAAGGACGTGCTCGACGGCCTCATGGCCACCAAGAT
>DXZX01000045.1:0-6346 GCA_019419445.1 Collinsella sp.
CGCAACGCGTTGCGCTGAGTCCTGAGGCTGTTGCAATGAAAATGAGAATCAAGGTCCCCATCATTTTGTGCAACGAATTACCTGAACGTCATTGACATATGAACATACACTCATATAATCGGAAGCAAGTTATATGAGCGCATGTTCATATGAAAGGATATTGCAATGAGCATCCGCGTTGATGAAACGAAACCCGACACCGAGGCCACCGAGCCCGTGATCCCCACCACCTGCTCACCCGAGGACCTTCCCGACGAGGAGCTTCTCTACGACCTCGCCGACCTGTTCAAGGTCTTCAGCGACACCACGCGCATCAAGATTCTCTATGCCCTCATGGGCCGCGAGCTCTGCGTGGCCGACATCGCCGAGGCGACCGCAACCTCGCAGTCGGCAGTATCGCACCAGCTGCGCACGCTCAAGCAGTCGCACCTGGTTAAATTCCGACGCGACGGGCGCAATATCCTCTACTCGCTCGCCGATGACCATGTCTACACCATGCTCAACCAGGGCATGAGCCACATCTGTGAATAGCAACCAACCACGGTACCAGCGCGGCCTGCACCCAAGCCGCAAATACGGGGAAAGGAATCCACCATGAAAAAGCAGTTTAAACTCGACGAGATCGACTGCGCCAACTGCGCGCGTGAGCTTCAGGACGAGCTGGCCAAGCTCGAGGGCGTCAAATCCGTGTCCGTCAACTTTATGACCCAGAAACTGACGCTCGAGGCCGATGATGCTGAGTTCGACGAGGTGCTCAACCGCGTTGTAGAGTTTACGGCCGACGCCGAGCCGGACTGCGAGATCATTCTCTAGCCCAGGTTTACGCCAACCTGCAAGGCCGCGATTGCCGCGGCCTTTGCTCGCGAAATTATATGAGCGAGTGTTCATACATTCAAATGGGAGGATACGAGTCATGGCCACCGCCGACCCCAAGAAGAAAAAGAAGAAGCGCAAGAAGAAAGAGTCACTCGAGCATAAGCGCAACCGCATCCTGGTAGCGCTGGGCATTTTTGCCGTAGTGTACGCCCTCGATGAGTTCGGCACCCTCACCGCCGCATTCGATACCCCGGGCGACATCTACGCCAGCTTCGCACTGTTCCTCGTGCCGTTTTTGATTGCCGGCTACGACGTGCTCCAAAAGGCATACAACAACATCCGCCGCGGCAAGGCGTTCGACGAGAGCTTCCTCATGGCCGTCGCGACCATCGGCGCGTTTGCCATGGTGCTCTTCCCCGATACCGACCCGCACATGGCCGAAGGCGCCGCCGTCATGCTGTTCTACCAGGTCGGCGAGCTGTTCCAGGCATATGCCGTGGGCAAGAGCCGCAAGTCGATCAGTGCCATGATGGACATCGCGCCCGACTACGCCAACGTCGAGCAAGCCGACGGCACGCTCGAACAGGTCTTTCCCGATGACATCGCCGTCGGCACCTTGATCGTGGTCAAGCCCGGCGAGCGCGTGCCTATCGACGGCGTCATCGTCGAGGGCGAAACCCAGCTCGACACCGCCGCGCTCACGGGCGAGTCAGTCCCCCGCCCCGCCAAGTCCGGCGACGATATCATCAGCGGCTGCATCAACATGACGGGCCTCATCCGCGTGCGCACCACCAAGCCCTTTGGCGAGTCCACCGTCGCGCGCGTCCTGGAGCTCGTGGAGAATGCCAGCGAAAAGAAGGCACGCACCGAGAACTTCATCACGCGCTTTGCCCGCGTCTACACCCCCGCCGTCACCGGCGCGGCAGCGGTGCTCGCACTCGGCGGCGGCCTGGTGACTGGCGCTTGGTCCGACTGGATTCTACGCGGCCTGACCTTCCTCGTCGTCAGCTGCCCGTGCGCGCTCGTGATCAGCGTGCCGCTGAGCTTCTTTGGCGGCATCGGCGGCGCTTCCAAGCTAGGTGTTCTCATCAAGGGCTCAAACTACCTCGAGACGCTCGCCGATGTGGACACCGTCGTCTTCGACAAAACGGGCACCCTCACCAACGGAACGTTCTCGGTCGTCGCGGTACACCCCGAGGCAGGCTATACCGAGCAGTCGTTGCTCGAAGTCGCAGCCCTTGCTGAGTCGTTCTCCGATCACCCCATCGCGCAGTCGGTACGCACTGCCTTCCAGGGCGAGCTCGGCCCCAAGCGCGTGACGGATTCCACTAATGACGCGGGCCACGGCGTGACGGCGACCATCGACGGCAAGCACGTCGTCGTCGGCAACGCCAAGATGCTCGCCGCGGCCGGCATTGAAGCACCGGACTGTGAGGTTGTCGGCACAATCCTCCACGTGCTCGTGAACGGCGTGTATGTCGGCCACATCGTGATTGCAGACACCGTTAAGGCCGATGCCGAGCAGACGATCCGCGACCTGCACGCCGCCGGCGTCAAGCGCACCGTTATGCTCACGGGCGACCGCAAGGAAGTGGCTGCTGCGGTGGCCAAGCAGCTCGGCCTCGACGAGTTCCACGCGCAGCTGCTGCCGGGCGACAAGGTCGAGCGTGTTGAAGCGCTGCTCGCGGCCGAAAGCGGCAAGGGCAAGCTCGCCTTTGTCGGCGATGGCATCAACGACGCGCCTGTGCTTACGCGCGCAGATGTGGGCATTGCCATGGGCGCCATGGGATCCGACGCCGCGATTGAGGCCGCCGACGTGGTGCTCATGGATGACAAACCGTCCAACATTTCCCGCGCGATCCGCGTGGCGCGCAAGACCATGTCGATCGTCTGGCAGAACATCATCTTTGCGTTGGGCGTTAAGCTGCTGATCCTGGTGCTCGCGGCACTCGGCATCGCCAACATGTGGCTTGCCGTCTTTGGCGACGTGGGCGTGGCAATCATCGCCATCCTGAACGCCATGCGCGCGATGGGTGTCAAGAACCTGTAGCTTGTACTCGGACGGTCCCGGCAGGGACCTGCGGTGACGTTGCTGGTGGTTCTTGGGCATCGCTTGCTGGCGGGGTTCCTTGTCTGAGTTGGACTTAGCTGGCGGTGCTACTGGTCCCGGTCGCTGTCCCGTCTCAGCATCGATCTTAGCTTCTCGAAGCTTTCCTCGCTCAGGCAGTGCTCCATGTGGCAGCCCTCTTGCGACGCAACATCCGCCGAAACGCCTGCTTCCTCGAGCAACCGCACGAAAAAGCAGTGGCGCTCCCACATTTGGCGAGCGACCTCCAGACCACGCTCCGTCAGATGAACGTCGCGCTTGCCCATTTCGACATAGCCGTTGTTCTCCAGCGTCGCCATGGCTTTAGAGACGCTCGCCTTGGTTACGCCCAGGTATTCGGCAACGTCAATCGAGCGAACGACGCCCTGGCGCTCCGAGAGCACATAAATAGATTCGAGATAGTCTTCTCCAGATTCACGTAGGGCCATGGGCCGCCTTTCGCGATGATCGTTAGTTAGCCTTTGGATACTTTCCTTGGCTTACTTTACCGCAAAAGTTGCCCATGTCTTACTACGTTGTTTAAAAAGTTAACCGTGTTTCACAAAATGCGCGGGGCAAGCAGGGCGACACCGTACGCAACGTACAAGGAGTGTCCCCAGCTGCCGGCACAAAAGGAACGTCCCCAAGTGCCGAGCCGCAGCTATAGCAGCCCAAAGTGCTTCGCGGCGTTGTAGATCCCGTCGTCGTCCACGGCGGACGTCACGTAGGTCGCCGCGGCCTTCACGGTATCCTGCGCATTACCCATGGCCACGCTTGTGCCCACGGCGGAAAACATCGACAGGTCGTTCTCGCCGTCGCCAAAGGCGATCGCCTCGCTCGCATCGATGCCCAGGCGCTCCAGCGTCGCCGCCACGCCCAGGTCCTTGCCGCCGTTAGCGGGAATAATGTCGCAGAACAGATCGCACCAGCGCGTAGTGAGCGAATGCGACACCGCATCGGTCACAATATGCTCGTCAGCCGGATCCACAAAGGCGCAAAACTGGTAAACCGGCGCGTCAAATGCGTGCTCAAACGGCTCCTCGTGGTAGACGATTCCCGCGTTGCTGCCGGCCGTCACCACGCGCTCGGACAGGCGGTTCACAAACGAGTTCTCGCCCTGCATGCACAGCGAGTCATAGCGCCCCTGCGCCACCTGGCCCACAATCACCGCGACGTCGTCCGGATCAATCGGACAGCTGCGATAAACCCCCTCGGCATCAAAGCAGTGCTGGCCCGAGAGCGTAATGTACGCATCCCAGCCCAAGTCGAACAGCCAGTCCGGCATCTGGTAGGTCGGGCGACCCGTGGCGATCACGCACGCAATCCCCTGCTCGTGAAAGCTGTCGAGCACCTGCTGCGCCGACGCCGGAATCCGGTGGGTCTTAAAGCTCAGTAGCGTGCCGTCGATATCGAAAAATGCGGCCTTGATCATCCTCGTCTACTCCTCGCCCTCGAGCTTTTCGCTCGCCTCGAGCCACGCCATCTCCAGCTCGTCCATGGCGGCATGGGCCTCGTCGATCTTTGCCTGCTGCTCGCCGAGCGCCGTGTAGTTGGTGGGATCGACCTGGGCCATGGCAGCCTCGGCCTCCTCCACGCGAGCGCGCTGTGTCTCCATCTTGCGCTCAAGCGAGCTCACCTCGCGGCGGAGCTTCTGGCGCTCGGCGTTGGAAAGACCGTTGGGCTGCCCGCTCGTCTTGGGTTTTTCGGCCGCAACCGCTGCGGCGCCGGTGTCGAACGTGCCGGTCTTGGCGCTCGGCGCGCCCACGGGCTCGCCCTCGGCGGTGGCGTTGCACAGGCGCAGGTATTGGTCGACGCCGCCGGGCATATGCGTCAGATGGCCATCGAGCAGCGCCCACTGCTGGTCGGTCACGCGCTCCATGAGGAAACGGTCGTGCGTCACCAGGATCAGCGTGCCCGGCCAGCCGTCGAGCAGGTCCTCGACAATCGCGAGCATGTCGGTATCCAGATCGTTGCCCGGCTCGTCCAGGATAAGCACGTTGGGCTCGTCCAGGATCGTCAGCAGCAGCGACAGGCGACGGCGCTGGCCGCCCGAAAGGTCGCCGATACGACTCCAGAGCTGTTGCGTCGTAAAGCCCAGACGCTCGCAAAGCTTCTCGGGCGAGGTCTCCTTGCCGTCGATGACGTAGTACTTCTTATAGTTGCTGAGCACCTCGCGGATCGTGTCGCCCATGTAAGGCTCGAGCTCCTCGAGCTGCTGCGACAGCACGCCAAAACGCACCGTCTGGCCGATCTTCACGCGGCCGCGCAGGGGCGCGATCTTGCCCTGAATCACGTCAAGCAGCGTCGACTTGCCGGCACCGTTCTCGCCCAAAAGGCCATAGCGGTCGCCCGCGCCAATGAGCCAGGTCACGTCGGAGAGCACCTGCTTGAGCGCGCCGTCGGTATCCGCATAGCCGGCATCAACGTCGATCACGTCGATGACCTGCTTACCCAGGCGGCTCACCGCCAGGCGCTTGAGCTCCAGCTCGTCGCGCACGGGCGGCACGTCGGCGATGAGTTCGCGAGCGGCATCCACGCGAAACTTGGGCTTGGTGGAGCGCGCCTGGGCGCCGCGGCTCAGCCACGCGAGCTCCTTGCGCGCCATGTTGCGACGGCGTTCCTCGGTGACCGCGGCCATGCGGTCGCGCTCCACGCGCTGCAGGATGTATGCCGAGTAGCCGCCCTCGAAGGGATCGACCTGGCCGTCGTGGACCTCCCACATGCTGGTGCAGACCTCGTCCAAGAACCAGCGATCGTGCGTGACCACGAGCATGGCGCCCTGACCGCGCTGCCAGCGGGCCTTTAAGTGACGCGCGAGCCAGTTGATGGTGCGCATGTCCAGGTGGTTGGTGGGCTCGTCGAGCATGAGCACGTCGTAGTCGCCGATCAGCAGGCGCGCGAGGTCCACGCGGCGGCGCTGACCGCCCGAAAGCTCGCCCACCGTGCCCTCCCAGGGCACATCGCTAATGAGGCCGGCGAGGATCTGGCGCGTGCGGGGGCTCGACGCCCACTCGTACTCGGGCGTGTCGCCGACGACGGCATGGTGCACGGTGTCGGTGTCGACGAGGTTGTCCTTTTGGCCGAGCAGACCGATCGTCGTGCCGCGGCGATGCGTCACGCGGCCATCATCGGGCTCCAGCGTGCCGGCAAGCACGCTCAGCAGCGTCGACTTGCCGTCGCCGTTTTTGCCGACGATGCCAATACGGTCGCCCTCGCCCACGCCGAGCGTCACGCTATCGAAAATATGCTTGGTGGGAAACTCTAGGCTGACGGAATCGCATCCCAAAAGAATCGCCATATGCCCTGCTCCTTCGTAGAAATTCAACGTTGTCCATGATAGCAGCGAGCCCCACCCCAAACCACCACGAAGGTGCCTGTCCCCTTTGTGGTGGTCGGTCTGGCAGCGACACAAAAAGGCGGGCCATCTCGCAAAAGAGATGACCT
>DXZX01000045.1:6356-10411 GCA_019419445.1 Collinsella sp.
ATGTAGAAGAACGCCGTGCGGTTGGACACGCGCGACGCCTGTTCCATGTTGTGCGTCACGATGACGATGGCGCGCTCGGCCACAATCGACGACATAAGGTCCTCAATCGCCAGCGTCGAGATGGGATCGAGCGCCGAGCAGGGCTCGTCAAACAGGATTACGTCGGGGTTGAGCGCCAGCGTGCGTGCAATGCACAGGCGCTGCTGCTGACCGCCTGAAAGCGCATAGGCGCTCTTGTCGAGCTTGTCCTTGACCTCGTCCCACAGCGCCGCGCCGCGCAGACTCTCCTCGACCATGCGGTCGAGCTCGTCACGGTCGGTGATGCCGTGGCGCTTAGGCGCAAACGTGATGTTGTCGCGAATGGACTTGCGGAACGGGTTGGGCTGCTGAAACACCATGCCAATGGAGCGACGCAGCTCATAGGTGTTCTCGGCCTTGGTGTTCACGTTGCGCCCGCGGTAGTTGATCTCGCCCTCCACGCGGCAGCCGCGAATCTCTCGATTCATCAGGTTGAGGCTGCGCAAGAAGGTCGACTTACCGCAGCCCGAAGGCCCGATGAGTGCCGTGATCTCACCCTTGTGAAAGTCGAGCGACGTATCGTGCAGCGCATGGTGGTCGCCATAGTACACGTTGACGTCCTTGGTGGAGAGCACGACCTCGTCGCTCACGGCCTTGCCGCTCACGCACACGCGCTTTTCGCTCTCCCCCACACTCGACAGAAAGTCCTGGGTCTCGGACGTGGCCGCCTCGGTTGCGGGCGTTGCATTCATCTCGCTCATTCGGCCGTCATCTTCCTTGCCAGTTGCTTGCCCACGATACGGGCAACTATGTTAAACAGCAGCACGCAGATCATCAGCAGTGCAGCGGTGCCCCAAACGATCTGCTGGGCCTCGGGGCTGCCCTCGCCGTAAATCTTGTAGATGTGCACGGCGAGCGACTCACCGGGGCGGAACACGTTCCAAGCGCAGGTGGGGCTCGACAGGTTAAAGCTCAAGAAGTTCAAACGCACCGGCGAGCTCATGCCCGAGGTAAAGAGCAGTGCCGCGGCCTCGCCAAACACGCGGCCGGCCGAAAGCACGATGCCGGTCACGATGGCAGGCATGGCCTCGGGGATCAGGATGTGCAGCGTGGCCTCCCAGCGGGTAAGGCCCATGGCCAGGCACGCATCGCGCTGGGCCTGCGGCACGTCCTCGAGCGCCTGCTGGATCACGCGCACCAGGATGGGAATGTTGAACATGGTGAGCGCGACGGCGCCGGAGATGATGGAGTACTTCCAGCCCAGCTGCACCGAGAACACCAGGAAACCGAACATGCCGACAACGATGGAAGGCAGCGAGGACAGCGTCTCGATGGCGGTGGAAGCGATGTCGCGGATGGGACCGTCCGGCGCGTACTCAACCAAAAAGACCGCGCCGCCCAGGCTGATGGGCACCGAGATGATCAGGGTGATCAGCAGCAGATAGAACGAGTCGAACAGCTGGTAGAGTACGCCGCCCTGAGTTCCGTTGGCGCGCGACGGCTGCGTGAGAAAACCCGGCTGGAACAGCGTCGAGATGCCCTCGAACAGGATATAGGCCACCATGGAGACGACGATGAGCATGACGATGGCGATGATTGCCGTCAGCACGCCCGTGGCGATGCGATCCTGCTTTTGGACGCGCCCGAGTCTCGCCTCGTCGATATGGATGCGCGTGCTAGCCACGAGCCTTCGCCCCCTTGCGGCCGATAATGTGGATGATCAGGATGAAGATGAGGCTCATACCCATCAGCAGCAGACCGAGCGCCCACAGAACATCGTCCTGGGCCGAGCCCTCGGCATAGACTGCCATAGACGTGGCGAGCGTGGTGGTGATGGTCGAGGCCGGCGACAGCAGCGACGTCGGCATGGCCTCGATGCCGCCGATGACCATGCGCACGGCGAGTGTCTCGCCAAAGGCGCGGGTCATGCCAAGGATGACCGCAGTCATGAGCGACGGCATGGCGGACTTGAGCACCACGTGCCAGATGGTCTGCCAGCGGGTGTAGCCCAGCGCAAGCGAGCCCTGACGGTAGCTGTCGGGCACGGCGCGCAGGCCATCGACCGAAAGCGTGGTCATCGTCGGCAGGATCATGACGGCCAGCACGATAGCGCCGGGCAGGATGCCCAGGCCCGTGCTCACATGGAAAACACTCTTCATAAGGCCGACAACCACGTGAAAGCCGATCAAGCCAAAGACGACCGAGGGAATGCCGGTCAAAAGCTCAATAAGCGGCTGAAAGATCTTGGAACCAAACTTAGGCTGGATCTCGACCGCAAAGATGGCAGAGCCGATGGCGATGGGCAGCGCGATGAGCGTGGAGAGCACCATGACTGCAAACGAGGTGACGATCAGGGGCAGGGCGCCGGTATAAGGCAGGCCGTTTTCGGCCGTGTTGGCCAGGTCCCACTTGGTGCCGGTAAAGAACTCGACGACCGAGACGCCGTCCTTGATAAAAGCCGAGAGGCCCTTTTGGGCGACCATAAAGATGAGCGCGGCAACGACAAGCGTCACGAGCGCTACGCACGCGCCCGTGACGCTCAGGCCCACGTTCTCAAGGTCGCGCTTTGGCAGCTGTTTTGCCATTGCAAACCTTTCCGGGGGCGATTACTTATTTAGCAGAGACCTTGCCGCTGGCGTCCTTGACGACCTTCATGGCAGAGACGGGGATAAAGCCCTGCTCCTCGACGAGCTTGCCCTGGACGTCGTCGGAAAGCATGAACTCCAGGAAGGCCGTGGTGGCCTCGTCGGCGTCCTTGGAGCAGTACATGTGCTCGGTAGCCCAGATCTTGAAGGAGTCGTCGGTGACATTCTTGCTCTTGGGCTCGACGCCCTCGACCTTGATGGCGTTGAACTTGGAGTCATCGAAGTGTGAGAAGTCGAGGTAGGAGATGGCGTTGTCGGTGCTGCCCATCTGAGTCTGGACGTCGCCTGATTTGTCGAGCTCGGCGTCGCCCTTAAAGTCGACGGCCTCGTCGCCAAAGACGGCAGCCTCGAAGGTGGCGCGGGTACCGGAGCCGGCCTTGCGGTTGAGAACGACGATCTTGGCGTCGTCGCCGCCGACCTCCTTCCAGTTGGTGATTTGGCCGGAGAAGATGCCCTTGAGCTGCTCGAGGGACAGGTCGTCGACCGTCACGTTCTTGGAGACGACGGGGCCCATGCCCACGACGGCGACCTCGTGGTCGACGAGGTTCTTGACCTGGTCGGCCTCGAGCTTGGTCTCGGCGAAGACGTCGGAGTTACCGATGGTGACGGTGCCGGCGGCAACAGCGGTCAGACCTTTGCCCGAACCGTTGCCCGAGCCGGAGACGGAGACGTCGGGGTTGGCATCCATGAACTTCTCGGCAGCGGCCTCGACGAGAGCCTGGAACGAGGAGGCACCGTCGTAGGTCACCTCGCCGGAGACGGACTCGGCAGCAGCGGCGCTACCCTTGTCGGCGGCGTCGGATGCGCCTGCGCCGCCGCAGCCAACGAGACCGAGACCGACGATGCTGGCAAGACCACCAGCGAGGCCGAGGAACTGACGACGAGAATAAGCCTGATCGAGCATGATCTTCCTTTCATACATGCGACTCGCGGGCACCCTGCCCGCTTTGCTGTTTGGAAAGATACGGCCTCGATCGGACGACAGCCGCGTTATCTGCGGTCTCTTACGGGCTTTTGATAGACCCTTACCGCAAGCGCGACTCGGCTTTACAAACGAATAACAATCCCCACCCAAGCATGGCACGCTTTTTACACCAATAAAAACAAAGTTGCGGTGAAATAGTTCCTGCTTGGCCATCAAATGGCCCATTTTAGGAACTATTCCACCGCAACTTAGATTGGGAAACCGCGAAACCTTAAAGCTCTAATTCATTCAAACGGAGGATTGCCACGATATAGATCTTGAGCGCTTGCTTGAGCTGTTCCTCGTTAGCGCACTCGTTGGGGCCGTGCATCTGGCCGCCCCACGCGGGCAGCTCAAGGCCGGTCTCCTCGGGGCCAAACGACACGGCGCGGGCAAAGTTGCGCGCGTACGTGCCGCCGCCCATGGCG
>DXZX01000046.1:0-10160 GCA_019419445.1 Collinsella sp.
CGCAACGCGTTGCGCTGAGTCCTGAGGCTGTTGCAATGAAAATGAGAATCAAGGCGGCACACGACGCTGTCGTACGAATGTCAACGGTGTTCGCATGGTCGACGACCGTTGATATAGTTGACCTTAACTTGTAAAGGAGGACGCGCACATGCCGCAGACGACATACATTCGCCGCGTTGCCGCGCGCGCCCTGTATATGGCTCGGAGTCGCATATGAGCAGGTATGTTCACGGCTCCGGGAGAGACGACGCACAACTAAATAATCGACCGCAAAGCAGGTTCCCCAAAATTCCGGGTTTAGGCACGGCTGGGTTTTCGCCGCCCACCGTGCAGCAATACCGTAGTTATCCGTATTTGGTTCGAGAGGGGAACCGTCATGGCTGAAGAATTCGATTTCCATCCGATGTGGGAGAGCCTCGGCATGAATCTTGCCGATCACGACATGCTGCTGGGCGCTGTGGGCCAGATGTACGGCGATATGTTCCTGACGCAGAACAATCGCCCCAAGTCCACGTCCTACCTGGATTTTGTCGCCACCAACATCCACAGCGGCCGTATTAAGGAGATGCTCGACAAGAAGGAGGCCGGCGAGGCCACCAAGATCGTCGGTTCGTTCTGTGTGTACGTGCCCGAGGAGATCGTGCTTGCCTGCGATGGCATCCCCGTTGGCCTGTGCTCGGGTGCCGACTGGGCGACCGACAAGGTCGAGGAGCATCTGCCGCGCAACACCTGCCCGCTCATCAAGAGCTTTGCCGGCTTTAAGCTGGGCGAGGTCTGCCCCTACATTGAGTCGAGTGATCTGGTGGTGGGCGAGAACACCTGCGATGGCAAGAAGAAGGCCTACGAGTTCTTTGCCACGCAAAAGAACATGTACGTCATGGATATCCCCAACGTGCACGACGAGTCGACGCTCGTGACCTGGAAGGCCGAGGTTAAAAAGCTTGCCGCCAAGATCGAGGAAGAGTGCGGCGTCAAGATTACGCCCGAGCGCCTGAAGGCTGCCATCCACGCCGTCAACGAGAAGCGTCGCGCCCTGCAGCGCCTCGCTGCCACGCGCGCTGCCGATCCGGCGCCCATCAGCGGTCTCGACAGCCTGCTGACCGTTCAGGCCGCCTTTATGGACGACACGCCGCGTCTGACCGGAGCCATCAACGAGATGGCCGCCGAGTGCGAGCAGCGCGTTGAGGCCGGCGAGGGCGTGGCGCCCAAGGGGACCAAGCGCATCCTGTACACCGGCACGCCCATGGCCGTGCCCAACTGGAAGCTGTTCAACCTCATCGAGAAGGCCGGCGGCGTTGTGGTAGGCGAGGAGTCCTGCACGGGCTCGCGCTACTACAAGGACCTGGTCGACGAGTCCGGTGAGACGGTCGACGAGATGCTCGACGCCATCGCCGAGCGCTACTTTAAGATTAACTGCGCCGTCTTTACGCCCAACGATCAGCGTATGAAGGACATTGTCCAGATGGCCAAGGACTTGCATGCCGACGGCATCGTCGACGTGGCCCTGCAGTTCTGCACGCTCTACGAGATGGAGTCGTTTGCCGTGGAGAAGGCTGCCGAGGAGGCCGGCATTCCGTTTATGCACATCACGACCGACTACGCCGGCGAGGATGCAGGCCAACTGCAAACCAGGATTGAGGCTTTCTTGGAAACCATTTAGGGGTATCCGTCCCGGCGGCTTCCCCAGGCACCCGATCTTGCCGTTCAAACCATCGTTCGCGTACCAAAGTACGCGGCGCTTCTCTTTCACGGCAACCTCGGGCACCTGGGAAAGCCGTTTCCTTGGTTGGTCAAAAGGTTTGTTAAGGAGTTATATGTCGGAAAATATGGAGCAGCCGTTGCCATCCACGTTTGAGGAGTTCAACGAGCAGCGCAAGGCGGCGTTTATTCGTGTCAAGGATTACAAGCAGGCGGGCAATCGTCTGGTCGGCTTTTTGTGCAGCTATACGCCGCTCGAGATTATCGATGCCGCGGGCGCCTCGAGCGTGGCCCTTTGCGGTACGTCCGATGAGGTGATTCCCGAGGCCGAGAAGGTGCTGCCGGCAAATCTGTGTCCGCTCATCAAGTCGACGTATGGTTTTGCCTATTCGCAAAAGTGCCCGTTTACGTACTTTAGCGACATGATCATCGGTGAGACCACCTGCGACGGCAAGAAGAAGATGTACGAGCTACTCAACGAGCTCAAGCGCACGCACATTCTGCATCTTCCGCAGGGTCGCGATTGCGCCTACGAGCGTGAAGGCTGGTACGAGGAGTGCTGCCTGCTCCAGGAGGAGCTCGAGAACTTCTACGGCATCACGATTACCGACGATGACCTGCGCGCTGCCGTCCGTCGTCGCAACCGCTTGCGTGCGGCCCAGCTCGAGATGTTTGCGCTGCAGGCCAACCAGCCGGCGGCCATGAGCGGCGTCGACCTGATGAGCACCATGTTTGCCGGCACGTTCAGCTTTGATATCGAGGCCTATGCGCAGCAGCTGGAGCAAAAGATTGTCAAGCTGCGCGAGGCCTACGACGCGGGCGAGCGCCCGGTCGCGGCGGATGCCAAGCGCATTCTGATCACCGGCTGCCCAGTGGGTGGCGTAATCAACAAGATCGGTCGCACCATCGAGTCCAACGGCGGTGTGGTCGTGTGCATGGACGACTGCTCGGGTGAGCGCACGGCGGCCATGATGATCGACCCGGAGGCTCCCGATATCCTGCGCGCCATCGCCGACCGTTACCTGGACATCAACTGCTCGGTCATGACGCCCAACGACGGCCGTATGGAAAATACGCTGGCCATGTGCGAGAAGTACCATGTCGATGGCGTGGTAGAGAGCGTGCTACAGGCCTGCCACACCTTCAACGTTGAGAGCGCGCGCATGCAGGGGGCTGTCGAGGGTGTGGGTATTCCGTATATGAAGATCGAGACCGACTACAGCAACGGTGACATGGGCCAGATCGAGACGCGCATCGCTGCCTTTATCGAGACCCTGTAGGACAAATGCGGCAAAGGGATAGCTGCTTTGCCGCATAGAAGGAGGATGCCGTGGTTGGCATTGGTATCGACATAGGCTCGACGGCCGCGAAGGCTGCGGTGGTGGAGACGGACAACGCCATTGCGTGGACCTGCGTCATGCCGACGGGGTATTCGTCGGTCGATGCGGCCGAGCGCCTACGCGGTGAGCTCGCCGCAGCCGGCTATGACGTGACGGGCGACGATGTTCGCGTGATCGCGACTGGCTACGGCCGTGTCGCGGTGCCCTATGCCAACAAGGTGGTGACCGAGATCACCTGCCATGGTGCCGGCGCGGTCCGCCTGTTTGGCGAGCAGGGCACGGTGATCGACGTGGGCGGCCAGGATACCAAGGTCATCCAACTCAAGGGCGGCCGCGTGGCCAAGTTCGCCATGAACGACAAGTGTGCCGCCGGCACGGGGCGCTTTCTGGAGATCATGGCCGACCGCCTAGGCATTTCCCAGCAGCAGATGGCCGACCTGGCGCGTTCCGGCGAGCCCACCAAGATCAGCAGCATGTGCACGGTGTTTGCCGAAAGCGAGGTCATCAGCCTGATCGGTCGCGGTGAGCCGCGCGAGAACATTGCGCGTGGCGTGATCGACAGCGTGGTCTCGCGCGTGGCGACCATGGCCGGGCAGGCCGCGGGCGCCCCGTACTACCTGACCGGTGGCCTGTGCGAGAACGCCTTCGTGGTGGAGCGGTTGGGCGAGCTACTGGGGTCGCCGGTGACCACCTCGCCCCAGGCCCGCTTTGCCGGTGCCATCGGCGCGGCGATTCGCGCACAGGCGCTCGATTAATGCATCGGCCGTGGGCCTGCATTCATGCGTATACTGGGAGGAAATGATTGACCGATGAGAGGGGCTATCGATGCCTGACGATCAGATGAAGCTCACGTCCATGACGGCCGCGAGCGGTTGAGCCGCTAAGTTGGCTCCTGGAGCCCTCGCCCAGGTCCTGGGCGACTTACCCAATGTGCATAACGACAACCTGCTCGTGGGGTTCGATACCTCCGACGATGCGAGCGTCTTTCGCGTTGGCGACAACTTGGGCCTCGTGCAGTCCATCGACTTCTTCCCGCCGATGGTCGATAACCCGTTTCTGTTTGGCCAGATCGCCGCGGCCAACTCGCTTTCGGACATCTACGCCATGGGTGGGCGGCCGAGCCATGCCATGAACCTGCTGTGCATACCCAGTTGTCTGGGCGTTGAGGTCGCCGGCCAGATTCTGGCGGGCGGAGCCGACAAGTGCGTCGAGGCAGGTTGCTCCATCGCGGGCGGTCACACCATCAACGACGACGAGCCTAAGTACGGTCTGTCCGTGAGCGGCTTCGTCGCGCTCGACCGCATGCTCGCCAACAGCAGCGCGCGCGTGGGCGATGTCCTGCTGCTGACCAAGGCGATCGGCTCGGGCATCATCACCACGGCCATTAAGGGCGAGCTCATCGAGCAGGACGAGGTTAGTCCGATGTGGAACTCGATGCGCACCCTCAACGAGGCCCCGATTCGCCTGGCCGAGGGACTCGAGCTTCACGGCTGTACCGACGTCACGGGCTTTGGCCTGATCGGGCATGCGTGCGAGATGGCCGAGGGCTCGGGCGTGCAGATTGAGCTTGCATCGGGGGCGGTGCCGCTCTTTGACCAGGTGCTCGATATGGCGCGTCTGGGCATTATCCCTGCCGGTGCCTACCGCAACCAGGATTTCTTTGGCCCGCGCGTGGCGGCCGACGATGACCTGGAGCCGGGCATGCTGGATGCGCTGTACGATCCGCAGACCTCGGGTGGCCTGCTTATTGCGGCGCCTGCTGCCGATGTGGATGAGCTTGCGCGCCGTCTGCATGCCGAGGATCGCATCGCCGCCACAATCGGCCGCGTGTGCGAGGCGGTGCCGGGCGGTCCTGCCGTTCACGTTGTGCATTAAGGAAAACCGTTTATGCGACCGTCTGCTGTTCTGGGCGGTCCCTTTTGAGAGGATTTGCTATGTCACCTAAGATTGAAGTCAATGCCATGGGCGATGCCTGTCCACTGCCCGTCGTCAAGACGCTTAAGGCGCTCAAACAGCTTGACGGCGAGGGTGCCGTGGTGACCTCGGTCGATAACGAGACCGCCGTCAAGAACATCTCCAAGATGGCGCAGGAGAAGGGCTGCACGGCCTCGGTCGAGAAGATCTCGGACGCCGAGTGGCACGTGACCGTCACGACCGCGGGTGCCGTGGCCGTTGCGGACCCCGAGCAGGACGGTGCCGCTTTCTGCGACGCCAGCGCCGGCAAGGGCAAACTCGTCATTTCCGTCTACACCGACTGCATGGGCCGTGGCGACGACGAGCTGGGCCACAAGCTCATGAAGGCCTTCATCTTTGCCGTGACGCAGCAGGAGGAGCTGCCCGCGACTATGCTGTTCTACAACGGCGGTGCCAAGCTCACCGTCGAGGGCTCGCCGGTGCTCGATGACCTGAAGGGCTTGGCCGAGCAGGGCGTCGAGATTCTTACTTGTGGTACCTGCCTTGACCACTATGGCATTAAAGACCAGCTTGCGGTGGGCGAGGTCACCAACATGTACGTGATCGTGGAGAAGATGGAGCAGGCCGTGCGCGTCGTGCGCCCGTAGCGTATTGGTTGGAGTTGCCATGAGGGAGAAGCGCCCGGCGCTTGTCATCACGTTTCCCACCACGGCGGCCGCCATGGGTTGCGAGACCCTATGCATCGAGCGTGGCCTTCCCGGGCGAACGATTCCCGTGCCCGGGGAGGTCGCAGCCGGCTGCGGCTTGGCGTGGAAGGCGCTGCCTTCGGATGAGGGCCTGCTGCGCGGCGAGCTTGCTGCGGCGGACGTTCCCACCGAGGGCTTTACGGTGATCGACATGTGGGAGGTCGTGCGATGATCTACCTGGATAACGCGGCGACGACCATGCGTAAGCCGCAGGCGGTCATCGATGCCGTGACGCAGGCGATGTGCTCGCTTGGCAATGCCGGGCGTGGCGCCACGTCGGGTGCCCTCGATGCCGCTCGTACGATTCATGGCTGCCGTGCCAAGCTTGCGCGCCTTTTGGGTTGCCCGAGGGCGGACCATGTGTGCTTTACGCCTAACTCGACGGCGGCGCTCAACACGGCTATTAACGGCGTGGTGCGCCCCGGCGATCATGTGGTCACGACGGTGCTCGAGCACAACTCCGTGCTGCGTCCGCTCAACCGCCTGGCGGCAGAGCGGGGCGTGACCGTTGAGCATGCGGGCTGCGACGTGAACGGCGTGCTCGACTACGAAGAGCTTGAGCGGCTGGTCACGCCAGGCACGCGTGCCGTGGTGGTGACGCACGACTCCAATGTGACCGGCAACGCGGTCGACATTGCACGCGTGGCCGCCATGGCCCATGCGGCCGGCGCTCTCGTGATCGTCGACGCCTCACAGTCTGCCGGCACGGCGCATATCGATATGCAGGCCATGGGGCTCGACGTGATGTGCTTTACCGGCCACAAGGGGCTCATGGGTCCGCAGGGGACCGGCGGCCTGGCCGTGGCGGAGGGCATTGACGTGGCTCCGTGGGCCATGGGCGGCACGGGAGTGCACAGCTTCGACCCACTGCAGCCACTTGAGTGGCCCACGCGCCTGGAGGCGGGCACGCTCAACGGCCACGGTATCGCCGGTCTTTCCGCCGGCCTCGACTTTATCGAGGCCCAGGGTGGGGTCGAGGCGATTGCTGCCCACGAGCGTGCGCTCGCTGATCGCTTCCTTGACGGTGTGCGCGAGATTCCGGGGATTAATCTCTACGGTGCCTTTGACCAGCCGACGCGCTCTGCGATCGTGTCGCTCAACGTGGGCGATATCGATTCGGCCGAGATCTCGGATGCACTCATGCAAGGGTGGGGGATTGCGACGCGCCCCGGCGCCCATTGCGCTCCGCTCATGCACCGTGCGTTGGGGACCGAGCGCCAGGGCGCCGTCCGCTTCTCGTTTGGGTATTTCAACACGAACGAGGAAGTCGATACCGCGATTGACGCTTTGCGCAATTTATCCTGCTAAAGCTGCTGGACCGTTTATACTTGCGGGACGGGTATTTTGCCCGTCCCGTTTTTGTTTCGACCCGAAAGGTGTGCCTATGGCTTCATCCGCCCCGCGCGGTCTGCGTTCCGACCATGTTGTCACCGTCGGCATTGCGCTGTTTTCGATGCTCTTTGGCGCCGGTAACCTCATCATTCCGCCGTTGCTGGCACTTCAGGCCGGCACGGCCACGCCGCTTGCCATGATTGGCTTTTTGATTGCCGCCATCGGCCTGCCCGTCATGGGCTTTATCGCCGTCGCGCTCGCCGGCACGGCCCGCGAGCTGGCCGGGCGCGTGCATCCTAAGTTTGGTGAATTCTTCGTTGCGGCGGTCTACCTGGCCATCGGTCCGTGCCTGGCCATTCCGCGCACAAGCTCTACGGCGTTCGAAATGCTCGTGCCGCTGCTACCCGAGGGTGTTTCGCTTGGCACGGCACGTCTGGTGTTTGCCATCGGGTTCTTCGTCGTCGCGTTTGCGCTCACACTGCGCCCGGGTGTCATCACGCGCGTGCTCGGTCGCATTACGGGCCCCGCGCTCATTGCGCTCATCGTGCTGGTCGTGGGTGCAGCCGTGATCTCGCCGCTGGGACCGGCTGCCGCGCCTCAGGCTCCCTACGATGCAGGCGCCGCCGTGCAGGGCTTTTTAACTGGCTATCAGACCATGGACCTGCTTGCGTCGCTCGCTTTCGGCATCATCATCGCCGAGACCATTCACGAGCTGGGCGTGACCGACGACAAGCGCGTCGCTTTTGAAATTTCGCGCTCCGGTGTGATCGCCGGCGTGCTCATGGCCTTTATCTATTGCGGCTTGGCCCTTGCCGGCATGCAGCTCGGCACCGTGATGCCCGACGCTACCAATGGCGCCGCCATCCTTGCCCGCTCTGCCTCCATGCACTTTGGCCTTGCCGGCACGGTCGTGGTCTTCGCCATCTTCTTCCTCGCCTGCATGAACGTGTGTATTGGCCTTATCAGCTGCTGCTCGCGTTACTTCTGCGAGACGTATGTGGTCGAAGGGGGAGCGGAGGCCTCCGAGGAGGCCATGCGCCGTCCCTTTGCGATTCTCGCCTTTGTGTTCGCAGCGTTTTCGTGCGTGCTCTCCAATGTGGGCCTCGACGTGATTCTTATGTTCTCGGTGCCCATGCTCAACGCCTTGTATCCCGTTGCCATCGTGCTGGTACTGATGGGCCTGGTGCACGGCTTTTGCGACGCTCATCCGCAGGTGTGGGTTTGGGTCGGCGGCGTTGTCGCGGTGCAGAGCGTAATCACTTCGGTCCGCGATGCGTTCTTTGCTGGCGCGTGGCTGCCGTTCGATGCGTTGCCGCTGGCAGACATTGGAGCCGCGTGGGCGCCGTTCGCCGTGGTGGCGTTTGTGATTGGTCTGCTCCACAGCCGGTTTGTCGCACATTCGAGGAGCTAGAACATCGCCGCTTGCACAGGCGGGGAGTCTCCCCTATAATTTCCTTCGCTTTGGGACACGCAAGGTTTATGCCTTAGCTGCTCAACACCTTCGGGACGTGGCGCAGTTTGGTAGCGCGCCTGCTTTGGGAGCAGGATGTCGCAGGTTCAAATCCTGTCGTCCCGACCATATCTTGCGGGCGTAGTTCAATGGTAGAACCCCAGCCTTCCAAGCTGATGACGCGGGTTCGATTCCCGTCGCCCGCTCCATAGGATAGTTTTAACGGCTTTGGCTCTATTTGGTGCCAGAGCCGTTTTCATATACATGCCGGGGACCCCACATCCCCTCCTAAGTTGCGGTGAAATAGTTCCTGGATTAGCCGCAAAAGCTGTTATCCAGGAACTATTTCACCGCAACTTATTGAGGCCGAGCGGGCTGGGTCGATGATGGGTTCTGTTGTCGAGAAGATGAGGACAGCCGGTCAGGAGTCTGCGTAGGGTTTTGTGGTTGGTATACCGTAGCCGCGCATCATGGAGCCGAACGCTTTGACATCGTAGGTGTCTGAGAGCTTGAAATGAATGACGTTGTGGCCCATGGCACGCAGGTTCGTGTCGCGCATGAGGGCAGCTCGATAGGTTTTTGCCGCAGTATGTTCCGGATCATTTTGGGCATCGTCCTCAAACTTGCCTAGTCCATGCAGCTCAGCCAGCATCCATGAGCCGTTTGGCATCTGCCAGCCGTAATCTGCCAAATAATAGCCGGCGTTTCCCGGTCGAGTGATTTCAACCTGAAGTTCGGGAGCGGCAACTCCCGCCAGAATCATTGCCGCCCGTGCTTCGGATTCTCCACCGTTATCCGATCTGCCATCCATGTGTTCAAAAACGTCAAATGCGCGCGCGATGCCGTGCAGTCCGCGGCAGTTCGTTTGTGCATATGCACGCAATTCTTCACGCTCGACACCGTACTCACGAGCCAACCCGTCGACATAGCCTAGTGCATATCGAAAAGCGTTAGTTCGGGCGATGTCGACCACCGTGCGATATGGATTCGTTAACGTAAAAGGACCGAGCTGCCATACGTCGCCCGGCCGCCAGCGTCGGTATTCAACGAATTCGTACATATCGCGTCTGGTGGAACGCGGCAACAGCACTTGCACCTTGTCGAGAAGCGAATATGCAGAACCGATGCCATAGAGCAGTGCCGCCGTTGCTCCACAAAACACGGCATTCGGTTCAACGACCGCAATAGCGGATGCCAATTGAAAGATGCGATCTTCGACGCCGAGGTCATTCCAATACGCGGGATCAGCGTAGACATGGTTGTAGAGTCGAATAATCATCTCTTTTTGCATGAGCGCGTAGGCACAGCGTTCATCCCATTTTTTGGTAGCTACAAACAGGTGCCCGCCATGATGGGCCTCGAATAACCGGAAGAATAGCTCTAATTGCGGTTTGGTACAGCGTTTATCATGACTCATTTTCGACCCCATGGTCTCGAGGGGGAGTGAATGACACTACGCTATCCCATATTTGGCCCGCCTGACCTTGCCATGAACTGACCAAAAGCTTGACGGGGCAGGTCAGAGTCATGAGTCGTAGCCAAACATATCGGCAAACGGTTGATTAGTGCCCCTCGGCGGCACTAAAAACCACCCTTACAGAAAGTTGCGGTGGAATAGTTCCTGAAAGGCTCGAATAAGCCTAAATCCAGGAACTATTTCACCGCAACTTAGGAGGGGAT
>DXZX01000047.1:0-10106 GCA_019419445.1 Collinsella sp.
GTCATGCGGACTCCAAACCGGACCTGATGGTCCAACTTTTTGTCCGCAGTCCCAAACCACCACAAAGATGCCTGTCCCTTTTTGGCATGTTATGGCAGCGCAGCGAGCCGGTTCCAAGTGCCCCAGGTCGCCCCGAAAGAGGAGCGACGCGTACTTTGGTACGCGAGCGACGGCTTGAGGGGCGAGATGGGGTGCTTGGGGCCGGCGCAGCGTCAAGCCTTAAAGGTGGTCTTGGATGAGATCGCAGATGGCTCGGGCGTCGTTGATGTTGATGGCTCGGGTCGCAAAGCCGGCGTCGAAGGCCTGACGCGCCAGGGCTTCGTTGCAGGCAAGGGCCAGCGTGTGACCGTCGACCAGGTCGAGCGAGCTCTTGCCGCGCAGACGGTCGACACCGGAGCGCGCGACGACGATGTTGTCGAAGCCCTCGGTCTTGTAGCCCTCGATGATCACCACGTCGACATCGTTGTAACGCGACAGCAACTCGCGCGCGGGCATCTCGTCCTCCTCGCGCGTGTCGGCGTACTCCGCCCAGCGCGTGGCGCAGATGAGGCCCACGTGCTTGGATCCGGCCTGGTGATGGCGCCAGGTGTCCTTAGCGGGCACATCGACATCAAAGCCGTGATGCCCATGATGCTTGAGCGAACCCACGCGCAGGCCGCGGCGGGTGAGCTCGGCAATGACCTTCTCGACGAGCGTGGTCGTGCCCGAATTTTGGTAGCCGATAAACGCGATCGCGGGGACGGCCGGGGCCGGAGCCGCGGGCGCGACGGCGACGGGTGCGCTCGCGAGTGCGGCACCGTCAGCGGCCACGGCCTCAACAGCAGCGGCCTGACGCTCTGCGCGATCCCACACACCCGAGCGGCCGCCCTCCTTGTGCAGCAGGCGCACGTCGACGATCTCCATGCCGCGGTCGACGGCCTTGCACATGTCGTAGATCGTTAGGCACGCAGCGCTCGCGCCGGTCAGAGCCTCCATCTCAATACCCGTCTTGCCCGTCACGCCCGCCGTAACCAGCACGTGAAAGCCAACCTGCCCGTCCGTGCGCGCCGGCGCCCAGCCCTCGGGCACGTCCTCGGCCGGCGTTCCCGCCGGAGCGATGGGCGCAATGTCGCACTTGCTCTTGGTAATGAGCAGCGGATGGCACATGGGGATGATGTCGCTCGTGCGCTTGATAGCCATGATGCCCGCCACGCGCGCGCAGGCAAGCACGTCGCCCTTCTTGGCGCGGTCCTGCAGCACCATGGCCTGTGTCTCGGGATGCATGAGAATGGTGCCCTCGGCAATGGCAATGCGATGCGTCTCGGCCTTGTCGGACACGTCGACCATGCGCACCTCGCCCTTGGCGTCCACGTGCGTCAGCTCGTCGCGACGGGCGTCACGGGCGGGCTCGGCGACAGCGCTGGCAGTCGGCTGTGCGGACGCGTCGGCGTTGCCAGCATTCGCCGCAGCCGTAACTTTGTGGGCAGACATCGCGGCCCCGCGAGCGGCCTTGGTGGCATCGGCGTACCTGCTCTTGGCCATATGATCATCCTCCGATTTGGGACATAAATCGTTGCGTGCCCCCAATTATCGCGTGTTCCTGCGGTTTGTGGGCCACGGCATCGCGCCAAATCGAAAGCACCTGCATATCATCACCACGGCGCAGCGCGTCACGCACCGAATACTCGGCATCGCTGAACAGGCACGGACGCACGTTGCCGTCTGCTGTCAGGCGCAGACGGTTGCAATTCGCACAAAAATGGTTGGACATGGCGCTAATAAAGCCAACCGTTCCCGCCGCGCCCGGAAAGTGCCAATAGCGCGCAGGGCCCGCGCCGGCAGGGGCGTCGTTGATGTCGAGCGGCTCGAGCTCGCCCAGACCCACCGCGGCGGCCCCGGCATTGATGCGCGCCCGCAGCTCGTCGCTCGGCACGGTATCGCTCGCATCCCACAGCGCCGGATTGAGCGCGGGCGCATGCGGGTCCACAGCGCAATGCGAGCTCGTGTGCTCGTCGCCAATAGGCATGTATTCGATAAAGCGCAGGTGAATGGGACGGTCGATAGTCAGACGCGCGAGGGCCGCCACATCCTGGTTGAGCCGGCGCACAACAACGCAGTTGACCTTAACGGGCTCAAAGCCCCAAGCCAGCGCCGCGTCGATGCCGGCCATGGTCTGCTCGAGTCGACCCAGGCGCGTGATCTTTCCAAAGAGCGTAGGGTCGAGCGTGTCGAGCGAAATGTTGACGCGGTTAAGCCCCGCGTCCTTGAGCTGCGGTGCCAGCTTGGGCAGCAGGGCGCCGTTGGTGGTAAGCGAGATATCCTCGATCTGCGGAATCGCGCGGATGTCACGAATGAGCGGGATGATACGGCGGCTGACCAGCGGCTCGCCACCCGTCAGGCGCACGCGGCGAATGCCCTCCCCCGCCACCAAGCGCACAAAGCGGGCGATTTCCTCGGCACTGAGTAGCTCGTCGTGTGCACGGGGCGCCACGCCATCGGCCGGCATGCAGTAAATGCAGCGGAAATTGCACTTGTCGGTAACGGCAATGCGCAGGTAGTTGATATCGCGGCCAAAGCCGTCATGTTGCACGTGCCCGTCCACGCAGCCCTCCCCTCACGCGGCGTTTTATTCTTCGGAAAACATAATACCCCACGAGAGGATCATGCCGACACCCGTACGACAGGACAGGTCGCTTCGAGCAAAACGGACTTTCCAAGCCCATCCTCAACACACAGACCATCACAACATTCGATGCTTTTCCCGTTTTTGGCAAAAAACGCCGAATGTTGTGATGGTTTGCCTGCCCACGGCACCCCGTAGAAAGACCAAAGCGCCCCTAGAGGCCGCCGTCCCAGTGGCGAATCACGAATTCTCGAAGGTCGTTCTGCCGCTTTTGGAACGCTTCGCTTCGGTCGCACTTGAGGCCCATAGCGAGCGCAATGGCGTTCATCGCCCGGTGCAATTGCAGCTGATGGGCAAACTGAGTCCCGGTGAGGACGATCATCCTAAAGCCCAGCGCGCTCAGTACGGTCATACGCTCCGCATCCGACGCGCTGCGCTGTTTATCAAGATGGTCCGAGCCGTTGTATTCAATCCCCGTACCGCTCGCAGGCGCATATACGTCAATCTCGAAATACCCGGCCTTTGCGAGACACTTGAACTCGTTGGGAACATCGACCCTATGGTTGAGCTCGATTTTGGCGTATCCCAGCCCGCCCTGGAAACGTTTTGCTACGACCATGATTGCGGTGGCCGTCTCCATGGGCGACCGCGCGCCATCGTGCACGCGCTTGAGCACGGCGGCCGCGCGTATAGCCCCCTGACGAGATCGGTTCTCATTGCAATAGGCAATCAAGTCGGCAACGGTATACCTCTGCCCCATCTCGATATAATCGCCTGTCGACAGATGATTCAAATGGTATCGGGCGCAGATTTCGTAGCCATATTCCAGCTGCTCGGGCTCACTCATCCACGAACCCGCCTGGACAAAGCACATGGCCTCATCAACCACCAGAAGGCCCTCTGCCACCTCGATAAGATGGCCTGGAGGTACCGGCGCCCCAAACACGTGGCACCTAAATCCAGCCGGCGTCGAGCGCTCAAAATCGAAGTTGACGAGCGTGTCGATATGATCGAGCTCTTCTCGTGGAATACCAAGCGAAACCAGATAGTCGGTAACGATCCCAACTGCCGTTGAAGCCCTCAGTCCCTTGGCATCGAGTCCCAATTTGGGCAGGCTCGCAGTCGGCTCCGCCTCGCTAGCAAGCGAGTCCTCATCGTATAGGCTACTTGCTCGCGAGAGCGGCTCGGACGGGCGCGCCACGTTGTGGTACAGCCAGGCAGTCTTATGGGACAAGACGATCGGCAGGTCCATGAGCCCTCCAATGGAGTCGGATAACCAACCTTATTCCCCTGCCCACGGGTCCGCACACCTTCGTGCACAAGAAAGCGATTCCACCCGGCCGAGTGGCAGAAAAACCATCACAACATTCGATGCTTTTCTCAATTTTGGCAAAAAACGTCGAATGTTGTGATGGTTTGAGGCGAGGTGAGGGGGCACGGAGGGCCAAAGCATCGTGCTTGGAGCGTGACTTTTTCGCCCCGCCGCCAACACAAACCTTGACTCTACAATCGTTGTAGGGTTTTCACTACACTGGTACGTAAACAGACCAAGCCAGAAAGCCCCGCCCATGGAACACGACCTCACACGCGGCAATGTCCTTAAGACCATCGCGGTCTTTGCCCTGCCTTATATGCTCTCGTACTTTTTGCAGATGCTCTACGGCATGGCCGACCTGTACATGATGGGGCAGTTTAGCGGCGCCGCCGGCATCACCGCCGTGGGCAACGGCGCGCAGACGCTCTATATCATTACCGTGACGCTCGTGGGCCTGGCCATGGGAACGACGGTTATCGTCGGCCACGCCGTGGGTTCGCGCCGCTTTGACCGTGCCGAGGCCGCCATCGGCAACACCATCACGCTCTTTATGGGTGTCTCGGTGGTGCTGGCCGCTATCTTGTTTGCACTGTGCCCGCAGATCGTGGCGCTCATTGGCACGCCGCCCGAGGCGGTCGAAGGCACCGCTGCCTACCTGCGCATCTGCTTTGTCGGCATTCCCTTTATCGCCGCGTACAACATCCTCTCGGCCATCTTTCGCGGCCTGGGCGATTCGCGCTCGCCCATGTACGTGATCGGCGTGGCGTGCATCATCAACATCGCGCTCGACTTTCTGTTTATCGGCCACATGGGGCTCGGCCCCGTGGGCGCGGCACTCGGCACAGTCATCGCGCAGACGGCGAGCGTGGCTCTCGCGCTCGTGTGGCTCAAGAGCCGCCGTACGCACATTCACCTCAAGCGCAGCGACCTACGCCCCCAGCCCGAGGTGCTCGGCAGCATCCTTAAGATCGGCGTGCCCGTAGCCGTGCAGGACGGCTGCATCCAGGTGGCGTTTATGTTCATCACCGTCATCGCCAACCACCGCGGCCTGGTTGATGCCGCCGCCGTAGGCTTGGTCGAAAAGATGATCAGCTTTTTGTTTATCGTGCCGAGTTCCATGGGCGCTACCGTCAGCGCGCTCACGGCGCAAAACGCCGGCGCAGGCAAGGGCGACCGCGCGCGCCAGGTGCTCAAGGATGCCATGACCATCTCGGTGGTGTACGGCTGCCTGATCACGGTGCTGATGTGGCTGGTGGCGCCGGCGTTTATCGGCTTTTTTGCCAAGGACCCCGCGGTGGTCGCCGCCGGCACCGGCTATATGCGCAGCTATATTTTCGACGCGATTTTTGCCGGCATCCACATTTGCTTTAGCGGCTTTTTCGCTGCATACGGCAAGAGCTACATCGGCTTTGCGCACAACGTGCTGGCCGTGGCGCTCATTCGCGTACCCGGCGCTTGGCTGCTGTCGAACGCCTATTCCGACACGCTGTTCCCCATGGGTATCGCCTCGCCGTGCGGTTCGATTCTGTCAGCAGTCATCTGTGTGGTCGCATTTACCGTGCTCAACCGCCGCGGGGCTTTTGACAAGTTGGCAGCGTAGCGAGGCGACGCGAAATCGCCCCCATCGACGGCATCATCAGCGACGACCCCACAACCTACGTGACGCAGATCACGGTGCCGGTCTCTCTAGGCTAGACCGAGCCTCGCCTCTAACTCGGTCAACGCCTCAAAGGCATCGCGAGATGCACCCGCCGCGCGCTCGCGCTCGGCAACGCAAATTCGCATCATTAAGCGCTCTTTTGCCTGCACTTGGGAATGCCTCGCGCGCCCTTCCGCCTGCGAGCAATTGCGATTCTCGATATCCATTACGCCTCCGGCACCTGACCAGTCGCCAAGATCTGCTCGAGTGCGTCCTCATCCAGCACGGGCACACCCAGCTGCTCGGCCTTGGTGAGCTTGGAGCCCGCTTTGGGGCCGGCGACCAGATAGCTCGTCTTCTTTGACACGCTACCCGAAACCTTGGCGCCGAGTACCTTGAGCGCCGCACCTGCCTCGTCGCGCGTGCGGTTGACGAGCGTGCCGGTGAGCACGAAGGTCAGACCCGCAAGCGGCTGTGCGTCGGCGAGCTCGCCCGCCACGCCAGCTTCGGCCGCGGCTTGCGCATGAGCGGCGCCCAAGTCGACCTCGAGCGAAAGGCCCGCTTGGCGCAGACGTTCCAGCACGGCAAGGTTCTCGGGCACGGCCAGGAACTGCTTGACGCTCGCCGCAATCTTGGGACCGATGCCCTCGCACTCGGCGATATCCTCTTCGCTCGCCAAGATAAGCTTGTCAATCGACAGGAATCGCTCGGCGATGACCTCGCCCACGCTCTTGCCCACATGGCGGATGCCCAAGGCAAACAGCACGCGACCGAGCGGCTGGCTCTTGGACTTGTTGAGCTCGGCGATGATTTTCTCGGCCGTCTTGAGGCCCACCGGGATGGGGTCGCCCTTCTTGACGCCCTTTTTGCTGTTGGAGCTGGCATAGGTGCGGCCCGTGTCCAGTCCGGCGATGTCATCGACCGTGAGCTGGTAGAAGTCCGCGACGTCGTGAATCAGCCCGGCGGCGATCATCTTGTCGACGATCTCGTCGCCTAGGCCATCGACGTCCATACAGCCGCGGCTCACCCAGTGGAGCAGGCGCTCCTTGAGCTGCGCGGGGCAGTCGATGGACACGCAGCGGTATGCCACCTCGCCGTCCTCGTGGACCACGGGGCTACCGCACACGGGGCAGACCTCGGGCATGTGCCAGTCGACCGAATCGGCCGGGCGCTTGTCGAGCACCGGGCCCACGACCTCGGGGATCACGTCGCCCGCCTTGTGCACGATGATAGTGTCGCCCTCGCGCACGTTTTTGCGACGGATCTCGTCGATGTTGTGCAGCGTGGCGCGCGCGATAGTGGAGCCGGCAACCGTCACCGGGTCGAACTCGGCGACCGGCGTGAGCACACCGGTGCGACCCACCTGGATGCGAATTTCGCGCAGGACGGTTTGCTTTTCCTCGGGCGGGAACTTAAAGGCAATGGCCCAGCGCGGCGCACGGGCGGTAAAGCCCAGGTCGAGCTGCTGCTGGAAGCTGTCGACCTTTACGACCACGCCGTCGATGTCGTAGTCCAGGTCACCGCGATGCTCGAGGGCCTGGGCGCAGAACTCGTGGACCTCGGCGGGCGTGGCGCAGCGTGCCACGTTGGGGTTGACACTAAAACCGGCGCTACGCAGCCAGTCCAGGAACTCGCGCTGGCTGTGGACGTGCAGCGGATCGGTATCGGCAATGGCGTAGATAAAGGTAGCCAGGTCGCGGCGCGCCGTGACCTTGGGGTCCTTTTGGCGCAGGCTGCCGGCGGCGGCGTTGCGCGGGTTGGCAAAGGGGTCGCGGCCCTCGGCATCGGCCTCTTCATTCAGACGAACAAAGCTGCCCTTGGGCATGTACACCTCGCCGCGTACCTCAATGGTACGCTCGCGGTCGGCGCCCATGTGGGCGAGCGCCGGCTCGGACAGGTGCATGGGCACATCCTTGATGGTACGGACATTGAGCGACACATCCTCGCCCGTGGTACCGTCGCCGCGCGTGGCGGCGCGCATAAAGGTGCCGTTTTGATAGGTAAGCGCCACGCCCAGACCGTCGATCTTAAGCTCGCAGGTATAGGTGACGCTGCCGGCACCGAGCGCATCCTCGGCGCGCTGGAGCCAAGCGTCGAGCTCGTCCAGGTCCATGGCATCATCCATGGAATACATGCGCGCCATATGCGTGACCGGCGTAAATTGCTCGCTCACGTATCCGCCCACACGCTGGGTATAGCTGTCGGGCGTCACCAGGTCGGGATAGGCCGCCTCGATCTGCTGGAGCTCAACGAGCATTTTGTCGAAGGCGGCGTCCGTGATCTCGGGTGCGTCGAGCATGTAGTAGCGATAGGCGTGGTAATCGAGCTCGTGGCGCAGCTCGGCCGCGCGCGCTGCCGCCTGGGCACGGGCGTCGGTCGGTGCGGCGGCATCCGCGCTCGCGGGCGTTTCGGTATCGATGTCCACACCGTCACCAAACAGGCTCGATTGCTCCATTGCGGCACTCCTTCGCTCGATTTCAAACGGATACTAGAGTACCACCGGTCACAATGGGGTCGAATCGCCCTTTCAAACCGCATCGAATCGGCAGCCGCCAGACCGGAGTGGATCGTGCGATCAACTCATGCCCTTGCCATTTCTAAATGATCCGTTTCCCCGTCCCCAACGGATCAATAAGAAAAGAGGGACTGTCCCGCGTTGGCGGGACAGTCCCCTCTGGCTTCGATATGTGCAATACGGTTCGTTAGAAACCCTGACCGTTGCCCTGACCCTGACCCTGCTGGCCAAGCAGCTCCTCCAGATACTGGCGCAGCTGCTCGTCGGTAATACCGCCGTTGCCGGTGTCGGTCGAGCTGTCGTCCTGCTGCTGGTTCTGCAGCTCCTCGTCGGAGCCCAGTTCAACCGTGACCTTCTTCTCTTCCTTGCCACGCATGAGCGTGATCTCGACCTTCTCGCCCACCTCGTGGCTGCGCAGCGCGATGATCAGGCCATCGGCGCTCGTGATCTCGTCGTCGCCCAGCTTGGTGATGACATCGCCTTCCTGGATGCCAGCCTTGGCGGCGGGGCCATCCTCGACGACGCTCGCTACATACGCGCCGCTATCGGTGCTCAGCTTGTTGGTGCGGGCGTTGAGCGCGTTGACGCTCGAAAGCGTAGCGCCCATGTACGGATGCACCGGCGTCTTGCCGTCGATGATCTGGTCGGCAATGTTCTTGGCATAGTTGACCGGAATGGCAAAGCCCACGCCCGAGCTGGAGCCCGAGTAGCTCTCGATGAGCGAGTTGATACCCACAAGCTCGCCGTTATCGTTAACGAGCGCGCCGCCGGAGTTGCCCGGGTTGATGGCGGCATCGGTCTGGATCATGTTGGCATAGATGGTGTTACCGTTGGCAGAGCTCATGGCCGTAGAGCGATAGAGCGCCGAGACGATACCCGTGGAGACAGACTGCTCGTTGCCAAACGGCGAACCGATGGCCATGACCCACTCGCCCACGTTGAGCTTGGAGGAATCACCGATCTCAATCGGCGTGAGCTTGGAGGCGTCGGCGTCCTTGAGCTTGATAACGGCCAGGTCGCTCGAGGCGTCGTTGCCCACGAACTCGGCCTCATATGTGGTGCCGTCATCCATGGTCACCACGTACTGGTCATAGCCATCGACCACGTGGTTGTTGGTGAGGATGTGGCCCTCGGTATCGAGCACAACGCCCGAACCGACGCTGCCCGAGCCGTCCGACTCGTCGGCAGACTGCGAAAGCGAGCCATTCTGGCCGCCGCTCGAAGTGGCGGTAATGGAAACCACGGAGGGCAACGCCTTGGCAGAAACGGCCTCGGCCAGCGTGGTGTCCTCGGAGTCGATCGAGATCTTTTGCGTCGACGAACCCGAAGCACCCGCCGTCACGGCATTCTTTCCGCCGCCAATGTTAAGCGTGCCGCTCATAATGAGCGCAATGACCAGCAGAGCGCCGCAGGCACAGCCGGCGAGTGCCGTAATAAAGATCGGCAGCTTTTTGGTCTTGGTCTTGACCACCGTGTGCTTGTTTACAACCTGCTGGCCACCCAGCGGCTTACCGGTCTGCGTGTCGTAGGCCTGCACGTAGGGAATGTTGTTGCCATCGGCAGGCGTCGACTCCACCTGCACGCGCGGCTGCTGCTGAGTCTCGCCGGCGTTGCCCGCATCCTGGGGACGCTGGGAATCGTTCTCGCTCATAGCTGCGATCCTTTCGTCAAATAACCAAAGGCCCGCCAAACATGTGGCGGGCCATCATTGTTCACGTTGAGTTGTACCCCAAGCTGGGCAGTCCCGAGCACTAGATGCCAAGATTTCAGCTTTGCTTAAGTAATGACATGCTTATAGGCCAATTCGTTTTATGCCGTCATGTCTATTCGATATAGCAGTCGATAGCAAAACTATATGTTGAATCGTTAATAAAGTCTGTAATCGTCGCGCCCATACCCGATCCGCACGTCCACTTATCCTTCTCCGCATCGTATGGCGTTGGCCCCCACCCCGTTTCATATGATGCTTCGCTTTCTGTGAGGCTCTGTTAGACCAAATTTGACACGATCGGCTGTTCGTCGAACCGGAAAATAA
>DXZX01000048.1:0-9689 GCA_019419445.1 Collinsella sp.
CGTGCGTGTTATCGGTCGCGTTTCACGTTTTGAGAACGATGCGTATGGACGATCGCGCGTGCTCCGAGGCGAGGTGCGCAAGGTTAAAGTCGTTCGGATTTTGTCGGTCGATGAAGACTCTCCGGGGCCGCTGCTTCGGCTGCGAAATGGGCTGCTTGCGTCCATCGCGCCTGCGACCGACCCGGCGCGTGCACTCATAGCCGGTGTCGTCTGCGGTCGTTCGGCCGAGCTGCGCGCCCAGCCGGCGGGCGACTGGTTTTCGGTGACGGGAACGGCGCATCTTATCGCCGTCTCGGGCAGCCATTTGGCAATCGTGGGGTTTGTAATCGAGGGTGTATTGCAAAAGACTCGGTGTTCACGCGGTCTTCAACGGGCGATATTGGCGATAACGCTTGTGGGCTACGCTGCTTTTACGGGCGCGTCTCCCTCTGCCGTGCGCGCGTGCTGCATGGTGTTCGCGACGCTTGTCGTAAACGGCGCGGGGCGGCGCCGTTTACGACATCGGCACTCTTCGTTACCATGTCCATCTTTGTGTTGCTGCGGCCGACGGTTCTGTTCGAGATGGGCTTTCAGCTTTCATGTGCCAGCGTCTTAGCCATTCTGTGCTTTTGCCCCTATGCGACCTACGCTTTGGGTGAGCTGAGTGTTCCGTCGGGCGTTGCCAGCATGCTTTCCGTCACGCTGTGCTCGCAACTGGCGACACTTCCCATTACCATTCCTGCCTTCGGTACGTTCTCGCTCATTGCTCCGCTCGCAAATGCGGTCCTCGGTCCGGTGGTGAGCGCACTGCTCGCCGTGTCGATCGTGCTGGTTCCCTTTTCGCTCCTGGCGCCGTTGCGGACTTGGGCGCTCGTTGTGCCCATGATTGCCGCCCGTTGCGCGCTGTTCTTTGAGCAGCTGTTTGCCGCCGTGCCGGGTGCATCCGTGAGCGTGCCGCCCGATAGCATGTGGATTTACCTAGTGCCGTGTTTGCTGGCGGTTCTGCTTGTCTGGTGGCCGCGTCCCCGTGCACGTCCTATGGCGGTGGGGCTTGCATGCCTGGTGCTCTTGGCTGCGATTCCGTACGTCTACTGGGATCGATTCGCTCCGCCTTCGGTGACGGTGCTCGATGTGGGCCAGGCCGATGCGATTATTATTCGCCAGGGCGGCGCAGTGGCGCTCGTCGACTGCGGGCTCGACGAGCGCGTGGTGGCGGCGTTGGTTCGCAATAACGTGCACCATATCGATGCCGTCTTTGTGACGCATTGGGATGAGGATCACTGGGGTGGTCTGCCTGCCGTGCTCGAACAGTTTTCGGTCGGTACGATTGCCGTGGCGGCGGATGCGCTGGAGGATGCTCCTGCCGAGGTATTGAACCGACCTGGCGTGGAGTATCGGCAGGTGCGCCGTGGGGATACGGTCGATATCGGCTCATTTTGCGCCCGCGTGATGTGGCCATTCGAGTCCGTGGATGGCGAGGGAAATGAGGACTCGCTTGTCCTGCTGCTCTCATATGTTCAGGAAGGCAAGGGCCTGCGTATGCTCCTCACCGGTGATGCCGAGATCGACCAAGAACGGGAATTCGTGCAGGAGGTGGGGGATATCGACGTACTTAAACTTGGGCATCACGGCTCTAAGGTTTCAGTCGATGATGAGTTGCTGGACGTCCTGAAGCCCGAGCTTTCCCTCGCGAGTGCGGGCGAAGGGAATCGATACGGCCATCCGTCCGATGCCTGCATCGATGCCGTTAAGGAAGCGGGCGGCGTGTTCGCGTGCACTATCGAACACGGCGACATTACCGTCACGCCGGCTGCGAATGGCTTTGCGATGCGATGCCAGCGACCGTGACGACGTCGTTGGCGTGTGGTGGGCCCCTGGGCTAGAATGGCACGGAGCGAATACGAAGGCCTGCGGGAGGGGAGCGCAATGTCCGAAACCGGTCTGCTGCCGGCATATCTGATCGTCGGTACCGACGGAGTCAAGCGCGATCACGCCGTCTCGCGTATGAAAGCGCGTCTGGAAAAGTCGGGCATGGTCGAGTTCAACCTCGACGAGCGCGATATGACCAAAGACCCCGATATCGAGTCGATTATCGGATCGCTCAACACCTTTCCCATGGGCAGTGAGTTTCGCCTGGTAATCCTTGATGGCTGCTCAAAGCTCGCCAAGTCGGTCTCGGAGCCGCTCGTCGAGTATCTGGCGAGTCCCAGTCCCACAACGGTCTGCCTCATCATCGCCGACTCGCTTGCCAAGAACACGCGCCTGTATAAGGCGATCGCCAAGATCGACAAGAAGGCTGTGATCGATTGCTCCGGCACCAAGCGCTGGGAGCTACCGCGCCGCGTGCAGCAGATGGCGACGCAGCACGGCAAGTCGATCACGACGGCGGCCGCCGAGGAACTCGTCTCGCGTTCGGGTGAAAACACTCGCATGCTCGATAACGACTTGGCTAAGCTTGCCCAGATGGTCGAGGTGCCCCAGATTGAGCTTGTCGACGTTGAGCGCTGGATTGTACGTACGGCCGAGGTTCAACCCTGGGACTTTCTCAATGCGGTCTCGGCCCGTGACATGCGACGCTCGCTCGAGCTCTTCAATCTACTGCCCGCCAAGAGCTACGTGTGGACTTACACATTGCTGTGCGGCCGCATCCGCGAGCTTATCGTTGCCAAGGCGCTCGATGCGCGCGGACAGGGTCGTGAGCTGGCTGCAACACTTAAGCTCCAGTCCTGGCAGGTCAAGAATCACCTGACCTGGGCACGTCGCTTTTCGATGGCAGAGCTCGTTGCCGCGCTCGAGGGCGCGGTCGATGTGGAGCTCGCACTGAAGGGTTCGGCCGATTCTCAGACCGCGCTTTTGCTCTGGATTACGAACATCTTGAGAAAATCGTGATGATACCTGCCTATTTGACAAATTCGTTCTATCCCTTTGAGGGGGAGCGTGCTATAGTAGGCGCTTGCATGACCTCACCGTGTCTCAGAGGTGTCATACATTTTTTGCAAGGAACTCGAAAGGAACTCCAGAAGTGGCAAACATCAAGTCTCAGAAGAAGCGTATCCGCACTAATGAGGCAGCTCGCATGCGTAACAAGGCTGTCAAGTCCGAGCTCAAGACGCTGACCAAGCACGTCCAGTCCGCCGTCGCCGAGGGCGACGCCGAGAAGGCCCAGGCTGCCCTCAAGACCGTCACCAAGCGTCTCGACATGGCTGCCGCCAAGCATGTTATCCACAAGAACCAGGCTTCCAACCGCAAGTCCGGTCTTGCCAAGCTCGTGAACAGCATCAACGCCTAAGTTGTAAATTTCACACCACACAGATTACGCGCATAAATGGAGCCTGTTTTATGGAACAGGCTCCATTTTTTGTATCGCTCGGGTAAGATAGTCCGCATGAATACTTCAATTGACATTTCCCACATCCGCAACTTCTCGATCGTTGCGCACATCGACCATGGCAAGTCCACGATCAGTGACCGCATCCTCGAGCTCACCCATACCGTCGACGAGCGCGATATGGAGTCGCAGCTGCTCGACACCATGGATATCGAGCGCGAGCGCGGCATCACGATCAAGTCCAATGCCGTTCGCGTGTCCTATGACGCCGACGATGGTGAGACGTATCAGTTCAACCTGATCGATACGCCGGGCCACGTGGACTTTACCTACGAGGTCTCGCGTTCGCTTGCCGCCTGCGAGGGTGCGGTGCTTGTCGTCGACGCCACGCAGGGCGTCGAGGCGCAGACCGTCTCCAACGCGACGCTCGCCATGAACGCCAACTTGGATATCGTGCCCGCTATCAACAAGATCGACCTGCCGTCGGCACACCCCGACGAGGTCAAGACCGAGATCGAGGATGACCTGGCGATCCCTGCCGATGATGCCGTGTGTGTCTCGGGCAAGACCGGCGAGGGCATCCACGATCTGCTGGAGTCCATTGTCTTTCTGATTTCTCCGCCCAAGGGCGATGCGAATGCGCCGCTCAAGGCACTCATTCTGGATTCATACTTCGACGAGTATCGTGGCGTCGTCGCCACGGTGCGCATCTTTGACGGCTCCATCAAAAAGGGCGATACCTTGCGCATGATGCAGGCAAAGGGCGACTTTTTGGTCGATGGCGTGGGCGTCAAGCGTCCCGCCGAGACGCCGGTCGACGCGCTGACGGTCGGCGAGGTCGGATACGTGGTCACGGGCCTGAAGGACCCCGAGGCCGTTCGCGTGGGCGACACCCTTACCTGGGCGTCGAACCCCTGCCCCGAGCCGCTTCCCGGTTACCGCGAGGCTAAGCCCATGGTCTATACGGGCCTGTTCCCGATCGATAACAAGGACTACGAGAACCTGCGTGACGCGCTCGATAAGCTGCATGTCAACGACCCGTCGTTGGTGTGGGAGCCCGAGACTTCGGTGGCGCTCGGCTTTGGTTTCCGCGTTGGCTTCTTGGGCCTGCTGCATATGGAGGTCGTCAAGGAGCGCCTGGAGCGCGAGTTCAACCTGGACCTGATTGCCACGAGCCCTTCGGTGGACTATCACGTCTACAAGACCGACGGCGAGATGATTGATGTTCGCAGCCCGCAGGATCTGCCCGAGGCTACGCGCATCGAGCGCATCGAGGAGCCCTACCTCAAGGCCAAGATTATCTGTCCGCCCGAGTATACGGGTGCCGTCATGCAGCTCGCTATCGAGCATCGCGGCATTACAACCGACATGATCCATCTCACGAGCAAATCGGTCGAGATGCGTTTCGACATGCCGCTTGCCGAGCTCATTCTGGACTTTTTTGACCAGCTCAAGAGCCGCACCAAGGGTTACGCCTCGCTCGACTACGAGTTCAACGAATATCGCCCCTCCGAGCTCGTCAAGCTCGACATCCTGCTTTCGGGCGACGAGGTGGACGCGCTGTCGTTTATCGTGCACAAGGATAAGGCTTATGGCCTGGCCCGCGGTCTGTGCGACAAGCTCAAGGAAATCATTCCGCGCCAGCTGTTCGAGGTGCCTATCCAGGGCGCCATCGGCAACAAGATCATTGCCCGCTCTACCGTCAAAGCGCGCCGCAAGGACGTGCTGGCCAAGTGTTATGGCGGCGATATCTCGCGAAAGCGCAAGCTGCTCGAGAAGCAGAAAGAGGGCAAAAAGCGCATGAAGGCCATCGGCTCGGTCGAGGTTCCGCAGGAGGCCTTTATGGCGATTCTCAAGGTGGACGAGTAGGTCCATGGCACTTTCTGAATACAGCAAGCGGTTGCTTGGCGCCTATGCCGAGCAGCCGTTCCTTATGGCTCCCATGGCGGGCGTGACCGATCCCGCCTATCGCATCATGTGCCGCCGTCGCGGTGCCCATCTTGCCTATAGCGAGATGGTGAGCGTGGCGGGCCTTGCCTATGCCAGCAATAAGACGTGGCGCCTGGTACTGCCGGCCGATGAGGAGCAGCAGATCTGCGTGCAGCTCTTTGGCTCCAAGCCCGATCAGTTTGCGAGCGCTGTTGCTGCCGTCGAGGAGCGTGTGGGCGATCGCCTGTCGCTGATCGATATCAATATGGCATGCCCCGCCCGCAAGGTTGTCACCAAGGGCGAGGGCTCGGCGCTTATGCGCACTCCCGATCTGGCCGAGCAGATCGTCGAGGCGGCGGTGGGCGCGGCGCATGTGCCCGTGACCGTAAAAATCCGTAAGGGCTTTTACGCCGAAGACCGCAACGCCGCGACGTTTGCCCAGATGCTTGAGGGAGCAGGGGCCGCCGCGGTGGCGGTACATGGTCGCTGCGCCACGCAGCTCTATACGGGCCAGGCCGATTGGTCGGTCGTCGATGAGGTGGCCGACGCCGTCGAGATTCCCGTTATCGGTTCGGGCGATGTGTTCTCGGCAGAGGACGCTGCTGAGCATCTGCAAAGCTCGGGTGCCAGCGCGGTGTTTATCGCGCGCGGCATCTACGGCAATCCATGGGTGTTCGGCGATGCCCGAGCCCTTGCACTCGATGGCACGCCGGTTCCTTCTCGCTCCTCGGTTGAGCGCCTGGATGCCCTGCGCGAGCACCTGACGCTCACGCACGAGCTGTTGCCGCTCATGTCGCGTGCCCGCACGTACGCAAGCTGGTATCTAAAGGGCATGCCCCATGCTGCCGCCTGGCGCGCTCAGGTGGTGCGTTGCTCCACATACGAGGAGTTCATGGCACTGGTCGATGATATCGAGCACGATGTGGTGGCCTGTGAGGCCGCACTTGCCGCCGGCGAGTCGGTGCCCGCTCATCCGTTGGAGGCCTAACGGTGGCCGTTACCGCGCTGTACGTGCATGTGCCGTTTTGCGCCCAAAAATGCCGGTACTGTGACTTTGACTCACGCAGTTTTGCTCCGTGCAACATGAGCGTTGCGCTCGATACCTATTTTGAGCAGTTGTATGCGCGCCTCGATGCTTTTGGCGACGCAGGCGCGCTTGCACAGATCCGCACCGTCTATGTTGGCGGCGGCACGCCGTCGCTGGCGGGGGAGCGTTTGGTAGAATTTGCCCGGCGTATCTCTGCGTGGTGCAAGCCTGTTGAGTTTACCTGCGAGGCCAATCCCGAATCGCTGACCGCAGAGCTTGCCACTGCGCTTGCCGGGGTGGGTGTCACGCGCGTCTCTCTGGGCGTGCAAACGCTCGATAACGCCGAACTTACCGCCATCGGCCGCATTCACGATGCCGATCGGGCGCTCGCTGCCATCACGACGGTCAAGGACGCTGGGCTTGTCGTGTCGTGCGACCTGATGTGCGGCCTTCCCGGGCAGACCGACCTAAGCTGGCAGCGCACACTCGATGGCGTGTTGGCGGCGGCGCCGCATCATGTGTCGGTGTACCCGCTCACGCTCGAGGAGGGCACGCCGCTCTATCGCATGGCGTGTCGCGACGAGTCGCTCGAGCCCGACGAGGATTTTCAGGCTGCATGCATGGATGCGGCGCGTGAGCGCCTGAGTGCGGCCGGCTATCACCCGTATGAGGTGGCAAGCTACGCGCTCGACGGCCATGAGTGCGCCCACAACATTGCCTATTGGACCGGACAGGGCTATCTGGGTTTGGGCCGCTCTGCCGCCGGTATGCTCGACGCCGAGGATTTCGATCGCTTGGCCGGGCTGTTTCCCGACGTGCTTGCTCGCGGCGATGCGTATCGCGTGCGCTTGGTGCAACGCGACGATGCCGCGACGACGTTTGATGCCGAGTATCTGTCGCAGCGCGAGGCGGCGGCCGAGGATTTGATGCTTGCCTGTCGCATGACGCGTGGCATTGGGCCCGATCTGTTGGTTCGCTCGGCAAGCGTGATCGCTGCAGATGAGTTGGCGGCGGCCTGCGACCGTGCGGTCGAGTTGGGCCTTGCCACCTGGGTGCCCGATCATATTGAAGGACATGCGGGGCGCGTCACCTCGAAAGACGTTATCGCAGGTCGCGTCCGTGCTCGTTTAGCGCCCACTCACTTGGGCTGGCTCGATGGAAATGTGCTGTTCGAGCTGTTTTGGGGTCTAGCCTAGGCCGCTCGGGTAGAATTACCGCAATATATACGCTGCTGTGAGCAGGAGGTTGCCGCGCATGGCGACGATGAACGAAAAAGATTACTACGAGATTTTGGGTGTCTCCAAGGACGCCACCTCGCGTGATATACAGAAAGCCTTCCAGCAAAAGGCCCGCAAGCTCCATCCGGACGTCAACAAAGAACCGGATGCCGAGGAAAAGTTCAAAGAGGTTTCCGAGGCCTATGCTGTGCTTTCGGACGAGCAGAAGCGTGCGCGCTACGACGCCATGCGCTCGGGCAATCCCTTTGCCGGCGCTCCCACGGCTTCGCCCTATGGCGGCGGTTACGCCGGCAGCGCGGGCTACGGCAATCCCTTTGAGGGCGGCTTTCCCTTTGGTGGCGCCTGGGGTCAGCCGCGTCGCGGGCAGGCTGCCTATAATCCCGAGAACGGCGCCAACGTCGTCGTCGATATTAAGCTCGACGCCAAGGAGGCCAAGGGCGGTGCCCGCAAGACCGTCCGCTATACGCGCTTCGATACCTGTGGTCACTGCGGCGGTTCGGGCTCTGTTTCGTCCGAGCATGCACATACCTGTCCGAGCTGCGGCGGTCGCGGCCACATCGATGTCGACCTGTCCTTTCTGTTTGGTGCCGGCACGTTCCAGTCTGTCTGCCCTGAGTGCGGTGGCTCCGGTAAGGTCGTCGCCGACCCCTGTCCCGATTGCGGCGGCAGCGGGCGAACCCGTGTGACCTCCGAGCAGACGATTGAGTTTCCCGCCGGCACGCACGATGGCGACGAGGTCCGTATTGGCGGCATGGGTCACGCCGGCACCAACGGCGCCTCTGGCGGTGATCTGGTCGGTCGGGCCCATGTTGAGGCCGAGCGCCTGGAAGGCAAGGCCCGTACCGGTTTTTACCTGATGGGCATCGTGGCGCCGTTTTTGGTGCTATCGGCCATCTCGGGCGTGTTCTCGGCCTTTGCCGTGATGTGCTTTATTCCGTTTGCCATGGGCCTGTTCATGGTGCTCTCGGACGGCGTGCTGCACCGCAGCCTGCTGTGGTGGAAGCGCGGCGCGATGCAGTTTGCCAACGGTTTTGCCAACGGATTTATGTTTGCGCTCGTGTCGGTTTGGTTTGCGAGCTGCTCGCAACGTGCCATGCTTTCGCCCTACGCAATGCAATAACATCAAACCCTCTGTTTGCGGCCGGCCCAGCTTGGGTATAGGACGCACTGTGACAATAATGAAAGTCGGAAGGATTCGGTCGTGTCGGAAAATAGGGATTACTACGAGGTGCTTGGCGTCGACAAGGATGCCGACGCGCGGACGATTAAGCGCGCGTTTCTAAAGAAGGCCCGTACCGTACACCCGGACGTTTCGGACGACCCCGAGGCCGAGGCTAAGTTCAAAGAGCTCAACGAGGCATATTCCGTTCTTTCCGATGAGCAGAAGCGTGCTAACTACGACCGTTACGGCACTGCCGACGGCCCCGGTGGCTCCGGCTACGTCGATATCAACGATATCTTTGGTGGCATGGGCATGGACGACTTGTTCTCGTCGTTCTTTGGCGGCGGTGCCGGCGGTGGCGCCCGCAGCCGTCGTGAGCGTCGTCGCGGACGTGATATGGCCATCTCGCTTTCGGTGACGCTCGAGGAGGCGGCGCTCGGCTGCAAAAAGACAATCAGCTATGACCGCCTTGCTCCTTGCGAGGACTGCAATGGCACCGGTAGGGCAGAGGGCGCACAGGAAAAGCAGTGCGGCCGCTGCCACGGTACGGGCTACGTCACGACGGTTCAGCGATCGTTTTTGGGCCAGGTTCAGTCTTCCTCGCCTTGCCCCGACTGCCATGGCGAGGGCACGGTTATCGATCATCCCTGCGAGACCTGCGACGGTCAAGGCCGCACGCCTTCGCACGAAAAGATCGACATCGATATTCCCGCCGGCGTTTCGACCGGTCGCCAGCTTCGTGTGAGCGGCTTTGGCGAGGCCGGCCTTCGCGGCGAGCCTTCGGGCGACCTGATTGTCAACGTGCGCGTCGCCGACCATGAGCGCTTTAAGCGCAACGGTGATGACCTGTACCTGGTGAGCGATATCTCGATTGCGCAGGCTGCGCTCGGCTGCGAGATTGAGGTCGAGGGCATTATGCCCGACGAGGTCGTTAAGGTGACGGTTCCCGCCGGCGCCCAGTACGGCGACACCGTGAGCGTCAATAATTACGGCATGCCGCGCATTGGCGGTGGCGGTTCGCGTGGC
>DXZX01000049.1:0-9511 GCA_019419445.1 Collinsella sp.
CGCAACGCGTTGCGCTGAGTCCTGAGGCTGTTGCAATGAAAATGAGAATCAAGGCCAAAAAGACTGGTTTGTGGTGCGATGTGGCTTGTGGGACGGGCGGGGGTCGGTCCGTGGTAGACTATCGAACAACGTTTATTAATCGCGCGGTATCGTTGCCGCGAGAAGGGGTTGCGCCATGCAGGAGCTTGAGGATCGTATTCGCCATGACGGCATCGTAAAGGCCGGTAACGTCCTTAAGGTTGATGCCTTCCTCAACCACCAGTGCGACGTTGAGCTGTTCGATCACATGGGCGCTGAGTGGGCCCGTCTGTTCGAGGGCGTCGAGATCAACAAGATCCTGACGATCGAGGCTTCGGGCATTGGCATGGCCTGCATTGCAGCTCAGCATTTTGGCGGCGTGCCGGTGGTCTTTGCCAAGAAGGCCCAGTCCATTAACCTCGACGGCGAGCAGTACGCCACGACCATCTACTCCTTTACCAAGCAGAAGGAGTACCCGGTCATCGTGGGCAAGCGCTTCCTGTCCGAGGGCGATAAGGTCCTAATCATCGATGACTTCCTGGCCAACGGCTGCGCGCTTGAGGGTCTTATCAAGATCTGTGAGGCCGCGGGTGCCGAGGTTGCTGGCATTGGCATTGCGGTGGAGAAAGGCTTCCAGGGCGGTGGCGATAAGCTCCGCGAGCGCGGCTTCCGCGTTGAGAGCCTGGCTCGCATTGCCGATATGGACTGCGAGAACGGCGAGATCACCTTCGCCTAAGCGCGCAACACAAGCGATTGGTATGCGATGTGACAAAGGGACTGTCCCTTTGTCACATTTTTTTGTATGAGGGGAGGTGTTGATATGGATGAGAACAAGATGGGATGGCGCGAGTATGCGCGCTATGCCGCGATGGCGGCCGAAGAGTTGGCGCGCGATTGCGAGGTGCAGGTGTTTCGCGCTACGGGCCCGGGTGGTCAGGGTGTGAACACAACGGATTCAGCGGTGCGCATGAAACATATCCCTTCGGGGATTACCGTGACGGCGCGCGAGAGCCGCAGTCAGTTCCAAAACCGTAGTAGCTGCCTGCGTAAGCTGCGCGCTGAGCTTGAGCGTCGCGGGCGTCCACCGCGCCGACGCGTAAAGACCAAGGTACCCCAGCGCTCTCGCCAACGCAGGCTTAATGACAAGCACTTCAAAGCCATTAAAAAGGCCAACCGTCGCAAGCCGGGCAGCGACGAGTAGCCGTTTGTCCCGCTGGCCTTGCTAGCGGGCGGGGTGCCAAACTTGGAGGGCGCTGCCGAGGACGTCAACCTCGATGCGCGAGGCGACAATGGGCTCGCCGTCGGCCTGGATGGGGTAGTCGGGCTCCTCAAAGGTGAACTCGGCATGGCGGCAGCGGCGCATGCGTACCGGCGGCAGCTTGGTGTGGTGACCGTCCTTGGCCGAAAGGAACATGGGTAGGGCGACCGCACGGGGGACGGGGCCGCAGGCGTAGCAGACGTCGAGTATGCCGTCGCAGGGGTCGGCATCGGGGCAGATGCGATAGCCCGAGCCATACGTGGGGCCCAGCTGTATCGCCATGATGATCGCCCTCACGCGCTCTGTGGGCGCGCCGTCAAAGCTGACTGTCATAGGATAGTTGCGATAGCGTAGGCCAAACTGCTCAAGTCCCGAGAGGGTGTAGAGCGGCGCGCCCGTCAAGCCGGTCTTTTTGCGCAGCTCGGTGGTGCTAAGGCCGATGGCAGCATCGATGCCGACCGAGAGCGTCTGGTCGTAGTACTCAACGGTAGCCTCGCCGCTGCCGCTCGCAGGGCTCCACGAGCGAATGCGCCCGATATCCTGACGCTGCAGCTCGCAGGTGAGCAGCGCGCCAAAATCCTTGCCGGAGAAATCGTCGATGCCGAGCGTCTGGGCAAAATCGTTGCCGGAGCCCACGGGCAGGACGGCAAGAGCGGGGCGGGCGTCCTCCTTTTGCGTCATAAGCCCGTTGACGACCTCGTGAATCACGCCATCGCCGCCGAGTGCGATAACGGTGCGATAGCCCTGAGCCTGTGCCGCCAGCTCCTTGGCGTGTCCCATACGCTCGGTCAACTCCAGGTCAAACTGGGATGCGCGTGCAGTCATGTCCAAAAAGCGTTGTAGGCGCTCGGCAACTTCGCGTGCCGCACCCGACTGGGCGGCTGGGTTGGCGATGATGAGCGTGCGACCAAAATCAGTTGCGTGCATGGGGCGACTCCCGGCGTGTGACATGACGGTGCGGTCGCGCTCGGGTTACGTTGCCCCGATTGTGGCTGCACGGCGATTATTACATCTACTCTATCAGGTCGTTGTGGCGCTCGATAGCATCCGCTACCGTACCGCCCTCATCCACAATAAGCGAACGGCGCTTGGGTGAGATGATGCGCTGGGCGGGGTACACGCCGCGGTGTCCGCCGGTTAGGTAGCTGATAAAGGCCACGATGACAAAGAACCCGGCGGCCGTGCCGTGGAACAGGTCGATGGCCATCATGCAGGTGGTGATGGGCACGTTGAGGCCGGCGCAGAACACGCCGAGCATGCCGAGAGCCGCCAGAAAACTGGGGTCAAGCCCGGTAAGGCAACCGATCCAGCCACCGAGTGCCGCACCGATGCCAAACAGGGGCGTGACCTCGCCGCCTTGGAAGCCCGCGCCCAGGGTAAGCGCTGTGACGACCAACTTGATGGCTGCGTCCGCCAGGGTGGTGTTGCCTGCAAATCCGGCGCCGGAAAGCCACGTGGAAAGGCCGGCGTAGTTCCAGGCGTCGAGGAGGGCATAGGCGGCCAAAACCACGAGTGCGCCTATGAGTGCGCGGACGAGGTAATTGGTGATAAAGCGACTGTACAGGCTTTTGACGGTTCGAACCGACCAGGCAAAGAGGCGTGCCGTCAGGCCGAAGATAATGGCGCTGATAACAACGATGACAACCGTCCGTGGTGTCATGTTGGGAACGCTGGCGATGACATTCGCCTCGTACTCGGTTCCCAAGGCAAGCGACGTAAAGTAGCCGGTAAACGAGGCGACCAGGCAGTAGATGCCCGCGGTGTAGTCGATCTTGCCGATAAAGCACATCTCCATGCCAAAGAAAGCTCCAGCAAGGGGCGAACCGAATACGGCGCCAAAGGCCGACGAGATGCCGGCGAGCATGAGGTCGTGGTGGTCATGCTTTTTGAGGTGGGCGAGGTTCGAGATGTTGCTGGCGATGGTGCCGCCAATCTGCACCGCGGCTCCCTCGCGACCGGCCGATCCACCCGTTAGGTGCGTGAGCGTAGAGCAGACGAAGGTGAGGACGGCCATGCGCATATGGATGAGGCGTGTGCCCAGAGCGGAGTCGATGACCAGGTTGTTGCCTCGTTTGGCAGCAAGGCCGTGGTTTTTGTACACCCATGCGGTGGCAATGCCCACAACGGGGAGCAATGCGTAGACCCACGCGTGGTGCTCGCGATAGTCGGTCGCGATATTCAGCGAGGCCAAAAACGCCCAAGCGGCAACGCCCATGGCGAGCGAGACGATGACGACGAGCGCGAGCAACTTGGCGCTCGCGAGTAGGTTGCGGGCGTTGCGGCGAGTGTCGGCAGCCAAGAGATGCTCGGAGCGGGTGAGCTGTTGTCTGCCTGCCATGATGACGTCATTAAGGGAGAAAAAGCCGCCGTCGTCGAGCGACTGGGAATGATCCTGCGCCTCGTTTGCGCTTTCGGGTTTGTCGGTAAAAGCCATACGTTCCTCTTTTGGGTTGCAACACGAGCATTATAGAACGTGCCATACGTGACAAACCGGCAGGTTGGTTTTGGTTTTGTTTCGCGGCTTGCGGCCGACAGATGTATTCGCGGCCGCGGGCCAGGTCTTGAGCAGGCGGCGAGGGATTATACTGAGATAAACATAAAGAATCGGCGCTTTTGTTGCGCGCCGCAGCATGCTAGAGGTGCATATGGCTGAGAAACTCATTCCGTTGGAGGACGCACAGGCGATCGTCTTGTCGCACGTGAATCGCACCGAAGTTGTCGAGATTCCCGTGTGGCAGGCCGTCGGTCTTCCCTTGGCCGAGGACGCGGTGGCCGATATCGACATCTCGCCGTTTGCCAACAGCGCTATGGACGGATATGCCGTGCGCTCGTCGGACTTGGCGCAGGCATCTGGCGAGGCGCCGGTGACGCTCGACGTTATCGGACACGAGGCCGCGGGCCATGTGTTTGAGGGCGCAATCGGCGCGGGTGAGACGGTCCGCATCATGACGGGCGCGCCGGTACCCGAAGGTGCCGATGCCGTGGTGAAATACGAGATCGTCGACGTGCTCGATGGCGACGGCAACGAGGGCTCGCGTGTGAGGTTCTCGGCGCCTGCCAAGGTAGGGGAGAACGTTCGCTCTGCCGCCGAGGAGGCCCATGCCGGCGACGTTGTGATGCACGCCGGCGAGGTCGTGGCTCCGGCGGGCGCGGGTCTGCTGGCAAGCGCCGGATACGCGAGCGTGAAGGCGCACGCTGCCCCGCGTGTGGGCATCATCTCGCTGGGCACGGAACTGGTCGCACCGAGCAACGTGCCGGCGCGCGGGCAGATTCGCGACTCCAACTCGTCGGCGTTAATGGCCGAAGCGCTCGATGCAGGAGCCGAGCCCGTGTTCTACGGCATTGCGCCCGATGATGAGCAGACGATTGCCGAGCTGGTGCATCGCGCCGTGCTGGAGTGCGATTTTGTCATTACGAGCGGTGGCGCCTCGGCAGGCGACTACGACTACGTGACGGCGCTCGTCCGGCGCGAGGGCGAGGTGCTGTTCGATCGCATCTCGATGCGTCCGGGCAAGGCCATCACGTTTGGCTTGCTCGGCGGCAAGCCGTATCTGGGGCTTTCGGGCAATCCCGCGGCGGCGTATGTGGGCTTTGAGATGCTCGCGCGCCCGGCGATTCGCAAGATGCGCGGTTTTGCCGAGGGGGCGCGTCCCGTGCAGCAGGCGACGCTCACGCACGGCGTGAAAAAGCGACAGCATCGCCGCTTCTTCGATCGCGCCACGGTTTTGCGCGACTCCGAGACCGTCGAGCTGTTGGTGACCGAGGCCAAGACGCAGAATTCGGCGCTGCTTGGAACTATGCAACGTGCGAACTGCCTGTTGCGTGTTGACGAAGGACCGTGCGACCTCAAGGCGGGAGATGTCGTGGACGTTGTTCGCGTCGACCTGCCCGAGGGAACGGTGCTATAGGAGGAAGACTATGGAGCTGAAGATATCGATCGTGACGTGCTCGGATACGCGCAATCTTGCCCAGGACGAGGCTGGAGCCGCACTCGAGGAACTTATCGAGGCGCAGGGCTGGACGGTCGTCTCACATGTGGTCGTGCGCGACGACGTCAGCGAGATCGGTGATGCCATTGTGGAAGCCGCCGATGAGTGCCACGCCAATGTTGTGCTTACCTGCGGCGGCACGGGGCTTTCGATGCGCGATGTGACGCCCGAGGCGACGCGTGCCGTCTGCGATCGCGACGTGCCGGGTATTGCCGAGGCGATCCGTGCGTACTCGATGACCAAGACTCGCCGCGCCATGCTCTCGCGCGCTATTTGCATGCAACGAGGTCATACACTTGTCGTAAACTTTCCCGGTTCTACGAAGGCCGCCCGCGAAAGCTGGGAGGCCATAGCGGACCAGCTGGAGCATGCGGCTCAGATGACAGCGGGCGGCGGACATACCAACTAAGCTATTTACCTGCGGCGGAGCGACCTGAACGGCTGCTCCGCCTTTTATTTGCGCCCAAGGGGACGACATTCTGTAGACATGCCTGAAACTATATTCTCAGGCGAGAATAATTTCTCATAATCATTATTCGCACCGAAGTATAATCTAATTACAGAATAAAGCCCGCGGTGGGGTACCCGGGCATAAGGTCCGAAAGGGTTGAACATGTTCGATATGGTTTCTCGCCGCGGATTCGTCTCGCTCTCTGCTGTCGCCGCTGCCGGCCTTGGCCTTGCCGGCTGCTCTGGCAACAAGACGTCTGAGCCGACTGGCTCCGATGCCGGTTCTGCTAAGGCATCTTCCAAGAAAGCTGTCGAGCTGCAGGTCTTTGCCGCCAACTCGCTCGAGAAGGCTCTGCCCGAGGTTCAGGAGCTTTACACCGAGCAGACCGGTACCACGTTTGCCGACACGCAGTTTAAGGCGTCTGGCGACCTCGTTGAGCAGATGCGCGCCGGTGCCACGGTCGACGTGCTCATCACCGCTTCCAAGGGCACCATGGACGACGCCGAGGCCGTCGAGCTCGTCGATGCCGACACGCGTGAGGATATGTTCGTCAACGATCTTGTGATCATTCGCGCTGAGGGCTCCGACACCAAGATCGAGGCCATCGCCGACGTCGCGAACCTGGACGGCAAGATCGCCGTCGGCGACGCCAAGACCGTCCCCGCCGGCAAGTACGCCAACCAGGCGTTGGCTTCCGTGGGCCTCTACACCGGCACCGAAGGCGACGACGGCGAGTATGCTCCCGAGATCGCCGACAAGGTCGCACTGGCCGACAAAGTTGGTACCGCTGCCGCCTATGTGTCCACAGGCGACTGCGTGGCCGGTTTTGTCTACAGCTCCGATATCTTCCGCTACGACGGCATCGAGGAGGCGTTCGTGTGTCCCGAGGACTCGCACAAGCCCATCGTGTATCCGGGCGCCGTTGCCGAGAGCTCCGAACATGCCGACGAGGCTAAGGCGTTCATCGACTTTTGCCTGTCCAACAAGAAGGCTCAGAAGATTTGGGCTAAGTACGGCTTTGAGCTTTCCGCGTAGTGCGGCTTGGCGCGATAATTCCATCGTTTTGTGTTTCACTCCGTCCTTGTATTCGCTTGGAGCTTTTCGTGCTTAATAGATTCCGCATGCTTGTCGCCTGTGCTTTGACCTTCGCGCTTTGCTGGGTGCCGGGATTTGCGTTTGCTGGGGACGCTGAGGACGGGGCCCAGGTTGCTGCGACCGCTCATGGGCTTTCCTATGGGATCGAGGGTTTTGAGCGGTTGGCCAAGGGGACTGCTCGTGCCATGGAGGGCCAGCCTGAGGGCTACCGGTTTCCCGTTGACGAGGACGTGGACCTTGTAGTGGCGCCTGCTGCCGATCGCGTTGTGGTGTGGATATCGCCCAAGGCGGTCGAGAAGTATGGATTGGATCCGCAGGACAACGAGTGCGTATCGGGTCTCAAGGCCCTCGTCTGTGAGCTCGACAGCGCAAACCGCATGGGAGGTGCGCAGCTAGGGGACGTGGATCTTCCTTGGTATGTTACGGCGGAAACAACGTTTGATGCCGGCGGGTATACCTATGGCTTTGATGTGCGTGGTGCGGATGGGGACCGCTATGTGGTAATTGCATCAGCCTCGGGTGATGCCAAGGGCGGCGCGCGTTGGCTTGATAGCGCTCAAATGCTAGAAGCATCGTCTGTCGTGTTGCGGGATGAGCGGGGGCCCTTGACCTCTCTGGCCTCCTTTTTGGGCGACATTGACTATCGCCCGTTTTGGGTGTCTATCAAAACGAGCGGCCTTGCCCTGGTGATTGCCTTTGCACTGGGCCTGTTTGCCGCGTGGAAGACTATGGGTACCTCGAGTCGCATCAAGGGCCTGCTCGATTCGGTCTTTACGATTCCTATGGTGCTGCCGCCCACGGTCTGCGGCTTTCTGCTCCTCATGCTGTTTGGCCGCTCGACCGGGGTGGGCCAGTGGCTCATCGCGCACGGCATCTCGATCGTCTTTACCTGGCCCGCGGCGGTCATTTCGGCCGTCGTTGTGTCGTTTCCGCTGGTCTACCGCACGGCGCTCGGAGCTTTCGAGAGTCTCGACACGCAGATGCTCGATGCCGCGCGAACCCTGGGATGGTCCGAGCGTCGTATCTTTACCAAGCTTATGATGCCGCTTGGCTGGCCCTCGATTGCCGCCGGCGCGGTGCTTGCCTTCGCGCGTGCCATGGGCGAGTTTGGCTGCACCCTGTTCTTTGCGGGCAACTACGCCGGCATTACCCAGACCATCCCCATCGCCATCTACTTTGAGTGGATGGGCGGCAACACGTCGGTGGCCCTCTTTTGGGTCGCCGTCGTGATTGTGTTCAGTTTCCTGGTCATCCTGTTCATCAATATGTACACGGCGCATTCGCAAAAGTACCGCGGGCGCGGCCTGTCCCGCGCGGAGCGCAAGCAGGCCAAGCAGCTGGGCAGCCAGGCCGATTCGCTCGACCCAGTGGGCGGCGATGCCTTGTGCATCGATCGCGAGGCGCTGGCCGAGCTTATGCGCGATAACGCGGCACCGCAGGGAGGTCGATAAGCTATGTCGCTCGTTTTGGATATCAAAAAGCGCTATCCGGGCTTTACCCTTGACATTCAGCTCGATGCCGGCGAGGAGCGTGTGGCGCTGCTCGGCGCCTCCGGATGCGGCAAGAGCTGCACCTTGCGCTGTATTGCCGGCGTGGAGACGCCCGACGAGGGCAAGATCGTCGTCAACGGCGTAACCTTCTTTGACTCGGTGTCGGGCATCAATCTGTCGCCCCAGGAGCGCAAGTGCGCCCTGCTGTTCCAAAACTATCAGCTGTTTCCCAACATGACGGTGGCCGATAACGTATGTGCCGGTGTAAAGGACGCGGGCGACGCCGCGGCGCGCAGGCAACTTGCCGAGCGCTACCTGGGTATCTTTGGACTGGCCGACTTTGCCGACCGCTATCCCGCGCGCCTCTCGGGCGGCCAGCAGCAGCGCGTGGCGCTCGCTCGTATGGTGGCGGCACACCCGGGCATTTTTATGTTCGATGAGCCCATGAGCGCGCTCGATTCCTATCTTAAGAGCGCGCTCGAACAGAACATGCTCGACCTGTTCGACGTCTGTAACCGTACCGTGCTCTACGTGAGCCACGACATCGACGAAGCGTGCCGCCTGTGCCAGCGCATCTGCGTGATGCACGACGGGCATGTTGAGGAGATCGGCTCCGTCGAGGACGTGGTCCGCCGTCCGCAGACGCTGGCGGCGCTGCGCCTGACGGGCTGCAAGAACACAAGCCGGGCGCGCAAGATCGGCGACGAAGAAGTTGAGGCGCTCGATTGGGGCATGACCTTTAACGTGGGTCGCGAGGTTCCCGATAATGTGGCGTACCTGGGCATTCGCGCGAGCTACTTCCATGTGGACAACCGTGCCGAGCGGGGTCGCAACAGCTACGACCTGCACGTGGCGCGCGTGAGCGATTCGCGTTTTGAGCGCCTGGTGCTGTTGGATGCGCCGCGGGCCGATGCGCCAACGCGTCTGCAGTGGAAGGTCAACAAATTGAGCGTACCAGCGGATGGGTTACCGCAAGAAGGCGAGACCCTGCGTATGCATTTTGATGCCAGCAGGATCCATCTGGTTTGTCGGTAGCGCCGGGTAATGCCGTCGGGGATATAAGTCTCGGCGGCTTTGTCTTGCCGTTCGCCTAATGGGGAATGACAAACTCTTATCAACACAGATAATTATTTATTAAACGGCGGCACACGACGCGGTTGATTTTCAATCTCAACGCAACAGCCTGAACGGTCCCCGCGTTTCCGCAGCT
>DXZX01000005.1:0-91458 GCA_019419445.1 Collinsella sp.
AGCCGTTTTGCCGCAGGAAACGCAGGTATTCCTCGCTCGTCCATCTGCTGTGGAGGGGAAATCCCGCCATGCTCATGAAAAAGGCTTTTGCCTTGCCGGAAACCGAGTTCCCCGCGTGGGTGAAGGTTGGCGCGATGAGCACACCGTCGTCCTTCAGCACCCGCCTGATTTCTTGCAGGGCCTTTTCCGGATGCGGCACTATGTGAAGCGCGTTGGACGCGATCACCACTTCGAAGGACTTCTGCGCATAGGGCAGGCGGAACATATCCTGCACGGAAAAGTGCAGCTTTGCGGATTGATTGTCCCGCTTTGCTTCAAGGATCATCTTTGCAGAGGCGTCCGTAGCCTCGATGCGCGCCGCCGCATCCACGACGCTCTTTGCGATAAGCCCCGTGCCGGTGGCAACCTCCAGCACGGTCTTTGCTTTCACCACCGGCCGGATCAGCCCATACATCTTCTCATACGCCGCCCGGTCGTTTCGCATGAAACGGTCATACCGACCGGCGTTCTTGTCCCAGAAACCCTCGCGTTCGTGCATGGCTGTCGCCCCCAAACAGTTAGAGCAATCTAACTATAACACACGAATCATGCAGTAAGATGAGGCTAACCTTCTTTTCTTGGCTAAGACGCATCTCTTCGGTTTTCGCTTATAACGGCGCGAATCAGATACTAGGCTGGAGCTGAAGAAAGAGCTCGGCGGACAGGTAGGTCGATACCGGTTCCCGGAACGGTGGTCCAGCCAATTACACCAGGGCCCTAGTCATTGAGTGGGAATAGAAAAATCCTTAGTTATGGGGGTATAAATTTGATTTCCTTTAGGATACCCCCCATAACTATATGAATTGACCTGCTGACTCCAATGAAGATTGGAGGGTAACGGCCAGGGGTGACGGCCCAGCGAGTGTTATTTTGCGAGCTATGCGCGTTGAAAGTGACCTTTCGTGGCATAAACTACTTGCCGGAAGCCGCGGCTTTCAGAGTACGGCTTACGTGTACGTTTAACCTCCGTGGGCGACGGGGTGCCGCAAGGCGTAGAATATCGCCCACCTGTAGGGGCCTGCAGCGATGCGGGCCCCACTTCGTATGAAGAGGCGCAACCGGTGAAGGTCGTATCCATCTCCCAGGACTTCTTTGACCTCGTCGAGGGCGACCGCGAGCTCATGCTTAAGCACAATCTCCCCTGCATCGTGGTGGTGAGGCTGCGTTTCCGCGGGAAGCGCAGGGACTTCGCCGTGCCGCTGCATTCCAACATCGCCCCCAACGTGCCCAAAGACCAGTACTTTGCGTTGCTACCCCGCCCCACGACGAGCCCCGGCTGTCGCCACGGCATCCACTACATCAAGATGTTCCCTCCCCATAACCAAGTCCTACCAGCGCCGCTTCAGGACCGAGGGCTCGGCCTACTACGAGACGCTCCAGCGCATCATCGACGGCAACACCAAGCGCATTGTCTCCGAGTGCCAGGCGTATCTCGACCGCTACGAGCGCGAGGGAAGGCCCCACTTCGCCGTCGACATCGACCGTATCGTGGGGCTGCTGGAGGGCGAGAAGTAGGGCACTTCGGCTCAGTCTCGAGCCATGTGGAGTCGCTCCGCATTTTTGAACGCCGCGTGTGCGTCCCAAATACTTGAGAAACTTGAGAAACAAGCTGTGAAGTGCAGTGGCTCGCCCGTGCCCGTGCATAGCCGTCACCATTAGCGTCTACGCGGCGTCGGCTTCAAGTGGAACTGGCCCCACTGCTGTATATGGTTTGCCTTGCTGCACATGGCGATCAATGCCCGCGATGCTTCTGCTTGCGCTTCAGCTTTCGCTGCTCGAAGCGCGCCTCCACCTCATCCGCGCGACGCTGGCTTCTTGCTTGAGCCGACTCCCGCTTCATCGCTTCCCGCTGTGCTGCGAGCGCCTGTTGTGCCTTGGTGCTCACCGCGGGCCGCTTAAGGGCTTTCGCTGCCTCGCGAGCGCGTCGCTTGGGATTCTTCGCGGGCTTGCTTGTTTCCGTGGCCTCGTCACCGAAGAACGCGAGCTTCGCCCATTTGCTTGTAACGAATTGCAGGATTTCCTCATCGGACGGTTCCGCGCCGAAGACGATGCGGGCGGCGCCGTATCTGCCGTCCTCGACATGCTCCGCCAGCCCGACCCAGAATTGGCCGTCATGATATACGGTCAGGGTGGATGACACGCTGATCTGCATGGTTGGTTCCTCCTTTATGTAGATGACCATGCAGAGAAGGGACAACCAAGGAGGCAGGTTACTGATGCGGACTCCCGCACGCCCACGACTACCCGACGGGGACTGTGTTTTCATCTCTGGTGGTTGGATTGTAGCATGAGCGAATGCGCATTGACCTCGCTGCCGGCATGCTGTGACTGGTCGAGGGTTTTACCAGGAATGGGGTAAGCCGGCGCAGAAACTGTACCCTGGCGACGTGGTCAACATTGCCCCAGGGGTGAAGCACTGGCACGGAGCCGCACCCGACAGCTGGTTCTCACATCTCGCGTTGGAGGTTCCGGGCGAGGAAGCCTCCAACGAGTGGTTGGAGTCTGTGGACAACGGGGAATATCTCAAAGAGACTAACAAGGAGGCTTAAATACCTTCGCCGTCCGCGCCACCGAGAGCAGTGCGCTCAAATCGGCCTGGATCGCCCCTGCCTTGCTTCCAAGCTGCAGCGGAGCCGAGTCGCCCGAGATGTTTACGCTCAAAAGGTGCGCATCCGGCAGCTTTGCGGTCATGCTCCAGAACGGGAGCGTGATGATGCCGGGGGTCATCTCGCCCACGCCAAGCTCCAGCAACAGCACGCGGCGATCGCTGCGCTCGCGCACGAAGCGCTCGTATCGTCCGAGGCTCTCGCGCCATGCCGCACCCTGCAGAAACGTGTCGTCGCGCACCCACGGCACAAGCTGCCAGCCGCAGTGCGGGCATCGGGGGACATCCTCGCTGCGGATCTCGAACCCCGCCATGCCCGCGAGCATGCGCTCGACGTAGGGGCTCGCCTCGAAGAGCTCGTCGCAGCATGGCTGCTTGCACTGAAGGTGCGCGAAGCTTCCCTGATAGTTGCAGATTCTCTCGTCGGGAAACGTCTTCTCGACCTGGGTGTCCACATTGGTGCTCAGGATGAAGTAGTCCTTATGGCCGATGAGGGACCGTAGGTCGAGATAGGGCTGCGAGGTCGGCTCCCGCAGCATGAAGTCGATGTATCGCGCGTAGTAGGCCCATTGCTGCTCGAGGCTGGGGTAGAGGTGGTAAAAGCCGTCGAAAAGGCTCTTGACTACTTTCGATTGATGCTCAGTGCCCATTGTATTCGCTACGATTAAACTCGGCACAGGGGGTACTGGTTTTCCGTGCGAAAACGCTCATGCCGCTAAATTGAGCGACCGCCTGTACTGCAGCGGGATCATCCGCCCGAGCGGTCCCTTAATCCGTCGCCCGTTGCGCCAATCGGCAGAAGCCACGCGTGGACGCTAATCGCTCGAGCGAATCGTCGTCGGTTTCCGTTTAACGATTTCTTTTTCCGCTATTATCTGACCCTCGGACTTCCTCGTGATAGAAGTAGTCCACGATCACCGGATGCCCCTGCGGGACTCTGCCATAAGGCATTTCGTTGTCCACAAAGGGGCAATCGTACTTCTTGGCCATTTCCTCGGCTTTTACTTCAAGCGCTTCAAAATAGCTACGGTTGCGCTTGTTATAGATCTCATCGTAAAGCGGTACGAGATTGGGATGTTTCTCGGCGATATAATCCAGGATCGCTTTTTTGAAACCACCCCGAAGATTGAGATTTTCGAGCCAAAACAAATCGCACCGATCTTTTACTCGCTCAAAAATCATCTCAAAATCCGTGATGCCGGGAAATACCGGGGACACGAAGCAGACCGTACGGATACCTTCGTCATACACCTGCTTCATAGCAGCGATACGACGCTCGATGCTCGACGCGGAGTCCATATCGTTCTTGAAGTTCTCATCCAGCGTGTTGATCGACCATGAAACGGTCACTCGTCCAAGCCTCTTCAGCAGATCGATATCCCGTACCACAAGATCTGACTTTGTGCAGATCAGAATATCTGCATCGCTGCCAATCAGCTGCTCCAGGAGTTTCTTGGTATTCCCGAATCGCTCCTCCTGTGGATTGTAGCCATCCGTCACAGAACCGATAACCACCCGCTGTCCAGCGTATTTCTTCGGATTCTTGATTTCCGGCCAATGCTTCACATCAAGAAAGGTACCCCATTCCTCCTTGTGTCCGGTAAAGCGCTTCATAAAGGAGGCATAGCAATACTTGCAGGCATGCGTGCAGCCTACATAGGGATTGACCGAGTAGCCGCCTACCGGCAGGCTGGACTTGGTCATGATGTTCTTTGCTTCCACCTCATTGATGAGGATTCCATCGATCACTTCTGCCATGTTCTCTGCACCTCCAGCACTCTTTCGAATTCTTCCGGCAATTCCTGAATCATGTTTTCGTCCCCTATGACAGAGACGAGGTCTTCCTTCATAAACATTGGAATGCCAAGCGCGTGCGCCTGGTCCGTCAAAGACCATGCCCACTCCGGTTCCGTATGAACCTTCCTGCTCTGCGCCCCGGTCATGGTACCGACGACGATCCAGTTGATTCCGGAAAGGTCGACCGTACCGGGATCGTCGAATAGCGGCTCAAAAGTAACGAAGAAGTGATTTGCTTTGACGTTTTTCCGAAGGGCGTCGATACGCCACAGCTCCGCTTTCCTCGTCACCGTAACGCCGAACCATGCGTTTTCCAGGTCGGTATCTAAATCCAGCAAATCGGGTCTCTTGGTCAGGAACAGGAACTGATGCTGTGGATTCTCATGGATCTTTGCAAGTACCTCGTCTCGCCATTCCAGCTTCCACCCGGAGAGATCGCTCATGCCGGTAAGGAGAAAGTTCTGCGGGCGTTTCTTTTCCATCATCTTGAGCTTGCTCGGGAAGAACGCAGGATCAGCGAAGTCGTCAATCATATGCCAACGTTTCACATTGTTACGGGCATAGCAATATGGACACCCCACCGTGCAGCCGATGACGATATTCATATTCTGAATCTGATTTTTGATGCAGATGCTCATAACGCCTGCCTACCTGCCTCTCCCGTAAACACGCAATCAGCTTCCCCCACCTTTCGGGCAAAAGCCTCGATATCTTGCTTGCAAGCAGCAGGCTCGCAATCGCTCAAATCGTATGACGTGCCGCCGTTTCGATAGACGGCCCGATGGGAAAACGATCGGCTGACAAGCCCGATGCCGAGCTTCTCGCACAGGGTCATCCGTGCTCCCTTTCAGCTATAAAAAACAGGTGTCTATAAACAGTATCCTTGTTGATTTTCGCAGGGGCAATGAACAAACGCGTGCACCTGTCGATAAACGAACAGCTACTGGACATTGTCAAACGACTCAGATTGGAGAGGCGATGGGAGAAACCAAGATCGACCGCCGGCGGCGCTACACCCTCTCGGTCATACAGGAGGCGTTCTTCGCGCTGCTGGCCGAGGTCGGCTTCGCGAAGATGACGGTAGCGGATATCTGCCGCCGCGCCGATATCAACCGTGGCACGTTCTATCTGCACTACGAGGATAAGTACGCGCTGCTCGATGCGCTTATCGACGAGGCCCCGAGTTCGCCCATGCCCAGGAGCTGCTCAACGCCTATTCCGAAGGGGGCTTACTGGCGGTATCCGCTCTTCGCGATTCCGATAACCCATCGTGACCTGCGATTCAGGAATACCAGCCTCCGAGCCCTCTCGTTCGGAGGCTGCGACTAAAACCTCATTGCGCGTCTACCGCTCCGCGTTACTCGCCACCTGCCCGCGCCACCGAGAGCAGGGCGCCCAAATCGGCCTGGATCGCCCCTGCCTTGCTTCCAAGCTGCAGCGGAGCCGAGCCGCCCGAGATGTTTACGCTCAAAAGGTGCGCATCCGGCAGCTTTGCGGTCATGCTCCAGAACGGGAGCGTGATGATGCCGGGGGTCATCTCGCCCACGCCAAGCTCCAGCAACAGCACGCGGCGATCGCTGCGCTCGCGCACGAAGCGCTCGTATCGTCCGAGGCTCTCGCGCCATGCCGCACCCTGCAGAAACGTGTCGTCGCGCACCCACGGCACAAGCTGCCAGCCGCAGTGCGGGCATCGGGGGACATCCTCGCTGCGGATCTCGAACCCCGCCATGCCCGCGAGCATGCGCTCGACGTAGGGGCTCGCCTCGAAGAGCTCGTCGCAGCATGGCTGCTTGCATTGAAGGTGCGCGAAGCTTCCCTGATAGTTGCAGATCCTCTCGGTGGGAAACGTCTTCTCGACTTGGGTGTCTACATTGGTGCTCAGGATGAAGTAATCCTTATGGCCGATGAGGGACCGTAGGTCGAGATAGGGCTGCGAGGTCGGCTCGCGCAGCATGAAATCGATATATCGCGCGTAGTAGGCCCATTGCTGCTCGAGGCTGGGGTAGAGGTGGTAGAAGCCGTCGAAAAGGCTCTTGAAGCCAAAGGCTTGCTGCCAGTCCGCCATTCCTGCGCGCGCCATGCCCGCGCGGTTGTAATGGTTGAACCCGGCGGCGCTCGACATGCCCGAGCCGATGCCGACGATGATGGCGTCGGCATCGTCGATAAGGCTTCGAAGCCTACGCGCTTCTCTTTCTAGGGGTGGCATCGGGCGATCTCCTCGAAAGCCGGGGTCATATCGCCGTCAACGAGAATCGTCTCGCACGAGGCGTCGGGCGCCATGGCCTGGCTGTAGTTGAACACGATGTAGGTGGCGTGCTCGCAGACGTTCGCGATCTGGGCGAGCATGTGCTTTATGATGCCGTTGCGCAGTCCCACGCCAAGTTCGAGGATGGCGACCCTGCCGTTGCGATGGGCTTGCACAAGGCGCTCGAGCTCCTCGAGCTGGGCCGTGGCGAGGGCGTCTGGATGGGCGAGACGCCGCTCGTCGATCGACGTGCGTATGCTCCCCTCCGTCTCGAGCACGCGGTTCTCGTTGAACCCTGCGCGTACGAAGTGCCCGTCGATATTGCACGTGATCACGAAGGTGTCAGCGTGCTCTGTAAGACGCCGCAGCCCGTTCATGAGCGGGCTGGGCTCATACTCGACATACTCCTTTTGATGGAACCGCTCGACCCATCGGCTTCGCACGCTGGCATCCGGGGAGGCGAGCCCCTGCAGTATGCAGCCGATGCCGTCGGCCTGAGCGAGGTCGCCGTACGCCTCTCGGAAATGAGCATCGGCGCAGAAGAGGTTGAGCCCCTCTGCCATGTCCAGCCCGTTGCTGGCGCCGATGATGACAAGATCCGCCTCGGCTAGCGCCCTGCCTATGCGAACTGCTTTCACCGTTTCCATGTGCTACCTCCCCAGCGTCTTGCGCACGTCGGCGAGCACGTCGGCGATGTCGGCGCGAACGGCGAGCCCCCAATCCTCGATCGCGCGGGGGAGAAACTGCGTCCTGTTGTTCACGGCGATGTAGCTAGCCTGCGACAACTGCGCCGTGAGGGCCCAGAACGGCTCCTGGATAAACGCGGGCGTCATGCGGCCCACGCCCAGCTCGAGGAAAAGGATCCTCTGCCGCGCGTGCGCGTCGAGCCAGTCGGACACCTTGTGGTACTGCTCCTCGTAGAGCTCGCCCTGCAGGAAGTTGCCGTAGCCGCGAACCCAGGGGAACGCCTCTGCCCCGCAGTGCGGGCAGCGCGGCACGAGCTCTGTCGGAACCTCAAGGCCGTCTCCCATGGCCTCTACCATGTTGGAGACCGGCTCGACCGCATCCCACACCGCGTCGGTGCAACAGCGGGAGCACTGAAAGAAGCGGTGGTCGCCTTGGATCTCTGCCACCTTCTCCCAGGGGTAGAGCTTCACAAACTGCGTGTCCTGGTTGGTGGTGAGCACGAAGAAATCCTTCTCGGCGAGAATGGCGTCGAGGTCCTTGTAGGGCTTGCGCAGCGGGGCGTTGAGCGTGGTGTCGAGGAAGGTGGCGAGGTATCCCCAGCGCGCCTCGGCGGTGGGCCAGCGGTAGAACGACCCCTCGAAAGCGCCCTTGAAACCGTAACGCTCGGCGAATTTGCCGAAATGCCTGCGATAGGTTGCGTTGTCCTCGTAATAGAAGTCGCCGCCGCCCGCCGCGGAGAGCCCAGAGGCCCCGCCCACCAGCACGCAATCGGCTTCCTCGATCATGCGGGCGAAGTCCCTGATTTGCTGGTCGTAGGGCTCGGGCTCGCGGTCACTCAGCTCATAGGGCGTGCCGCCGCTGCGGTAGGCGGCCTGAAGGGAAAACGATTGGTTGGTGAGCTCGATAACGAGCTGCTCGTACAGGGTCACTGGATACCTTCTTTCAGCTATTATAAACAGGTGTCTATAAAAAGTATCCATGTCGATTTGCTTAAGAGCAATGAACAGCTTCGGCCTGCTGTCGATAAACGAGCGTTTGCCGGGCATTGTCGAGCGTTGCAATTGGAGGGGTAATGGAAGCGGGGAAGATCGATCGTCGCCGACGCTATACACTCTCGGTCATACGGGAGGCGTTCTTCGCGCTGCTGGCCGAGGTCGGCTTCGCGAAGATGACGGTAGCGGATATCTGCCGACGCGCCGATATCAACCGTGGCACGTTCTATCTGCACTACGAGGACAAGTTCGCCCTGCTCGACGCGCTTATCGACGAGGCCTTGGCGGCGGTGCCGCCGCTCGAGGGAACGGAGGCGGGCGCCCTCTGCCAGCGTCCGCCGGCAAACGATGACTATTATCTGCTCTACTCGGATGACGACGCGTACGCCCGGGTGGCACAGCGCGTCGTCGAGCGCGGCGCCGAGCAGATGGTTCCCTCGATCATGGAGGAGACTGGGCTTTCGCGCGAGGACGCCCATCTGCTCTTTGTCCACAACGTCCAGGGAAATCTCGCGGTCAACCGCCTGCTCGGTTGGAGGCGAGGGCCCGAGTTCGCCCACGCCCAGGAGCTGCTCAGTGCCTATTCCGAAGGAGGCATGCGGGCGGTATCGGCTCGCCACGATCCCCGTAGTTGACCTTGACAGCGTGCCATTTCAGGCAGGCGACGTTGCTATGGCCCCTCTTTGGTTTTCGATGTTGTATAAGGCAATCGCAATCGCCTTGAGCTTCTTTAGGGAACTTGAGCAAGAGATATGGCCTGCTGGCGATTGATTAACCCCATTTGTTTTGGTTACAAGAAAAAATGCTGCGCGCCTGCAGCATGAAGGAGAGGGAATCCTATGAATATCGTTGTATTGAGCGGCAGCCCGCGTAAGGGCGCCAATACCGATACCATGGTCGAGGCGTTTGCCGAGACCGCGCGTGAGGGCGGCCATACGGTCGAGGTCATCCGCGTTGCCAGCAAGAAGATCGCCGGCTGCTTGGGATGCCAGTACTGCTTCGCCCATGAGGGCGTCTGCGTGCAGAAGGATGACATGGCCAACGTGATTGAGTCGCTGAAAGACACCGACATGGTTGTCTTCGCTTCGCCTATCTACTGGTTTGACATCACTGCGCAGGAAAAGACCGCCATCGACCGCCTGTACGCCTTCGGTGCCACGGGTTTCCCGTTCACCAAGACGGCCCTTTTGCTCGATAGCCACAGCGAGGGTGTCTATGATGCGGCGATCGCTATGTACAAGTCAACCTGCGCGTACTGCAAGTGGGAGGACCAGGGCATTGTCACGATTGGTGGCATGACCGAGCGCGACAGCATGGCATCGTCGCCCAAGTTGAAAGAGGTGCGAGAGCTCGCTCGCAAGCTCGCCTAAGGCAAGAAGAACGCATGGCAATCAGCGTTGGTGGAAATGCTTGCTGTCCTTACCGAGAGATAGGGGCGAATTCCCTCAAGTGCCGTATAGAACAATTTTTAAACGCAGAAAAATAACTGAAAACAAATTAATCCGCGTTAAAATATTGTCAAACAGAAGTTCATGAGGGAAGGTTACGTATGCGTCGCAAGGCAGACGAGCTCCTTAGGGAATGGCGAGACAGAGCTGATAGAAAACCTTTGCTGGTCAAAGGCGTGCGCCAGTGTGGCAAGACCTATTTGCTCAGAACGTACGCCCAGGATCTTTTCGAATCGGTTGTCTACGTTAATCTTGAGAACGACCGGTCGGCGCGAGCGGATTTTTCGGGCGGTCTTGACCCTCATTCGATCGTACGTGCGATCGAGGCTCGTACGGGACAGCGTATCGTGCCTGGCAAAACCTTACTGTTCATTGACGAGATCCAGGCATGCGAGGAAGCGCTCACTTCCCTTAAATACTTTTGCGAAGATGCTCCCGAGTATTACGTTGCGGCTGCCGGGTCGCTTCTTGGGGTTGCCATTAACCATCAGTCGTATTCGTTCCCCGTCGGAAAGACCGACTTGATTGAGATGACTCCACTCGATTTCGAGGAGTTTCTCTGGGCGATGGGGCACGATCAGCTGGTCGACGAGATACGCTCATCATTCGAGATAATGGGTCCTCTTGCGCCAAGCCTTCATGAAAAGGCGCTTGGGCTCTATCGACAGTATCTTGTTGTTGGCGGAATGCCCGAGGCGGTCCAAACGTACATCGATGATCAGTCAATCATTGATGTGGCCGATAAGCATCGGATTATTCTCGACGGATATTCCGCCGACACCAATAAATATGCTGATGAACGCTTGAGCGCAAAGACGCGTGCGTGCTTCGATTCCATTCCACAGCAGCTTGCCAAAGAGAATCGTAAATTTCAATACAAGGTAGTGCGAGCGGGGGGCAATGCGCCTCTCTTTGGAGATGCTCTCGATTGGCTTGTATTGTCGGGTACGGTGGCGCGCTGCAGCCTAGTCGGGCAGATCGAAAGCCCTTTAGAGGCCTTCGTTAACCCTTCTGCTTTTAAAATCTATCAGGCGGATACAGGGCTGCTGGTCTCCAAGGCCGGTGCTCAACGCGCCGATATTCTTGCCGGTATCGGCGGCACATTCATGGGTGCACTTACCGAAAACTACGTTGCCCAACAGCTTTCAGCCATGGGTTATCCACTGCATTATTGGGCGCGAGATAATCGTGCGGAAATCGACTTTGTAGTAGAGAAGCAGGGATGCTTGTCTGCGATTGAAGTCAAGGCGGGGGAGAACACAAGATCTCGAAGTCTGCCCTCACTTAAAAAGACCCATCCGGGCGTGCGCCTTATCAGGCTATCGACTAAGCCCTTTGGAATGAATGATGGGCTTATGTCTGTTCCGCTTTATGCGGCATTTTGTCTATAGGGATGATGCTGGTGTAATGCATGGGGCCCGGGGCGCAGCGTTTACTGCGCTCCGGGCCCCGCTGCTTTGTAAAACCATGACGGTTTAGTCGCCGTTGTTTTAGTCAAACAAACTCGGCATGTCATTTTCCTTCATGAGGGCGCCGGCGGAGGGCAGGCTCTGCGCGGTGAACTTCTCGGCCGAGACGCCGGCGCCAAGGATTTCCTCGGTCGTGCCGACGGTGGTGACCGAGCGGCCCTTCTTGGCCGTAAAGGCCTGGACGCCCTGCGTGTTGGTGGTCGTCTTGGTCTTGAGCAGCGACGTGTTGAAGTTCATCAGACGGTAGTCGCTCGAGACCAGCGCGATGTCGCGATCTTCCTTGAGCACCTGGGCATACAGCAGCTTGCTGCCACCATAGATGGCGTTTTTGAGGCGCTTGCGGTTGGTCTTGGTAACGTATCCGGCAAGCGCGACACGCACCACGCGGCCGTTCTCAAAGACGAACAGCACGTCGGCCTTGTAGTCCTCGGGGTCGATGACCCAGATGACACTCTCGTCGGGTTCCATCTCAAGATCGGTGGGCAGGTACGAGCCCAGCTGGGCGGACTTGGTGTCCTCAAACGCCGCAACCTTGCACTTGTACACCTGGCTCTTGTTGGTAAAGACCAGCAGCTCGTGGGTGTTGGAGGACGGGAACTCGATAAAGGGTTTGTCGCCGTCCTTGTACTTGAGCGTGGTCGCCTTCTTGAGTACGCGGTCCGTCATCTTCTTAAGGTAGCCGTCGCGCGACAGCATGATCGTAACCGGGTACTCCTCGACCTCGGGTTCCAAGCTCACCTCGATGACCTCATGGGGCTCGATCCTGCCCGTGCGGCGCGGCATCACGTACTTCTTGTTGACCGCGGCCAGCTCGTCGCTGATGACCTTCTTGATGTTGTCCTCGCTCGAGAGGATCTCCTCGAGCTCGGCGATCTCACCTTCGAGCTTGGCGATATCCTTGGTGCGGTTGAGGATGTACTCCTCGTTGATGTTGCGGAGCTTAAGCTCGGCGACAAACTCGGCCTGGGTCTCGTCGATATCGAAGCCGCGCATAAGGTTGGGTACGACCTCGGCTTCGAGCTTGGTGCCGCGGATGATGGCGATGGCCTTGTCGATGTCGAGCAGAATCGCCTCGAGGCCGTGCAGCAGGTGCAGGCGCTCGGACTTTTTTCCCAGGTCAAAGTTAATGCGGCGACGCGTGGACTGGATGCGCCACTTGACCCACTCGTGCAAGATCTGGCGCACGCCCATAACGCGGGGATAGCCGTCGACGAGTACGTTGAAGTTGCACGAGAATGAATCCTGCAGCGTGGTCGAGCGATAGAGCTTGGCCATGAGCTTGTCGGGGTCGACGCCGCGCTTAAGGTCGATGGCGATGCGCAGACCCGAAAGGTCGGTCTCGTCGCGGATGTCAGCAATCTCCTTGACCTTGCCCTCTTTGGAGAGCTTGACGATGCGCTCGATGATGACATCGGTCTTGGTGGTGTAGGGAATCTCGTACACTTCGATGATGCGCTCTTCGGGAATCCAGCGCCAGCGGGAGCGGATTTGGAAGCTGCCAAGGCCGGTCTCGACGATCTTCTCCATCTCCTCGCGGCGGTAGATAATCTCGCCGCCGGTCGAGAAGTCGGGCATGGGCATATATTCGAGCAGGTCGCAGTCGGGATCCTGCAGGTAGTGCATCGTGGCGGTGCAGACCTCGTTGAGGTTGAAACCGCAAATATCGGACGCCATAGCGACGCCGATGCCCTTGTTGGCCGAGACAAGGATGTTGGGGAACGTGGTGGGCAGCAGGCGCGGCTCCTTCATGGCGCCGTCGTAGCTGTCGACGAAGTCGACCGGGTCCTTGTCGATGTCCTTGAAGATCTCGGCGCTGATGGGGGAGAGCTTGGCCTCGGTATAGCGCGAGGCGGCGTAGCTCAGGTCGCCCGAATAGTACTTGCCAAAGTTGCCCTTCGACTCCACGAAGGGGGCGAGCAGCGCCTCGTTGCCGGTGGCCAGGCGCACCATCGTCTCGTAGATGGCGGCATCGCCGTGCGGGTTGAGCTTCATGGTCTGGCCCACGATGTTGGCGCTCTTCTGACGCTCGCCCTTGAGCAGACCCATCTTGTACATGGTGTAGAGCAGTTTGCGATGCGAGGGCTTAAAGCCGTCGATCTCGGGGAATGCGCGCGAGACGTTGACGCTCATGGCATAGGGCATGTAGTTGACCTCGAGCGTCTGCGTGATCGGCTGATCGGTGACCTCGGAGTGCAGGCCGATGACGTTCTCGGCGTTGACCTGCTTTTTCTTTGGCTGGTTCTTCGTCTTCTTCTTTGTCACGATTTCCTCTTGAACTTCTTATGGGCCGTCGTTATCGATTTGCTGCTATTGCAGGTCCAGCTGGTCCAGGTATTCCTTGCCGTGCTCGGAGATGTGGCGCTTGCGGCTCGCCTCGTCGTTGCCCAGTAGCAGGTTGAACATGGTCTCCATCTTGGTGACGTCCTCGGGCTCCACCTTGATCAGGCGACGCGTCTCGGGGTTCATGGTGGTGAGCCACATCATGTCCGGATCGTTCTCACCAAGACCTTTGGAGCGGTTGATTGAGCACTTCTGGTCGCCGATCTCCTTGAGGATGCCGTTCTTCTCGAGCTCGGTGTAGGCAAAGTAGGTCTTCTCTTTGCAGTTGATCTCGTAGAGCGGCGACTCGGCGATATAGACGTAGCCCTCGTCGATAAGCGTGGGCACCAGGCGGTAGAGCATGGTGAGTACGAGCGTGCGGATGTGATAACCGTCGACGTCGGCGTCCGTACAGATGATGACCTTGTTCCAGTTGAGATTATCCAGGTCAAAGGCGCCAAGGTTCTTGATGCGCTTGTCCTTGATCTCCACACCGCAGCCCAGCACGCGCATGAGGTCCATGATGATGTCGGACTTAAAGATGCGCGGGTAATCCTCCTTCAGGCAGTTGAGGATCTTGCCGCGGACGGGCATAACGCCCTGGAACTCGGCATCGCGCGACGTGCGGATGGCACCTGCTGCCGAGTCGCCCTCTACGATGTAGATCTCGCGACGGTTCTTGTCCTTGGAGCGGCAGTCGATGAACTTCTGCACGCGGTTGGCCATGTCGGTCTTCTGCTGCAGGTTGGTCTTGATGCTCTGACGCGTCTTCTCGGCGTTCTCGCGCGAGCGCTTGTTAATGAGCACCTGCTCCATAATCTTGTTGGCGGCGTCTTTGTTCTCGATCAGATAGGTCGAGAGGCGCTCCTTAAAGAATGCCGTCATCGCCTGCTGGATAAAGCGGTTGTTGATGGCCTTCTTGGTCTGGTTTTCGTAGGACGTCTGGGTGGAGAAGCAGTTGGTCACCAGAACCAGGCAGTCCTGGACGTCCTGCCATTTGATGCCACTCTCGTTTTTGTTGTACTTGCCCTGTTGCTTGATGTAGGCATCGATGGCGCTGGTCAGAGCGCTTCGAGCCGCCTTCTCGGGCGAGCCACCGTTCTCGAGCCACGATGAGTTGTGGTAATACTCCTGCATCATGAAGGTGCGCGAGAAGCACATGCACGCGGTGATCTTTACGTTGTAGTCGGGCAGGTCCTCGCGGTCGCGACCGCGGCGGTCGGCCTCGATAAAGAAGGGCTCAGTAAGGTAGTCGGTACCGACCTTCTCGAGCACATAGTCCTCGATGCCCTTGGGATAGCAGAAGTCCTCTTCGGAAAACTCGCCATCGTCGCCCTCGATACGCAGACGGAAGGTCACGTTGGCATTGACCACGGCCTGGCGGCGCATGGTCTCGCGATACCAATCGTGGGGAATGCTGATGGAGGTAAAGACCTCAAGATCGGGGCGCCACTTGATGGTGGTGCCGGTACGGTTCTCGTCGCTGGGCTCAATCTCGAGCGCCTTCTTTTTGGCGCCGACGACCTTGCCCTTTTTAAAGTGCAGGGAGTACTTGTTGCCGTCGCGCCAAACCGTGACGTCCATGTACTCGGAAGCGTACTGGGTCGCGCAGGAGCCCAGGCCGTTGGTGCCGAGCGAGAAGTCGTAGTCGCCGCCCTGGTTATTGTTGTACTTGCCGCCAGCGTAGAGCTCGCAAAAGACGAGCTCCCAGTTAAAGCGCTTCTCGGAAGGGTTCCAGTCGAGTGGGCAGCCGCGGCCGTTGTCCTCTACCTGAATGGAGCCATCGCGAAAGGCGGTAAGGGTGATGAGCTTGCCGTAGCCCTGGCGCGCCTCGTCAACGGCGTTGGACAGGATCTCGAAGGCGGCATGCGCGCAACCGTCGAGTCCGTCCGAGCCAAAGATGACGGCGGGGCGCAGGCGTACGCGCTCCTCGTCCTTGAGCTGACGAATACTGTCGTTACCATAGTTTGCGGTGTTTTTTGCCATGCTCGCTCTCTCGATACTCCTTTGCTGCGTTTTAGTCATATAGATAGTCAAATTAGCATAGCCCAGCCCATAGGCGATTCCAACCAACACGAAATCCATCGAACAATCGTTCGATTAGATAATGGATGCTTGGGATGCGGGTGGGGTCTGTCCTATTCAAACATCTGCGGCAGGTCGATGAAGACGGTTCGATCGCTTTCGTCAGCTTCGAAGCCCGAACGGGAGAAGAATCCGTAGCGATGGCACTTGAGCCCCGTTGCCTCGACTTGGGTGATTTCCTCGTCGACCATTTTTTGCGTGACGGGGGATTTGCGGAACTTTGCTTCGTAGAATGCGTAGCCCTCGGGGTCTTGCGTTACCACATCGAATTCGCCGCTCGTTTTGTTTGCGGGATCGTCGTACCAGTACTTGCCTATGGCATCGAAAGCCGGTTCGATCTTGCCAGTCCTATTTTGCCGCACGAGGTATTGACGGCAGATCTCCTCGAACATATGTGGAGTGTAGTTTTCCTCGAAGTCTTGGGAGACGTGACGATCATAGAAGACTTCCGGGTCGAGCAGCTGACGCGCAGAGGCATTGCGGAAGACGTAGCGATAGTAAAAGAGCGAAAGTGGGTCCACCACAAAGTAGCCAGACTTACGCTTATTCGTAGGGTCGTTGATGGGTGCACGCTTTTGGACGATTTCGAGCGACATGAGCTTGTCGAGTACGTCTGCCATGGCCGGACCGCTCGAGACGTGCGACTGTGCCAGCACGTCCCCCCAACGGGAGTAACCTTGTGCGAGAGCCCCGAAAACTTCGTTGGCGTTGGTCATCTTCGAGATCTCGGCGTTGAGATAGGACGGTACTTCGCTTTCTAAGCGGGCGCCAGGTTCTGTGACGAGCTCGATGATATTGTCGCGTACGCTTTGGGACTGATCGATGAGGCGATTGTAAAAGGGGATGCCGCCAAAAACGCTATAGAGCCGCACCTTGTCCTCGGGTGAGAACGCGGGATAGAACTTTGCAGCGTCAAAGTAATCCATGGGCTTAAGCTCAAGCGCGAGATCAATTCGCCCGTAGAGGGGGCTTTCATGCTCGATGAGAGATTTCATAATCTCAACGTAGGAGCCGCACAGGACAATGTTTAAACGTGAGTCTTCCCTGTGAGCGTCGATTGAGGTCTGGAGAATGCTGTCTAAGCCTTTAACCGCATCTCTCAAGTAGGGGTATTCGTCGAGAACGAGGGTAATGTTCTTGTCTTTGGCTTGGGCAAACAGAAATTCGATGAGCTCGCGGATGCCCGTGAAGGCGAGCGGAGGAAAGCTTAGCGCTTCAGCAGCAAGGGCGGACAGACTCTCGAGGTTGTCTGCCTCGGAGGTTTGGCGGCACTCGTAATAGATCGTTGCGACGTCCGATAAATCGGTTAGCGCCTGCTTGATGAGCTCACTTTTGCCGACGCGACGCCTTCCGTAAATGAGAACATTGCGCTGCTCGGGCGCATTGAGTGTTTTCTTAATACGGGCGAGTTCAAGCCCCCTGCCAATGAATTCCACTTACTCGGTTCCTTCCGACTCGGTTTTGTCCGAGTTAATTGTATCGCATGAATAAGTTTATGCTCGAGTTTACTCGGACAAAACCGAGTCGGTTTTGTCCGAGTAAGTTTGAATAGCGAATCGAAATTGTTATGTCCACATGGCGATGGCGAACATGGTTTCCATAAGCGCCGCGTTCGCGCTTGTTATTGCCGCAATGCGCTGTATCGCTGAGGCGCAGATCGTACCGCTCGAAAGCGTCTTTTGGTTGGCGAACCTGGCCACGGGCGTGTTCTGCGGTGCGACGATTTTCGCGGCCACGTTTGCTGTCCTGTGCGCAACGTTTTTCACGGCGAAAAGGCGCCGCGCCAAGATCGAAGCCGAGCTCGACTCCGCTGGCGACATCTAATGCGTAATGGGCCGGCTCTGGGTATCCAGAACCAGCCCATTTTGATGTTCGATGAGCCGAGTCGGCGTCTCTCGTAAAAGCAACTAGGAGCTAGCGAGGCTCATCTGAATTGACCTCATCGGCGGTGTCTTTTTCGAATGCCGTGCGGCGGGCGCTGTAGGCGACGAGGCCGGCGCCTGCCGCGGCGAGTGCTGCGGCGGCTGCCGCAAGGGGGACGTTGACATCGCCCGTGCCCGCAAGCGCGCCCGCTTTTCCGGAGCGCTTGTTATTGCCGTGATCCTTGCCCCTGCCAGAGCTACTGCCGCCACCGGAGCCGCTTCCGTCGGAGCCACCTCCACTCGAGCCACCGTCGCCGTCTGCTGTCATCGGGGCGTCGTGAAGTTCTGTCGTATCCGCGCTGTCGCATACGCCGACCTGAACTTCTGAGCGTTCGCATGCCGCGTCGGGCACATGAAGCTCGTGCAGTACGGCACCCAGCGCCGAGTTTGCGCCCGGTCGATTTTCCTCGAGCGTTACGGGATCGAGCGCCACCAGATTACGCGCCTTCGCATACAGCGTTACGCGTTTGCCCACTTCGTCGCTCCAACTCTCGGGGATAGCGAAGCTCATGCGGAACTGTGCCGTGCAACCCGGTGCCAGCACGGCGTTGCCACTGTCGGCTACCAGCGGGTGCGTTGCAAAAGGTGTGCCCAGCGTTTCGAGCGCGTACTTCACGTGTGCCATGTCGTTGACCGAAGCGTCCTCGGCAAGCTCTGGATCGTAGATCGATGCCATGCGTGTGTTCGCTCCGAACCCGATGGATGCGCTGGAGAACGGCTGGCTGGAGCCCTCTCGGTACAGATCGATTGTGCCGGCGGTCAGCAAGGTGTTGCCGTCGTTTCGCACCGTGACCATGAAGGATTCGCCTGCTGCTCCGGGCACCACCGCGCCCGAGGTAGCGACTGCGCCCGTCGGAGTGGCACACGCCACCAAGGGCACTTCGATGCCGTGTAGTTCTGGCTCGCTCTTCTCCGCGCTCACAATGTGCGTGGCGAGCGCGGAGAGCATGCTCCCCGACGTCAAAAATGTCGTTATCTGATCGACGGGATGGTCCAGCTCGCACATCACGAACGGCTCCGTAAACAGATCGTCTGCCAAGGTGCTGGCGAAGATGCGGAAGTGCTTGCCCATCACTGCTACCGGGTTGCCTTCTTCGTCGTAGGTTTGTCCCACCTTACCATCGGTGTTCTCTACATAGAGCACGCACCTGCCGTTGTTGCTTACGCTAAACGATGCCGGGCCACAGCCTGCGGCACCCACGGGCTGCGTTGCAAATGCCGATGTGCCTCGTGCCCAAGTAATATGCTGCAGTTGCTCGTTGACGGTAGCCAAAAAGCCCGTGTGCTGCGGCCACGGCACCGCGTGGGGTACTGTAGCATCTGGCGACATAACGCCCCAGCCCGCAATGGACTGGCCGATCACGGCGTACGATGCACAGCCACAACCGCCTGCAGTCTCGTATGCAACGGGCACCACCATTTTGCCGTTGATATTCTCGGGCGCGCCGAGCTCGATGCTCGACGGTGCCTGCGGAAAGCGGAGGACCTGACGGAACGTGAGACTGTCGCCCGAAACGTCCGACCACAGGGTAAAGCACTCCAGCGCAACCTCGGCCTCGCTGCCGAGCGCCTTTTCTGCGGTGGTTCCGCGGCGGTGGAGGTAGGCGCCCGACAGGCGCCCGTCGACAAGTGTCTTGCCCACCGTGATGCGTGGGCACTGCAGGCAATGGTAGCCATCCTCCTGAAGGCGGCCGCGCGAGATGCTGCGCCACGACGTGTGCGATATCACGCGGGTCTCGTCACTACTTATGCGCAGGCGCACAACGGACAGTATGCCGGATGTGCTCACCGTATCGAAAAGGGTGTTGTCGCCGGCGGGGCGCTCGCCCGAGACCAGCAGCACGTAGGCGTCCTTGTTTCCCCTGCCGTCCGTATATTCCACCACGTCGAAGTCATAATCGAATATGCCGTCGCGCTCCACGTCGCTCTCGCCAAACCCAAGGGGGAAGTCCACGGGCGTGGGAGCGGACCACGTGCCGTTCGTCTTTGCGTGCACCACCAGGCGCGAACGACCATTCTCGCCGTAGCGCACCGAGGCGATGCGGAACAGGCATTCTACGCCGGCGATAATCGCCAGCTTCATGTGAGCTTCGCTGAGCACGCCAGTAAACAGCACGTTGTCGCTCGAGGGCTTGATGCCGCCACGCTCGTCCTCCGATACACCAGCAGAATTGGCGTTGGGGTCCGCAACGGCGTTCGTCGCCTGCCCGATATAGGTGTACTCATACATCGGCACGGCGTTTTCGTCGTTCTCTATCAGTGCATGGACGAAATGCTCGATCTGTCCCGTGTCGTCGCTCTCCGCGTCTGCCTCGAGCTCAATGCGCGTGACCGCTTGATCCCAATCGCGCACGACAGGCGCGGCGTTTACGGCAGTGGCCTTAACCTCGGCGCGTGCGAGCAGCTCGGCGTTGGTGACAATGGTGGCCGATGCGATAAATTGCGGAACGCCGCCCGCCTCGATGTTGCCGGGCGTGCCGAAGCGGGCATCCAGCGTGTAAGGCGTATCTCCTCCCAATGCGAGCTTAGAGCGCTGGAGCACATACTGATCGCCATTGTTCACCGACATATTCCACGAATCGATGAGTGTGGGCCACGACCCCGACCAAGCCTTGGTGGTCCACTTGAACATTACGAACTGGAGTATCACGTCGACATCGACGTCTGCACCTACGCGCAGCCGCGGAAGCTGGTGTCCATCTGCCTTCTCGTACCCAATGAACAGCGTGAGGGATGCGGCGCCGCGCACGGCAGACGAAGCGACGCCTGCAACGCCGGCGCCAAAGGTGACGGCAAGCCCGATCTGGATGGTGAACGAGCCCGACGTGTTTGAATAGTCGAGCGAAATGTTCTTGAAAAACGCCGCGTCGCTGCCGTGCGTGTGGGCGCCCACGGCGAGCGCCAGCTTCGCCAGCACCCAGGGGTTGACGTTTAGGAAAAACGGCACCGGTCCTAGGGTAAACTGCTCGGTCCAATTGAGGTCGGTTCTTACCTGGAAGAGGGCCTTAATATTACCGTATGCGGGGTCGTTGTTGTTACCCCAGGTTTTGCCCACCCAATCGTAGGCGAGCGAGCCGTACAGCTGTGTGGCGATATCCATCGTGAACAGCGGCGTGCAATGGTGACGAAGCAGCTTGGTGTTTCTTGGATCGGTACCCGAACCGGCACTCATACTTTTGTACTGATTCCACTTCCCCTCCATCTCGTCGAGGTAGCGGTTTGCCTGCTTGGCGCCCGACTCGCGCGGCGATTTCTTCCAGTATTCCGGATCAGGGTTGCCCGAATCGTTCATATAGCTGGCTGGTTTGTATCCTCCGCCAAACAGCACGTACCCGGCAAACGAGAAATCGAACAAAATGGGGAACGAGGGCATCCAGCACGTGAACTTATTGCCGCCGATGCCGGGAAACGATGCGGGGAAATCAAACGGAGTGATCTCTTGGTCCATGGTGGTGGGAATGATGGTGGTCGAGCCCGATTCCGCCTTTGCGGCCGGCGCGGTGACAACGGCCATGGGGGAGGAGAGCGTGTAGGTTTTGCCCTGATAGTCGAGGACAAAGCGCAGCCTGCACCCTTCTTCCAGAAGGCCCGAAGCTGCATCGAGGAACGTGTCTTCGAGCGTGAACGTCGCCAGATTATCCGCGCCCGATGCGCTGGCCTTGACTTGGCCAATCTGCGTGACGGTTTCGGGTGAGCTGCCCGCAGCGGGCATCACTTTATTGATATGCAACGTTGCCTGCCCGCCCTGCGGCAGATGGGCCTGCACGGTAAAAGCGTGCGTGTCGGGCTGATCGTTTGCTGCTTCGTCCGCTGGCAATGCCATGAACGTGGCTTCAGCGTACTGGATGTCCCATTCGTCGAATGTGAGCTGGCGGAAGTACGGCTCGCCGTCGGAAAGCGGACGCGTGGGTGCGGTTATGGCGGTGCCGCCCTGGATACGCGCAAGGGGAATCTCGACATCACGGTAGCCCGCCATGCTAATGGAGATGCCGCCGTTAAAGTCGTACGCGTCGAGAAGCGTTGCCTCGTCCACGTAGCCTTCCGAAAGAGGGGCGATCTCAAAGATGGCCGTGCCTTCTTCATCGGTAGTGGCGGTGAGCTGCTTGCCTGCGGCATAGCGCGATGTGAGCGTGACCTGGGCACCCGTGATGGGCGTATTCTTGTTGGCGACGTCGACCACGACCACACCAAACATGGTGCGCGAGAGAACGAGCACCCTGAAAGGGTCTTTTTCGTCGGCATAAGCTTCGGTGGGCGCGAACGGCAATATGAAGGCGTTTGCGCTTCCCGGCACGCGCGGCAACATAATGCTCGCCAGCGAGGACGCTCCGGCAACAAGTAACGAACGGCGATCAAGCATCTTTGGCTCCCATCCCGCAGGTATCGGTGGAAATAATCCAATTTTGCGAGAAGGCATCCTGTCACGGTAGTGCCGTCCGAGGGCCAAAATGTCCAATTTGAGCGAGTGAAGCGCCGGGGCTCCGGGGCGCACGTGCCGCGCTAGGCAGTCTGGCTGCTAACGCAGCATATGCGCGACCAGTTCGGTGCGCGTGCCGATGCCAAGCTTTGCATACACGTTGGACAGTCGATTTTTAACGGTACCTGGCGACACGCCCATGTGGCGTGCGATTTCGGCGTTGGTCCATCCGCGGCAGGCGAGCATGGCCATGGTGAACTCCGTGGTCGTTAAATCGTCGGCAACGTCCTCGCCCGAATCGGGGTTGTGGATGCGCCGCCAGCCGTAGCTGAATCGATACGTAATCTCGATGATACGTGCGAAATCGTCAGGGTATTGCGATTTTAGGCATGCCTCGATGAGCCCCTGCAAAAGGCCGTGGTGCTCGCCAATGAGCTCGATAAGGCCGTCGGGGCGCGCAATGTTCCAAGCGGCTCCGAAGTGCGTTTTTGCGGCGTCGACGTCTTTGAGACTCATGCATGCCATGGAAGCTGCCAGGTGCAGGAACAGTTCCGAGATCGGATAGCTCCCCTGTTTCATGATCAGGGCGTTTTCCGCCATGCCCAGACTGCGGCCATATTCGCCGCGCAGGTACAGGGCATGCGCCATCACGTAGCTGGCGAACAGGCGCAGGCCTTCGGGCAGATGCGCCGCAAGCGGATAAAACTCTTCGGCAGAATACGGGGAAGACAAGTGCAGCAGGACGCTCGCGGCCGAGGCGAACAGGATATGCGTGGCGTGGACGGCGGGTGATTCCTCGTCAGTTGGCGTATCGAGGATGCCCGCAAGACAACGGCGGGCGTCGGCGATACGGTTGAGCGACAGGCTGGCGTATCCGCAGATAAAGCATGCGGAATAGCGCAGTGCGGAATCGGTGGCGTCAAGATAGGGGCGCGCCGTCTTGGCAGCGAGGGCGGCCTGTCCGCGAAAGTACAGCGCTTCTGCCGTGGCGATGGTGCGTGAATCGGGGCCGGAAATGCCTGCAACCGCAGCGTCAATCTGCCCCGGCACAAAGGCAGTGCACATCAACGGCATGGGAACGCATGGGTAGCCATCGCAGTCCATCTTCCATCTCCCAACAGCTGGCAACAATAGCAGCAATTGTACTCCTGTTGCTCGGGACCCCTTTCGTTTTACTGCTCGGTTGACGCTGCGGATCGTTTTGGAAGGCTTACGAGCATGGTGGTCCCGTTCTCGGAACTTGTTTCGACCTCTACCGTGCCACCGTGAAGCGCTGCAATCTCCCAAACAAGCGCTAGCCCGAGCCCTGCGCCGCCGTATGCCCTGCTGCGAGATTTGTCTAGACGAAAGAACGGCTGGAAGATGCTCTCTCGGTACTGCTTGGGTATTCCCGGGCCCTCATCTTTGACTCGCAGGAGCACGTGGCTGTCGCTGTCGCAGATGGAGACGTTGACAGTCGAGCCGGGGCGGCTGTAACGGATGGCGTTTTCGACCAGGTTGAACACCAGCCGATAGAGGAGCGTATCACTTCCGATTGTCAAAGCGTCTCCGGCGCAATCGAGGGTTACGTCCTTATTTTCGGCAAGTGGCGCAAGGTCGGTGAGGACCTCTTCGGACAGGGGACCGAGCTCCGCAGCGTCCCCGCAAGGGACGCTGCGGAGCTCACTCATCTCGAGCAATACCTTGGTCATTCGAGACATGCGCTCGGTTTGTTCTTGTAACAGGCTGAGCAGCTCGGCTGTTTCGGGTTGCAAACCGGAGTGCTCGGAGATGAAAAGTTCAATCTGTGCTTGCATAAGGGCGAGCGGGGTGCGCAGCTCGTGTGCGGCGTTGCCGGTAAACTGACGCTGTGCAGAGAACCCTTCGCCAAGACGGGCGATCATGTCGTTGAAAGAGGCGCTGCATCGCTGTAGCTCGGTGGGCACATCTTCACTGAGTCTGATTTCGCTTAGGTTGTCAGGCTGCACGCGCTCAACCTGGGCTGCAAAAGCTCGTAGCGGTTTGAGTGCACGGCCGCTCACAAAGTATGCCAGCACGCCGCCAAGGAGTGTGACTCCAGCCGTGATGCACCAGGTTGTCGTGCCAAAAGACTCTTGTGCGTCGTTTACGACGATCATGACCTTGTCATCGAGGGCCGCTTTCGTTGGGTCGAACGCCTGGAGCGAATCTTCGCCGGTTGCGTTAAAGGCCGAGATGTCGCTGCCGATGGCATCCATGTAGCGCATGCCCGTATAGCCGACCAGGCAGTTCGTCAGCACGCATGCCGCACACGTGAGCAGTGCCGTCATAATCGTTATGCGCCATTGCAGCGAAAGCCTTTTCATTCGCTATCCTCCATAACGTAGCCCTCTCCAATCCGATTGCGAATCGGGTCGTATCCCAAAGCGCTGCGCAACTTTTTTCGGAGCGACGAGATGTGAACGCGGGTTGCGTTGCTAAAGCTGTTCACGGTGCTATCCCAAACGTGCTCTATAAGCTCCTCTTGGCTTACCGGTCGCCCCTGATTAAGCATCAGGTATTCCAAGATTCCCGTTTCCTTGCGTGTAAGAGATAGAGCCTCACTGTCCACGGAAGCGATGCGCGCCTTGGTGTCAAAGTTGAGCTTTCCGCAGGTTAATACTATGTCGCTTTGTGCGAAGCGCCTGAGGGTAAGGCTGCGGATCCTTGCCGCAAGTTCGTCCAGATGAAACGGCTTGGTAAGGTAATCGTTGGCGCCGGCATCGAGTCCGGCGACTTTATCGGATACTTCGCCACGTGCGGACAGAATCAGTACCTTGGTCTCGCAGTCGGTTTTCCTAAGTTCCCTGAGCACGGTCATGCCGTCGATACGGGGGAGATTGAGGTCGAGCACCACGAGGTCAAAGACTTCGACGCCCAGCAGGTCGAGCGCCTCCTGTCCATCGTGACAGCAGTCGACGCTGTACGCCAAGTTTCGCAAGCTGCGCGCGATTGCATCGCACAGTGCTCGCTCGTCTTCGACGATCAAAATACGCATAACAGTCTCCTTGCACATTCCATATCGCGCTTAACACGGATTTTATAGCCGATATGGTCCAATGGTCGCGTAACGAAAGGAGTGGTCGTGTTGTTCAAAGCGGTAAAACCCGTGGTACAGGTCGCTTTGTTGATCGTCGGAATTACCATGGTGTGCTTTGGTGTTATGCGTGGCGAGGCGGATGCCGTGCTGGCCAAAGCGATTAGGCTGTGCTTGGAGTGTATCGGAATTGGATAAAAGAGAAAACACTGCGTCGCATGTTTTGGCCCGATTTCGCGGATTCATTCAGGCGGCGGCGACGCTGGTCACCAATATTCACCTGCCAAACTTTGCCAAAGGCGGCATCTATCAGGGCGCGGGAAAAACAGTCTGCGTACCTGGGCTAAATTGCTATTCGTGCCCCGCGGCATCGGGTGCGTGCCCCATCGGGTCGTTCCAGTCGGTGGTAGGTTCATCCAAGTTCAACTTTTCTTACTATGTTACCGGTACGCTCATTTTGCTCGGCGTGCTGCTGGGACGCTTTGTGTGCGGCTTTCTGTGCCCGTTTGGCTGGCTGCAGGAGCTGCTTCATAAGATTCCCGGCAAAAAGTTCTCCACGAAAAAGCTCAAGCCGCTCACGTACATCAAGTACGTCGTGCTGCTGTTTGCCGTGGTGCTGCTGCCCGTCTTGGTGGTTAACGACGTGGGCATGGGCGACCCGTTCTTTTGTAAGTACATCTGTCCGCAGGGTGTGCTCGAGGGCGCCATTCCGCTGGCCATTGCCAATGCCGGCATTCGATCTGCGTTGGGACATCTCTTTACTTGGAAACTTGCCGTTCTCATTGCCGTGGTAGTGCTGAGCGTTTTGTTCTACCGCCCCTTCTGCAAATGGATTTGTCCACTCGGCGCATTCTATGCGCTCATGAATAGGGTGTCCTTGCTGGGGATTCAGGTCGATCATTGTAAATGCGTCTCGTGCGGCAAGTGCGCCAGGGTGTGCCAGATGGACGTGGACGTTACGCGTACGCCCGACCATGCCGAGTGCATTCGTTGCGGCAAATGCGTGGGCGCGTGCCCCGTCGATGCTATTAGCTTTCGCTGCGGGCTGGGTGTGACGGGCGACAGGCCCGCGCAGTCCACGCAGGCCTGCGAAAACAAATAGGTACCTATATAAGTTTCGATATAAACGGAGGAACCATGAAACTGTCAAAAATTGCGGCCTTGTTGATGCTGCCCGTGCTGGCGCTGACTCTCGCGGCGTGCTCTGCCCCCAAGGGCGACGCGAAGGATGCCACGAGCGGCGATGCGCAGATTGCCGAGCTTGTGGCACAAAAGCCGTCGAGCGCCGAGGAGGCGGCCAAGCTGTACCAGCAGCTGCTGCAAAAGGAAAACGAGATCTTTGCGAGCGATAACGCCCTATGGGAAAAGGTGTTCCTTGCGGCCAACAAAGACACTCCCATGATTGAGGACGGCAAGAACTACGGCGACTTCTTGCTCGATACCATCGAGGGCGCCAAGGATCAGTTTGCGGCTGACGAGCTTAAGACGCTTAAGGCCGGCGCGCAGCAGGTCAAGGAGATCGAGGACAAGCTCATGGCGCTGGAGAAGGAGTTCCCCGGATGCGGCAGCACGCCCGGCGAGGGGGAGAGCGTCGATGCCTCGACCGCAGGCATGACCAACGGCGAGAGCGGGGAGACGAAGTTCCCCAGCTTTAAGGGCAAGGACTTGGACGGCAACGATGTAAACAGCGACGAGCTGTTCTCCAAGAACAAGGTCACCGTCATGAACTTCTGGTTTACCACCTGCAAGCCGTGCGTGGGAGAGCTGGGCGATCTGGAGAAGCTCAACAAGGAGCTTGCCGAGAAGGGCGGCCAGGTCGTGGGCGTTAATTCCTTTACGCTCGACGGCAAAAAAGACGAGGTGGCCGATGCCAAGGACGTGCTTTCCAAGAAGGGCGTGACGTATAAAAACATCTGGTTTAAGTCGGACAGCGAGGCCGGAAAGTTCACCTCCAACCTGTACTCGTTCCCGACCACCTATGTGATCGACCAGAACGGCAACATCGTGGGAGAGCCGATCATGGGCGGTATCAACTCTGCTGAGCAGCGCGAGGCGCTCAACAAACTGATCGATCAGGCACTCGCGAAGAGCGAACAGTAGGTTCGAATGCGACAAAGGTGTGACAAAGGGGCAGTCCCTTTGTCACACCTTCGATGTTATGTGCGGGATGGTGCGCCATGCGGCGTGCCGTCCCGTTTTTTGTTCGTTACATTTTTGTTCGTTACATTCCTTGCTGGTACCGGCAAAAAAGCTGATAGAGTAGGTCAAACGCGTTGGATGCGAACGGCGGGGGAGAGGTTGCCGTCCATGCTGGATCTCAGAGATATTTGCAAAAGGTACGTTACGCAGTCGTTTACGCAGGTAGCGCTCGACAGCGTAAGCCTGTCTTTTCGCGATAACGAGTTTGTAGCCATCCTGGGTCCCTCGGGTTCGGGTAAAACTACGATGCTCAACGTCATTGGTGGACTCGACCATTTCGATGCTGGCGATCTGCTGATCGATGGCATCTCGACCAAGGACTTCAGCGACCGCGATTGGGACGCCTATCGTAACAATCGCATCGGCTTTGTGTTCCAGAGCTATAACCTCATTCCGCATCAGACCATTTTGGAAAACGTGGAGCTGGCGCTTACGCTCACGGGCGTGGGGCGTGCTGAGCGCCGCCAGCGTGCGCGCGAGGCGCTGGAGAAAGTCGGCCTGGGCGAGCACGTTAACAAGCGTCCGAGTCAGCTGTCGGGCGGGCAGATGCAGCGCGTGGCCATTGCCCGCGCCCTGATCAACGACCCCGAGATTGTGCTGGCAGACGAGCCGACCGGCGCCTTGGATTCAACGACATCCGTACAGGTCATGGACCTGCTCAAGGACGTTGCGCGCGACCGTCTGGTCGTCATGGTCACGCACAATCCCGAGCTGGCGTACCAGTACGCCACGCGCATCGTCAACCTGGCGGACGGCAAGATCACCGACGATTCCGATCCTTTTGATGTTGCCAAGGCCGCGCGTCGCGAGGCTAAGCCTACGCGCAAAACCTCGATGAGCTTTGTGACGGCGCTGGGGCTTTCTGCTCGAAACCTCATGACCAAGAAGGGCCGTACGGCCATGACGGCCTTTGCGGGCTCGATTGGCATTATCGGTATCGCGGCGATTCTGGCGCTGTCCAACGGCGTAAACGGCTACATCAAAAAGGTCGAGGAGGATACGCTCTCGAGTTACCCGCTTACGATCTCCAAGCAGGACTACGACCTGTCGTCCATGATGGGCGGACATGAGGCTACCGATGAGGAGGTATCCAAGGGCGAGAGCTCGTCCGATGGCGCCACCGGTGGCAAAGCTAAGGGAACCGATAAGATTCCCGTGGTCACGGCCGTAAAAGATATGTTCGCAAGTGTTAAATCTAACGATATGACGAGCTTTAAGGCATGGCTTGACGGCGGCGGCGACGGTATCGACAAAGAGGTCAACGCCATCCAGTACGGCTACGGCGTGACGCCGGTTGTCTATCGTTCGAGCAAGGGCGACGAGAGACCCGTTCGGCTTGTTCCCAACGCTATGACCGAGGCCATGAGCGGAGGCGCGAGCTCGGCGGCAACGGTGAGCATGGATTCCATGGGGACCTCGGTCTTTAACGAGATGATTGACGACCAGAGCCTGCTCGACAGCCAGTACGATGTCGTTGCCGGCCATTGGCCCACGTCCGCCAACGAGGCCGTGATGGTGCTTTCGAGCCGCGGCACGGTGGGCGACTACACCCTCTATAGCATCGGCGCGCTGGATATCGATGAGCTCAACGACCTGGTCAACAGCGCCATGACGGCCGACGGCAAGGTCGAGACGCCCGAGACCGGCACCGACTTTACCTACGACGATGCGCTGTCCACGACGTTTAAGGTGTTGTCGCCGGCCGATGCCTATCGCAAAAACGAAGAGACCGGCATGTGGACTGACATGTCTGGCGACGCCGACTTTATGGCCGCCAAGGTTGCCGACGGCATTGACGTGCGCATTGTGGGCGTAGTGCGACCCAACGAGACGGCAAACGCGAGCGCATTGTCTCCGGGCATTGCCTATACGCATGCGCTGACTCGCCAGCTTATGGAGCGTGCTGCCGATTCGCAGATCGTGCAGGAGCAGCTTGCCCACCCCGAGACGGATGTCTTTACGGGCAAAACCTTCGACGAGCTGCAGGGCGAGGCCAAGCAAGGCGTGGATTTGAGCAGCATGTTCAGTGTGGACGAGGCGGCGCTGAAGAGCGCGTTCTCACTCGATACGTCTGTGCTCTCGGGTGCGGCAGGTGGCATGGACCTTTCTGGTCTCGATTTGTTCGGGTTGGACATTGACCTTTCGGGCGTTGGGAAGGGCATTGACTTCAGCGACATCATGGCCAAAGCGCCGGCCCCAGATTTCTCGGGCATCTTTGACGGTCTGGAACTCACACCCGAGCAAATGCAGCAGGTGGGAGCGCTAGCCAACCAGCTGTTTGAGGGCTTTATGCGCTCTGATCAGTTTAAGGCGCTGTCGCCCGAAGATCTTAAGGATGCGTCAAAGCTTGCTGCCGCATTCTCAGCGTACCTTGAGAATGATGTCGCAGCCCAGCAATACCTGGCTCAGCTCAGGGCACTCGGCGGCGATGCCCTGGCCGAGCGTCTGCAGCAGGTGATGGGCGACTATGTGCAAAAGCAGCTGGCTCCGTATTTGCAGCAGTCTATGGATCAGGTGATGAAGGCGGTCAGCGAGCAGATTGCGACGACGGTATCAACCCAGCTCAAGGCGGGCGCGGCAGGGCTCATGGGCCAGATGGCGACGCAGATGTCTTCGAGTTTCGCCAACCTGGCGAGCGCTATGCGTGTGGATGCGAGCGCCTTTGCTCGTGCCATCCATTTCAACATGGACGCCGAGGACCTGAGCTCGCTCATGATGAGCTATGCCAAAGCGTCAAAGCTCACCTACGACAATAATCTGACCACGTTGGGCTATGCGGACGAGGCGGACCCCATCTCGGTCAAGATTTTCCCGCGCGACTTTGAGGCCAAGGAGCGCGTACTCGATCACGTCGATGCGTACAACAAACAGGTCAAAGCTGCTGGCCACGATGAACAGGCGATTTCGTACACCGACTACATGGGCATCATCATGGGTTCGGTGACCGACATCGTGAACACCATCAGCTTGGTGCTCATCGCATTCGTGAGTATCAGTTTGGTGGTGAGCTCCATCATGATCGGCATCATCACCTACATCAGCGTGCTGGAGCGCAAAAAGGAGATTGGCATCCTGCGCGCGATTGGCGCGTCAAAGCGCAACGTGGCCAACGTATTCAACGCCGAGACCTTTATCGAAGGCCTCATTGCCGGCGTCTTTGCCATTGTCGTCGTAGTGGCCGTGAGCTTTCCGGTCAATGCCTGGGCGCTTGCGGCTAAGCAAGTACCCAATCTGATGAGCCTGCCCGTTCAAGATGCGCTGATGCTCATCGCGATTTCGGTGCTGCTGACGGTCGTTGCCGGCCTGCTGCCTGCCCGCAGCGCATCCAAGAAAGACCCCGTGGAAGCCCTACGCTCCGAATAATGTGACAAAGGGACTGCCCCTTTGTCACATTTGCGCCTAGCTCGTTTTGCCCACCAACGTGATACGGATGCTTGGATGGGTGTACTCGTCAAACTCGTCCTCTGGCTCCGTGTCAAACGAGTAATAAGCCTTGATGGGGTCGCCGCTCGTCCTGATGGAGATTCTCTCGTAGAGCGAGCCGTTCAAAAAAGCCTGCCTAAACTCTTCGGGGATCTTTTGCGGTGCTAGCAGCTCGGGCCTCACGGTCTTGGCGTCTATGGTTTGGACGGCAGAGGAAAGCTCGTCCAAGTCGAGCTCGATGCGGGCGAGGTTGTCCTCAAGGCTCGCGTCGGGGTCGATCTCTGCTATGTAACTGACTTCCTTGAGCGTTCCCTTGGTGTCGAAATCCAGGTACGTATAGGTCTTCTGGGTATCGGAGTCGCCTTCGTGCAGATAGCCGCGGACGTGATAGCCGTAATCTTGATATCGCTCGTAAGGGTTATCGGCGGACACGTACTCGCATGCGGGCTCTAGCGTCTTGCGGGCGATGGCGATCTGCTCGGCCGCGGCCTCGGCATTCTCCTGCATCTCGATGTTTCCCTGCGCCAGCTGCGGGATATAGGCACCGCACACGATTGCGAGGGGCAGCGCCACAAGTGCGATGATCCATTTTTTTGCACGGGGGATAGGCACGCTATAGTTCTCCGCCATGGCCTTTGCGTTAGCGAAGCTTTCGGTAAGTACGTCCGCTGCGGTGGCGACGGCGCCTACGGCAGCGGCGACTTCTGCCGCGCCGCCCAAGTTGCGCGCGGTCTCGTTGTCGCTGTTCTTAAGCAGGCGCGCGGCGGCCTGCGTGCCAACAACACCTGCGATTTGTGCCGAGCGGTCTTTCTCGGACTGCTCGACGGCGAGTCGGCGCTGCATTTCTTTCCACTGCTTGCCGCGCATGCCAAAGCGCGGCGCGAGCGCGCAATAGCAGAAGATGACGAGCTCGACGGCGGTGAGCACCAGGGCGGCCATCATGCCCGTCTCCTGGAATCCTTCATGATGGAAGACGATGTCGTCGATCATTTCGAAGGGAATGATCAAAAATGGCAGCACGAACGCCATGGCAAGCGCCGCACCGGCAACTTTGGGGCAGAGGCAGTATCGCTGGATGCGCTTGCGTTCTTGTTCGGTGAGCTGCTGCATAGGGTCCTCGACTCTCATCGTTTTTCGGGGGTGATGCGCACACGCTCTTGAGTATAAATGAGTAGAGGGTGTGCGCTGTTCAAACATAGTGATCAACAGCGTGTTATTGGCAATCGTTGCGCAGCGACTGCTGGAGGGGTAGTTAACGCCAAGTAACCGCCTCTGCCTTGTGGGTGGTCTCAAGGACAAGGCATAATGCATGTGACAAAGGGACAGTCCCTTTGTCACATTGATTTGAGAATGGATGTTGATGTATTTATCGCTGGCCCCTATGGAGGGCATTACCGGGCATGTGTTCCGTCGCGTGCATGCGGAGTGCTTCGGTGCGCTCGATTGTTATTACACGCCGTTTTTGCCGCCGCCGCGGGTGGGAAACCGCTTTGGCGGCAAGGCGTTTAAGGAGATCGATCCTGCCAATAACCAGGGACTTAATGTCGTCCCCCAGCTTATGTCCAAGAATGCGGACGAGTTTGTGTGGGCAGCACACGTGCTCGCCGACATGGGCTACCGCGAGGTCAATCTCAACCTTGGCTGCCCCTCGGGGACGGTTGTTGCCAAGGGCAAAGGGTCGGGCTTTCTGCGCAACCTCGACGAGCTCGAGGTGTTCCTGAGCGATGTGTGCGAGCGGTCGCCGTTGCCGGTGTCGGTAAAGACCAGGCTGGGGTTGGAGAGTGACGACGAATACGGGCGCGTGCTCGATCTGTACTGCCGCATGCCGTTGGCAGAGCTGATCGTGCACCCGCGTGTACAGAGGGATCGCTATACGGGCTCGCCGCGCAAAGCGTTTTACGGCGAGACGTTGGATCGCGCGCCATTTCCGGTGGCATACAACGGTGACATCTTTGATCTTGAGGACATGGATGCGCTGGTGGAGGCCTATCCCGGCACGCGCCATGTAATGCTGGGACGCGGCCTGCTCGCGAACCCCGCGCTGGCTCGCATGGTTAAGGGTGGCCCTGCTGCCACGGCAGTCGAACTGCAGCGTTTCCACGACACGCTGTTTGCGACCTATACAGAAGAGATTGGCGGCAACGTGGTCTTTCGTATGAAGGAGTGGTGGTTCTACGCCAAGTGCGCTTTCGCCGACCCCGCTACCGTTCACAAGCTCGTACGTAAGACCAAAAAGGTCGATGAATACCGCGCCGCCGTCGAGCGGGTCTTTCGCGAGCAGTCACTCGCGCCCATAGCCCGCTTCCACGGCTAGTTAGTCATCGGGGGCGTTCTTTAACGACTAGTCATTTAAGAACGCCCCCGATGACTATGTTGCAAAAAATTGTACGCCAGCATCCAAAAATGTCGAAAAAATGTCGACTTTGGATGCTAGCGTACGTGTTTGGCCGTATGGGTTGGGGTGGTCGGTTGCAATGCGCGTACTAGAGCAGGTTCTTCTGTGCCCAGGTGATGATGTCGCTCGATTCGTAGAGTGGCTCGCCGTCAATGAACAGGCAGGGAACCTGGCGCTTTCCGCCGACGGCGATAAGCGTCTGCTCGGCATCGGGGTCGGTCGAGATATCGCGTTCGGGAATGGTCACGCCGTTATCGGCCAAAAAGCGCTTGACCTTTATGCAATACGGGCAGCCGGTCATAACGTACAGCGCGAGCTCATGATCGGTAGTCATAGGTCTCCAATCGGTTGAGGTTTTGATTGAAATACCCAAAGCCGCCGCGGTCTATGCACGCGTCAACAACGACTCGATTGCCTGTACCAGAAACGCCGTGGCTCCGGTGCCGCAGGGCTTGTCGTAGTAGTCAACAAAGCGCTGGTCGGCAAGATAACCATTGGCGAGGCCCAGGTATGCTTCGTCCTGGGGCTCGTGTCCCCAGTTAAGGCCAATCCATCGGCGGTGCATTGCGACAAGCTTGCGGGCTTCGTTACTCTTTGGATCGCCGTCGCCCATGGCAATCGAGAGCTGGCCCAGAATAGCGCGTTCAAGTTCCTTCATGTCGTTCCATGTCTCGGGATCCATATCCAGCAGTGCTTCGTTTGCGGCGTCGATCGCCTCGTCGCCATAGCGCGCTCGCGCCTCGGCACCGTAGCGCTCCTCGTTTTCTTGCACGGAGCGCCAGCGCTCCAGTTGCGGCAGCACGGCGCCCATGAGCGAGACGGCTTCATCGAGCGACATGCCGGTGTTTTGTGCCAGGCGCGGGGCACAATCCTCGATCATTGCTTCCATTGTGGTGTCGTAGGTGTACTTGCCGCGGTCGTAGCACCACTTGCAGTAATGGTCGGTCGTGGCGCCCGCGGCATCGGTGCCGCAGTCGTCGGGCGTGAGCACCATGCCGCAGCTCTGACAATAGTGCTCGGGCATTTCGAGCAGGTGCGACAGTGGCTCTCCGGTAACGGCGGCAATGAGCTTCATCATGTCGATGCCCGGGGTGACTTCGCCGCGCTCCCAGCGGCTCACGGCCTGGCGCGTGACATAGAGCTTGGCGGCGAGCTGCTCTTGGGTGAGGCTGTTGGCACGACGGATGGCGATGAGTTTTTCTGCAAAGGCCATAATGGCTCCTTTCTGCTGCTTGCGGCTTTAAGCATACGCGGCGGCCCACGCCCTTCCAAGCAACCGTTGGTTGCAAAAGGGGCGGTCGCGGTGAGGGATTACGCGCATCGCGCATGCCCTCATGCCGTACAATGACCGGCATGGAACCTATTGCACACATACATACCGACCTGCCGCAGAAGTTCGGCATTCCGCGCAACAGCTTTTTGGCGCCTCATCTGCAGGGACGCATCGTCTTTGAGCCGGAATTTGCCTCCAATGCGGCGGTTGAGGGCCTGGACTCCTTCTCTCATCTATGGCTGCTGTGGCGCTTCGAAAACGGAACGCCCGGCGGCACGGCAAACGACATAGCTGCCGATGCCAAGTCGCAGGACAGGTCCGGCACCAACGTCAAGTGGTCGAAAACCGTGCGCCCGCCGCGTCTGGGTGGAGCCGAGCGCGTGGGCGTGTTTGCCACGCGCAGTCCGTTTCGCCCTAATCCCATCGGGCTCACCTGCGTCAAGCTCGACCGTGTCGAGCTCACCGACGATGGGCCCATCATCCATGTGCTGGGGGCCGACCTGCGCGACGGCACGCCCATCTACGACATTAAGCCCTACATTCCATTTGCCGACTGTCACCCGGATGCGACGGGCGGCTGGATTGAGGATGCTCCGTGGCAAGGGCTCAACGTCGAGTTCCCGCAAGCGCTTCAAGACATGGTCCCGCCCGCAAAGCTCCCCGGCTTGGTCGAGGTCCTTCGCCAAGATCCACGCCGCGCGGGCAGCAAGCACGAGCCAAACCGCGTTTACCACTTGGCCTACGCCGGACTCGACATATCTTTTACGGTCGATGAAACCCAGCTAACCGTAGTCGCCGTCACCGACGCGCGAGACTAACCAGCCATTCGTCCGCACCCGTCAAATTAAGCGCCAAACCCCGCTCCAAAATCGCCTACGCTGGTGGACAATAACGCCTACCAAAACAATCAACTTTGCACGGGGGCTCAGCATGAAATACGACTTTAGCTCGCTTATCGACCGCCACGGCATGGACTCTATCGCTGTTGACTCTTGGGGCGAGATCCCCGGTATGGCTCCGAACGCACCCGACGAGGGCTTCGACCGCATCCCCATGTGGGTGGCCGACATGAATTTTGCCACGGTGCCCACGGTCCAGGAACACATCATTCAGCGTGCCCAGCACCCCATGTTTGGCTACTTTAACCCGCGCGCTGAGTACTTCGATCGCATCATCGAATGGCAGAACCGCCGCAATGGCGTCGAAGGTTTGAGCCCTGAACATATCGGCTACGAAAACGGCGTGCTGGGCGGCGTCGTGTCGACGCTGCGCGCGTATGTCCAGCCGGGCGATGCGGTGCTGGTCCACAGCCCTACCTACATCGGCTTTACCAAGTCTATTGAGGCTGCGGGCTATCACATTGTCCACAGCCCGCTTAAGCTCGACGACCAGGGCGTGTGGCGTATGGACTTTGAGGACATGGAGCACAAGCTCGCCCAAAACCACATCCATGCCGCGGTGTTCTGCTCGCCGCACAATCCCTGCGGCCGCGTATGGGAACGCGACGAGATCGAGCGCGCCATGGACATCTATCGCCAGCACGATTGCGTAGTGATCTCGGACGAGATTTGGTCCGATATCATCCTGCCGGGGCACAAGCACATCCCGACGCAGTCGGTGAGCGAGGATGCCCGCATGCGCACGGTTGCCCTCTACGCGCCCAGCAAGACGTTCAACCTGGCGGGCCTGGTCGGCAGCTACCACATCATCTATAACGAGACGCTGCGCGACCGCGTGTGCGCCGTGTCCAACAAGACCCACTACAACGAGATGAATGTCCTCTCCATGCATGCGCTTATCGGTGCCTACCAGCCGCAGGGCTATGAGTGGGTGGACGAGCTCAATCAGGTGCTTGCCGGCAATATCGAGTACTTCTGCAATTACGTGGACGAGCATTTTGAGGGTGTGTCCTATTCACGTCCGCAGGGCACGTACATGGTGTTTCTGGACTGCACCGAGTGGTGCCGAGAGCATGGCCGCGATATTCAGTGGTTGCTCGATGAGGGGGTACGCGTGGGCGTGGGGTATCAGGACGGCCGCCCGTTCCACGGACCCTGCCACATTCGCGTGAATCTGGCGCTGCCGCTTTCGCGCGTAAGGGAGGCGTGCGACCGCCTGGACCGCTACGTTTTTAATGCACGGTAAGTGAGCACTGCATGTGGGGCCTTCTGCCAAGTCGGCTGGAAGGCCCCACACGGTAAAGCGCCTGTAACAATTGGGCACTCGTGTGGTTTTGTTTGCTATTATCTTTAACCATTTAAGTCTGTAAACAGGATCGTATGGAGCTCGATGAAAAGATCCCGTCGCTCGGTTGCCATTTCGTTGTTTGTTGCGCTTGCAGTGGCGAGCGTCTTTGTCGTAGCGATAGCTGGCTGCTCCGGGTCGAATGACGGAGCCTCGACGTCTGCATTAGAAGGTCTGGACGCCTCGCAAGTCAAAGACGACGACCTTAAGACGCTCAACGTCGGAAGCGACCTCTATCCACCGTTTGTGTATACCGACGAGTACGGCGATATCGTTGGTCTGGATGTCGAGATATTGACCGAGGCTTTGGCCCGCATTGGTTACAAGCCAAAGTACCAGCTGATCGATTGGGAAAAGAAGGAAGAGCTGCTGGCGAGCGGCGAGCTCGATTGCGTCATGGGCAGCTTTAGCATGACAGGTCGCGAAAACGAGTATCGTTGGGCCGGCCCGTACCTTGCGAGCCGCCAGGTGGTCGCGGTCGATCCCCAGAGCGATATCTACACGCTTGCCGATCTTGAGGATAAGGTCGTGGCGGTCCAGTCCACCACCAAGCCCGAGGACATTTTGCTCAATCGCACAAATGAAAACGTTCCGCAGATCAAGGAACTCTACAGCTTTTCGGACGGTTCATACCTGAACCCGGCGCTCGTCGAGGGCCTGGTCGACGCTATCGCCGCGCATGAGTCCTCGTTCCTCACCTACGAAAAAGACTATGGTGTGACATATCGCATTTTGGATGAGCCGCTGCTAGAGGTCGGTTTGGGCACCGCTTTCGATATCAACGATACGCGTGGCATCGACGTCAAGCTCACTCATGCCTACCAAGAAATGCTTGCCGATGGCACCATGGAACGCCTGGTGTCAAAGTACTTCGATGACCCTTCGCCATTTTTGAATATGGAGGGCCTGTCATGATCGATGCGCCCGACCACGCTGCTCAGGAGCGGGGCAATCGTTCGGCAGGGGCATGGCTCCTTGTCGCTCTGCTGGGGATAGCGCTCTCGGTTGCTGCCGGCATGATGAGCTACGGTTACATGACGGCCCAAACCGAGCAGCGCTTTGCCGACGTTGTCGATTACGTGGCGACGCAGAGCCTTTCCTACGATGCATTCAACAGCGCCTATACGACCAAAAACCTGATTCGCGTTATGGAGATTGCCGGAGAGGCGGCTCGCGATATGGAGCGCGACGGTTCGGTGGATAACGCCATGCTGGAGCAATATGCCGACCAGTTCAACGTGAGCGCGCTGATCGTGACGGACGCATCGGGCAATTTGGTGTCCGAGTCCTCGACGGGCGATGTGGACTACGGGTCGCTCGCTACGTATCTCAAAGAATCACCCGTGCTTGAGGTGGCAACTCATCCGCTTAAGTCCTATACCGCCCGCATCACGCTTGCGGATGATTCGGTCGCAGACATTGGCTGCGTGACTCGGCAGGATGGCGAGGGCATCGTTATCGCGGTAAGGCATCAGAGCGCGAAGGCGGTTGCAAGCAATACACTCAAACTGCAGAGCTTGCTTGATGGCTATGAAACCATCGATAGCGGCAATATCGTGATCGAAAGCGACGGCAAGGTCGTTGCGACCGATGCCGTTGAACCCACCGTATTGGGCGTGTTCGATCTGCCTGCGACGGATGTCTTCATTGTCGACGGTATTAAGGATCGATGCCTGGCCGGTAAGGTCAAATTGATTAACGCCGACGGCGAGTGGTATTTGGGCACATTTGGAAAGGCGCACAAATTCTATGTGTACACCTATGCTCCGGCGCGGCGTTACTTCGAGGTCGTCGCGGCTGTTGCTGCCGGCGTGCTGGCGCTCTACAGCGGTTTTATAGCCGTTGTTGTGATGGTGCGTCGCCGCGCTGATCGCCGACGTTTGACGGACTTGCTGCAGCAGGAGCGCGACTATGGCGACAAGCTGGCAAAGGCGGCGCGTGAGGCCTCGTCTGCCAACTCGGCAAAGACAGAGTTTCTGCGTCGCATGAGCCACGATCTGCGCACGCCCATCAACGGCATTCGCGGCATGGTCGAGGTTGGCGATGCCAATGCGGACGATCTGCAAAAGCAGGCTGAGTGCCGCTCGAAAATCTGGACGGCATCGGGACTGCTGCTCGACCTTGCCAACGAGGCACTCGATATGAGTCGCCTGGAGAGCGGGCAGGTCGACTTGAACCTCGTACCCACAAATTTGGTGGCACTCAACTGTGAAGTGCGCGATATTCTGGAGCGCCAGGCCGAGGAGCGTCTGGTGACAATTATCTGCGACCAGCAGACCCTTAATCATCCCTATGCTCGGGTGAGCGTGACGCACCTCAAGCGCCTGTTGCTCAATATTGCCGGCAATGCCGTCAAGTACAACCGCCAGGGCGGATACGTTCGCCTGGTGTGCCGCGAGGTGGAGCCAGCGGATGGCGCCCCCGTCTATGAATACACGATCGCCGACAACGGTATTGGCATGAGCGAGGAGTTCCAACAGCACCTCTACGAGCCGTTTTGCCGCGAGGAGCAACAGGTGGAAGGCGCCTCATCGGGAACTGGCCTGGGTGCGCCTATTGCCAAGCAGTTGGTTGAGCTTATGGGCGGAACCATGAACTTTACGAGCACCTTGGGGCAGGGGACGACGTTTACCATCCGCCTGCCGTTTGAGAAATGCAAGCGCTCCGAGATTCCTCAGGCAGTTCGCGCGGATGCGGGCGATGGCGATGCGCTCCAGGGCTTGCACGTTTTGCTCGTAGAGGATAACGATCTGAATGCCGAGATCGCGCAGTTTACGCTCAGCCGTGCCGGTGCCGTCGTGACGCATGCTAAGGATGGCGAGTCTGCCGTTGAGGCGTTTGCCGCGAGCGCACCGCACGAGTACGACGTGGTGTTGATGGACATCATGATGCCTGGCATCGATGGCCTTGAGGCCACGCGTCGGATTCGAGCACTCGATCGCGAGGATGCCGCGACCACGCCGATTATCGCTGTGAGTGCCAACGCCTTTGCCGACGACCGCAGACTTTCGCGCGAGGCGGGCATGGACGCGCACCTGAGTAAACCCGTGAGCTCGCAGGAGCTCGTTGAGGCGCTTGCGCACATAGCTGCCGACGCTTCATAAGCATATGGCCCGGTTCCAAGGTGGGTTGGAACCGGGCCATATTGCTATTTGTGAGTTTTGCTTTTGAGGCTTACTTTTCTTGAATCTGCTTGCCGCAAAGATGCTCAATCGTAATCTCGTAGAGCTGGACGCCCTTAATGTCCTTGGCGATTTCCTCTTCGACTTCCTCGGCAGAAGGGTAGTACTTAAGCGCGAGCTGGCGGACTGTATCCTCGATAAACGCGGGAGTGTCATTCGCCAGGCGACAGCGGCCAAAGACCACGGTGCTCATAACGTAGGGAGCCCAGTCACCGTCCTTGTACCACTCGTTGCCGTACACGGTAAAGCAGACCTTGTCATCGCGCTTGAGTGAATCAACCTTGTGGCCAGCCTTGGCACCATGGAAATAAATCTTGTCGTGCTCGGTGTCAAAGAAGTAGTTGACGGGAATGGCGTACGGGTAGCCATCGTCGCCGTTGACGGCAAAGACGCCGCGCTTGCAGGTGGCGAGCAGTTCGCGCGCTTCCTCGTCAGTGATGGCGCGTTTCTTTCGACGTAAGGGCCTAAACATCGTTGGCTTCCTTTCTGCTGCGTATGGTTGTTGAGCACAAACTATAGCGAAACGGATCCGTTTTTCTTGATGCGGGCGAGTATGTTTTTGAGCTTGTTAAAGTCGAGCGGTTTGGACAGATGGGCGTTCATGCCGGCGTCGTGTGCCGCCTTGGCGTCCTCGGCAAAGGCATTGGCGGTGAGCGCGATGATGGGGATATCGGCTGCATCGACCTTCTCGCTCAGACGAATCGCGCGGGTTGCCTCGTAACCGTCCATGTCCGGCATCATAATGTCCATCAGGATCGCATCGAAGCTGCCGGCGGGATGAGACAGGTACAGATCGACGACTTCGTTGCCGTTGACGGCGCGGGTGACCACGACGCCCTCGGATTCTAGCAGCGCCTGGGCAATCTCGGCATTCAATTCGTTGTCTTCGGCGAGCAGCACGTTCATGTTGGCAAGCGAGCAGTCGAGCGCCTTCTCGACCGTATCCGTCCGCGCCCGGGGGTTCTTGTCGATATCGAGCGGAATTTCCACGTAGAACGTGGTGCCCACATGGAGTTCGCTGGTGACTTCGATGGTGCCGCCCATCAGTTCAATAAGCGACTTGACGATTGGCATGCCCATGCCGGTTCCTTGGAACTTGCTGCGCGCATCGTCACCTTCTTGGGCAAACGGCTCATAGATATGCTTTAAAAACTCGGGAGCCATGCCAATGCCGGTATCCGAAACGCTAAAGCAAAAGAGCGCGCGCCCGTTATCGAGTGGCTTGGTCTTTGAGCTAAAGGTGACGGAGCCGCCGTGCTTGTTGTACTTAATGCTGTTGTCTAACAGGTTGATCATGATCTGTCGGATATGGGTGGGACTGCCGATCATGTATGGCCCCGTGGCGTACGGCAGACTATTGTCCTGCATTGTGATGCCGTTACTGGACGCGCGGAGCTTGCACAGCACTAGCGTATCGTCACAGAGCTCTTTGAGGTTAAAAGGCGCATGCTCCAGTGTTAGCTTGCGGTCTTCGATTTTGCCCATCTCGAGGATGTCGTTGATCAGCGAGAGCAGGTGATTGGCGGCAACGCGCGCCTTGGCACGGCTCTCGCGGGCGACTTGCATATCGCCTTCCTTCAATTCCTCGATCTCGATAAGGCCCAGGATACCGTTGAGCGGCGTACGGATGTCGTGGCTCATGCGCGTGAGGAATGCCGTCTTAGCGGCGTTGGCAGCATCGGCTTTTTTGCGCTCGGTTCGAGCGCGCACGAGCGCCCAGATGAGCAGGACGATGCCGACCGACAACATACCGATGAGGGTAGCTGCAATGGCGGTGCGGTTGCGATAAAGGAATTGAAGCGTGTTGGATTCCTGGGCCGTGTACGACGTGGAGGAGAAATTGCTTGCGGAGAGCGATTCTCCGGCATTGATGATGCCCTTGTTGATGATTCCCAACAGCTCGGGTTTTCCGCGCGAAATCCAGCACGAGAGCTCACAGGTGTCAGGGAGCTCGGTCGTCTCGCAGTCCTCGAGATCGTAACGGTCACCGATGGTTTTTACGCGTGAACTGGGAGCGACGATGCAGTGCGCCGTTCCCTTGCTGAGGGCGTCGAACGCTTCATCGTCGGATTGGTATTCGGTTACGGTCGCTGTGGGGAACAGACTTTCAAGTGCATTTTTGTTGACAAACGATGATTTGGTACAGGCGATGTTCTGAAGGTTTTTGTTCAGGTTGCTGCCGGTGTGGATAGCGGTGAGGGATATGGTTCCCAACGATACCGACTGCACAACGCCTGTTTGCTCGGCAAACCAGTAATCTCGGTATACCGGCAACGCAACGTCTATGCTTTCCTTTGACAGGGCCTTTGACATCATCTTGTAGCTATCAAAGGCGACGGTTTTGACCGTAATGCCAAATTTATCGTGTAGCGTCGTCGCAAGCGATGCGAGCGAGCCTTCCATTTCGCCGTCTTCGTTCTCGTTGCAGTAGGGGAGTTTGCCCGTAATGTAGCCGAGCGTGATGGTGTTGTCATTTGCTTTGAGCCAGGAACGTTCGGGTCCGTTGAGCGATGATGAGCCGCTGTTTTGGGTCGAGTAGTGAGATTTTACTTCGTCGTTATAGCGTGGGTTGACGCGGGCGATTGCCGTCATGGCAGCATTGATGTCGTCCATCAGGTCGGGGCGGCTTTTGGGAACGGCAAAGTAGTAGTCGTTCGAACCAATGTAGAACATGGGGGAGGCATTGGGCGACGAGATTGTGTCGTTCATGATGACGGCATCGACTTCGTCGTTTGCGAGCGCGTCAAAGAGATCGGATCCTCCGTCATACTCCTTGTATGTGCAGGCGATTCCTTCGCTGGCGAGCCATTGCTGGCCAACGAAGGTTTGCATGACGTCGGGGTTGCAACCGATAGTGAGACCCTGGAGTGCTTGAGGGTCACCCTTTGCAAGGTCGTCACGGTCGGGCCTGGCGTAGATGTAGTAGCGCTCGGTGCCCTCGGGGTTCGAGGAAAAGAGCAGCTTTTGGGCACGTTCCTCGGAGTAGGAGATGTTGGGCATGAGGTCGATCTCGCCTGCCTCGAGCATGTCCATAAGCTCGGTGAAGGTGCCGGAGACGTATTCGTACCGCCAGCCGGACGTGTAGTACGACAGGGTCTGGAGGTACTCGTAACCCCATCCCGAGAGACGCTCGCCGGGGGTGCCGTCCTGGAAGCCCTCGTTGCTGACGAGCCAGCCGACGCGGACCGTCTTGACTTGCTGATCGGTATTGGCGGCATAGGCGGGGGCGGGCATGATGGTGCTCAGTACGACGAGCGCGGCAAGCGCGACGGCCAGGGTGCGATATATAACTGAACGAAGGACAGTGGCAGCTCTCACATGCAATCCTAACGAATCGAGACATTACCGCATAAGGATACCAGCTCAGCCTGCCCAGCCGGCAGCTGCACCGCTAAACGGTCCCGCCCGGCAGTCATCGGGGACGTTCTTAAACGACTAGTCATTGGGGACGTTCTTGTTTGACTAGTCATTTAAGAACGTCCCCAATGACTAGTTCCCAATGACTAGTTTCGTTTGCGGGGGAGGCGTGGGACAATACCGAGCGAACGAGATTGGGCGTCTGGGAAAGGGGTCGCGATGAACAGGTTGAGGACGCTTGCCGATGTGCTGCGACAGGCTGGCTTTGCGCGCATCACGGGCCTGTTTCTAATCTTTTACCTGCTGTGCTCGACTGCCGTCTGGCTGTCCGAGCCCACGTCCCTTACGTTTGGCGACGGTCTCTGGTTTAGCTTTGAGACGGTCCCGCCCATCGGCTTTGGTGACATTCCTGCCGAGACACCGGTTGCCCGCGCCATTACCGTCATTCTGAGCGTCATCAGCATCTTCTACATCGCCATGCTCACGGGCGTGGCGGTGAACTACTGCAATACGCTTATCAAGCTGCGCCAAAAGGACACCATGGCGCGCTTTATGGACGATCTTGAGCATTTGGAAGAGCTCGATCGTGACGAGCTCGCCGATCTTTCGCGTCGCGTGCGCGAGTATCGTCGACGCCAGCGCTAAGACGAACGTCGTGCGCCACAACAAGGGGGACCAAATATGAATATCACCGTGTATCTGGGTGCCAGTGCCGGCAATGATCCGGCGTTTCTGCCCGCGGTGCAGGAGCTGGGCAACTGGATTGGCGCCAACGGGCACGCGCTGGTATACGGCGGGTCCAAATCGGGGCTGATGGGTGCGCTCGCCGATAGCGTACTCGAGGCGGGTGGACACGTGACGGGTGTTGAGCCGAGCTTTTTTATCGAGGCCGAGTTTCAACATGACGGTATCAACGACCTTATCGTGACGAGCGATATGGCGGAGCGCAAGGCCAAGATGATTGAGCTCGGCGATGCGTTCATCGCATTTCCGGGCGGCACGGGCACGCTCGAGGAGATTGCCGAGGTCATGTCCGCCGTGTCGTTGGGGCATCTGAGCGCGCCGTGCATTCTGTACAACCTGGATGGGTACTACAACGACCTCAAAGCCCTGCTCGGGCACATGATTGATAAGGGGCTTTCGAGCTCGAGGCGCCAACTCGGCATCTACTTTGCCGACGATTTGCGCGAGATTGCCTCGATTATCAACGGATAAGTCTTGAGCCTGCCCCACTATGACTCCCAATGGTGCCGTTTGCGGCGCAGATGGTTGGCTCGTTCGGACAACGCTCGCTCTACAATAAAACGTATCTATGTCGACTTTGACCGCGGGAGGACCCGATGGATAACCTTGCCAAACCCACGAACCGAGCGCTGTTTTTGGTCAGCGTTGCCGTGACCGGTGCACTCGCGGGTGCCGCAGTCTGGCTATTCTTCTTTGCGATGGAGCACGGCATTGATTATTTGTGGACCGAGGTCCCGCATAAGCTGGGTGTCTCTTCGCCCGAACTCGCCAGCGGCCCGTTTGGCTTTTTGCCGTACCCGTTTTTCGTTTGCCTGTTGGGCGGCTTGGTGATTGGCCTGTACGAAAAGATGACGGGCATCAAGACCGATGACCTCAACCAGGTGATGGCAAAGGTTAAGCAAGACGGGCGCTACCCGTACGACAACCTGGGCAAGCTTTCGCTCGCGGCATTGCTGCCGCTGCTGTTTGGTGGAAGTATTGGACCGGAGGCCGGTCTGACCGGCGTTATCGCAGGTCTGTGCAGCTGGGTCGGCGATCGTATGCGTCGCTTTGGCGCCGAGTTTAGGGAGCTCACGCTGCTGGGCACCCAGGCTGCCCTGACGGCGCTCTTTACCGCGCCCGTGTTTGGCTTTGTGGCGCCGCTTGCCGGTAGCGCCGACGGCCAGGGCGCTAATGACGATGAGTCCGCGTCCGATGAGATCACGATCAAGCTTCCCAAGGCGCAAAAGACCGTGGTCTACGGCATTGCGATTGCCGGCGGTCTGGGTACCTACCTGCTGCTCGGCCAGCTTATGGGCGGCGGCATGGGCATGCCCAGGTTCGAGGCTGCCCAGGTGGGCAATCTTGAGCTTGCCTGGCTTATTCCTCTGTCGCTCGTCGGTACGGTCTGCGGTTGGCTGTACTTTGTCTCTGAGCATGCAAGCGAGGCACTGTCCCATGCAATAGGGGAGCGCCCGGTCGTCAAGGCCATGCTGGCCGGCCTGGCGCTCGCCATCTGTGGCACGGTCCTGCCCTACACCATGTTTGCCGGCGAGACCCAGGCCGATGTGCTCATGGAAACCTATCTGACCATTCCCGCTGGCGTGCTTATCGCGACCGGTCTTGTTAAGGCCATGCTGACGCCCGCCCTCATCAACCTTGGTTGGCGCGGCGGCCACTTCTTCCCGGTTATCTTCTCGGGTGTGAGCCTGGGCTATGGCCTTGCCATCCTCACCGGCGCAGATCCGGTCTTTTGCGTCGCCGTCTGCACCGCCTCGACGATGGGTGCCGTCATGCGTCAGCCCGTCATGGTCGTGGGCCTGCTGCTCATGTGCTTCCCGCTCAAGGGCATCGTCTGCATGATCATCGCCGCTGTTATCGCCGCCGGCATTCCGCTTCCCAAGCCGCTGCGCAAGTAGTACGGTGGCGCACGCCGGGGACATGCCGTTTGCCATGGATTTGCGGATGGGCGATTGCGACCGATTGCGGCCCGCGTGGGTCGAGATTTGCTTGCCTACAGGTCGCGTGCCCGATAGACCTTGGTGCTGACGGTGCAGCTGATTGCACATAGCGTGAGGGCCAGTACGGCAATTCCTGCGCACAGGCAGCCGAGGACGGCGGGATCGGGATTCGCCCCAGCAATCGACATGAGCCAGTTGCTGATGGGGTTGGAGGAGCTCAGCGTGGCCATGGCAAGGCATCCGAGCAGGGCAAACAGGCCGACGGAAAGGCGCAGCGCCTCCATGTGTCCAAATCGAAAGAACAGCGGCTGTGCCAGAAACACCATCATGAGGGAGATGAGCATCGATGCGGCGGAGGCTATTGTGGTCTCAAAGACGATCTGTCCCGTCGAGGGCATGCCCGTGTGATCGAAGAACGGAAGAGTGATGGTGCTCAAAAGCACGGTCGCGCACGCCATGATGGCCGAGAAGGCAACAATGCAGAGGTAACGTGCGCAGATGATGTCTTTGCGCGAGAGGGGCAGCGTTGCCCGATAGCGCTCCCATCCGTTTTGATTGTCGTAGCCGGCCAGCGAGCTCATGACCACGATGGGCGACATGGCACTGACCGCGCAGGCGCCGGCGCTCATACTGGCATCGCCATCCGATGCGTTGGCGAGGGTTAGTACGACGAAGATGAACAGGCCGACGCCCGCGATGCTCGGGACAAGCGTGCGGACGATGGCGAGCTCAGACATAAAGGCGCGTTTCATTTCGAAGCCCCTTTCAGTATGAGGCGAAGATAGTCATCAATGGTTGCTCGGTCGCAGGGAATCTCGGGGAAGGCCTCGAGCGCCTCGCGACGGTTGGGTACGAGCACGTCCACGCTATAGGCGTGGTGGGCGGCACGGGCACCTTCGACGCAAGCCATAAGCTCTGCGGCCTGTGCTTGGGTGCAGTGGGCGATGCCGGCTCGGTCGGTAATGTCCTCGCGCGGCAGGTCAAACACAATCGAGCCGTTATCGATGCAGATGACGCGGTCGGCAGTGCGATCGAGGTCGGATGTAATGTGGCTCGAGAGCAGCACGCTGTGCTGGCCGTCGGCGACAAAGGCAAGCAACTCGTCGAGCAGTTCCTCGCGCGCCATGGGATCGAGGCCCGCGGTGGCTTCGTCCAAAACGAGCAGCTTGGCATTGTGGCTGAGCGCACAGGCGAGCTGCAGCTTCATGCCCATGCCGCGGGAGAGGTCCTTGACCTTCGTCTTGGGATCGAGGCCAAATCGGTCGATGAATCCGGCGAACGTTTCGCAGCTCCACGTGGGGTATGCCGGGCCTACGAGCTTCTCGACCTGGCCCACCTTGAGCGTGGAGGGGAAGGGACACGTGTCCAGGACAAGCCCGATGCGGGAGCGCAGGTGGCGCTGCGTCTCGTCGGGCGCGTTGGCGTCGCAGCGCTGTCCAAGCAGATGCACCTCGCCGGCATCGGGCTTTATAAGCCCAAGCGCGGCGCGAATGGTCGTCGTCTTGCCGGCGCCATTTGCGCCCACAAAGCCAACGATCTGGCCGGGCTCCACGGCAAGCGTGACGTCGCGCAGTGAAAAGCGGTCGCTCACGCGGCGCGATACACCTTTGAGTTCTAGCAACTTTTGCATGGTATAGCCTTTCTTGCAGATGGCTACTGCATGGTTTCGGGGGCTACGAGGTCGAGCATCTCGTGCAGCTTGTCGCGCGTGACGCCCAAGGCTTCGGCTTGGCTCGCCGCTTTCGCAAGCAGCTCTTCGATATGGCAGAGCTGGTTTTCGCGCAAGAGTTCTTGGTTGCCCTCGGCGACAAAACAGCCCTTGCCCTGCACGGTGCAGATAAAGCCGAGTTGCTCCAGGTCGGCGTAGGCGCGCTTGGTGGTGATGACACTCACGCCGAGGTCGCTCGCGAGCGTACGGATGCTGGGTAGTTTGGCTCCCGCAGCGAGTGCGCCCGAAAGGATCTGCGCTTTGACCTGCGAGGAGATCTGCTCATAGATGGGCTTGTCGCTCGAATTGGATAGGATAATGTCCACAGCGGCTCCTTAGCTGTTGGGCTACACGTGTATATAACCGGTAAGCACAGTATATATACACTATGCACAGTTATGCAAGAGACAAATTCGGATTGGGCCGGCTACCCAGGCCCCAACTGATGAATTTGTCCTGATAGGCGCCCTAGAGCGGGATTTCGCGGCTACAATAGTGCGGTTACATCGACGTAATGCACTCAATGCAAGAAAGGATCCGCATGGCAAGCCTGTCGGATGAAATCTCGTCGCGCCGCACATTCGCGATCATCAGCCACCCGGACGCCGGTAAGACCACGCTTACCGAGAAGCTGCTGCTCTATACCGGCAGCATCCAGACTGCCGGTTCGGTCAAGGGCAAGAGCTCGGCCAAGCACGCCGTCTCGGACTGGATGGACATCGAGAAGGAGCGCGGCATTTCCGTTACCTCCTCGGTGCTGCAGTTCACCTACAACGGCGCCTGCGTCAACATCCTCGATACCCCCGGTCACCAGGACTTCTCGGAGGATACCTACCGTACACTTATGGCCGCCGACGCCGCAGTCATGGTCATCGACGGCGCCAAGGGCGTCGAGGCCCAGACCAAGAAGCTCTTTAAGGTCTGTACGCTGCGCCACATTCCCATCTTCACCTTTGTGAACAAGCTCGACCACGAGGCTCGCGATCCGTTTGAGCTCATGGAAGAGATCGAGAATGTTCTGGGCATCAACACCTATCCCATGAACTGGCCGATCGGCAGCGGCCGCAACTTCCGCGGCGTGTTCGACCGTCAGACCCGTCGCGTTATCGCCTTCGAGGGCGACGGTCACGCCAACGCCACCAAGAAGGTCGCCGAGGTCGAGGCCGAGCTGGGCGATCCTTCCATGGACGAGCTCATCGGCGAGGAGAACCATAAGAACCTGATGGACGACATCGAGCTGCTCGATGGCGCTGGCGACGAGCTCGACTTGGATGCTGTGGCCTGCGGCAAGCTGAGCCCGGCGTTCTTTGGCTCGGCGCTCACCAACTTTGGCGTGGAGCCCTTCCTCAAGGAGTTCCTGCGTCTGGCCCCGACGCCGCGCGCCTATACCGATACGCTCACCAGCGAGCCGGTCGATCCCTGCCGCGACGACTTTAGCGGCTTTGTGTTTAAGATCCAAGCCAACATGGACAAGAACCACCGCGACCGCATCGCCTTTGTGCGCATTTGCTCGGGCAAGTTCGAGCGCGGCATGGATGCCTTCCACGTGCAGGGCAACCGCAAGCTCAAGCTTGCCACGGGCACGTCGATGATGGCCGATGACCGCGCCATCGTGGACGAGGCGTACGCGGGCGATATCGTGGGCCTGTTCGATCCGGGTATCTTTAGCATCGGTGACACCGTGTGCTCTGGCAAGCGCCACGTGCAGTATCCGCAGATCCCGACGTTTGCCCCCGAGATGTTCGCTCGCATTACGCAGGTCGACACGCTCAAGCGCAAGCAGTTCGTCAAGGGTATGGAGGAGCTTGCCCAGGAGGGCGCCATCCAGATCTTCCGCGAGCTTGGTGCCGGCATGGAGAGCGTCATCGTGGGCGTGGTCGGCGTACTGCAGTTTGAGGTCCTCGAGCGCCGCCTCAAGGCCGAATATCGTGTTGAGGTTCGTCGCCAGCCGCTGCCCTATACGGACATTCGCTGGATCCAGAACGACCCTGATACCATTGACATTCCGGCTCTTTCGCTCACGCGCGACACCCTGCGCGTCGAGGACATGCGCGGCGGTAAGCTGCTGCTGTTCACGAGCCCGTGGAACGTGGACTGGGCAACCGACCACAACCCCGACCTTATCCTGTCGGAGTTTGGCAACGTAGCGTTTTAACGCATCGGCGCGGTGGCCCTGCGGGGCTGCCGCGCCGGTTGCTTGCCTGATGCCGTGTGAGCGGCTATCATACCCACCGTCGTCTCAAGACCGGGGCGTCCGAGCAGTTCGGGTCCGATATCCTGCTCGTTAAACCTAAAACCAAAGGAGTACATAATGATCAAGAAGGTCATGGAGGACTACAAGGTCCTGTTGCGGAGCATTCCCGCGGCGACAGTTTCGCTGTTTTTCGTGAGCGTCATCATGATGAACTTGCTGGCCAACAAAGAGCTTATCAGCCTGCCATATCTGGCGCTCGACTGCGGCTTTGTAGTGAGCTGGGTTTCGTTTTTGTGCCAGGACATGATCTGCAAGCGCTTTGGCGCCAAGGCATCCATCAAAATCTCTATCCTCGCGCTGCTGGTCAACCTGGCCGTGAGCCTGTGCTTTTGGGCATGCTCGCTCACGCCCGGTATGTGGGGCGCCTACTACGACACCGGCATGATCGAGGTCAACACTGCCCTTAACGCCACCATCGGCGGCACCTGGTACGTGGTGCTGGGCTCTTCGCTGGCAATGCTCGTTTCTGCCGTGGTTAACTCCACGCTCAACCAGTCGCTCGGCCGTATGCTCAAAAAGAATAACTTTGCGAGCTTCGCTTTCCGTTCCTATGTGTCCACGGGTGTTGGCCAGTTTATCGACAACCTGGTCTTTGCCATTGTGGTGAGCCACACGTTCTTTGGTTGGACTTGGGTGCAGGTCCTTATGTGCTCGCTGACCGGCGCTGTTGCCGAGCTGCTGTGCGAGGTCTTCCTGAGCCCCGTGGGCTACAAGGTCGTGCGCGGCTGGGAGCGCGAGAATGTGGGCGCCGAGTACCTCGAGCGTCACGCAACCGCCTAAGGAGCAAGTATGCGGGTTTTGATCACGGGTGCCTCGGGCGGTATCGGAGCCGCGTGCGTGCAGCGTTTTTTGGACGAGGGCCACGAGGTCGTGGGTTTTGATCTGCTGCCGGCGGCGATCGAACACGAGCGCTACCGCCATCTGATCGTTGATGTCCGCGAACCGGACTCGTTTCCAGACGACCTTGAACCCCAGGTAATCGTAAACGTTGCCGGTACGCAGGATTCGGCCGACGACATTGCCGCCAACCTGTGTGGCACCATCAACGTGACCGAGCGTTACGCCTTTGTGGGGGAGGGGCTTGCCGCCAAGCCGGCGCCGGCTATTAAATCCGTGGTCAATGTGGGGTCGGCGAGCGGGCATACGGGGTCGGAGTTTCCCGCCTATGCCGCCAGCAAGGGCGGCGTTATCGCCTACACCAAGAACCTTGCAAACCGCCTGGCGCCGCAGGCCATCGCCAACAGCGTGGACCCGGGCGGCGTTATCACGCCGCTCAACCGTTGTGTGATGGAAGACGAACACCTGTGGAACCAGATTATGGAGCTCACGCCGCTTAAGCGCTGGGCCACCGCCCAAGAGATCGCCGAGTGGATCTACTTTGTGGGCGTGACCAACCGGTTTATGACCGGGCAGAGTCTGCTCATTGACGGTGGCGAGGCCGGCCGCACACAATTTATTTGGCCCGAATAGGAAACGCGCCCGATGGAAAGCCGTCGGGCGCGTTTTTGATGTATCGATTTTTAGCCGAGGCTAGTCCAGTTGACGGGGGTCGAGCCGTATTGTTCGAGTAGCCGATTGGCTGCCGAGAAGGGGCGCGACCCCATAAAAGCGGGGAGTTCTGCCGTGGCACGGTTGGCCGAAAGCGGCGAGGGGTGCGTGGAGGCCAGGCAGAACTTACCGGCTGCCTTGCCCGCGCCGGTCGCGGCGAGCTTGCCTTCGACCATCTGCTGGGCAAAGCGACCCCATGCCAAAAAGATGACCGGCCTGGGCAGCTGACAGCAGCGTTCGATAACGTAGTCGGTGAGCGTGCTCCAGCCCAGTTTGGCGTGCGAGTTCGCGGCATGCTCGCGCACGGTGAGCGTGGTGTTAAGGAGCAGGACGCCCTGTTGTGCCCATGGCGTTAGATCTCCTGTGGCGGGAATAGGACAGTCCAGATCGGCTTTGAGTTCCTTGTAGATGTTGCGCAGGCTCGGCGGCAACTTGGTTTGCGTCGCGGGGACCGAGAACGACAGTCCCATGGCCTGGTTGGGCCCGTGATAGGGGTCTTGACCCAAAATGACAACTTTGACCTGGTCGGCCGGCGTGTAGGCGAGGGCATTGAGGATGTCGTCTTGTGCCGGGTAGATGGTTTGCTCGGCACGCAAAAGGGCGATGCGCTCGAGCAGCTGGTTCGTCGTGTCACGTACCGGCTGCGGCGCATCGCCCAACCAAGTCGCTATGTTGCGGTCGCGGGTTGCGGTGTCCATGGGGCTCCTTTATGGCAGATGCTCTGTTGTCATCTATTGTAAAGGCGCACCGGTTGCCTTTATGCCGCGGCTGTATGAAGAGTGGGGTCTACGAGACGTGCTCGGGCGCTCCTGCCATGCGAGCCTGTCCATGTGCGCGAAGGCGCGGAAGCTCGATGGTTGCCACCATGACGCCGGTGAGGATGAGGGCGGCACCAAAGAAGGCGATGGGGCTCAGGACCTCGCCGACCAGGAAGAACGAAAAGACGGCGGAACAGACCGGCTCGAGCGAGAAGGCAAAGCCGGTGGTCTCGGCAGGCACGTGGGGCTGCACGAGCGTCTGGGTGATAAAGCCGTAGGCAGAGCAGATGAGTGCCAGCGCGACGACCACGACGATCTCGTTGGGCGTGCTGGGAAGCGTGAAACCGCCCAAGGTGCATGCGGCGATGCCCGAGAACAGGCCGCCAAAGCCCAACTGCCAAACGCCCAGGGCCAGCGGGTCGACTTCTTCGACAAAGCGCTTGGCTACGATAATGTGGCCGGCATAGATAAAGGCCGAGAGCAGCATGATGATCGCGCCGGGATTCAGGCTGGTAAAGTCGGCGCCCGAGAGCAGCAGCATGCCGCAGGTGACGATGGCCGTGCCGACGAGCACCTTGCGCTCGGGGGCGCGACGCAGCAGGGCCGCGTTGGCAAACGGGACGATCACGACCGTCAGGCTCTGCAAAAAACCGGCGGTGGAGGCGGAGGTGAGGCTGGAGCCCAGGCACATGCAGGTGAGCTCGGTTGCCATGATGGCACCGATGATGGCGGCGCGAACCATAAGGTCGCGGTTGATGCGGAAAGCGTGCTTGTGGAAGAGCACAAGGCAAGCCGCAAAGGCGATGATGCAGCGCAACGCAACGATGCTCGTGGCGTTCATGCTGTCCATGCCGATCTTCATGAGGGGGTACGAAAAGCCCCATGCGACGGGAACGGAAAATGAGAGCGCGATTGCTTTTTTGCGATCCATGGGACTCCTTTTGTTACAGAACGGTTTCGCAAAAAGGATTCTGCTCCCAGATGTGGATGTAGTAAAGCGAATGTATCTTCAGTATGATTAAGAAATACTAATGTTGCTAGAAAAAGCGCTGGCAAAACGTTTTACGGCTACATCGATGTGGAGGCACGATGGCATCGCGATATCAGATTGTATGTATGGTGGTCGATTGCGGCAGTCTGAAGGGCGCGGCCGACGAGCTGGGCTATACGCAAAGCGCGGTGAGCCAGGCCGTCAAGGCGCTCGAGCGCGAGCTGGGCACCACGATTATCGAGCGCGGTAAGCAGGGCGTATCGCTTACGCGCGACGGCAAACAGTATCTGCCGTATCTGCGCCAGATTGTAACTGCCGAGGCCGAGCTTGAGGGCAAGCGTCAGGAGTTGCTGGGGCTTTCGTCGACTGACATTCGCATTGCGACGTTTACCAACGTGAGTCGTACCGTGTTGCCGCGCGTGATTCGCGATTTTGGGGCCCTGCACCCGGGCGTGCACTTTACCCTCAAGCAGGGCGATTACACGCGCAACGCTCAGTGGGTGCACGATGGCGTGGTTGATTTTTGTTTTACGGCACGCGGATTTACCGCGGGGCTCGAGAAGCGCGTGGTCTATCACGACGAGTTGGTGGCACTGCTGCCGGCCGCGCATCCGCTGACGGCAAAGGAAAAGGTGACGCTCGCCGACCTGGCGTCCGGGCCGTTTGTGCTGCTGGATGAGGGCGAACAGAGCCTGGTGCTCGATGCATTCGCGGCGCATGGGCTGTTGCCGCACGTGACGAGCGAGGTGACCGACGACTACACCATCATGGCGATGGTGGAGGAGGGCCTAGGCGTGAGTATGCTGTATCGCCGTACCGTCGAGGGCATGAGGGCCGATATTCGCGTGCGTCCCATCGTGCACGCTCCCTCGCGCGACGTGGTGGCGGCCTGGCGCAGCTGGGACACCATGCCTATCGCCACGAGGCACTTTATCGACTATATGAGCTCACATATTGTCAATTAATGACTGGCATGGCGTTGAGTGTGGTGATTAGCGGGCTGTCGCTTTGGCTTGCGTCAGACGGTAGGTGTGTGCCGGATGGCAGAGCAATACCGCCACGACCATAAAGAACGCCGTGGTGCCCAGACTGATGGGGTAGACCATCATGATGTTCGCAAAGGTGCGGAAGTGCGGAAACACGCAGAATACCCAGTAGAAGCGGATGCCGCAGACACAGATCATGGTGATGAGGGCGGGCATGAGCGAGATGCCAAAGCCGCGCAGGTAGCCGGACATATTCTCGTAGAACATGCTAAAGGCGTATGCCGGGAAGATCGAGCACACGCGGATATAGCCGATCGAGACGATGTTGGGGTCGCTGTTGAACAGCGCCAGGATCTCGCGCCCCAGACCGACGATGATGACGATGGTGGTGAGTGCAACGATGCCGCCTTCGACCAGGCAGACCTTGAGCGTCTTGGTGCAGCGGTCGATTTGGCGGGCACCGTGGTTTTGTCCCACAAAGGTGGTGCAGGCCTGGCTAAAGCTGTTGAGCAGGTTGTAGCACACGTACTCCAGGCTCATGGCAGCGCTCGATGCCGCCATGACCTCGGTGCCCAAGCTGTTGATGGCGGACTGGATGATGATGTTGGCGACGGCAAAGACAGCGCTTTGGATGCCGGCGGGCAGGCCGATCTTGACGATGCGCTTGAGGGCGACGGGGTCGATAGCCAGGTCGCGTGGGGTGACGCGGACGACGGAGTCGGTCTTGAGCAGGCGGATAAAGAGCGTAGCGGCGCTGACGGTGTAGGCGATGGCGGTGGCGATGGCGACGCCCGCGACGCCCCAGTGGAGTACGGGGACAAAGATGAGGTCCAGGCCAATGTTGAGGACGGTGGACACGGCAAGTGCCTGCAGCGGCATGCGGGTGATGCCGACGGAGCGGAAGATCGCGGCCTCAAAGTTGTAGAGCAAGATCGAGGGCATGCTGAGCAAAAAGACGCGCAGGTAGAGCGAAGCGAGCGGCATGGTCTCGGCAGGCACGTTGAGCGCAGCGAGCATGGGCTCGGCAAAGATCTCGCCCAGTGCGATGACGACAAAGCCCACGAGCGCCATTAAAATCGAGGTATGGACGGCGCGTTTGACCATGTTCTGATCGTTGCGGCCGATAGCGTTGGCGATGACCACGTTGGAGCCAAGCGACATGCCAATAAAAAGGTTGAGCATAAGACTGGTAAGCGGAACATTGGAGCCGACCGCCGCCATGGCGAGGGTTCCCTGGTCGCCCGAGAAGTTACCGATGATGACCGTGGCGATGAGGTTCGACAGCTGCTCAAGGATGCTCGTGGCGGCGACGGGAAAGGCGAACAGGGGAATATTGCGCCATAGCGAGCCGGTGGTCATGTCAATGTGCTTAGATGCGGTGTCTGCCATACGCTCTCAATCTCTAATATGCTCTTTCGTGCTTATTTGCGCAGACGATGATACTCCTAATGCAGCCAGCCGGCACTTAGGGACGTTCCTTTTCTGCCGGCAGCTGGGGACACTCCTTGTCTCTTCTATGACTAGGTGGGGAAGGCGTGCGACAATGGTGGGCGTTGTGTTGTTCGCGCTAAGGAGTTGCCATGTTGTTGTGTCCCGTTTGCCATGAACCGTTGGTGGACGACGAGCGCGGTGCTGCATGCGCGGGCGGACACCGATTTGACCGTGCGCGCGAGGGCTATCTATATCTGCTGCGCTCGTCCAAGAGCGGTGACTCCATGGGCGATCCCAAGTCGCAGGCACGCAGCCGTCGCGACTTTCTGAACCGCGGTTACTATGCGCCGTTGCGCGATGCGATGGTCGAGCTGGTGCGCGAGCGGGTGTCTGGTCGTGCCGCGTCAACGAACTGCCCCATGACGTTGCTCGATATTTGCTGTGGCGAGGGCTACTACACCAGCGCCATGGGTGCGGTGCCGGGCGTAGATGCTTACGGTTTCGACCTGGGCAAAGAGATGGTGCGCCTGGCCGCCAAGCGCGGCGATGCGACCTACTTCGTGGCCAACATGAAGGCTATCCCCGTGGCCGATGGCGCCTTCGATATGGTGACCGAGCTCTTTGCCCCCTTTAACGAGCGCGAATTTGCCCGCGTGCTGGCGCCAGAGGGCTCGCTCTATACCGTGGTGCCGGGTGCTCGGCATCTGTTTGGCCTCAAAGAGGTGCTCTACGACACGCCATATCTCAATGACGAGAAGCTGCCGAAGACCACCGAACTCGAGTTGGCCTCAACGCTGCGGGTGTCTGCGAACATTACGCTCCAGACCCAGGCTGACATCGAGGCGGTGTTCCAGATGACGCCGTACTACTACCGCACGCGCCCTGCCGACAAAGAGCGCCTGGCAAATTTGGATGCCCTTCAAACCGACATCGACTTCATCATCGCCGAGTACCGCCACTGCTAGCAACCTGCCAAAAAGGGACAGGTTTATCTTGGCGGGTTTTATCTGGGCAAACGTAAAGGGCCGACCGCGTTGTTGCGCGATCGGCCCTTTTTAGTGCTTGACTGCAGAGGTTATGAGGAGTGAGCGCCTACAGGCGGTCCTTGTTCTCGGCCTTAACGGCGTGCGCCTGCTGAATAAAGAACAGGTCGTAGACCACGATGACAAAGGCGCCAAAGTTGATGGCGTCGCCGCCAAACGCGGGAAGGGTGAGCACAGCCTGCGCAATCGTGGCGATTGCGGCAACGATGCCGAGCTTAAACGCGCCATCCACCTGCGAAGGCTTGTTGGCGCCCTTGATGCCCGCAACACCTGCGGCAAGGTCGATAACGCCCTTGGCGACAAGCACGACCGCGGCGAGCATGGCATTCGATCCGTAGACGGATTCAAATTTGCCGGTTGCGATGCCGGTGATACCGATGACGAGGCTGGCGATGCCCAGAACAAAATAAATCAGGGCAAGGATTTTGAGTGTCTTGCGAGTGAAGCTCATGGCTGGTCCTTTCGATACGAGTACGCCAACCTGGCGCACCCTATGTGCTGCACATATGGTGAAGCACATTGTAGTTCAACGGGGCGATGCATGCGTTTGAAAGCGTCTCTTGCCTGTACGGTCCAACCTTTCAAAAAGGAAAGCTGGGCGTAAGTCAAATCGATGGCAGCGTATGCGCGGCGCTGCGATGATGGGGCCATGGTAAGAGCTGGACCGAAGGAGGAGCCGTGATGTACGGAGCCAAGCAAGTGCGTGAGCCGCGTTCGTTAGGAAGGCGTATGGGCGATTCCGTGATCGCTGCCGTGTGCACGGGATTGATGGCGGTGCTTTGCATTGGGATGCTGTGGACCATGTCGCGTGTGGGACAATAGCGGACGGTTGGGTGCCAACTGAGGTGGCGCTCACGTATTCGTTTTGCTTGCTAAGGAGTGTCCATGGGCGTCGTCGATCCCTTTTCTGTTGCTCGGGCTGCTGGGCTCGAGCTCGTGCGGACGTCCGAGGGCCTTACGCTCACCGACGGCACGATGGAGTTGCGTGCCGATTTTGGCCGCATGCTTCCACGGCTCAAGCAGGGTCGTCTGCAGCAAGAGCTACTGGTGAAGGCTGCGCGCACAAAAGGCATCGAGCAACCATGGACGATTGATGCCACAGCAGGCTTTGGCGAGGATTCGCTGCTGCTGGCTGCCGCGGGTTTTGCGGTCGATTTGTATGAGCAGGATTGCGTGATCGCGGCGCTCCTCCAGGATGCCCTGGATCGCGCGGCAGATGATCCGGCGCTTGCGGCCGCCGTGGCGCGCATGCACTTACATGCGGGCGAGGACAGCATTGCCGGTCTTCGCCATACGGCCGAGCTGATCGAGCGGGGCGAGCTCGCGGCTCCCGACGTGGTGTATCTGGACCCCATGTTTCCCGAGCGCACCAAGAGCGCGGCGGTGAAAAAGAAGTTTCAGCTCTTGCACCATCTGGAGCAGCCGTGCGCCGATGAGGAAACGCTGGTCGAAGCTGCGCTTGCGGTGCACCCGCGCAAGGTCGTTATCAAGCGACCGGTGAAGGGGCCGCTGCTTGCCGGCGTTAAGCCGAGCTATCAGCTTGCGGGCAAGGCCGTTCGTTACGATGTTTTGGTGCCGCCGCGCCCGTAGCTTGTGCACGATGGCTGGCGCTTCGCCAGCGCCGTGCCGATGCGGGGTCTATTTCCAAGGGTGCGACGTCAGGTGCCAGCCGCCGCAGTATTCGCATTTGTAGCAGGCCAAACCACGCCGTCCGCGGTTTTCGCAGTCGGCCATAACGGCCTCGGCTTCGGCGCGTGTGTCGTAACGGTTTTTGCGCTCGCACGACTTATAGCGCCAAGCCTCGTCGCGCTCGGCGTCCAGGGCGTCGCGGCGCTCGTCCTCGCGTGCAAACAGGTCGCTCATATCGCCGCCGGTGGCAGCGCCCAAAAACTCGCTTTTGGCTTTTGACCAGGCGGCTCGCTTTTTGCTCCCCATCTGCTTCGCGCCCCTCTCCAAACGTTGGTATCATTGCTCAATCAAAGTGATACCAATAAACGTGAGGTCGCCGCGCGATGATCAGAAAAACCCTCGATACCGACATTCCCGCCGTCATGGCTATCTATGACGCGGCCCGCGCCTTTATGCGCGCGCATGGTAACGCCACGCAGTGGCCCGAGGGCACGCCTTCGGCCGAGCAGCTGGCTGCCGATATCGCCGCCGATGGCAGCTATGTGTGCGAAGTCGACGGTCGCGTGGTGGCGACGTTTGCCTTTTTACCGGGCCCGGACGAGTGCTATGACGTCATTGAGGATGGCGCCTGGCGCAGCGACGCTCCATACCATGTGCTACATCGCGTGGCATCCGACGGCACCGTGCACGGTATCGCGGCAGCGATGTTTGCCTTTGCCAAGGAGCACGCCAGCCACTTGCGTATCGACACGCACGAGGACAACTTGCCCATGCAGGGCGTCATCGCCAAGGCCGGGTTTAAGCGCGCCGGTATCGTATATGTGTCGGACGGTACGCCGCGTGTCGCGTTTGATTGGCTGCGCGAGGCGTAGGAGCCAAGGCACGTATCGTCACCCAGCTCAAATAAAAAATGGCCCCGAGTGGGGCCATTTTTGGTAAAACGCGTCGTTGTGGGACTCGCATTGTTACCGTCTCAGATGAGACCGGGCAGACAAAAGGGGAGGTGCCGGCTTTCGCAAGGCGCGAACCTACGAAAATCGCCGCGCGGCAACGCGGGGCGATGAGCTCGGTCGGGGGATAGGGCCCGCTTCGCCCGCCGGCCCGTAAATTGTATCATCCAGTGTGGAGCGTGAACGTCCGTTGCCGCGTGCGATGGGCTTGTAATAAGAGGAGAGCCATGTCGAAGCAAGCGGTCGTTGGAATCTTGGCGCATGTCGATGCCGGCAAGACCACGTTGGCCGAGGCCATGCTGTTCAACGCGGGTCGCATTCGCAAGCGCGGCCGCGTGGACGATGGCGATTCGCATCTGGACACCAACGCGATCGAGCGTGAGCGCGGCATCACGATTTTCTCGTCGCAGGCCGTGCTCGACCACGGCGATACTCACGTCATGCTCGTGGATGCACCAGGGCATGTCGATTTTTCTGCCGAGGCGGAGCGCACATTGCGCGCGCTCGACTACGCGATTTTAGTTGTGGGCGCTAACGATGGCGTGCAGGGGCACACCGAAACCCTGTGGCGCCTGCTTGCGCGCTATGACATTCCGACGTTCATCTATATCAACAAAATCGATTTGGAGAATCCCGGCCGCGATGTTTTGCTGGCACAGCTTGGGCAGCGTCTTTCCGAAGGCTGCCTGGATGCCAGCGAGCTGCTGGCGGGCGGTGCCGCCTGGGAGGACGCTGCCGCGTTGGACGAGGCGGCGCTCGAGGAGTTTCTCGAGGCGGGCGAGCTTTCCGTCGCAACGCTGTCGCGCATGGTTGTTGAGCGCAAGCTCTTTCCCTGCTTTGCCGGCTCGGCGCTCAAGGACCAGGGTGTGGACAAGCTGTTGGATGGCATATGCGCGCTGATGCGTGAGCAGGCGTGGCTCCCGGAGTTTGCTGCGCGCGTCTATCGTGTCAGCCGCGGGGATCGTGGCGAGCGCTTGGCTTGGGTTAAAGTGACCGGCGGCATGCTGCGCGCCAAGCAGATGATTGACGGACGTTCCGGTGCCGAGGCATGGGAACAGAAGGTCGATCAGGTGCGCATCTATAACGGTGAGAAATACGAGCTTGCCCAGGAAGTTGCTGCTGGCGGCATCTGCGCCGTGACGGGTCTTGCGTACGTTCGCCCAGGGGACGCCCTGGGCGCGGAGCCCGCGGGCGATGCGCCCGTCATTGCGCCAGTCCTCACCTATACGGTGCTGCCGGGCGAACATGACGTCCATGCGGTGTTCAAAGCGCTGACTGAGTTGGCGGACGAAGATCCCATGCTTGGCGTGAGCTGGAATACGCATCTTGAGCAGATTCATTTGCAGTTGATGGGCGCTGTGCAACTCGAGGTCGTGCAGCGGGTGCTGGCCGATCGCTTTGGTCTTACGGTTGGGTTTGAGCCCGGCGGCATTCTCTATAAGGAGACTATCTCGCAGCCGGTCGAGGGCGTGGGCCACTTTGAGCCGCTGCGCCACTATGCCGAGGTGCATCTGCGCCTGGAGCCGTTGCCAGCAGGTTCGGGCGTGCAGTTTGGCACCGTGACCTCGACCGACGAGCTCGATCTTAACTGGCAGCGTCTGGCACTCACCAACGCCATGGAGCGCGACCACCTGGGCGTGCTGACCGGCTCGCCCATCACCGATGTGCGCATTACGCTCACGGGCGGCCGCGCGCATGCCAAACACACCGAGGGCGGCGATTTTCGCCAGGCCACGTACCGCGCGATTCGTCAGGGGCTCATGCAGGCGCGTGAGGCTGGCGCGGCGGTGCTGTTGGAGCCGTGGTACCACTTTGAGGTTGAGGTGCCGGGGGAGTGCGTGGGCCGGGCGCTCTCGGATGCCACGCGCATGGGTGCCGAGTACGAGCCACCGGCGATGGCGGGAGACCGGGCGAAGCTTGTGGGTCGCGTGCCGGCATCCGAGGTGCAGGATTATGCGCTGGAGGTGGCTGCCTACACGAGCGGTCGCGGGCATCTGTACCTGGAGTTCGCCGGTTATGCGGCCTGTCATGATGCCGAGCGCGTCATCGAGGCGGCCGCCTATGAGCCCGAGGCCGATCTGCCCAACACACCCGACTCGGTTTTTTGCTCTCACGGCGCCGGCTACACGGTCAAATGGTACGACGTACCCGCCGCGGCGCACGTAAAGGTCGATCCCGCCACCTTCCGTCCCTGGCGAGCGGCAGACGCCGAGTTTTTCGGCCACATGTGACAAAGTGGCAGTCCCTTTGTCACATGCTATTGGTATAACTTGGTATAAGTTGGTATAACTATTATCAGGGTTTGCCAATCCGAGGAGGCCGGCATGAATCCAAATCCCTTTAAGCCGACGGCAGGCAAGCGGCCCCCGATGCTCATCGGTCGCGAGTCGGTCGTCGAAGATTTTGAGGAAGGGCTCGATAACGGCGCCGGAGCGCCGGGCGGGCTCATGCTCATTACGGGAAACCGCGGCTGCGGCAAGACGGTTCTCCTGCGGGAGCTGCAACGTCTAGCCAATGAGCGCGGATGGGCGGTTGTCTCCGATTCTGCTTCGCTTGGCTTGTGCGATCGCCTGGCCGACGCGCTTCGCTCGAATAAACCCGTTGTGACGTCAATGGAGTTTGGGCCGTCGTTTGGTCGGATGTCGGTCGAGGCGGCTCGGGCAAAGGGCGAGACGCTACGGGGGCTGGTCAACGAGCGCCTCAAGAAGCTCGGTCCAGGCAAGGGCATACTGTTTGCGATTGACGAGGCACAATCTGCGTCTATCGAGGAACTGGCGGCTCTTGCCGTTCTCTATCAGCAGGTGCTCGGAGACCAGGGCGCTACGGGCTTGTCCGATAGCGACCAGCGCGGTCTTGCGCTGGTTTTTGCCGGCTTACCCAGTATGGTTGACGATCTGCTCGAAGAGCCGAGCGTGACGTTTTTGCGACGCGCCCAACAGCGTACGCTGGGGGCGATTTCTTTGCCCAAGGTGCGCGATTCATATATCCAGACGGTCAAAGACGCTGGTCTTTACGTTGACGTGGAGGCGGCGGACCTTGCGGCGCGCAAAAGCATGGGGCATCCCTATATGGTTCAGCTGGTGGGCTATTACATGTGGCGCTCTGCTGTCCGCCGTAACTCGCAGGTCATTGAAAGGTGCGATGTCGAGGATGGCCATGCGGATGCCGTCTCCGAGTTCTACGAAGCGGTTGACGCGCCTCTGTATTACGGGTTGCGCAGTCCGCAGCGCCTCTTTATCGAGGCCATGGCGGTTGACGAGGGCAAGCCGACGCGCATGGCGGATATCATTGAGCGTTGCGAGCGTACCCAGAGCTGGGCGAGTAAATATCGCGCAAGCCTGATTCGCGAGCGCGTCATCGAGGCTGCTGGATACGGCCTCGTCCGGTTTACCGTGCCCATGCTGGGCGAGTACATTCGCAATCGAGTTTTATGGCATGAGTAGGGTGATAAAGGTGACGGAACAGAAGATGAGCCCGCAGGCTATCGAGGTGCGTGGCGCACGTGTCCATAACCTCAAGGACGTCGATATCGATATTCCGCTGGGAAAGCTCGTGAGTGTTGCCGGCGTGTCGGGTTCGGGCAAGAGTTCGCTGGCGCTGGGGGTTCTTTATGCCGAGGGCTCGCGTCGCTACTTGGAAGCACTTAGCACCTATACCCGCCGTCGCCTGACGCAGGCCGAGCACGCCCAAGTGGACGAGGTGCTGCACGTGCCGGCGGCGCTCGCATTGCATCAGCGCCCCAGCGTGCCGGGCGTGCGCTCGACCTTTGGTACCATGACCGAGCTCAACAATAGTCTGCGTCTGCTCTTTAGCCGTTGCGCCCATCATGTGTGCCCGCGCTGCGGGGCGCGTGTGGAGCCGAGCCTTAACGTTGCCGCAGGCCTGTCGCTCACGTGTCCGACATGCGGCCGCGAGTTCTACGCGCCGAGTGCCGAGGACCTTGCCTTTAACAGTGGCGGTGCGTGTCCCACCTGCGGCGGCACCGGTGTCATGCGCGAGGTGGACGAGGCGAGCTTGGTACCCGACGAGTCAAAGACTATCAACGAGGGCGCGGTGCATCCTTGGGGCACGCTCATGTGGGATCTGATGAAGCAGGTGGCCGGCGAGATGGGCGTGCGCACCGACGTGCCGTTTAACCAGCTCACGCCTCAAGAACGCGACATCGTGTTTCATGGTCCGGCGGTTAAGAAGCACATTCTCTACGTCCCCAAAAACGGCGAGGGCGCCACGCCGCTCGACTTTACCTATTACAACGCCGTCTATACCGTCGAGAATGCGCTCGCCAAGGTCAAGGACGATAAGGGTTTCAAACGCGTTGCACGCTTTTTGCGCGAGGGAGCATGCCGCGATTGCGGTGGCACGCGTCTCTCCGAGGCTGCACGCCAGCCCCAGGTGTGCGGTATCAATCTGGCGCAGGCCGCGGCCATGACGCTGGGTGAGGCGATTGAGTGGGTGCGCGGAGTGCCCGCATCCTTGCCGCCCGAGATGCGGCCCATGGCGACGGATATCTGCGATTCGTTTTTGAGCGCGGCCCGTCGTCTGGTCGACCTGGGTCTCGATTACCTTTCACTCGATCGCGCCGGTGCCACGCTCTCCACGGGTGAGCGCCAGCGCGTACAGCTTGCTCGCGTGGTGCGCAACCGATCGACGGGCGTGCTTTATGTGCTGGACGAGCCTTCGATCGGCCTGCATCCTGCCAATGTCGACGGCTTGGTGGGCGTGATGCGCGATCTGGTGGATGACGGCAACACCGTGGTCGTTGTCGACCACGATACGCGCGTACTGGCGGAAGCCGACTATCTGGTCGAGATGGGCCCCGTTGCCGGAGCAGGCGGCGGTAATGTGATTGCCACTGGTACGGTAGACGAGGTCGAGCAATCGCGGGGCAGCCGCATCGCGCCGTTTTTGCGCGCCGAGCCCAAGCGCTTGCGCTCGCAGGTGACTGACGAGGAAATGTTCGACCAGGGTCACATCCGCATGGCAACCGATGCCATCCATACTGTCAAGCCGCTCGAAGTCGATATCCCGCGCGGCCGTCTCGTCGCGGTTACGGGCGTTTCGGGTTCGGGCAAGACGACGTTGGTGCTCGAGACGCTTATCCCGGCACTCAAGGCGCAGGCAGCCGGCGAGCGCCTGCCAAAACATGTGCGTTGGATCGATGCCGAAGGCATTGCCCGCGCAAACCTGATTGACGCTACGCCTATCGGCGCCAACGTGCGCTCGACGGTGGCGACTTATGCCGACATCCATGATGAGCTGCGCCGCGCCTTCGCCCGCACGCCAGAGGCCAAGGCAGCCGGCTACAAGGCAGGTGCCTTTAGCTACAACACTGGCACTCTGCGCTGCCCTACGTGCGATGGCACGGGCTCGATATCGCTCGACGTGCAGTTTCTGCCCGACGTCGAGATCGTCTGCCCGGCATGTCGCGGCTCACGTTATGCAGACGCGGCTTCGCATATCCATCGCGAGGGCAAGGACGGGAGTCTGCTTACGTTGCCGCAGCTCATGGATATGAGTGTGGACGAGGCCCTCGACGCCACGGTGGGACTCAAGAAGGTTCAGGCGCGCTTGCAGACCTTGCACGACCTGGGCTTGGGTTATCTCACGCTCGGTGAGCCCACGCCGGCGCTTTCGGGCGGCGAAGCGCAGCGTCTTAAGCTTGCGAGCGAGATGGGACGCGTGCAGGACGATGCCGTATTCGTGTTCGACGAGCCTACGATCGGCCTACATCCGCTCGATGTTCAGGTGTTGTTGAGCGTGTTCGACGGCCTTGTTGCCAAGGGCGCCACGGTTATCGTGATCGAACACGATCTCGACCTTATCCGTAACGCCGATTACGTGATCGACATGGGCCCGGGCGGTGGCGACGCCGGCGGGCAAATCGTCTGCGCCGGCACGCCGGGCGACATCGCGGCCTGCTCCGCAAGCATCACCGGTCGCTACTTATAACCGAATGTGACAAAGGGACAGTTCCTTTGTCACATTCCCGGAAAGTCTGTCTGGCGCAGGGCTTCGTAGAGGACGATGGCGGCGCTGTTGGAAAGGTTGAGGGCGCTGATGCGGTAGTCGTCCGGATTGACGAAGTTGCCGCAGATGTCCTGCTGAAGGATGGCCTCGTGGCTGTCCTCGGTATGCCCGAGCGACTCCTCGTGGGCCTCCCAGGCGTCGGCGTTTTCGAGCGAGTCGCAATCGCGCAACATGGGGATGCGCTCGCAGCGCTCGGGCGCCGCGGCAAGCAGCTCCTCGGGAATCCCTGAGCTCTCGCTGCCAAAGACCAAGAAGTCGCCATCGCGGTAGGTGCTCTGCGCATATGTGCGGCGTGCCTTTTTGGTCAGCAGATGCAGGCGACCATCGGCGGGAGAGAGGCCGTTGCGCGCAAGGAAATCCTCCCAGCCGGCATAGGTGGTCACGTCCAAGTTTTGCCAGTAGCCCAGGCCGGCGCGACGCACCGTCTTGTCGTCGAGCGAAAACCCCAGCGGCTCCACCAGATGCAGGCGGGCGCCGGTAACTACGCAGGTGCGGCCGATATTGCCCGTATTGGCCGGAATCTCGGGCGCATACAGCACAATGTTGAACATGAATCTCCTTGGCTCAGAACGAAAAACCACCACGAAGGGGACAGGCACCTTCGTGGTGGTTTTGGCGGTTACGTGGGCGGAAAAATGCCCGCTTCGATAAACCTAGGCGCGGTGCCAGTCAGTCAGGCAGGCATCGAGGGAGGCGATGAGCGCATCCTTGTCCATGTGACGGCCGATGATGCACAGGCTCGTCATGCGGTCGCCCGTCTCGTCGTCCCAAATTTGCATGATCTCGGGGTTCTCGTCGATGATCTTCTGCTTCTCGCCCTCGGGCGCGGAGTCAACGAACAAGCCGTTCTCCATCAGGCGCATCTGGTGGCCGGCCTGCTCAAACATGTAGCACATGTCCGGATCGCCGGTCTGCCACAGCGGACCCTTGACACGGATGACCTCGTCGGGCCATTCCTGCTCAACAAAATCGGTGAACTTCTGCAGGTCGAACGGCTTGCGGCGCGAGTACACAAAGGTCTCGATGTCGTACTCGAGCACCTCGGGGTCGTCGTGCTCCTCGGGATGCTCCATGGCCTCGATCCAGGCGGCGGAGTTGTAGGCGCGCATAAAGTCGAAGCGGTCGGTGTCGAGCAGCTCCTCCATGGGGACCTCGCCGTTTTGAGCCTCGACAATCACGGCGTCTTTCTGCAGGCTGCGCACGATGGCCTTGAGCTCGGCAATCTGCTCGGGCGTGACGGTATCGGTCTTGTTGAGGATCAGCGTGGAGCAGAACTCGATCTGCTGGATGAGCAGGCTTTCGATGTCGTCCTCGTCGATATCCTCGGCCAGCAGGTCGCGACCGCCGTTGAACTCGTCATACATGCGGGCGCAGTCGACCACGGCCACGATGTTATCGAGCGCGAGCTTGGGCTCGCCGCCTACCTTGGCCTCGTCGCAGAAGCTCGAGATGGTGTAGGCGATGGGGATGGGCTCGCAGATACCCGAGGCCTCGATGATGATGTAGTCGAACTTGCCCGAATCGGCGATGCCCTGCAGCTGGTTGGCAAGGTCGTCCGAAAGCGTACAGCAGATGCAGCCGTTGGTGAGCGGGATGAGGTCGTCGGTCTCGGAAAGGCCGCCGTCGGCGATAAGACTGGCGTCGACGTTGATCTCGCCGATATCGTTGACGATCACGGCGGCGCGGATGCCGCCGTCGTTAGCGAGGATGTGGTTGAGCAGCGTGGTCTTGCCGGCACCGAGGTATCCGGTAAGCATGATGATCTTCACGGGTTTGTTGGGCATGTGCCCTCCTTTGTTAGACATGGCTTACAGTTGAATCTTATGCCAAACGCCTGCTCTTATACCCATGCGCCGGCAAATAACACAGGCTACTCCCAGGCTCCCCATACATCGGGGCAATAACCGACGGTGGCCTTTTTGCCGTTGCGCACGATGGGCTCGGCTAGAACCTGCTGGTTTTCGAGCAACTTGTCGAAGCGCTGGCTAGGGGTGAGGTGCTGGATGAGCGCGAGCGTCTCCTCGTCCTTGGCTTTGGGGTTGAGCAGCTTGTCGATGCCGCCGACCGCCTGCATCACGCTCGTGAGCTCGCCCTTGCTCATCTCCTTTTCCTTAAGGTCGATAAACTGCACCTTAATGCGGCGCTCCTTAAAATAGCGCTGGGCCTTCTTGGTGTCGAAGGACTTCTTGGTGCCAAAAATTTGCACGTTCATATAATGTTCCGCCGTTCTAACGAATGAAGTTGGTCCTGGCGCGATCGGCTTCGGGGGCTTCGATGCCGGCGACCTGTCCTGCCTCGATGCAACGCAGGAGCCAGGCCATGTTTTTGCCGATATTTCGCATGGTGGCCAGACCCTCGGCATCTCCATCGGCCTCGCCCGGCATGGCGCCAAAGACGTTGTTCCAATAGGTGGAGGCGACCACGGGCATCTGGTTGATGGTGAAGTATTTATTGAGTACATCGAAGGTGGTCGACGTGCCGCCGCGACGGGCGACGGCGACCGCGGCACCCGGCTTGTGCGCAAAGGCCTTGCTGCCAGCATAGAAGGCGCGGTCGAGGGCCGAAAGGATGCGTCCGCTGGGGTGCGCATAGTAGACGGGTGAGCCAAAGACAAAGCCATCTGCCTGCTCGGCGGCAACGATCAGCTCGTTCACCACGTCGTCGTCAAAGGTGCAGCGGCAATCGAGCTTGCCGCACTGGCCACAGCCAATGCAGTCGCGAATGGGCTTGGCGCCCAGCTGGAACACCTCGGTATCGATGCCCTCGGCATGCAATTGCTCGGCGACCTCGGCGAGCGCGCGGGCGGTGTTGCCGTTTGCCTTGGGGCTGCCATTGACCAAAAGAACCTTCATCACAAGCTCCCTCTGCTGTTGGTGACTTCTGCGGAGGATTATCGCACGAGAGAGCAGATGGCGTGGAGCGCGATGCGAAACGGCTTGTGTTTCACATCGCGCCCCACGACGCTAGTCCAGTTTGGTGCCCGGTACCTGCGGTGCTTCTTCAAGTAGCGCTTTGAGCTCATTCAGAATGGAAACGGGCTGTCGGTCGACGGCGTCCAGATGGAGCGTGGCCACACGAAGGGGCGGCTGATATTCAAATGAGCCAAAGAGCACGGGCGATCCCAGGAACCGCTCGATTTCGTCTGCGATCGCGTCGATCTCTTCGGGATCGAATTCGTCGAAAAGCGCCACGAACATCGGTCCCGTCGAACGGAACAGACGACCCTTGCCGCGCGAACAATCCATGAGGCAGGCGGCGCTTTCCGCCAAAACGCGGTCGCCCGCATCAAAGCCAAAGCGGGCATTGACTCGAGCGATCTCGTCGATTTTAATGGCGACCAAGCTCGCCTTGCGCGCCACGCGACGCATTTCGCCAATGGCGTTGACCAGGGCGTGGATATCGCCTAGGCCGGTCACGGAATCAGTCGTATCTGCCAGGCTGCGGTTGATAATCATGCCCACGTACATGTTGGGCTCGGTATCGGTGCCGTCCAAACGGTAGCCCGTGCAGTCGCAAAGCACGTACGCTCCGGTAGCATCCATCACGCGATACTGCATGTAATGGAAGTGCCACGCGCCGTTTACCACCATATCGAGCTCGCTGCGCACGTTGTCGCGGTCTTCGGGGTGAACGCGGGCAAGCCACATATCGAGTGAGTTGTAGGGATGCTGGGAGGGTAGGTCGAAATCGCGCACGGCATTAATCGACCATTGCGATTCGCCGGTATCGAGGTTAAGGATAAACGGATAGCGTGTCTCGGAGCTCATGGAGATCGCCTGGAACACGCGGTCGTTGCAAGGAAGTTGATCGGCAATCGGCCGCATCGGCGCGTTGTCTTCTTTCGGTTGCTGCACGCGGTGCATGAGCTTGTAGCGATACATTTTGCGATCGGCATCCATCGTCATCTGGCGACGCGTATCGCCTGCAAGCGGGTCGACGTGCGAGCAACCAAAACTAAAACTGGCGATCATGGGCGCCTTGCCGTCCGATGTTGCCTCGACAAGATCGGTGCGTGTCCGCTCCAAGCGCTGCTCGAGCTCGGCTTCGCCTGTCGTGGGGGACACGAGTACAAATTCATCTCCACCGATACGGAACAGCATTTCATCGTGCTCCATGGTCTCGGTGAGCGCACGACAGATGCCCAGAATATAGCGGTTGCCCTCGGCGTGGCCAAACTTATCGTTGCAGTGCTTAAGGTGATCGATGTCAATATAGGCACAGGTAAAGGGAGTGCCTTTGCGCCAGAGCTGATTGACATGGCGGTCGAGTCCACCGCGGTTGCCAAGATTGGTGAGCGAATCGATATAGGCGCTACGTTCGAGCAGCTGGCGTTCTTGTTGCAAGACGGCGAGCGTTTTCTGCAGTTGCTCGCCGACGGCGCGCAACTCCGTGGGCAGTGCGTCAACGTCGAGCTCGGCGGTTGAGGCCCCGTTCGCAAGCCGCTGAAGATGGGCAATGATTGACTGCTCGCCCATGCGATACGACTCGTTCATGATGGATAACCTCCTTGGGTGACAGGATGCTCCGTATCATATCCCCAATTCGGTTTGAATTGGGGATATGCGTTAGCCAATGGGGACAAATGCTCCCCTAGACGGTGGTGTTTTGCGCGCGAGCGTATCAGTTGTTATTGCCACCATCGAACAATGCCTCAAAATCCTTCGCCGGCATGGGGCGGTAGTAGAGGAAGCCCTGAGCGTAGCGGGCGCCCATCTGTCGTAGCATGTTCGCCTGCTCATTTGTCTCGACGCCTTCGACTACGACGGGCAGATGGAGCGACTGCGCCATCTCGAGCATCGATGACACGATCTGCGCGCTGCGGCCTTGATCGCGGTCGGTGGGCACAAAGGTGCGGTCGAGCTTGATGACGTCGACGTTGACGTTCTTGAGCATCGCGAGCGTGGACTGGCCGGTGCCAAAATCGTCCATATAGGTCGAGAAGCCGCGGATGTGCAGGTCGGCTGTCAGTTTGTCCACGGCCTCGGACTCCCCCGTATAAGCCGTCTCGGTGATCTCGATACGCATGAGCTCGGGCGGTAGGTTGTATTGGGCGGCGAGCGCCCCCATATGTTCGGCAACGTCGCAGGCAAGGATATCCACGCGCGACACATTAAGCGAGACCGGAACCACGCGAAGTCCTCGATCGATGCGCTCGCGCAGCCACGAGGCGACGCCCTGCCAAATGTACTTGTCGAGCGTCACCACAAAGCCGCTTTCCTCGAGTGCGGGGATAAACGTTGCGGGCGAAATGAGAGAGCCGTCCTTGTCAATCCAGCGCGTAAGTGCCTCGGCGCCAATGATCTCGCCGGTTTCCATATCGACCTGGGGCTGCAGGTAGTACGTGATGCGGCCATTTGAGAGCGCGTACTGGAACTCGGTCAGCGTGCGGTGGAACGCAATCTCGTGTTCATATTCTTCGGGGCGGAAAATAGCAATGCGCTCCTTGAAGTCGTTTTTGGCGCGTCGATTGGTAAACATGGCCTTTGCCTGCGCATCGATGGTGATCTCCTCATTGGAGTCGATGGGGTAAATGCCCATGGACGGCCAAAAACCTACGCCGTCATCATGCCTGGCTACTGCCTCGCGAACGCGGTTGTAGATTTGATGGACGGTGATGTGCTTAAAGGGGATGAGTACGCAAAAGTCATCTTGGCCCCAGTACCCTGCGACGCCCATATCGGCATTCTCGATGTCCTTGAGGACCGTGCCCACATCGGCGAGTACGCGGTCGCCCTCGGCCTGGCCGTGCCATTCATTAAACAGGCGCATGTGACCCATGTCGACGGTGGCGATGCACCAGGTGTCGTCGCGCCTTGCCTCGAGAAATGCGTTGGCGCGCCGCATAAACTCGCTGGGTCGATAGAGGCCCGTGAGCGAGTCGATACGTTCGGCGATGGCGCTTTTGCGCTCCGCCTCGGGTATGGGGAGGCTGTCGTTGGGAACAAGCCCGCCGGCCGTGCGAAGGCGACGGTCGAGTTCGCCTAAAACGGCGGTCGCTTGATGGGTTAACTGCTCGTAAAAGGCCGGGACGACAAGGCAGACGGGAGTAATGGTGTCGCCCGCGATTTGAACAGGAGCGAAAACAGCCTCTTTAAGGTGGCGGGTCAGTTGCTCGAATGCCTCATGGTCCAAATCGTTGCTGAGCACGACGAACTGGACGCTTCGTGAACGGAAGACCCGGCTTCTGCCGCGGGTGATCGACAGCATGCGGCCTGCGTATTCGGCAAGCATGTTGTCGACAGCCTCGGCCCCGTAGAGCTCGTTGAGATTCGCCGTGCCACGAATGCGCACCGCTATAAGCCCCGTCTCGCAGCAGTCGCGACGGCAGGCATCGATAGCGTTGACCAGCATGCGCTGCGTTCCGAGGCCTGTGGCGGCGTCGACGGTTTCGGCAAGCGAGTGGTTGACGAGTTCGCCGACATAGAGCGAGGGGACATTTCCGTCGCCGTCGATGCGAAACCCGCGAGCACGGCAGAGAACGTAGTCACCCGCGGCATTGCGCATGCGGTACTGCATGACGCGGCGGTGTTTGGAGCCGTTAAAGATCTGGTTGATGTCGTTGGCGTAGGCCTCGAGGTCATCGGGATGGACGCGCGTCTTCCAGAAATCGCGGCAGCTGTCTATGTGCTCCGAAGGAAGACCGAGATCGCGCAAGGCACCTTGCGACCAAAGGGTGCGGTCCTTGTCCAAGTTCTCGATAAAGAAATAACGGCCCTCGTTGAGCATCGAAAAAGCGTCGAAAATACGATCGCTTATTTCGAAGTCGTCGGCGTGGACTTGCGTAATATTGCGCCGATCGAGGTGCATGGCATGACGTAGCTTGTAGTCGTACATGCGATGGTCGGCATCGAGTGTCATGCGATTGGAGGCTTCGCCCAGGGCGGGGTCGGCGTGTGCCACTCCGTAGCTAAACGAGTGGGGCATCTCGGAATCGTTGTTTTTGAGCAGGATCGTTCGGCAGTGTTCCAGACGTTCGGCGAGGTCGTCCTCGGTCGCAATCGTAGATAGGATGGCAAACTCGTCGCCGCCTATGCGAAACGCCGCCTCGTCCACTTTCATATACAGTTTGAGATAGAGGCTTACCTGCAAGATATAGCGGTTGCCCTCGTCATGCCCAAAGACGTCGTTGCAGTGCTTGAGATTGTCGATATCGATGAACGCCATGGTAACGGGGGTGTCCTGCTCCCAGAGCTCCTCGAGGGAACGGGCAAAGCCGCCACGGTTGCCAAGCCCGGTAAGCTGGTCGGTAAAGGCGGTCCTGATCAGATCCTCCTGACGCTCGAGAAGGTCACGGACGGTCTTTTCGAGCGTTTCGGTGTAATTGCTGACAGTATCCATGTTCTAAGCGGCTTTCTGAAGTCGGAGCGGATTGCGTCGGGCGAGCCCGTTGTGTACATGCATCGTTGCTCAGCGTTTTGCGTGTATCCAGGCCCCCGCCTTGCTGCGTTGTTGGGTTACTTTGCCGGCTAATGTTCGCTGTTGATAACTGCTGAGTAGTATAAACAACAGTGCAAAATTATATAGGGGTGCACATGCTGTGGGTGGCTATTATTCGACAAACGGCAGCGCGATGATGCGATGTTCGATAAAAATGCGACTGGGGCGGTATATGTTGATGGGTATACTTGTTCCGTTTAAATTTGCGGGGACGGAGATGGTCGCATGGCACAGCCAACTATGACGCGCACGGTGGGGCTGGCACTCGAGGGAGGCGGCTACCGCGGTATGTATACGGCGGGCGTGCTCGACGTTTGGATGGAGCACGGTTTGACCTGCGACCATATGGTGGGTGTCTCGGCGGGCGCGGCGTTTGGCTACAATTTTAAATCGCGCCAGATCGGCCGTGCCATTCGCTATAACAAGGCTTATTGTGCCGATAAGCGCTATGCGGGTGTAGCAAGCTGGCTGCGGACCGGCGATATGTTCAATGCCGATTTTGCCTATCACGAGGTGCCTATCGAGCGCGATCCCATTGACTTGGAGGCGTATCGCGCCTGCCCCATGCGATTTACGTGCGTGTGTACCGATATCGAGACGGGCAAGGCCGTCTACCATGACCTGCCCTATGGCGACGAGCGGGATATCGAGTGGATCCGGGCATCGTCGGCGATTCCCGTGGCGACGCGTCCCGTTGCTATTGACGGGCATAAGTATCTGGATGGTGGCGTGGCTGATTCTATTCCCAGTGCATGGCTGTTTGCGCAGGGGTATGACCGCAATATCGTGGTACTCACGCAGCCAGCGGGCTTTGTGAAGCAGCCCAACAGCGTGATGCCCATGCTGCGACGCGTGTTCCGTCACTATCCGGAGTTTGTCGCAGCGCTTGAGCATCGGCATGAGGTCTACAATACCACGCTCGATGACCTGGCACGTCGCGAGGCTGCCGGCGAGATCTTTGTGGTGCGGCCGAGCGAATCGGTGAAGGTGCCGTCGCTGTGTCGCGAGCCCGATGAACTTGAACGCATCTACCAGATTGGTCGCCGCGATGCGGAGGCGACCTTGCCGGCACTGGAGGCATATCTGGCAGGGTAGAGGCCGCTGCCGCCATCTCGGCGGAAAGCGCATCCCGGAATGGAGGTCCAAACTGGGATGTGCTTTCCATTGCTGAAGATGTGAGGCTGCGGATCAGTTGCTCGGCTTATGCCTATGCCTGCTGCCAAGTGTCGACGAGCTCCTTGGCCGCGGCGTAGGGGTCATCGGCGCTGCAGACGGCACTCACCACAAAGAAGCCGTCGACGCCGGTGGCCTTGAGCTGCGGCAGGTCGGCCGTCTTGACGCCGCCGCCCACCACGATGGGCACGGGGCTTGCCGCGTGGAGTGCGGCCAGGTCCTCAAAGCTCTTGGTGATGATAGAGCCGTCGGCCGCGCGTCCGCAGTCGCGCTTGGTCTCGGTCTCGTGGAGCGGGCCGATGCCCAGGTAGTCGACCAGGCTCATGTCGGCGGTCTTGACGTACTCGAGCATCTCCTCGCAACGGGCCGAAAGGCCCACAATGGCATCGGGGCCCAGCAGCTTGCGGCAGACCTCGACGGGAATGTCGCTCTGGCCTACGTGCACGCCGTCGACGGCAATGCCCTGCTCGCGCGCGGCGAGTACACAGTCCAGACGGTCGTCGATTAACAGGGCGACCTGACCGGTCTTGCCAGCCTGTGCGATTGCCTGCGCGGCGTCGCCGGTCAGTGCAATGATCTCGCGGGCACTTGCCACCTTGGAGCGCACCTGGATGCAGGTAAAGCCGGCGTCGAGCGCCTGGGCCACCACATCGCCCACGGGGCGCCCGAGCGTGTTTTCGGGGCCGAGTACCAGATAGGCCGAGATATCAAGGTTGTCGCGGATGCTCATCGTGCTTCCTCCTGCTTTTTGATCTGCGCTTCCATGCGCTCGAGCTTGCCGGTCATGGTGTCGGTAAATCCGGGTCGAATATCGGCTTTGAGCACGACTTCGGTGCGGATGCCCTTGCTCGCCAACACAAAGGTTGCGTCGCGCACGACCTGCATGACCTCGTCCCAGTCGCCCTCGATCTCGGTGAACATCGAGGTGGTGCGGTTGGGAAGGCCGCTCTCGCGAATAACACGCACGACCTCGGCGACCTCGGCGGATAGCTCATCGCCGGTGCCGCATGGGGCGATGGCCACAGCGACGAGCGTGTTCATGCCGGCATTGGTTGCGGGCTCGGACATGGCTTATGCCTCCTCGAGCTCGAGTTTGTTATCAGCGATGTCTTGGGCGGTCGCGCGGTAGAGCTCATCGATAAAGGCGACCTTAAAGCTTGCCGGGGCGTCGGCGACAGCGGCGGCACGCGTGCCGGCAACGTTGTAGACCGCGGTGCCGCAGATGGCTGCCGTAAACGGGTCGGTGGCGCAGGCGTACACGGCCAGCACGCCGCCCTGCGAGCAACCGCAGCCGGTGATCTTGGACATGAGTGGGCTGCCGCCGTGGGACTTGGCCACCGTCGTGCCGTCGGTGATCAGGTCGACTTCGCCCGAGACTACTACGGCGCCGCCGGTGTAGCGGGCGAGCGCCACGGCAGCATCGCGGGCGGCGTCGACCGTGTCGGTGGTATCGACACCGCGTACGCGGCTCAGATCGGCCGCCTCGCCCTCAAGACCCCACAGGCCGGCGAGCGCGATGATCTCGGAGGCATTGCCGCGCACGATGGCGGGCTTGAACTGCTTGAGCTCGTTTACCAACTGGGTACGCAGGCTGCCGATGCCCAGACCAACCGGATCGAGCACCCAAGGCTTGCCGGCGTCGTGTGCCGCCTTGGCCGCGCGGGGAATCGTCTGCTCGTAGATGGGGAAGAGCGTGCCCATATTGAGATAGATGGCGCCGCCGCCGGCAACGAGCGCCTCGCCCTCGTCGGGTAGATAGACCATGGCGGCCGATCCGCCCACGGCGAGCTGCGCGTTGGCGACAAAGTCGATCGTCACCGTGTTGGTGATGGAGCCGGCCATCGGATTGGTGGCGCGAATCTCCTCCACGGCCTTGACCGCATTTTGCTTAAGCTGTTCCGAATCGATCACTGCACATGCCTCCTTGGCATAGAAAAGGGGCGCTGTGCATAGACAGCGCCCCTGTAAAGGCGGCATGCTCCCTACGCCAGCATTAACTGACAGGTTCAAAGGATTGGGCCCCATGCCCTCTCAGCCTTGTGGTTTGCACCGCCGGCACTCCCGCATCGAATCTGTTGTTCCCTATACTAGCGCACCGTTACAATGGTTGCGGTGAAAATGACTGGGGGACTCTATGATCAAACTTGTGCTGACCGATATGGACGATACGCTGATTCCAGCCGGGCATGACGGCGCCAGCGACTACGCCATCGAGGGCATTCATGCCATGCAGGCGGCGGGTCTGCACTTTGGGCCGGTTTCGGGTCGTCAGCCGTCCGCGATGGGCTGGATGTTCAAAAACCGTTCCGAGTGTTTTTCGACCGGTGCGTTCTGTAACGGCCAGGTGATGTTTGTCGACGGCGAAGTAGTCGCTTCGCGCGCAATCGACAACGATGCTCTGATGCGTTTGGCCGACTATCTGGAGCAAGAGACCGACGATACATTTCTAAAAGTCTACAGCCTGGGCGATGACTTTTGGGGCAACGATGCCTATTGCGTGACGAGCAATCCCGAGCGTGTGCGTCGCGCTATGGAGTCGGGCGGCAATGCGTGGCTCAAAGGCGAAGAGGCCCCGTGCCGTCCCGTCGTCGATGACGCGCCGGTGTTTAAGGCGAATATCTGGAGTGCCCGTTCGCGTGAGGAGCTCGCGGAGCTACGCGAGCGCGTTGCCGTTGAGGTGCCGGAACTCTCGCTTGTGTTTCCCAACAACCGAGTGCGCCTGTTCGACATCCTTCCGGATGGTTGGGACAAGGGCTGCGCTGCGCTGGAGCTGGCGCGCGCTTTGGGGCTGACGCCCGACGAAGTGGCCGTATTTGGCGATTCCGATAACGATCTGCCCATGATCGATGCCGTTTCCAACTCCGTTGCAGTCGCCAATGCCAACGAGGCCGTCACGGCTGCCGCGCGCTGGCATATCGGCGCCGCGGCAGATGATGCGGTCGCCGGGGCTCTGCGTCAGATTGCCGCCTGCGCCGCGACGGGGGAGATGCCGCCGTTTATGCGTCAGGAGGGTGCAGCCGACGCGAATCTCGCGAACAGCTAAGGAGACAGCCATGAAGCTCCAGCAGCTCAGATATGTCGTCAAAGTTGCCGAATGCGGCAGCATTACCGAGGCCTCGCGCCGTCTCTTTGTGTCGCAGCCTTCGATTACCGCGTCGATTCGCGATCTCGAAAACGAGATGGGTGTGCACATCTTTGAGCGCACCAACAAGGGCGTCATTGTGTCCGAGGAAGGCGAGACCTTCTTGGGCTATGCGCGCCAGGTACTCGACCAGGCCGACCTGCTCGAGGGCAAGTACAAGGGCGCATCCGAGCAGGTGCCGCACTTTAGTGTGAGCTGCCAGCATTATTCCTTTGCCGTCAACGCGTTTGTCGACGTGATCCGCGAGTTCGATGCCGCGCGTTACGACTTCACCCTGCGCGAGGAGCAGACTCACGAGATTATCGAGGATGTCGCGCATATGAAAAGCGAACTGGGCATCCTGTACTTATCCGAGCATAACCGCGAGGTCATCGAGCGCATGCTGGTGGCCAACGAGCTCGTGTTCGAAGGACTCTTCTGCGCCACGCCGCATGTCTTCGTCTGCGCCGACCATCCGCTGGCGGACCGCTCCAGCGTGACGCTCGAGGACTTGGAAGACTACCCGTTCCTGTCCTATGAGCAGGGTAGCTACAACTCGTTTTACTATTCCGAGGAGCTGACCTCGACGTTCGAGCGTCGCAAAAATATCCGCGTGCGCGACCGTGCGACGTTGTTCAATTTGGCCATGGGCCTCAACGGCTACACGGTGTGTTCGGGCGTGATCAGCCATGAACTTAACGGCCCCGGTATTATCTCGATTCCGCTCGATGTAGACGAGTACATGGAGATTGGCATTATCACGCGCAAGAACACGACACTTACGCGCTACGGGCAGGCCTATATCGACGCGATTCGTCAGCACATCTAGACTGCTGCATTCTGCACGGGTCAAATCTCTTTATGGCAGTCCAAATTGATATAGGAAGCATCTATATCAAACTGTTATAAACATATATTTTACGATGACCATATGAGCGCTCATACTCTGTCCCAGTAAAGCAACCAATGCAAAGGGAGATATCTATGAGCACTTCGATTCAACCGAACGCGCCGTTTCGCGCCGATATCGTTGGCAGCTTTCTTCGTCCGCAGGCCGTGAAGGACGCCCGTACCGACTACGCTGCGGGCAAACTCGACGCCGCCGGTCTTAAGGCCGTCGAGGACGACGCCATCCGCGATTTGGTGGACAAGCAAAAGGCCGCTGGTCTGCAGGTGATCACCGATGGCGAGTTCCGCCGCAGCTACTGGCACCTCGATTTTATGTGGGGCCTTAACGGCATTGAGCGCCGCACCTCACGCACGGGTTATATGTTCCATGATGAGGAGACGACGGCCGACACCGCCGTGGTTACTGGTCCCATTAGCGGCGAGAACCACCCGTTCGTCGAGCATTTTAAGTTCGTCAAGGCGCTTGAGGGGGAGGGCCAGGTCGCACGCCAGACCATTCCGGCGCCGATCCAGACGTTCTCTGAGGTCACGCTCGATCGCTGCGACGGCCAGCAGGAGAGCCTGCGCGCTGTCTATAAGACCGATGAGGAACTTGCCGACGCCATTGCGGCCGCTTATCGCACGGTGATCGCCGACCTGTACGCAGCAGGCTGCCGCAACATCCAATTTGATGACTGCACCTGGGGCATCTATTGCGATACCGACTTTGTGTCCAAGACCGATATGAGCCCGGTTGACCTGCAAAAGGTGAGCGAGCTGGGCGTGGCGCTCAACAACGCCGCCATCGAGGGCAAGCCCGACGATCTGGTTATCAACACGCACGTGTGCCGCGGCAACTATCACTCCACGTATGCCTTCGAGGGTGGTTACGATCCCATTGCGCCGTACCTGTTCGCACATGAGAACGCCGACGCGTTCTACCTTGAGTTCGATACGCCACGCGCCGGTGGCTTTGAGCCGCTCAAGTACGTTGCTCCCGGCAAGAAGGTCGTGCTGGGCCTGGTGACCACCAAGGCGGCTGAGCTTGAGGACGAGGACGTTATCGTCGAACGTATCCACGAGGCCGCAAACTATGTGCCGCTCGAGAACCTGTACCTGTCGCCCCAGTGCGGCTTTGCCAGCTGCGAGATTGGCAACAAACTGACCGAGGACGAACAGTGGGCAAAGATCGCGCTGGTCAAGCGCATTGCCGAGCGCGTTTGGAAGTAACGCTACCGTTCGCAGGTGACGGTGCGTGCGAGACATGGCGTATCACGTACAATGGTTCGGATCGTATCGTTCGGGCAGGTTATCCGATATGCCTGATCGCCATTTTAATGCGTCAGTATCCAGTGGATGCCGCGCGCCATGCGCAGGTCAGTTTGGGCAAAGTGATTGCCGGGGTTGAGCTCCAGCGTTGTTGGAATGTCACGCTCGATAAGCAACTCTTCCATCGCGTGCGTATCGTCGAGTACGTGCCGCATCATGCGGTTGGGCGTCTTGGTTTCCTTTTTACCGAGCGACAGATAGGCGGCGTCGGGCGTAGCTGTCATCGTGCGCTCGCGCGCGTAGTCGATAAAGCCGGGGAACCACAGCGACCCCGATGCACTCGCTGCGCGCTCAAAGACATCTGTTTGCCAAAGTGCCCACAGTGCAAAAAGACCCGCCAACGAGTAGCCGGCAACGCCGCGCCAGGCAGGCGATTGCGGGAGCGATGATTCGGCCTGGGGGATTATCTGCTTCAACAACTCGTCAAGAAAACCAGCAGCCTGTCCGCCAAAGGGCTCGGCATCTCGTATAGTTCCGTCGCATGCCCAGGGGCTCAGCTCGCGATTCCAATCGAGCCCTCCAATGGCGACAAGGGTAAACGGCGGGCAGTCGAGCTCTCGGCAGCGCTCGTAGACTTCACTACCGTCGCCCATGACAACGGGGAGGTAGATGACGGGCGCGCCCTCCGCACACTCTGAATAAACGGTTATCTGCTTATGATGCGCTTCCAAGGCAGGCTTCTCTCGGTGTTGTGATATTGACAGCCTCAATTGTCGCACGCTGACACGGGGGCAGACGCTAAAAGAAAGGCGCGGAGCCGCTCGATGCGATTCCGCGCCTTGTTGTTTTGCTTTAGCAGACTATGCCGTTACGCCACGAAGAAGTAGACAAGGAAGGCAAGGGCTGCGATCCACATGAGCGGCTTGATCTTGGAGGCCTCGCCCTTAAAGAGCGCGACGATCACGTAGGCGATAAAGCCCAGGCCGATGCCGGCAGAGATGGAGTAGGTGAAGGGCACGCCGGCGACAATCATGAACGCCGGGAAACCCTGCGACACGTCGGACCAGTCGATCTCGGAGGCCTCGCTCATCATGAGGTAGCCGACGTAGACCAGAGCACCGCAGGTGGCGGCGCTGGAAACGATGGTGACGATGGGGGAGAAGAACGCGGCGAGAATGAACAGCACGCCGGTGGTGACGGAGGTGAGGCCCGTGCGGCCACCGTCGGCGGCGCCGGAAGTGGACTCGACGAAGGTGGTGATGGAGGAGACACCCATAAAGCCACCGGCAGCAGCGGCCACGGAGTCGACGACCAGGATGGGACGGATGTCCTCGACATTGCCGTCCTCGGTCAGGAACTCGCCCTGCTTGGCGACGGCCATCGCGGTGCCCATGGTGTCGAAGAAGTCACTCATGAGCAGCGAGAAGGCCACGACGAGCAGCATCGGGTCGGTCAGGACCTTCACGATGGCAAGGTTGCCGTCGGCAGTGCTGGCAAACGGGGCGCCGAAGGTCGAGAAGTCGAGCGGTGCGATGAGGCCCTCGGGCGCATGGGTGACGCCCAGCGGGATTCCGGCGATAACGGCGACGATGATGCCGATGAGCAGCGAGCCCGGCACGTTGCGGGAAGCCAGGGCAACCGTCACGACGATGGAGATGATGCCGACGATAAAGGTGGGGGAGGCGATGTCGCCCAGGCCGACGAGCGTACCGGCGCCAGCGGTGATGATGCCGGCGTCGCACAGGCCGATCATGGCGATAAACAGGCCCAGACCCACCGAGATGGCGTGGCGCAGGACCACGGGGATGGCGTCCATGATGGCCTCGCGCAGGCCGCACAGGACGAGCAGCAAGATGGCGATACCCTCGAGGAAGATAACGCTCATGGCCACGTGCCAGTCGCCGCCGCACATGGTGGTGGCGATGCCCGCGATCATGGCGTTGATGCCCAGACCCGACGCGCAGGCGAGCGGGCGGTTGGCGAAGATGCCCATGCAGATGGTCATGATGCCGGCGCCCAGGCAGGTGGCGCAGGCGAGCGCTCCCGCATCAATGCCAGCGCCCGAGAGCACTGCGGGGTTGACGGCGATGATGTAGGCCATCGCCAGGAATGTTGTCAGTCCAGCGCGAAGTTCGGTCCCGATTGTGGACTTGCGCTCACTGACGTGAAAAAGTTCGTCCATGCATACCCTTTCCTTGTTCAGCCCCGAGTTTAGGCCGATTGACACGAACTCACTTACTATATCGTCTTTACAACCTTGCTGTTCCTCGCATGTTGATGTTCGGCGCTTTGTAACAGACGGACGGTATTTATCGCATGAAAATGTGTGGGTACCGTATACTTAAGCGGTTACAACGACCCCTATGGAGGAACGTATGATTAAAGAGCTTTGCCACGACGAGGCTATCCTGTCCCAGCGTTGCGAGGTTGCGACCGTCGAGGACGAGTCGGTTGCTCAGGACCTGATCGATACCATCAAGTCGCTCGACGATGCCGGCTGCCTTGCCGCTAACCAGATTGGCGTTACCAAGAAGGTCTGCGTCTACCTGGACGACGCCGGCGAGCCCCACGTGCTCTACAACCCCCGTCTGGTGTTTGGCCTGGGCGCCAGCAAGATGGAGGAGAGCTGCCTGACGCACGAGGAGGTCACCAAGTCCACGCGCTATATCAAGTGCAAGGTTGCCTTTGACCAGATCGTCGATGGCAAGATGCGCGAGCGCAAGCAGGACTTTGTGGGCTTCGAGGCGCAGATGGTCCAGCATATGATCGACCACTGTCTTGGAAAGTTGGTCTAAGGGGACCAAAGCACCGCACTTCGTCTCTTTTGGTCCGGGTATGACATTGTTGTCATGTCCGGGCTTTTGTGTTTAGCGCCTTTTTGTTTGGTGACAATAACCTTAGCAGGAACGTAAAGCTAGGAGGCGCTATGTGCACGAGCATTCGATTTACCGATAATTCTGGCCACATGTATCTAGGCCGCAACCTCGACTGGAGCTTTGACTACGGACAACAGGTTCGCGTGATGCCGCGCGGGTTCCACATCCCGTATTCGTTTATCGACGATGCGTCGGCGGCACACGCGGTAATCGGCATGTGCATCGATTACAAGAACTACCCTATGTTCTTCGACTGCGGCAACGATGCGGGCCTCGCCGTGGCGGGTCTCAATTTCCCGGGTTATGCCGAGTATGCCGAGGACCCTGTCGACGGCAAGACCAATATCGCAGCCTATGAGTTTCCCCTGTGGGTGGCAGCGACGTTTTCGACGGTCGACGAGGTCGAGGCCGCGCTGTGCGACACGGTGATTGTCGCCAAATCTGCCGGAGAGGGGCTGGGCGTGTCGCTGCTTCATTGGATTATCGGCGACAGCAAGCGTAGCATCGTGGTCGAGATGATGGCTGACGGCCTGCATGTATACGACGATCCGGTCGACACCCTTGCCAATCAGCCTACCTTCCCGTGGCACATGGAAAACCTGCGCACCTATATCACGGCCACAAGCGATTTTCCGCAGACGGCGACATGGCGTGGCGCCGAGCTCAAGCCCTATGGCGCGGGTGCCGGCATGCGCGGTATTCCGGGTGACTGCTATTCGCCGAGCCGTTTTGTAAAGGCGGCGTACCTCAATGCCAATTACCCGCAAAAGGAGAGCGAGACCGAAAACGTCGTCCGCATGTTCCGTTCACTCGAGGGCGTGGTGATGATCGAGGGAGCGTCCAGGATGGGCGATGGCAAGTTCGAGAAGACTATCTACACCGGATGCTTTAGCGCGCGCACGGGCAATTATTACTACGCGATGTATGGGGATCCGTCGATTCGCTACGTGAGCCTGATGGATGCCGAGGGCGCGAGCCCCGATAGGCTCGTGGTTCCCGAGCCGCGCCGTTCGTAGCTCACTGGTTCGTTGCGACATAAAACGGCCTCGCACCTCTTATGAGATGCGAGGCCGTTGTCGCCAATGGCTGGTGGCGTGTTAGAAGTTGGCGTCGTTGAACTGGTTGCTCTCGAGTCCGTCGAGTTGCTGTTCGGGCGTATCGGCGACGCTCTCGAGCAGCTCGGTGGGATCGACGTTCATGCTCTTGCCGGCCTCGTTGCCGTTGACCAAGTCGTCCGAGAAGATGTCGACCTCCATTTCCTCGGCCTCTTCGATCTGAACCTCGAGCGGCACCTGGGTGCGCACAAGTTTGACGGCCGGGCGCATGCGAGCAAAGAGCGGTACGTACTCAATGATGATGGCCGCGTTCTCGAGACCGTACCAGCGTGCCGGGCTTCCGCAGGCGCGGCGGACGGCGTACTTGATGGCCATCACGCGGTGGTCATTGCGGTTGATGTCCGTTTCGGGGGCAAGCATCTTGCGCAGCATGCAAAAGCGGAAGTCACCTACGTTGCCGCGCGTCTCGTAGATGGAGTAGGTGTGATGTTGCGGCGGCAGCTCGCCCGATGCCATCAGGTCGCCGACGATCTGACGCAGATAGGCGTTGACGCGCTGGTTGACCTTAAAGCCCAGGTCCAGGCGCACGCGGAACAAAAAGTCCGTGCCAAAGGTCTCGACGGAATACTCGTGCGTATAGGGTTCGTCGGTAACGTGCACGTTGATGAACCAATATGCCTTGGCGCGCTTGGGGTGCTTGTCCAGGATGGAATAGAGCACGTCGCGGTCGAGTGTGAGCGGGTCGGGGCTGTTGGTGAGAAATACCAGATTGTCGGCGAGCACGGGATAGGTCTCGTCATTGCGCAGGCGATTGAGCTGGTCGATGTACTTGGAGACGGGCAGCAGGATCGTCTGCGTGCGCTCGATGGCGGTGCCGCGACGCCACACATACATAAGGCCAAACAGCAGTGCGGCCAAGAAGATCATCACATAGCCGCCGTCAAAGAACATGGTGAGGCACGAGGCGAAAAAGCACAGCTCAATGGCGCCGAAGAGCAGGGCGAAGACGCAGGCGCCCAGCTTGTGCTTGAGAATGCCGGCGATATAGCTCGTCAAAAGCGTGGTGGTCATAAGCATGGTCACGGTAATGGCGAGGCCGTAGGCACTCTCCATGCGCTCGGAGTTTTGGAACAGCAGCACGATGAAGATGCAGCCGACCCACATGATGTTATTGACGAGTGGAATATAGAGCTGGCCCTTGGTGTCGCTGGGGTAGTGGATGCGCAGGTGCGGCATAAGGTTGAGGCGCGTTGCCTCGGATACCAGCGAGAACGAGCCGGTGATGAGCGCCTGTGAGGCGATGATGGCCGCCACGGCCGAAAGCACGATGGCAAAGGGGCGCAGGGGCTCGGGGAGCATCATATAGAACGGGTTGACGATATCCATCGCGAGCATCTGGGGGTTGGAGTTATTGGCGAGTAGCCAAGCTCCCTGACCCAGATAGTTGAGGATAAGGGCCGCCTTAACAAATGGCCAGGATGCATAGATGTTTGCCTTGCCCACGTGGCCCATGTCCGAGTAGAGTGCCTCGGCACCGGTTGTCGACAGGAAGACAAAGCCGAGCACCATAATGCCCGAATGGTTGATGGGCGAGAACAGGAACATAATGCCGCGGATGGGGTTGAGCGCGCGCAAGATGGACAGGTTGCCGAGCATGTTGAACAGACCGGCGCCTGCCAGGAACAGGAACCACAGCGTCATGAGCGGGCCGAACAGCTTGCCGATTGACGAGGTGCCGGCGCGCTGCATGGCAAATAGGCCGCAGATAATGATGATGGTGATGATGATGACGTTGGTCTGCCAGTCGCCCAGCAGCGCATGGCCCCATTCGATGGTGCGCAGACCCTCGATGGCTGTGGTGACCGTGACGGCGGGGGTGAGGATGCCGTCGGCAAGCAGTGCCGCACCGCCGATCATGGCGGGCAGAATCAGCCATGGTGCCACCTTGCGTACGAGGCTGAACAGGGCGAAGATGCCGCCTTCGTTGTGGTTGTCGGCCTTCATGGCGATTACCACGTACTTGACCGTGGTCACGAGCGTCATGGTCCAGATGACGAGCGAAAGCGCGCCCAGGATCATGTCCTCGCTGACGGTACCGATGCCGCCGTTGTTGGCGACGATTGATTTCATGGTGTACATGGGGCTCGTGCCGATGTCGCCATAGACGACGCCGAGCGTTACGAGCAGCATGCCAGCGGAGAGGGGGATGGCTCCGTGCCCGCCTTGCCCGCGCTGGTCTTGGAGGTTTGCCTCCAGTTTGTTGTGTGCCACGAGGACTCCCTTAGACATCCGGTTATCTGTCTAGGACAAAAAACTGTATGCCGTCTTTATACATACAAGAGCAGTTTGGCACATCGGGTTATTTTAGACAATAATCCTCAGCTGGGGATTATTTATCTACGCAGGTAGCATTTCAAAGCAGGGGCTTTTAAGCACGTGCTATCTGGGCGATGCCAGCTTTGGCGTTTGCGCGTTTGCCGGCGAGTTCGCAAAAAATCGCGCCGCCGATGATAAGCGCGGCGCCCATCAGGCGGACCGGTGTTATGGCTTCACCCAAAAGGGCGGCTGAGAACACGACCGCCGAAAGCGGCTCGAGGTAGCCGACGACGGCGACGGTCTGAACGGGCAGCTTGGCGACGGCGCTAAAGTAGAGCAGGCAACCAATGCCGGTGTTGACGACGCCGAGCATAGCGACGGCGCGCCAATCAATGCTGGCGGCGACGCCGGCGGACAGGAACGAGGGAGCGCCCTGCGTGATGAGCGTGAGGGCCAGTGCGGTCACAAAGGCGGCGCTCACTTGGAGTGCGGAGTTCTCGAGGCCCTCGATGTGAGGCGCACCCTTGCTGGCGATGACCATCAATGCATAGCAGAAGGCCGAGGCGATTCCACAGACGATGCCCGCAATGGGCATATTGCCGCCTAGACCTTGCGCTGCAATGAGAAAAGCACCGCAGGCGACGGCGATAAAGCCGGCGATTTTGCTGCCGGTCAGCTTTTCGCCAAAAATGAGCGGGGAGAGGGCCATAACGATGATGGGGCCGCAGTAGTACAGCAGCGAGGATACGCCGACGCCGATCGTCTGGTAGGCGCGGAACAGAAAAATCCAGCTGGCGCCCAGCGCGGCGCCCGAGACGATGAGCGCTGCGGCCTCGCGGGGGCGAGACGGAGCCTGCAGGTTATGGCGCTTGGTTATGAAGAGGACGGCGGCAAGGGTGAGAGCGCCCAAAAACGTGCGCAACAGTACGATATCGGAGCTCGGCAGCGCGATGGCAGCGGCGATGATGCCGTTGGAGCCAAACAATAGCAATGCTGCTAAGTACGTAAACAATCCGTTGTTCATGTGCTGACATCCCCTCTATATCCGAGCATGTTCACTATGGGTGAACTGGCTTTAGAAGAAAAGCGAATATAATGCATGGATAACATGACAAAAACTCATGTAAAGGTGGAGGGGTGCCGTGGAAACGAATATTCAAAAGATGCAGGTGCTGCTCGAGACGGTGCGGGCCGGCAGTTTTACGCGCGCCGCCGAGCGGCTGAGCTATTCGCAGTCGGGCGTGAGCCGCATGGTGGCCGATCTTGAGGCCGACTGGGGCTTTAAAGTGCTTGATAGAAGCCGCGAGGGCGTAGTGCTTTCTGCCGACGGGCGGCAAGTTATGCCGGCTGTTGAGGCGTTATGCGAGGAATTCACTCGCTTGCAGCGACGGGTGGATGAGATGCGTGGGCTCATGCGCGGCAAAATCTGCATCGGTACATTTTCGAGCGTGGCGACCCACGTGCTGCCGCCGGTGATTGCGCGCTTTCGCGCCGATCACCCGGACATCGATTACGAGCTGCTGATGGGTGATTACTCCGAGATTGAGCAATGGGTGGCGGAAGGTCGCTGCGACCTGGGCTTTATTCCGCGCGAACCACGCGGCGCCGGCATGGCGTCGCGGCCGTTGGTGCGAGACGAGTTAATGGCGGTAGTGCCAACAGGCTCTTTGCTTGCCGCGGCGGAGGTCGTCTCTCTTGCCGATTTGGCCAACGAGCAGTTTATTCTGCTGGAACGCGGCACAGATGATGAGATTACGCCGCTGTTTCGCCGCGCGGGCCTGGCGGTACGCTCTAAGCTGTCGACCTGGGATGATTATGCGATTATGGCCATGGTCGAGGACGGTCTGGGCGTGAGCATTCTTCCGGCGCTCATCTTGCGCCGCTGCCAGTTCGATGTTGCCGTGCGCCCGCTCGAGGGACATCCTCATCGGCAGATCAACGCCATATACCGCACCGCTGACGTTTCGCTTGCGGCGGCTCGTTTCCTTGAATATCTCTAAAAGCGCGTACCTGTTGTCTACTTTGGGACAATTCTCGGGGTTCGGTACATTTTCTTATGAAATTGAACTTTCGGATAATGCGCCGCGCTATACTGCTGCCTAAATTGAACTCAGGTTCAATTTGTGTTCTATAAATTGAACTTTGCCAGCAAGGAGGTTCTAATGGCCCAAGAGACGTTTAGCGATCGCCTGCGACAGACCATGTCCGATCGCGACGTTCGCCAGTCGGATGTAATCCGCGCATCGGAGATGCTCGGCAAAAAACTCGGCAAGAGTCAGATGAGCCAATATGTGAGCGGCAAGACGATCCCGCGGCGCGATGTGGCAGAGCTGCTCGCCCGTATTTTGGAGGTCGATGTTTCCTGGCTGCTCGCCAGTGACGCCGATCAAGTCGAGACGTCCTCGTCCCATAACGTTGCCAAATCCGAACCTAGTCTCTCAGCTCAAATTCCAAGGAGCACCACCATGCGTACTTTTTCTAAATCCACCAAGCTCGATAACGTCCTGTATGACGTGCGCGGTCCCGTCGTCGACGAGGCTGCCCGTATGGAGGACGAGGGCGAGCGGATCCTCAAGCTCAATATCGGCAACCCGGCGCCCTTCGGTTTTCGCACGCCCGACGAGGTTATCAAGGACATGCGCCAGCAGCTGCCCGACTGCGAAGGCTATTCCAATTCGCGCGGCCTGTTCTCTGCGCGCAAGGCGATCATGCAGTATTCGCAGATCAAGGGCCTGCCCAACGTTCAGATGGAGCATATCTACACGGGCAACGGTGTGTCCGAGCTCATTCAGCTTTCGATGAACGCGCTGCTCGACAATGGCGACGAGATTCTGATCCCCAGCCCCGACTATCCGCTCTGGACGGCGTGCGCAACCCTTGCCGGCGGTCATCCCGTACATTATCTGTGTGATGAGCAGGCGGATTGGTATCCCGACCTGGAGGATATGGAGTCCAAGATTACGAGCGCGACCAAAGCCCTCGTCATCATCAACCCCAACAACCCCACGGGTTCTGTCTATCCGCGCGAGGTGCTCGAGGGCATCGTCGAGATTGCACGCAGGCATCAGCTGATGATCTTTGCCGATGAGATCTACGACCGCCTGTGCATGGACGGCTACGAGCACGTCTCGATTGCCTCGCTCGCCCCCGATCTGCCCTGTGTCACCTTTAGCGGTCTGTCCAAGTCGCACATGATCGCGGGCTATCGCATTGGCTGGATGGTGCTTTCGGGCAACCAGCGCTGCATGAGCGACTTCATCATGGGCATCAACATGCTCTCCAACATGCGCCTGTGCTCCAACGTGCCGGCTCAGTCGATCGTCCAGACGGCGCTCGGCGGCCATCAGTCCGTTAACGACTACATCCGTCCCGGCGGCCGTGTCTACGAGCAGCGCAACTTTGTGTATGAGGCGCTCAACAAGATTGACGGCATCTCGGTGGTTAAGCCGCGTGCGGCGTTCTACATCTTCCCCAAGATGGATGTTAAAAAGTTCAACATCACCGATGACGAGCAGTTTGCCCTCGACCTGCTGCACGAGAAGAAGATTCTGATCACGCGCGGCGGCGGCTTTAACTGGGCAGAGCCCGATCACTTCCGCATCGTGTACCTGCCGCGCATGGAAGTGCTCAAAGAGTCGCTCGAAGACCTCGCCGATTTCTTCGATCATTACCGTCAAAGCTAGTGGGATAGAAGCTCCGCACTATGAAAAGCTCCCTGCAGTTGTTTTGCTGCAGGGAGCTTTCTTGAATCGGCGGAACTAGATCACTATTCCAGTGCAGTGGTCGATTTCGTGCTGGATGATCTCGGCGGTGTAGCCCGAGAAGTTTTTGATGCGGTGGACGAAGTTCTCGTCCAAATACTCCACCTTAATGCGGCGATAGCGAGTACAGGGGCGCTCGCCGGAAAGCGAGAGACATCCTTCGCTCGTCTGATAGGAATTGACCTGCTCAAGAATTTGAGGGTTGTACATCAGCAGCGCCCTGTTGCCGTCCTTTACGCAGATGATGCGTTTGCGCACGCCAATCATGTTGGCGGCAAGGCCCACGCACTCGTGCTCATGCTCATGGAGCGTATCCAGGAGGTCCTGCCCGGTCGCGGTGTCATCGGGCCCCGCGTCTTCGGAGGGCAGGCGCAAAAAGAACTCGGATTTCATGATGGGCTTAATCATGGCGGGCTCCTTGTTTTGCAGTTACTGTATCGATAAGCAATGATAACGCGCCAGATTCCGAGCGGCACCGCCGGGTGGCCCGTACATGTCGCATTAATGTGTGCACATAGATTCTGCAGTTAGATTGGGTGACGACACCATAAACTAATGGACGTTTTGCCGAGAGGCATGAATGTTTAAAGCGCAAAGAGTGCGCGACGGGCCCCGCGAATGGGGCGATGATGCCCGAGAGGGCCAAGAAGGAGTCTCATGTCCGAGAACGAAGAGATCATGAACGAGACCGAGAACGAGACCATGGCTGCCGAGGTTGAAGCAGTCGAGACCGTGGAGACCGAAGCTGCCGAGGTTGAGGCTGCTGACGAGGTTTCCGACGAGGAGGAGGCCGAGGTTGTCGAGGCCGCCGTTGATTACGATGACGAAGAGCTGATGGACAAGATGCAGAAGGCCGCCCGCCTGCTGCGTAGCCGTCGCTTTGCTATTTCCAAGGAGGAGGAGGCCAAGGCCGAGCGCATGGCGAACATCGAGCGCGCCATCAAGCTTCTTGACCTCAAGCCCAAGATGGAGCAGAAGGAAATGTCCGACCTGCTGGGCATGCGCCTCCGTGAGCTCGATGGCCTGATGGCCGAGGCCGAGGCTGCCGATTTGGTCGGCCGCATCGACGACGCCGAGGGCGATATGCGCAAGATTGTTGTCTTCGCCGCCGAGGATGCCGCTGAGGGCCTGGTCGAGCTTGCCAACAAGAAGGAGAAGCTCCTGCCCGAGCTTTCTTACGAGGAGGCCACCGAGCTGATGGCCGCTCTCGATAAGGTTATCGCTCCGCTCGTCGCCATGGGTCTGGACGAGGATCGCGGTCCTCGCGGCGGTCGTGATGATCGCGGTCACCGCCACGGCCACCGCGATCGCGGTGGCCGTGGCGGCTTTGGTGATCGCGGTGGCCGTGGCGGTGACCGCGGCGGTCGCGGTGGCGATCGCGGTGGCCGTGGCGGCTTTGGTGACCGTGGCGGCGACCGTGGCGGTCGCGGCGGCTTTGGCGGCAACCGTGGTGGCTATGGCGATCGCGGTGGCAACCGTGGCGGCTTTGGCGGCAACCGTGGTAACGACCGTGGCGGTCGCGGTGGCGATCGTGGCGGCCGCAACGGCGGCGGCTTCCGCGGTAACCGTTTTTAGTTACGGCGTTTTACCAAACGCCGTAACGGGCCGACGCTGCGCGGGCCGCATTTGGACAATCTGACGTTCAACTTCAAGGGCGCGACCAGAAGGTCGGCGCCCTCTCGTTTCACGTCACCTTGCCTCAAATGCGACCCGCTCGCTGTCCGTCCTCTACCTGCGGCGCTGTCTTGCTCCGGATGCGGCAGTTAGGGACGTTCCTTTTCTGCCGGCAGTTTGGGACACTCCTTGTAGTCATTGGGGACGTTCTTAAATGACTAGTCGTTGGGGACGTTCTTGTTTGACTAGTCGTTTAAGAACACCCAACGACTACATAGCATGAGAGCGGATAATCTCCCAGTTTGGGCTCGCATTCAGGCTCAAAGTGGGAGATTATCCACTCTCGTTTCTGTTCTGCCTACATTTGTAGGAACAGTTCGTGGAGGCGGGTGTCTTCGTCGAGTTCGGGGTGGAAGGGTACGCCGAGCTGGTTGCCCTGGCGCGCGGCGACGATACGGCCGTCGACTTTCGCTAAGGCCTTTGCGTCGCCGTGGACCTCGACGATGCGGGGCGCGCGGATAAACGTCAGCGGCACTTCACCGTCGATGCCAGCTACCTGCCCCTTGGTTCGAAAACTGCCGAGCTGCCTGCCGTAGGCATTGCGCTCAACGAGCACATCCATGGTTGCCAGGCGCGGCGTGCCCTTATCGTCATGGGCGGCAAGGTCGTGAGCCAGCAGAATCAGGCCGGCGCAGGTGCCCAGGACGGGCATGCCTTCAACAATGCGGGCACGAAGCTCCTCGAGCATGCCCAACTCGTCAAGCAGCTTCCCTTGAACGGTAGACTCGCCGCCGGGAAGTACTAGAC
>DXZX01000050.1:0-9266 GCA_019419445.1 Collinsella sp.
GCATGGGAGCCTCCCAACCTCGTTGCGGCGCGGCTGCGCCTATGGCACTTCAACAACATTGTCGCAGCCCCGACCCGCGGTCACGAGCGGGGGCTCCTGTCGTTTCCGTGCCCCTGGATTGGGTCATAGTGTCTGACTTATGCTCAACCAGTAGCGTAATTAAGCCCCAAGTAAAAAGGCCGAAGCCCTCATCCGAGGCTTCGGCCTTTGTTTTTCTGCAGCGTCCAAGAGCAGTTTATCGGTTCTCGATGCTGCCGATGTTTTTGAGCTCGATGGAGATGAGGCCGTTGGGTTCGTTGACGAACTCGATGTACTCGGAGTTCGAGCCCATCTCGGCCGGAAAGCTGATCTCGATGCCCGTGTCGGTACGAATCTTGTGGTTGCGCACGGCCGCACGCTCGACCTGCTTGCGCTCCACGGGCACACGCTCGGGCACCTTCTCTTCGGTCAGCGCCGCACGTACGCTCTCCTTGATGACCGGTTCGTCCTCAAAGACCTCATCGACGATATCCCAAGGCGGAAGCTCCTCGTCATCCTCGACCTTCTCGGCAACGGCAGCCTTAACCTTAGCGAGCGCTACGGCCGTATTGGCACCGTGCTCCTCGGCGACTTCCTCGACCACACGCGTCACGGTGTCGATGACCTCCTTGCCCGATACGCCCGTGTCGCACTGCAGCAGGCCATCGGGGATAAGCATACGGTCCTCGCCGGCAATCTTGCGCTTCTTGTCCACGTAGCCAATCTCCATGGTACTCGCGCGCACGATGGCATAGCTCGGCACCTTTTGCGAGGGGTTCGGCAGAATGGCGTAGTGGCGCGCGATGTCGTTGCGCACCTCTCCCTCCTCGCGGCCCACTTCGTGCATAAAAGCCTGCTTGGAGCCCAGCAGCATCACGGCAAACCAGCGGGCATCCTCATCGTCGTCAAAATCGGCCACGAGCACGTCGGTGGACTCGGCTTTCTCGGCTTTGGTGAGCTCGGAGGAGATAAACTCCGCAATCTGCTGCGACAGGTCCACGAACTCGCGCTCGCCAAAGAAGTAACCCTTGAGCTCGCCGCCAAACGCAGAGTTCTCGGCAAACGTGGCGCGTTTATTGTCGGCCGAGGTACGTGCGCGGCGCAGATGCGTGGTCACGAAGTTGCGCACGGTACGACTCTCGATATCGAGCTCGCGCTGGCTCATGACGTTGACGGCAGAGTCAAAGTCCAGGATATGCAGAATCGCGTGATTGATTTTCATATACGGCATTCCGTTCTAGATCGATTTCGGCATGAACCAGTATAGCGGTCGAGCCCTCCCCGAGCGCATCGAAGATTGGTGCATCTGGGACAGGTTGCTTTGCACCAATGGCTAGCGCAGGAGCTCGGACTGCCAAGCCTCGAGCTGTTCTGCCAGACTCTTACCGGCAGCGGACATGTCGATCTGGGGTCGTTTGGGCAGCAGTGCGCACTTAAGGATTGCCACGATGGTCTGCGAGACAAAGCGTCGCGTATCCTTGTCAAAGCCTTGTGCAGCCTGGAGCATCACGGGCAGGCTCTCGCGCAGATTCCCAGCGATATCCGCAAACCGCTCAGCACCCGTAGCCTCAAACACGGAGAACAATGCATCTACAAAACGCTCGCGCTCGGCAGGCCCCACTGCAAGCAGCATCTCGCGAATGGAGCCATCAACGTATCGAGCACCGGCGGACAGGCGCTCACAGTACACGAAGTCGCGACCATCAACCACCCAGCTAAAGGGATTGTGCTGCAGCAGGCTGAACTCAGTGCTCTCAACGATGGCATAGTCCTCCTGTGTCTCGAACATCATGCCAAAGATCGACGACCGAGGTAGCGTCTTATCGATGCGGCCGGAAAGATCGGCAAAGGCGTTGCCGTTCAGAAACTCCTCGACGAAGCCAGGACCATCATGGGAATACACCCGTTCGATTCGCTCACGGGCGACATCGGAGCACATCGCCGCACCGTACACCGCAAGGTTTCCACCCTTGGAATGACCTCCGCACAAAAGCGGCCCGTCAATCGCATCCGCCGCCTCGTCCACATAGCGCGCCGCGGATTCCTGGGCCGGCACAGGACACCGGAACGCCATGTTAAAGTCCTCTTTCCAGCCCACAATCGTACTGTCGGTCCCCCGGAAGGAAAGATAGCTAAACCCCGCCGGAAACCGGAACGCCATGGCTGCAAACTGCTCTGTCGCCACCACATCGCTCACGGCACGATAGCCGCAAACGTGCACGCCACGGTAGCGAGGGCTTGCTGCCACGGCCTCCAACAAGGCCCTGCTCCCCTCTGGATCCCACAGGTCGCCAATCATGTCCCGATAGCACTCGGCACGAAGCAGCTCGCGTACGTCTAGGCCCTGCCAGTTCGTCAGCTCCGCCATATCACCCGGCAAACGCAAATAGGACAACCACGCAAAGACCAGGCTATCCACCGCGCAGAACGGCCGTTCCTCAAACGGGTCAAACGCCGTCTGGGCATAGGTCAAAAAATTAGGCGAATCCGACATGGCCCTCCCATCAACTATGGTGCATCGAGGACAGGTTATTTTGCACCAAAAAGGCGCCCGGACCGTGTGGACTCGGACGCCTTCATTGTAGCTTTTCGCTCTCGCGAGCTTGATTTAGCAGGAGAAGTCGACGCTGTCGATGATGTCCTTGAGGGCCTTGGCGGAGGCAGTGAGCTCATGCTGCTCGTCATCGTTCAGCGGCACGGGGACGCGGCAGACAACGCCGTCGCGGCCAACGACGGTCGGCATGGAGATGGCAAGATCGGACAGGCCGTACTCGCCCACCATGAGCGAGGAAACGGGCAGAACGGTCTGCTCGTCACGCATGACGGCAGTGCAGATGCGCTTGACGGCCATGGCGACGCCGTAGTAGGTGGCGTGCTTCTTCTCGATGATGGTGTAGGCGGAGTTCTTGACGTCCTCGGCGATGCGCTTCTCGGCAGCCTCATGCTCCAGATGACCGTGAAGCTCGCAGAAGGTGTTCAGCGGAACGCCGGCAACCTGAGCGCTGGACCAAGCGACAAACTCGGAGTCGCCGTGCTCACCCATGACATAGGCCTGGACATCGCGCGGGTCGACCTCGACGTGGGCACCAAGCATCTGCTGCAGACGGCCGGTGTCGAGCACGGTACCGGAACCGATGACGTGGCCCTCGGGCAGGCCGGACATCTTGATGGCGGCGTAGGTCAGAACATCGACCGGGTTGGAGACGATGAGCAGAATGCCGTCGAAGCCGGACTTCTTAATCTCGGGGATAATGGACTTAAAGATGCTGACGTTCTTGTTGACCAGGTCCAGGCGAGTCTCACCGGGCTTCTGGGCAGCGCCAGCGGTGACGACGATCATGGCGGCGTCGGCGACATCGGAATAATCGCCGGCGTAGATCTTCATCGGCTCGGCAAACGTCATACCGTGCGCGATATCCAGGGCCTCACCCTCGGCGCGGTTCTTGTCCACGTCGATGAGGACCATTTCGGAGAACAGACCGCTCTGCATCAGCGCGAACGCCGAAGACGAACCGACGAAACCGCAGCCGACAATAGCGACCTTCTTCTCGTTAACCATTAGAAACTCCCATCTCTCTCCACAAACAAGCCACCCGGGAACGACCCGAGCGGCTTGTCGTAATCCCAATACATCCAATCGGGACTTTGATTATGCTCCTATTCGCAGCCAAAAATCGACCGTTTACCGAAATTGTTTGCAGGATTCGTAAAATAACTGCACGAAATCGGTTTCGAGCTATTGACGAGTCGAAACAGGTTTCTAATACAGACCCGCCTCGCGGATGGCCTCGACAGCCAAAGCAATCTGGTCGGGCGGCAAGACCAGCGCCATGCGCACGTGCCCCTCGCCCGAAGGACCAAAGCTCGCGCCCGGCGTCACCACAACGCCGGCCTTCTCCATGAGCTCCTCGCAAAACGCCATGGAATCGGTGCGACCACCGGGAAGCTTGGCCCACACAAACATAGAGCCATGCGCGTTGGGACGCTCCCAGCCCAGGCCCTCAAGACCGTCGCACAGGGCATCGCGGCGCTCCTGGTACTTCAGACGCTGCGCCTCGACCTCATCGCGCGGACCGTTCAGGCAGGCGATAGCAGCCTTCTGGATCGGGAAGAACATACCAAAGTCGATCTGGCCGCGCAGCTTGGCAAAGGCCGAGACCACATCCTCGCGACCGACCAAAAAGCCGATACGCGCACCGGTGACGTTAAACGACTTGGAGAGCGAGAAGAACTCAACGCCCACCTCGAGCGCGCCGGGATACTGCAAGAAGCTGCCGCCCGGCTCGCCGTCGAACACGATGTCGGAGTATGCGTTGTCGTGAACGATGAGCAGGTCGTGCTCGCGGGCGAAAGCGATGATCTCCTCGTAGACCTCGGGCGTGCCCACCGAGCCCACCGGGTTGGCGGGCAGCGACACAATCATGTACTTGGCACGATCGGCCACCTCGGGATCGATACCCGCCACATAGGGCAGGTAATTGTGCTCCGCCACCAGCGGATAGTACTCGAGCTTGGCATCGGCGATCTTGGCACCTGCCTCAAAGACCGGGTAGCACGGATCGGGAACCAGAATGGTGTCACCCGGATCGAGCAGGGCAAGGCCCAAATGGCCAACGCCCTCCTGCGTGCCGTTGCACGACTGCACCATAGACGGCGTAATGCCCGAAACGCCAAAGCGACGCTCGTAGTAATCGCACACGGCTTGCTTGAGTTCGGGCAGGTCGCGCAGGGCATACTTCCACATCTCGGGGTCCTGGGCCGCTTGCGTGAGCGCCTCGACCACGTGGTCGTACGGCTTAAAGTCGGGCGTGCCCACGCTCATGTTGTAAATGGTCTTGCCCTGAGCCTTCAGCGCAAGCAGTTTGTTGTTGAGCGAGGCGAAGACCTCCGCGCCAAAGCGGTCGAGACGCTGCGATGCCTGCATGGTGCCACCTTCCGATATAAAAAAGCGGCGCTCCGACAAGAGCGCCGCGCGATACGGGCCATCAGATTGCAAAAGTGTAACGCTTGCAACCCCCGTATTGGTTCAATTTAGCCGACCTTAGTCAATGGGATTGAGCGCGTCGATCTGCGCAAGCCACAGACGCGAGCTGGCGTCACTCGGCATACGCCAATCGCCGCGTGGGCTGAGCGTCACCGAGCCCACCTTGGGACCATCGGGCAGGCAGCTGCGCTTAAACTGCTGGGCAAAGAAGCGACGGTAGAACGTACGCAGCCACGTATGGATGGTGACCTTGTCGTAGACACCCTCGAAGCTCTTGAGCGCCATGCGATAGATCTTGCCCGGCTCAAAGCCAAAGCGCAGCAAATAGTAGAGGAAGTAGTCGTGCAGCTCGTAGGGACCCACCAGGTCTTCGGTCTTCTGCGCGATCTCGCCGTCGCCCGTGGGCGGCAGAAGCTCGGGCGAGACGGGCGTGTCGAGGATGTCAAGCAGCGTGGTCGCGATGCGCCCGCCAAAGACATCGGCCGCATAGCGAACCAGATGACGCACGAGCGTCTTGGGCACGCTCGCGTTGACGGCGTACATGCTCATATGGTCGCCATTGTACGTAGCCCAGCCGAGCGCCAGCTCCGACAGGTCGCCGGTGCCGATGACAAAGCCGCCAGCCTGGTTGGCCAGGTCCATCAGAATCTGCGTACGCTCGCGCGCCTGGCTGTTCTCGTAGGTCACGTCTTGGACGGCCGGATCGTGCTCGATGTCCTTAAAATGCTGCTCCACGGCCGCATGAATCGAGACCTCGCGGAAGGAGACACCCAGGTCGCGGGCGAGCGACTCGGCATTGGACTTGGTGCGGTGCGTCGTGCCAAAGCCGGGCATGGAGACCGCCGTGATACCCGTGCGCGGCAGCCCCAGTGCATCGAAAGCACGCACAGTCACAAGCAGCGCCAGCGTGGAGTCCAAGCCGCCCGAAAGACCGATAACAGCTGCCTTGGTGCCCGTATGGGCAAGGCGCGTCTTGAGGCCCGCAGTCTGCAGGTCGAGGATGGTCTCGCAGCGCTCGGCCAGATCGCCGTGGTCGGCCGGCACAAAGGGCGCACGCGGGAAAACGCGGTCGATATCGCAGGCATCGCGCAGGACGGGCTCTTCGGCCAACACGCCCTCAAACGAAAACTCAACAGTCGTGGCCTCCGGCGCATCGTCGGCGCGTGTCCACGTCGTCGAGCGACGGCGCTCGGCAACCAGACGGTCAAGATCGACGTCGGCGATGGCCATGTCACAGGTGAGAAGCCTGGTCGCGGCAAGCTTGGAGCCGTTTTCGTAGATAAGGTTCTCGCCCGCAAAGACCATGTCGGTCGTGGACTCGCCCTCGCTCGCGTCTGCGTAGGCATAGGCGCAGTACAGGCGTGCGCTCTGGTTGGAGATGAGGCTGCGACGGTAATCTGCCTTGCCGATGATCTCGTCCGAGGCTGACGGGTTGAGGATCACCGTCGCGCCGGCAAGCGCCATCTCGGTCGAAGGGGGCGCCGGCACCCACAGGTCCTCACAGACCTCGACGCCCAGCACCAGATCCTCGGCGCCCTCGTCACAGCAGCGGTAGACAAGCCCCGAGCCAAGCGGCACCGGACCCTGGCCGGCAAATTCAACCCACACGGGATCGACGGGCGCCGGAGCGAACCAGCGGCGCTCATAGAACTCACCATAGTTGGGCAGATACTTTTTGGCCGTAAGGCCCAAAAGCTCGCCCGCACAGCACACGGCGGCGCAATTGTAGATGTTTTCGGCCACCGCAACGGGCAAGCCAATGGTAAAGACGATCGGCAGCTCACGGGTTTCATCGAGGATGCGCACAAGCGCCGTCTCGCAGGCATGCAGCAACGTGCGGTTATGGAACAGATCGGCCGCAGTATAACCGGTCAGGTTAAGCTCGGGCAACACCAACGCACGAACGCCGCGCCCAGCAGCCTCGCGAACAGCCGCCAGCGCAACCTCGGCATTGCCCTCGACATCGGCCACGCGAATCCGCGGCGAGGCCGCCGCCACACGCAAAAAGCCATCAGACTGAGAAAGGTGAAGATTCATAAGAATGCTCCCGTGCGTAAACGCTATTCAACACAATTAGCAAGCCCTATTGTAGTTCAACCGCCGGGTGGAACCGCATCCCACCAACTTGGTGAGCAATTGATGAGTTGATGGTATCTGTTAAATGTCACGTACGATTCACATCTGGTGGGTACCCTGATGGCTACACGAAACGAAGCAGATTTACACCGGGAGGACCCCGTATGACAACCAAGTACACCGACGCGCCGCGCACGCGCGTCATGACGCCGGCATCGCTCAACAACGGCGTACACGAGAACCATTCCATTGGACAGACCATGGCCATCGCGCCCAAAAAGGGCCTGTTCGACGACATTTCCATTCCCCAGATCATCGCCGGCGCCGCAGCTGCCGCCACGAGCGTGGCGCTTGCTTCAAAGATCGGCATTGCCGGCTCGGTGATTGGTGCCGCTGTGAGCTCAGTCATCACTGTTGTGTCCTCGCAGGTCTATCGCCACTTTATCTCCGCCAGCGCCGAAGCAATCAAGGGCACGCATGCCGCTGTCGACTACCCTGCCGGCGCCTACGAGCCCGTTGAGCCCGATGTCGAGGAGCACCTAGGTGGCGCCGCGACCACGCAGGAGATGCGCCAGGTTGCGGGACGCGCGACCACGGCGCGCGTCGCCCCCAACAGCCTGCGCGCCAAGGCGGCGGCAGAGCGCAGCCAGACACAAAAGAAGGTCATCGTCTTCTCGATCGCCATCGCCATCGTCGCGGTCATCGCCTGCGCCGGCGCCATCCTTATCACCACTGCCGGTGAGGGTCTGGGCGAGCGTCCCGAGCCAATCCTGTCGTCGCGCACGACCGAGAGCGATGCAGATGGCAACACTCAGCCGCAGGATCAGCAGGCACAGACGGACGACACGCAAGACAGTCCTACCTCTGCCAATTCGTCCTCGAACACCCAAAACCAATCGCAGGGCACCGATTCCTCTATGGCCAACAGTGGCACGCCGTCCGGCACGACCGACTCAAGCCAAACGACTGACGGTTCACAGCCGAACACGGGAGGCCAGACGAGCGACACCACGTCGGGAACGGGCACGGCAGACAGTAACAACACCAACAGCTCGAGCGGAACCGCTTCCGGCACGGCATCTGACAACTCGAGCCAAGGCACGGCATCGGGCAACTAAGCACGTTTGCCTCTCATAGATAACCGACCTGTACAACGGGCGCGAATCGAAAGCGGTTCGCGCCCGTTTGCCTTGGGCGCCGCCATGGCGAACGCCATGCGATGGTAAGATGCTTTACATGTGTAAAGAGGAGATTTGCCATGAGCAAGACAATAATTAGGCCCACGCTTTCGCTGGGCAACCACATCTATCTGTATCGCCTGCTGCGCGATGCGATTGGATGTGGCAAGCAAACGTTTATGACGCAGGTCGAGGAGGAGCTCGCCGCTGGCGACATGACCGCTTATGACCTGGGCTTCGAGTCCACGCGCGAGTTGCTCGAGGAACTCGACGACTGCATTAAGCTGACCGTCTTTAAAGGCGGCCGCCTGTATGCCACGGTCATCGCCAACGAGGCCTGGGATGCTGCGCTTGCCAAGGGCGAGGACAAGCCCAAGACCGCCAAGGGCGCCAAGCAGTCCTACAAAAAGAAAAAGCGCGGTGAGAAGGACCTCAAGGCCGTGCGCCCCAAGCACGTTAAGCGTCCCGAGCCCGAAGCCATGGTTGAAGCCGCGCCGGAACCCGAGCCCGAGACAGAGATCGAAGTCGCTATTGAGGTAACGGCAGAAGCCGAAACCGAAATCGCCGCCACGACCGATCCCAAAGTCATATCCGAGCAGGAAGCCACTGTGGAGCTCAACGAAGCGCCCAAGTCGACAACCGAAGAAGCCGCTGACCAACCCGAGCCGCCTGCGTTCCAAAACAGCGATGTCTTTGGCGACGAGGCCGAGGACGATCAGTCCGACGAGCCCACAGATCAAGACGCTACCGAGTCGGCGCCGGAACCCGAGACGCCGCAGCCCGCCATCTCGCTCACGGTCGTCTATGACCCCGAGAATGCCAATGCCGGCATCACCACCATGGCATCCACGCCCATCGAGGCAAAGTCGAGCGTCGAGAATGAGAGCGCGACGCAGGTTGAGGTTGAAACTGAAGCTGCAGACGCGCCCGTCACCGTGAAGCCCGCAGATTCCACAATCAAGCCGAAGACGACGCTGGAGTTCGCACCCGTCATCGAATCCGTGCCCGCC
>DXZX01000051.1:0-8820 GCA_019419445.1 Collinsella sp.
CCTGGCCGCGTCGTTGCGGTCGTTCTTGGACGAGAGGTCTGCCGCCGACCTCGGGACCCTGGAGACGGCCGCGACGACGCAGTCGACGCCGAGCCCGGAGAGCTCCCTCTGCGGGGCGAAGCCGAGGTAGCCGCTCTCGTAGGCGGCGAGCGACGGGCCGGGGAAGCCCGACATCCACTCCGCGACCTCGCCCCAGGGGTTGCCGCGGAACCTCCTCGTCACGGCCTCGCCCGTCTCCGCGTCGAGCGCGCAGACGGTGGTGGACCTGAGGTGTACGTCCATTCCGAAGGCGGTAGAATATCTAGGCACGGGAGCCTCCCAACCTCGTTGCGGCGCGGCTGCGCCTCTGGCACTTCAACAACATTGTCGCAGCCCCGACCCGCGGTCACGAGCGGGGGCTCCTGTCGTTTCCGTGCCCCTGGATTGGGTCATAGTGTCTGACTTATGCTCAACCAGCGGCGCCTTAGACGTTGGGAACGTTCCTTTTCTGCCGGCAGTTGGGGACAGTCCTAGTCGTTGGGGACGTTCTTAAATGACTAGTCATCCAAGAACGTCCCCAACGACTACTCATTTAAGTACGTCCCCAATGAGTACCCAATGAGTGTGTGGGCGATCGGATTTTCCCGCTCGCCGATTTGTGTCTTGAAAAATGTATATAACGACTATAACGTAGTGTGAAACATATTGGAAACAATACCGAGGAGGCTGCGTTGAAGAAAAGCAATCTGGGCTATGTGCTGGTGCTGATCGCCGCGCTTATGTGGGGCAGCATCGGAATCTTTGTAAAAGGCATCTCGGCCCTGGGTGTTTCGTCTCAGAGCATGGCGGCCTTTCGCCTGTTGTCAGGTGCCGTCTTAATGGCTCCGGTCTTGGCGTTCATGGGTTGCCAGGGAGGCGATCGTGAGGGAAAAGCATCGGGTCCCCTGGCACTGTTCAAGGCAAGTCCTAAAGAGCTTGTTCCCTGTGCGCTTCTTGGCATTATCGGCCTCGCCACCGCTAACACGCTTTATTACGAGTGTATGGGCGAGGTGGGCATGTCCACGGCCTCGGTGCTGCTCTACACCTCGCCGGTGTTTGGCGTCATGCTCGGCCGCGTGCTTTATCGCGAGGATGTGACTCCCAACAAGCTCGTTGCCATCGCTTTTAATATCGGTGGCTGTGTACTTGCAGTGACCAATGGCGACCTTTCCGGTTTCCATTTTTCGGTTTGGGGCGTCACGTCGGGCGTGATCGCGGGCTTTTGTGGCGCGTCGCTCGCGGTGTTTAGCCGGATAGCAACCAAGACGGTCCACCCGCTGGCTGTCACGTTTTGGGGCCTTGTTTTTGGCGGTGCGGTTATGGCGGCTATCGCGGCTCCGTGGCCAGATGTCGCCGCGGCAATGTCGCCACAGCTGCTGCTGTTGTTCTTTGGTTTTGGACTCATCCCCACAGCCGTGGCCTATGTCTTATATATGCAGGGTCTGTCCATGGGGCTCGAGACGTCGAAAGTTCCCGTCGTAATGTCATTCGAGACGGTCGTCACCGTACTGCTGGGCATTGGTGTCTACGCCGAGCCCGCCGGCGCGATCAAGGTCCTGGGCATCGTGCTGGTGCTCGCGTCCATCCTGATCATGAACACCGACTTCTCCAGGCTGCGCAACAGCGTCATTGTCAAACGTATTGTCGAGAGCATGACCTTTAAGCCCAACGCGTGGTGGACCGAAAAATCTCAGGACATGGATCTGTTTAAGGAACGCACTGGCATCGCGCTGGAGCCCACCGTGCAGGAAAGCCCCTGGTACTTCGTGCGATAGAGGATTGTGCACGGCGTCTGGCCTGGGGTTATCCAGCCAGCGCCGGCCTATCCAGCCCCAACGTTTCAAGTACGTTAAACCCGTCAACGGTCGATTTTCACCCGCGAACGGTCTTTATACTAATTAGCAATATAAGCAACGTATAAGACGTTATAATGACCATAACGAAAAGGAGGAGGCAAGATGAATCAGATCATTCTCGCATCTCATGGCGGCCTGGCCGCAGGCGCCAAAGACACGCTCGAGATGGTTCTCGGCGACGTGTCGAACGTCCACGTCGTGTCGCTTGCTCGTGACGACAAGGAGCCCATCACCAACAAGGTGGACGCCATGATCGCCACGTTCAACGCGGACGACACCGTCTATGTGCTGACCGATATGCTCGGCAGCTCGGTCAACAACAGCATGGTCGAGCTTTCCAAGAACGGCACGAAGTTCACGGTTGTCAGCGGTTTCAATATTCCGCTGGCGCTGACGCTCGCTATGAGCCCCGCCCCCATCAAGGGTGCCGAGCTCGCGGCCCTCATCAACGAGGCCCGCACCGGTCTGACCAACCCCAACGCACCGGTCGAGGCCGTCGCGGCTCCCGCCAAGAAGGCCAAGGCGTCCCGTCACAGCTCCGGTCCCGCCAAGATCGTCCTCGCACGTCTTGACTACCGTCTGCTGCACGGCCAGGTCGTCTTTACCTGGACCACCAAGGTTCAGGCCGAGCGCATCATCGTCGTCGACAACGCTGCCGCCAACGATGAGATCAAGAAGGGCGCTCTTAAGCTGGCCAAGCCCCAGGGCGTGCGCCTGAACGTCTTCACCGTCGAGCGTGCCCTCGCCAAGATGGACAAGCTCAACACCCTCGGCGAGCGCGTCATGTTTGTCTTTGGCAACACTGCCGAGATGCTGCAGTTCTGCCAGGGCTACAAGCTCGACGCCATCAACCTGGGCGCCACCGCCAACCACGACGGTGCCGATCAGATTGGCGGCAAGGACAGCTCCGTCTTCTTCGACGCCACCCAGAAGGCCGACGTCAACCAGCTGCTCGACATGGGCATCAAGCTCTACGTCCAGCAGACCCCTACGTATCAGAGCGTCGACATCGACGCCAAGCTGTAATCAACCAGGCTTTTGCCTGACTGAAAGGAGAAGGGTATGAATACGTTCATCAGTGCGGTGCTCGTCGGCCTCGTCGGCGTGTTCTGCATGTGGGACTCCCGCCTGCTCGGTCGTCTTAACTTCGAGCAGCCCCTCGTTGGCGCTACGCTCGTCGGTCTGCTGCTGGGCGATGTGCCCACTGGCCTTGCCGTCGGTGCCGCCGTCGAGCTCGTGTCCATGGGCCTGGTGCAGGTCGGCGCCGCCGTTCCGCCCGATATGGTCCTGGGCGGCATCGTGGCCGCTGCCTTTGCGTGCCTGACCGATGCTTCCGCCGAGACCGCCATGACGATCGCCATCCCGGTCGCCGTCCTGGGTCAGCTCCTCGGCATCGTGTTCCGTTCCATCATCGCCGTCCTCACCCATGTGGCAGATAACGCGATCGATAACGGAAAGTTCAAGACCGCCTACCGCATGCACATCTGCGCCGGCTCCGGTCTGTACGCCATCATGTACTTCCTGCCGATCTTCCTCGCTGTCTTTGTTGGCACCGACCTGGTTCAGGCCATCGTCAACATGGTTCCCGAGTGGCTGTCCACTGGTCTTAACGTTTCGACCAAGATCATGACCGCCTACGGCTTGGCCCTGCTGCTCACCATGATGATCAAGAAGGGTATGACTCCGTTCCTGTTCATCGGTTTCCTGCTCGCCGCTTACCTCAACCTGTCCGTCATCGCGGTCGCTCTGATCGGTGTGTGCCTGGCTGTCGTCTTCATGGGCTTCAAGTTCAACGGTTCCCATGCAGCCGCCGGTGTCGATTCCGACTACGATCCGCTCGAAGACGACGAAGACTAAGGAGGAACACACTATGGCAACCGCAACCAAGGACGTGTCCCTGAACAAGAAGGTCAGCCAGTTCTTCTGGCGCTCCTGGGCCATCCAGGCCTCTTGGAACTACGAACGTCAGATGAACATGGGCTTCCTCTACGGTATGGTCCCCACGCTCGACCGCCTCTATCCGGACGAGTCCGACCCCAAGCAGCTTGCTGCTAAGAAAGAGGCTTACCACCGTCACATGGCGTTCTACAACTGCACCCCGCAGACGAGCGCCTTCATCCTGGGCCTCGCCGCCTCCATGGAGGAGGAGTACGCCAAGGATCCCGAGAACTTCAACCCCGATTCGATTAACGCGGTCAAGACCTCCCTTATGGGCCCGCTTTCCGGCATCGGTGACTCCTTCTTCCAGGGCACCATCCGCGTTATCGCCTTTGGCTTGGGCGTTCAGCTGGCTCAGCAGGGCTCCATCATGGGCCCGATCCTGGCCCTTCTCATCTCCATCGTCCCCTCCGTGCTGATTACTTGGTTCGCAGCCAAGATGGGCTATCAGGGCGGCCACGAGTACCTGAGCAAGCTTCAGGGCGGCGACCTCATGGAGAAGCTCATGTATGTCTGCGGCATCGTGGGTCTTATGTCCGTGGGCGGCATGATCGCCACGCTGATCGGCGCCACCACCCCGCTGCAGTTCGCTGACGGCACCGTCGTGATCCAGGACATCCTGGACGGCATGATGCCCCAGATGATCTCCCTTGGCCTCACCGGCCTTATGTACTGGCTCATCAAGAAGAACGTCAACACCGGTTGGCTTCTCGTGATCGCCATTGTGGGCGGCATCGCCCTCTCCGCGGTCGGCATCCTGGCTTAGTCGCGACTAAGCGCCTAACCGCTTTCCCCCGGGGGCCTGCCTGGCATCCCATACCCCAGGCAGGCTTCCATCCCTAAATGTGTCAAAGGGCAGTCCCTTTGACACATCCTCAACGGACCGGCGACTCGGTCCAAATCACGGTAACCCTGCGAGCGCCCGGCAATGTGGCGCCGCAAAAATTGAAAGGAATGTGTCAGATGTACGAGATCGACCTTAACCTCCCTAAGCAGATCGTCGCTGACGTCCTGTCCAACCACGAGATCCACAGCGTCGCCTTCGTCGGCTGCGGTGCCTCCATGTCCGACCTTTACCCCGCCAAGTACTTCCTGGCCAACAACACGGACAAGCTGAACGTTCAGATCTTCACCGCTAACGAGTTCAACTACGACACGCCTTCCTGGGTCAACGAGCACACCTTCGTGATCACCTGCTCCCTCGGTGGCTCCACGCCCGAGACCGTCGAGGCCAACAAGACCGCCAAGAAGCACAACTGCCCGGTCGTCTCCCTCACCAACAAGGCTGGCTCCGCTCTGACCGTCGACGCTGACTACGTCATCGTTCACGGCTTCCACGCCAACTTCGCTGCCAAGTGCGAGAAGCCCGGCTACGCCATCGCTCTTGCTGTCGAGATCCTTCAGCAGACCGAGGGCTATGACCACTACGAGGACATGATCACCGGCCTCACCAACGTCTTTGAGCTCTGCGAGAACGCTGCTCAGTCCTGCAAGAAGCTCGCCAAGAAGTTCGCCGAGGACTTCAAGGACGACAAGATGATCTACTTCATGGCTTCCGGTGCCTCCGAGAAGATGGCTTATTCTCACGCCGCCTTCCTGTTCACCGAGATGCAGTGGATCGACGCCGCCGCCTACAACACCGGTGAGTACTTCCACGGCCCGTTCGAGGTTTCCACCGAGGGTAAGCCCTACGTCTTCTTCATGTCCGATGGCGCTACCCGTCCGATGGACGCCCGCGCCCTCACCTTCCTTAAGCGCATGGGCGCCAAGGTCGCTCTGATCGACTCCAAGGACTACGGCCTGGCTGACGCCGTGCCCGCGAGCGTCGTCACCTACTTCAACCCGCTGCTGCACCTCGCCGTTATGCGCGAGTACGGCAACCAGATCGCCGAGGCCCGTCAGCACCCGCTGACCATGCGTCGCTACATGTGGAAGCTTTCCTACTAATCACAAGTAAGTAGACCTTACGGGTTGATTGAGAGGGGATGGGGTTTGCGCCCTGTCCCCTTTTTTGCTCTGGGGAGGGCGTGTCTGCCGCGTCATAAAACCCCAGATAAAACCTACCAAAATAAACCTGTCCCTTTTTGGCAGGTGGGAGGAGATGCGTATGATCAAGGCAGTGCTGTTTGATATGGACGGCGTGCTGGTCGATACCGAGTGGTTCTACAACCGTCGTCGCGTGGCGTTTATGGAAGAGAAGGGGTTCCACTTTGACGAGATTCCCGATCTTTCGGGGTCTAACGAGCCTGCCATTTGGGAGGCGCTGGTGCCCGACGATATTGAGCTGCGTGAGCGTCTGCGCGTGGAGTACAAGCAGGTCTACAGCCCGGACCATCCCGTTCCGTATACCGAGCTGCTCAACGAGCAGACGGGGCCGGTGATGCGTGAGCTGCACGAGCGCGGCGTGAAGTGCGCCATCGCGAGCTCGTCCTATCGCGAGCTCATTGACGAGCTGGTGGAAATTGCCGGTATCGCCGACGTGCTGGACTACACCATCAGCGGCCACGAGTGCAGTGCGTTTAAGCCCGACCCCGAGATCTACCTGCGTGCCATGGAGGCGCTGGGGGTGGAGCCTGCCGAGTGCCTGGTTATCGAGGACTCGCCTTTGGGCATCGAGGCCGGCAAGCGCTCCGGCGCCCGCGTCCTGGCGCTGCGTCCGCACGAGGGCGTCAACCTGGACCAGTCCGCCGCCGACACCATCATCGACAACCTGACCGACATCCTACCTGCCATTTAGGGACAGGTTTATTTTGGCAGGTTTTATCTGGGCAAACGCCGAATTCGCCGTGAAGGGACCGCTCTCTTCACGGCGTTTTTCTTTTGAGCGGCCTCACGGTCCTTCTGATGGTTGTCGAGAGAGGGTGAATTGAAGCGCCCCCGCACGCTCCATGCTACAATCGCGGACATACCTCACAACTAGATCTGCCTTCGAAGGGAGCCTACGTGGCGAACGCCATCGATCAGCTCACGGACCGCGTGCTCGTGCTCGGCCGCCTCACCATCGTCCGCCGCGCCATTACTGCCGTGGCGGTCACCATTTCCGCCGTTCTCCAGACATTCCTGATCCAGGCGTTCATTCAGCCCGCCGACCTGCTTCCGAGCGGTCTTACCGGCGTCGCGGTCCTACTCGATCGCGTTACCTCGCTGGGCGGCGTTCACATCGACATCTCGCTCGGTATGCTCGCGCTCAACATCCCTGTGGCGCTCCTATGCTGGAGCGGCATTAGCAAACGCTTCGTCATCTTCTCGATGATGCAGGTCGTGCTTTCATCGCTGTTCCTCAACGTCTTTCACTTCGCTCCGTTTTTGGGCGACAAGATCATGCTCATCATTTTTGGCGGCGTGGTCTCGGGTCTGGGCGCTGCCATCGCGCTCAAGTCCGGCGCATCCACCGGCGGCACCGACTTTATCGCGCTGTGGGTCTCCAACCACACGGGCAAGACCATCTGGGGCGTCATCTTTGGTTTCAACTGCTTTATCCTGGCGATCTTTGGTTTTATGTTTGGCTGGGACAAGGCAGCGTACTCCATCGTGTTCCAGTTTATTTCGACCAAGACCATTGACAGCTTCTATCGTCGCTACGACCGCGTGACGCTGCAGATTACGACGCACAAGGCGGACGAGGTCATGACCGCCTATGTTGACCATTTTCAGCACGGCATTAGCTGTGCCGAGGTCATCGGCGGATACAGCCGCGAAAAGATGTACCTGCTGCACGCCGTTGTCTCGACCTACGAGAGCCAGGACATTATCAAGCTGGTGTGCGACATTGATCCCGGCGCCGTGATCAATGTGTTTCACACGCTCAACTTTGTGGGCGGCTGGTGGGGCGGTCATGTCGACGAGCCCATGCCCACGGCCGTTCCCGATCCCGACAAGCCCGCGCGCATGGCCAGCAGGCAGGCGCGCCTCAGCGAGCAGGACAGCCTGCAGCAGGACGACGGCAGGTAGAGTGTTGGCATTTTGCCGGCACAGCGCAATCCTGTCCGCTTGAGCCTCCCGAAAGCCTCGCTGCTTTCGGGAGGCCTTCGTTTGCCCAGTTAAAACCTACCAAAATGAAGCTGTCGCTTTTTGGTAGGGAGGGTGTATCGTTTTATCATTATGAGGTAACATGAAACTAGACGTTATATACGTATTAGTTATTTCGATATTTCGATAAGAGTGATTAGATATGCCTGCGCCCAAAAATGCACCGCTTTACCAGCAGATTTATGACGAAATCAAAGATGCGATCGAGAAAGGTGTTTATGCGCCCAAGGAGCGTATTCCGTCCGAGCTTGAGCTAGCCGAGCAGTACGACGTGAGCCGAATTACGGTGCGTCGCGCCGTCGAGGAGTTGTGCTCCGATGGCTACCTGGTTAAGCAGCAGGGCCGCGGCACCTTTGTTTCCACGCCGCACATCAATCGTCAGTTCCATGCCTCGACGCTGCAGACGTTTACCGCGCTGTGTGCCGGCAACGGCATGAAGGCCGGTGCGCACGTGGTCGATCGCCAGATCGTTCCGGCGCGCCAAAACGAGATGGAGTTCTTTGGTCTGCAGAAGGATGCGCTGCTACTGCATATCAAGCGCGTGCGTACGGCCGACGGCGAGCCCATCTTTGAGGAGAACATCTTTGTGCCGTTTGACGCCTACCGTGAGCTGTTGACGGCCGATCTTGAGGACAAGTCGATTTTTGCCGAGGTCGAGCGTGTTGGCGGAACGCCGATTGTCTCGGTTGGCTACCGTACGGTCGAGGCCGTTCGTGCCAATGCCGAGCAGGCGGCCGAGCTGGGCATTGCCCCGCATGATCCACTGCTCAACCTGCGTGCCGGCTTCACAGGCCCCAATGGCGAGCCGGTCCTGATGGGTAAGCAGTACTACGTGGGTAGCCGTTACGTCATGGTGATGTAAGTTACGCGGTTTTACCAAACCGCGTAACGGGCCGACGCTGCGCCCTTGGTTCCGCCGTTCTGACGAACGGCGGACCGGTCGACGCTGCAAGCCCGCCAGAGCGGCAATCTGCCTTTC
>DXZX01000052.1:0-7646 GCA_019419445.1 Collinsella sp.
GCTGTGTGCAGAGCGCGGGATTTACGACGTGTGGCTCGCTGGCGCTCGTTCACGGCTGCGATGCCGGCGAGGAGACGGTGTACCTGGAGATGCCGTGTGCGATGACGACTGCCAAGGAGATTGGCCAGCTGCGCATGCCGAGTATTGCCGGTATTCGCGCGGCCGAGGATGCAGACGTGCGCGTGGCCAGCGCTGCCGACGTAAACGCCGACCCCTCGCGTTGCGGCCTTGCCGGATCACCGACGCAGGTCGTGCGCTCGTTTGTGCCCGACCGTGACCAAACGTGCGAGGCCGTCGAGGGAACGGCGTCCGGGCAGGCGGTAAAACTTGCCAAGATTATTGAGGGGATGGCATAGATGAGCGGGCTGATTATCGATAGCGAAGCCTGTATCGGCTGCGGTCGCTGCGTTCGCGCCTGCGCCTCGGGCGGCATTGTGGTGGAGGGCGAGCGCCCCAATCGCTGTGCCCGCGTAACCGACGGCTGTATCCCGTGCGGCGGGTGCGTCGACGCCTGCCCCGTCAACGCCATCTCGATCGAGCGCGACGAGGCCGCCGGCGCGGTAGACCTTGACGCATATCGAGACATTTGGGTCTTCGTGCAAACTGACAAGCACGATGCCGTGGCATCCGTGGCCTTCGAGCTCATGGGCAAGGGACGCGAGCTTGCTGATGCCCGCGGCTGTCGCCTGGTGGCACTGGTCGGCATGAGCCCCGAGGGCTCGCTCGAGGACCTCGAACACCTGGTTTGTGCCGGCGCGGACGAAGTTCTGGTCTGTCGTGACGAGCGCCTGCGTCAGAACGACGCGGAGGTCTATGCTCGCCTGATCTACGATTTGGTGGCCGAGCGCAAGCCCGAGGCCATTCTGTACGGCGCGACCGCGTTTGGCCGCGAACTGGCACCCGGCGTTGCCGTGCGCCTGCAGACGGGCCTTACGGCTGATTGCACGGTGCTTTCGGTGGATACGGAGACGGGTCTGCTGCAGCAGACGCGCCCGGCGTTTGGCGGCAACCTGATGGCCACCATTATCTGCCCCAACCACCGTCCTCAGATGGCAACGGTGCGCCCCGGCATCTTTAAGGCGCCCGAGTTTGACTATAGCCGCTCCGGCACGATTACCCAGGTAGTGCTTGCGGATGACGTTAAGGCCCGCGTCGAGATCTCGATTCCCGCCGAGGAGTGGGGACAGCAGGCCTCAATTGCCGATGCCGAGCGTCTGGTCGTGGTGGGCCGCGGCATCGGCTCCAAGAAGAATCTGCCCCTGATGCGAAAGCTCGCCGATGCCCTGGGTGCCGAGCTTGGTTGCACGCGTCCCATTGTGGAGGCAGGCTGGTTGGAGTATCGCCACCAAATTGGCCAGACGGGTGTATCGGTCTCGCCCAAGCTCCTCGTGAGCATCGGTGTCTCGGGTGCTATCCAGCATCTCGCCGGCATCGGTGGGGCGGAGTGCATTGTTGCCATCAATGAGGACCCGGATGCCCCCATCTTCGGTGCCGCCCAGTACAAGGTCGTCGGCGATGCCGTTGAGATCGTTGAGGAACTGCTGGCTCAGCTCGAGTGCTAAGCGCTTGCCAGCCAGCGGCGCAGCTCGTCCTTAAGGCGGCTCCAGGTTGCCTGCGCGGCGGGGGCGGTAAAGGGTCGCGTAATGCCAAAGGGCGCGTCGAGCAGGCGATAGATATCGCCTTGCTCGCGCGCCAGTGCACGGCTTGCCGGATGGACGAGCTCAAACATAAAGCAGATGAGCCCCACCAGGTAGTCCGCCGGCTCGTTGCGCTCGTCACGCGCGACGCAGCGATGCTCGTCAAAGGCGGTAAGCGCCGGTGTCGAGAAGTGGCTGGCGAGAAACGTGCCCTCATCCACCTTGAGGATGGTGTCGACGGTGCTGTCGGCGATGGTGCGCATAATGTCAATCTTGTCGCCATCGCGCACGATCTCGCAGAAGCTCCGTGTACGGGTGTCGAGTTCCGTGGGCAGGCGAAAATCACTGTGGTGGGCGATGCTCGCGCGGATCAGTTCGTCCTCTGCCGGGTCATCGATAAAGTCGCGGATGCTCGTTACGGCGGGTGCATCGGCGGGATTCTCGCCAAAGAGGACCTCGATGCCCAGCGCTGCATGGCTCATGCTCTCGGCGTCCTTAAAGGTGTCCCAGCGCCGCAACTGCTCAAAGCGGCCCATATCGTGTAGCAGGCCGCAAAGCCATGCCAGGTCAATATCTTCTGACGACCAGCCCTGCTCGCGCGCTACGGCATCGCATGCCTCGGCCACGTGGTACGTATGCTCGATTTTGAGCGCGATGCGTGGGTTGGTGGCGTCGTAGGCATCGGTGTAGCTTTTGAAGGCCGCGCGCGCCCGGTCTCGATCGATAACTGTCATAATGACTTCCTAAAAAGTTGTGTCTTTCGATCCGGTGGCAATTGTAGGTGAACTTTATTGCCACCGGTTGATATTTCTGCTGCGTTGCAAGGCGCGCTGCAGACGACTTACCAGAATGGGAGTGGCATGGTCCTTAGGATCTTTAAAATCGTCTGGCCAGTGATGCTTACCTATGTTGCAATAGGCGCGCCGTGCGGAATGATCATGGGGCAGACGGGAATGGAGCCCTGGATGGTCTTTGCTCTGAGCAGCACGTTTGTGACGGGCAGCGGCCAGTTTATGATCTGCAACCTGTGGCTGGCGGGCGTGCCTGCAGCATCGATCGTCGCGAGCGTCGCCGCCATCTCCTCGCGCTTTGCGCTTTACTCGGCATCGATCGCACCCCATCTGGCGGGCGCCTCGAAGCGTCAGACGCTGGCTGTTGCCGCGACACTTACCGAGGAGGCATATGGCATCTCGCTTGCCAAGTTGGTTGAAGGGGAGGATTGGGGCCCGCGCGAGTCCTTTGTGCTCAACGTGATCCTTATCGCAACATGGGGCGTATCGTGTACGACGGGCGCCATCGTCGGCGCCGTTGTCGATGTTCCCACCGCTATTGCGAGTTTCGTCTGCACGTCGCTCTTTATCTGTCTACTCTTTTCGCAGCGGTTGTCGCGCGGCAACGTTGTCGCGGCGGTTTCGGGCGCGGTGTCCGTCGCCGTATGCAAGTTCTTGGGCCTCATGAATATTACCGTGCCGGCAAGCGTCGTGGTCGGCATTGCCATTGCGCTGGCGTGCGATGCTGTATTTGACGGAAGAGGTGCCCGCGATGCCCGTTAACGAGTTCTTGGTTCTGTGGCTGTCGTCGTGGGCTGCTATCGCGTTCTTTCGCATCGCGCCGGCGTTCGCCTTGCGCGGGCGGACCCTGTCGCCCCGTATTACCGAGGCCCTGGGCTATATCCCGCCCGCTGCCTTTGCCGCGCTGGTCGCCAACGACTTGGTGAGTCCCGGCGCGTTCGACGCGGGGCTCTGGCCTGCCTTGGTTCCCTGGATTGCGGCCGCCGGCGTCGTGGTCGTGGCGGTCAAGACAAAATCGATGCTGTGGTGCTGCGTCTCGGGCATCGTACTCTATATCGTCTTGAGCCTTATATAGGGGTGGCGTCGCGGGCGCCGAATCTCGTTCCATCCCAACTCGTCGGTTTTTTCACCGAGCTGGTCTATTTCTTCTGGTACCATGGTCAAACTTTACTGTAGCAAAGCGTGACGTGGGCTTTTGTACCCCGTCAGCGGAAATGGGGGTTTCATGGCACAGGAAGCAACCGCCAACGAGCAAAAGAAATTCAAGGTCCCGCGCATCCCGGGCGACATCATGATCTATCCGATGATCGTCGGTCTTTTGCTCAACACCTTCTGCCCGCAGGTTTTTGAGATCGGCGGCTTCTTTACGGCTGCCTGCCGCGGTGGCTCCAATACCATCGTCGCCGCGATCCTGCTGTTTGTGGGCGCCGGCATCAGCTTTAAGTCCACGCCGGGTGCCATCAAGACCGGTATCGTCGTGCTGATCCCCAAGCTGGTCGTCGCAGCGGCTCTCGGCCTGGGCGTGGCATATTTCTTTAACGACAACTTCCTGGGTCTGAGCTCCGTGTCTATCATCGGCGGCATCACGTTTTGCAACATGGCGCTCTATACGGGCATCATGGGCGAGTTCGGCGATGAGTCCGAGCAGGGCGCCGTCGGTATCCTGTTCTTTACGGCTGGCCCCGCCGTCACGATGATCATCCTCGGTGTTTCCGGCCTCGCCAACATTCCAATTGGCACCATTATCGGCTCCATCTTGCCACTCGTTATTGGCATGGTTCTGGGCAACCTGTTCCCGTTTATCAAGAACCTGCTGGTTCCCGGTGCCAATCCCGCGATTGCCGTCATCGGATTTCAGCTCGGTGCGTCCATGAGCCTGTCGAGCTTTATCACCGGCGGTATTTCCGGCATCTTGCTGGGCCTTGTCACGCTGTTTGTCGTCGGTCCCATCACCTTTGCGTTCGAGCGTCTGTGCGGCGGCAATGGCAAGGCCGCTGTGGCTTGCTCCACCATTGCCGGCACGGCTATGACCACACCGGTTGCCCTCGCCGAGGTCGCACCGCGCTACGCCGAGCTTGCGCCCACCGCGTACGCTCAGATCGCCACCGCCGTTATCATCACGGCGATCATGGCTCCGATTCTGACTGGCTGGGTCGACAAGAAGTTCTGCCAAGGCAAGGAGGATCTGTCGCTCGCCGGTGTCGAGGCCATCGAGGAGGCTGTCGCGACTGACATCGATGGCGAGTAGCAATCGATACCCATCAATGATGCCGGCGTGTGCAATTCGCGCCGTATGGGCGCCCGAACAGAAACTGTTTTGCAGTGATGTTCGGGCGCTCTGCTATTATCCCCTTTACCCCTGCGGAGTAAAGGGGTGTTTATTGCCCTGATTCGAATTGGGCGATTCTGACCACTTGGGTATTGAAGGGATGGCGCTAGTGGTTAAGGCACTCAAGATCGAGATATCCCTGCTATGCATGATTGTTCTTATCGGGCTTGCCGTGCGAAGTCGTCGCTCCTTGTTCTCGAGCACCCAGCAGCTATTGTTTAGCATGCTTGGCTACACCTCTGCCGCGTACATATTATTCGATATGATCTGGACGCTTTCGGACGGTGTGGACGGCACGTTGGGCATTGCTGCCAACTGGATTTCCAACGCGGTTTCGTTTTCGCTCTTTGCTATCGCGTGTCTCATTTGGTTTATCTATTCCGAGACGGTGCAGGGCTCTCGCCTTTTGACCTCGCGCTATAGGGTGGTGCTTGTAGCGTTGCCTACGGCTCTGGTGGTCGTGCTGGCGTTTACCAGTTACTGGACGCACGCCCTGTTCTATATCGATTCGCAGGGCGTGTATCGTCGCGGCTTTGCCTATATGATCCAGCCCATCGTCAGCTACTGTTACGTTATACATACGTCCCTGCATGCATTTGTGCAATCTCGCAGGGTCGAGAGCCTGCAGACGAAGGCCATCTATCGAACCTTGGCATTTTTCGCCATTCCGGCCCTGGTGGGCGGTACCTTTCAGGTCGTATACTCGCTGCCCGGCCTTTGTGTCGGCATAATGATTAGCATGTTGCTGCTCTACATCATCTACCAGGAGCAGCTCATCTCGACCGACCTGTTGACTGGACTTAACAATCGCAACCGTTTTGAGACCTATATGCTGTCGCTCTTCTCAAATGTGGATCAGGCCGAAGATGTATATCTGCTTATGATGGACGCCGACGGCTTTAAGCAGATTAACGATCGCTATGGGCATGTGGAGGGCGACCACGCTCTTCAGGTCATATCCGCTGCGCTCAAAGAAGTCTGCTCGGCGTCTGGCGGCTTTATCGCACGTTATGGTGGCGATGAGTTCGTGGTGCTCCAAAAGGCAGTGGCGGAACAGGATATCATGCATCTGTGTGCGACAATCAACGACGAGCTCGCGCGCGCCGAGGTGCCGTATCTGTTGCGGATGTCCATCGGCTACGCACGGGTCGGTGACGGCGTCGATACCTGGCAAGACTTGCTTCGCGCTGCCGACGCGGAGCTCTACCGCGTCAAGGCCGAGAAAAAGAAATCCGGCGCCCAGATACGCTAGAAAAAGGGCGCACGCTGGCGGGCGTGGCGGCCCTCGGCTCTCCGATGTACTCCATTAAGCTAAAGCATGTGAACCCCCTCTGCTAAATAGGGGTAGTTCGTTAGACCTTTTTGGGCCTGTTGACGATGATGATGCCGCCGCAGACCAACAGCAGGGCAACAAGTACGGTAACAGGGCTCGTGCCAGCGCCCTCGCCGAGCAGCAGAGCGCTCAACAGTACGCCAAAGACTGGATTCATAAAGCCAAAGACCGACACACGGCTGACGGGGTTGACGGCAAGCAGACGCGACCATAGCGAGTACGCGACGGCGGAAATGAGTGCCATATAGGTAATGAGTGCGATGGCGGGGATGATTGCGGTGGGGGAGAGCGCGCCACCCATCAAAAAGCCGATGGCGGTGAGGACCAGGCCGCCGACCAAGAACTGCCACCCGGCAAGCAAGACGCCGTCGTGCTTGCGCGAGAAGATGCCGATCAGGCAGGTCGAAAGAGCACCCGCGACAGTGGAGGCTAGGATAAAGCCCTCGCCATCGAGCCTGAAGCCAAAGGTGCCATCTGCGCCCGAGAGGTTGACGAGCGCGACGCCGGCAAAGCCCAGCGCACAGCCAAGCACCTTGGCCGTATTGAGCTTCTCGGTGTGAAATGCCAGGGCGGCAAAGAGGATTGCGAGGAAGTTGGCGCTGGCCTCGATGATGGAGCTCGACATGGCGCTGGCGTGCGAGAGGCCCAGATAGAAAAAGAAGTACTGCCCGATAGTCTGGAAGAGCGACAAGACAAAGATGGGCTTGATGTCGCGAGCCTGCGGAATGAGGGGGCGGCGTTGGGCCGCACTCATCCCAACGATAACCAGGGCGCCGGCAAGCGTGAAGCGCAAGCCCGCAAAGAGCAGCTGCGAGGCGCTATCGTGCGCCGGGATACCAAAGAGTGCGTAGCCGATCTTGATGCAGGGAAAGGCCGATCCCCAGAGCGCGCAACAAACAAGACAGCCCAGGATGAGTCCGGGCAGGGTGGCGAGATACGGCTTGCGGCTTTCCATGATGTCCTTCTCCTATACGCGCAAAGCAAAAAAGAACCCGCCACCGGATGTGTCGGTGGCGGGTGTTGTTACCCGAAGGGATTGTACCCGATGGGAAAGGTTTAAGCGAAGTAGGCCACGCCGCTCTCAAAGATCGGCATGAACTTATCGCCGGGGACATGCTCGGGCACGTTGCGGTACAGGTTGTCGCCGCGACGCTCGGCATGGCCCATCTTGCCCAGGACGCGGCCGTCGGGGCTCGTGATGCCCTCGATGGCGAGTGCGGAGCCGTTGGGGTTGACGGAAAGATCCATGCTGGGCTTGCCGTTCTCGCCCACGTACTGCGTGGCGACCTGGCCGTTGGCGATCAGCTGGGCGAGCACTTCGTCATTGGCGACAAAGCGGCCCTCGCCGTGGCTGATGGCGACGGTGTAGGGGTCGTCCAGGCTGCACTGCGACAGCCACGGGGACAAGTTGGACGAGATGCGGGTGCGCACCAGACGGCTCTGGTGGCGGCCGATGGTGTTGAACGTCAACGTGGGCGCATCGGGCGTGGCGTCGACGATGTCGCCGTAGGGCACCAGACCCAGCTTGATCAGGGCCTGGAAGCCGTTGCAGATGC
>DXZX01000053.1:0-6833 GCA_019419445.1 Collinsella sp.
CGGAAAGCCTGGGCATAGACGTCGGCGTTGGTCATGCGGCCCAGCAGCAGCACCATGCCGCCCTGGGGCTGACCGGCATCGGCAAGCGCGCGGAACCGCTCTGCGATCGCGCGGGCCTTGGCCTGTGTGCGCTCCTGCGTGCTGCCGCCGGCAACAAAGAGGGCCTGACGACGCGAGGCGTCTGCCACCAGCGTGTCCTTGCGGCCGTTGCTCGCCTCAAGATCCAAAAAGCCCTGCATCAGGCCGCCGTCGTCGCCGTCGAAGACGCGAGCCACATAGCGTAGCACCTCGTCGTGGCTGCGGAAGTTGCGCACGAGCTTAACGAGCTCGCCAGCAGGGGCGTCGGCCGCGGCAGTCGCCTCGGGCGCGGCAGACGAGCCCACCTTGCGCTCCTGGCGACGGAACACCTCGACCTCCGCCCCGCGGAAGCGGTAGATCGACTGCTGTGCATCGCCTACGGTACACAACGCGCGCTCCCCCGCACCCGTCAGGTAACGGATCAGGTCGACCTGCATCTGATCGGTATCCTGGAACTCGTCGATCATGACCATCTTAAAGCGACCCTCGTATGCCGCTCGGATGGCCGGGTAATCGCGCAGCGCCTCGTAGGCCATGCGCAGCAGGTCGTTGTTGTCGAGGGCAGACTGGCCGGCCTTCAGTGCGCGGTACTCAGCCTCTACAGAGCGGGCCAAGCCCACCAGTGCATCGAGCGCCGGGCCACCGCAGGCAAGCACGATATTGATAAATGCATCGGCAGCCTCCGCCTTGAGCAGTTCGACCTGCTCCTTGGGGAACGCCTTGCTCACCCGCGGCATGGTGCACGACATCATGAGCCGCGCCGCATCCTCCATGGTTTTGCCGCTCGCCTCAAACGCGTCGATGGCGTCGAGTGCCACTTGTGCCTTCTCGGTCGCGGCCTTGCTCGCACCCAACGCCGCGCGATAGGCGTCGGCAAGCGCCGAAGTGTCAGCCTGGCCGCGCGCCACGCACACATCGTCCATGCCGCCCGGCAGCTGGCTCGAGAGCTCCAGCAGGTCGCGTACCAGACCCTTGATGGTCGTGCCGGCGCCAAAGGGGCCGCCCTCGCCCGCCATGGGATACCAGGCGTAGAGGGCCTTGAGCGATGCCGCGAGCTCGGGGGCGGTATCGGGTGCCGTAGCGCGACCCAGCACATGCTCAACAGCCTGGTCCATAAGCTCGTCGGTATCGGTGAGCACCGTGAACTCGGGATCGATGCCCAGCTCCAGCGCGTGCGCGCGCAGGATACGCGAGCACATGCCGTGAATGGTCGAGATCCACGCGTCGTCGACGGTCAGGGCTTCCTCGTCCATGCCCTCGTCGATAAGCGCACGGCGCACGCGGTCACGGATCTCGGCCGCGGCATCTTTGGTAAAGGTAATGGCGAGCACCTGGTCCAGATGCTCAACGAACGGACCGGATTCGGGCGAGAGCGCGTAGACGATGCGGCGCGTGAGGGTAAAGGTCTTGCCCGAACCGGCGCCCGCCGAAACAAACAGCGGACGGTCGAGCGTCTTGACAATCTGCAGCTGTTGCGGCATCAAGGTCGAAAGATCCATGGTCTACACGTCCCTCCTTACAAACGTACCTTCGTGGTTATACGAGCAGCGGGCATGCGCGGCCTGCGTCGACGCCGGGTCGACAGCAGCCACGTTGCCTGCCTCGAGCTCACGCAGGCGCTCGGCGATGCCGGCCTCCACGCGATCGAGCAGGGCGTCGAAGTCCATGCTGCCACCCTCGCCGGGGAAACCTTTCTTAAGGCCCGGGATGCGACCGTCGCCGCGCTCTTCCTCGAGCAGCTCGGCGCTCGCGGCACCACGCAACGCCGGCTTGCCGCCCTTGGTCGAAAAATAGAGCGCCGCGCGGGTATCCAGATCCAGCGCCCGACGCATGGCCTGCGCATAGATAAGCGTCTGGGTATGGGGCGGTAGCCACCGCGGGTCGTCGATGGCGGCCTCGCCCGATTCCTCGTCGCGCACCGTAGGGTCGGCGAGTTTAAACTCCTCAACGCCCGTGCGATGCTTGTAGTCGATTACCACGGCGCGATTCTCGGCGTCCACGTCCACGCGGTCGATACGCCCACCAAGCGGCCAGCCGGCATATTCAACGTTAAGATCGTTAAAGGCAAACTCCAGGTAGCGCGGAGCAAAAGGCGTCAGCGCCTCGGCTTCATAGGCAAGCACTCCCTCCAGCTGCGGCAGAATCTCGGCCACCTGGCGCTCCTCTACCGGAGAGAGCGGCACCAGCGGACCCTCGTTGCCACGCTTGGAGGCATGCTCGGCCAAGGTCTCGTCAAAGACCTCGCGCAGCAGCTCCTGAGCACGTGGCAGGTTCTCGGGCGTCACGCGTTCCATGCCCTCCTGGGGCAGACGGGCATGCAGGTGTTCCAGCACGTCGTGGACAAAGTTGCCCTTCTCCATATTGCCAAAGCCGGCGTCAATCGACTGAGGCTTCACGCGGTACGAGACGAACCAGCATAGCGGGCAGGTCGAATAGGCCTCGATTTGCGAGGCAGACGTCAGGCGCGGCACCAGCGGTGCATCCTCGCCCTCGCCATCGCGACGGCGCAGGACCAGATACGGAATGGCCTCATCGCTCAGATGCTGAGGAGCTTCGCAGGTCACGCGCTCGCGCCCAAGACCTTCGCCTGCCGCGGGATCAAAGTCGGCGATGATATCGCCCTCGCCCACGCGCGTGGGCTTGGCAGCGCCAGCGGCCTCGGCATGCGCCCGCAGCTCGGTCCATACGGCTGCCGGGTAGCACTCGCGTGCCTGGCGATCGTGCGTCACGCGGGCGAGCGCAACCGGACCGCTCGCCGCCTGCATTGCACGGCCAAAGCGCACGCGCAGCAGGGCGGCGGGCTCCAAAGACACGCCGTCGCGACGCATTTCGGCCGTCAACGTGGCAAGCGGGCCCTCTTCGTGCGAAAGCGGATAGCTGTCCAGGTCGACATCGGCAAACAACACGGCATCGTAGCCGCCAGGACGCAGAACCGACGCATCGGCAAGCGACACAAAGCGCACTTGTGCCCGTGGCGTGCGATCGACCTCGTAGGTCGCGTAATCGTAAGCGGTACTGCGCTTGTCCACCTTGGTTCGAACGCCGTCGAGAACTGGCACGGTCGCGGCTTGCGACACGTCGAGCGCGCGAGCATCGTTCATAAGGATGTCGATGGCATGGCGCAGCAGAGCCGTCTCTGCCTGGCGACGGGCCTGGCCGTCAAGGCCGCCTAGAGCGCGATCGGGCAGCGCCTCGGCAACGGCGAGCATGGCCTTGAGCGCCGTCACGGGCTTGTCGCGCCACAGCGCCTGAAACACGTCCGAGACCACGCATGGCACGTTCTTAAACCAGTTTTCTTCGCTGGCGGCCTTGCGAGCGCCCCTCACCTGGCCCTGCACGCTCTGCAGCAGGCTCTTGACGCCCGCCGTGGTCTTGTTGCGCGACAGGCGCATGTTCTTGTCGAAGCCGCGGGCGCTCGCGGCGTCGGCACCCGAAAGCGGACTGTAAATCCAGTCGGTAAGCTCTGGAGCGGGCCACCACTCGGTCTTGGAAGCGGTGCCCTCGTCGGCGGCTTTCATACGCTCAATCAGGTTGGCGAGCGCCGTAAACTGCCTGCCCGCTATGGACTGGGAAAACGCCGTGAACTCAGTCGTCTCGGCCGCAATGTGGCGCGCCGCCAAACGGGTAGCGAGTTCGCCGAACAGCTGGGGCGCCCGGGCGGAAACCACGAGCACGCGCGCGGGGTCGGCGTTCGTCGCGGCGCCGTCGCACGACACGGACTCCTCGCATGCCGCGACCAGGTTCTCGAGAGCATGCACATAAGCGCGAGCGCGGGCATGGGGGCCGGCCACCTCTATAAAAATAGGCTGAGCAGCAGGTGCAGAAGCGGTCTCGGACGCGCCGACGTCCTCCCCCAACGGGGCGGCCTCAAACAGCACACCGCGGGCATCAAAGGCGGCAGCCAGGTCCTCGCGCATCGCCGCCTGCTCGCAAGCGAGCAGCACGACAACCTCTCCCCCGCTGCTCGCCACGGCCGACAACAGCTCGAGCAGGCTATGCGTAAACGACGTGACCCCACGCACGCAGACGGCGCGGGTGCACGTCGGAAGGTTGTCTGTCAGCACCTCGGCCATAAGGTCAGCCGCCTCGCAGGGCTCGACCATGTCTCGACGATCCAAGCCGCTCGCATAGGCGCTCAACAGCTCGAACACGCGGGCCTCGGCGTCGCTTTTGGGCTCGGGCCGAGCGGCGGCATCGCGACGGCGTTCGTCGCCCGTCCCCGCCACGCCCGGCAACACGTCGCGGGCCATACGCGCAAGCATGCGTACCGTGCCTTGGCTGCGCGAGAGCGGCTGCAGAGCAGCGTCGTCGCGGCGGTCAATCATGTCCGAGAACAGCATCTGGCGCTGCAGGTTGTCCACAAAGCTGCGGCCATCGCCCAAAAGCTCCCACAACGAACGGAGCCACGACGAAGGGGTCTTGTAGTCAACACCCAGGGAAGCGCCGGACGCAGCGGCATCGTGACGGCACAGATCGAGCTCGGCAAACGTAGGCGCCAGCAAAACGGCACGTCCATGGCAGGCAACCAGGTCGGCCAGCAGCGCCGCCTCGGCATCGCTCAAATCCGTGCCGGCATTAGTGGTATAGATTCGAACAGGCATGGTCCTCCACTCAAACTGTTCGCAATATTCAACGCATCTATCCTACCCGCCCGCACGGACAACCTGACCCCAATGCACCAGATCCCCTCGATGATCCGTTTTCCTCCGTCCCCAAGGGATCGATTTCGACACACAAAAACCGCCCCCGAAGGGGCGGCTCCAGCTGATTCGTTTGTTGCCGTTGGCCTACTCGCCATCCTCCAGCTTGATGAGGATCTTGCGATAGCCACCGTACTCGCCGTTGAGCGCCTTGGAAACACGGCTCACCGTGGTGGACGAAGCGCCCGTGCGGGCCTGAACCTCAACATAGGGCTCGCCCTCATCCAGATAACGCGCGACCTGCAAGCGCTGCGAAAGATCGCAAATCTCGCGCGGCGTGCAGATATCGGTTAAAAACGCCTGGATATCCTTCTCGTCATCCAAAAGACTAAATGCGTGGACTAGCTGCTTGACATCAGGCTTGTCAAACATGTTCTCGATGTTCATCGATCACCGCCAAACCCGCCAAAAGGCATCGAAGTTGATACTGACATCGGGCATCGTTCACCCGTAATATGCAATAAAACTATGCATGGGCCATTTGCCCGTAGCAGTGTAGCACACCACCAAACTAAAGCGACAATACTCTCTGCCAGCGGCACGTTTTTTAGGACGAACGCCGTTTTGAAACCGAATGCGCTCGTAAGCTCCACGAATATCTGAGACAATGGGCGGCCGAACAAGGCGGCGCACCCGCGCGGCTGCCCAAGCTGCCGCAGCAAGCCGCTTCACGCGATACCAATACACCCTGCGCAAGAAAGGATTCACGCCATGCGCTTTATGCTTAACTGGCTCTTTACCTCGATCGCCATCGCGATTGCCACGTTCCTCGTTCCCGGCATCCAGCCCTTCGGTTTTGCCGAGGCCTGGGTCTGTTTCGCCTTCGTGGGACTGTTCCTGAACATCGTCGATTCGTTCGTCAAGCCGTTCCTGACGGTCATCTCGCTGCCGCTCACGATCATTACGCTGGGCATTTTCCAGCTTGTCGTCAACAGTTTTATGCTCGAGCTCGCGAGTTACCTGTCGGTCAACCTGCTGGGCGTCGGCATCTCCATCGCCAGCTTTGGCTCGGCCTTTATGGGCAGCATCCTGGTGTCCATCATGCGCAGCATCCTCGATAGTATTGCCGAAGAGTAGAACGCCCCCGACGCACAAACGCATCGGACCAAATCAAAGGCCGCCCATCGCAAAAATAGGCGGCCTTCTTATTTGCCAAGTCTCAGAGGGCAAGAAAATCTACCATTTCCACCCTGCCCCCACATGGCAAGTGGGGTTAGATGACGTAGTCGTAGCCTTCGTTGGGGGCGACGAGCTGGTCGAGCGTCACGCCGTCGAGGTAGTCGTTGATGAGCTTGTCCAGGTTCTTCCACACATCGAGCGTGGGGCACTCCTCAGATCGCGAGCAACCCTTGCAGTCGCCATCCAGGCAGGCAACCGGCGCCAGACTACCCTCGGTCAGGCGCAAGATCTCGCCCACCGTGTACTGCTCGGGCGGGCGCGTGAGCACATAGCCGCCGCCCTTGCCACGCATGCCCGAGAGCATGTTGGCGCGCACGAGCGTAGCCAAGATATTCTCGAGATATTTCTCGGAAATCCCCTGTCGCGCCGCAATCTCTTTGAGCGGGATGCGACCGGCCGCCTGGTGCTCGGCCAGGTCAACCATAACGCGCAGGGCGTACCTGCCCTTAGTGGAAACCAACATATCTAGTGCTGCCTTTCGGTCTTTTAGTCCGTTGAAATTCTAGCCGAAAAATTGGCTTTGAAAATACCCGTTCCGGTCAAGATGGTTAATCGACTCGTAATAATCTTCTATTTCCTATTGCATTACTAGGCTTTAGTGTCTACTATGCTTGCCAACAGCTAAACGAACAACCTATAAGGTTTATGGGTTTAGCTGATAGACATGCCGTAAAACCACACGGCAACCAGCAACTTGAACACTTTGGAGGTTCACCATGAGCAAGGTTTACACGTCCATCGATCAGCTTATCGGCCACACCCCGCTTCTGGAGCTCACCCACTTTGAGGCCGACGAGGACCTCAAGGCTCGCGTGCTCGTCAAACTGGAATACTTCAACCCCGCCGGATCCGTTAAAGACCGCGTCGCCAAGAACA
>DXZX01000053.1:6843-7129 GCA_019419445.1 Collinsella sp.
TGATTGACGAGGCCGAGAAGGCAGGCAAGCTCGTGCGCGGCGGCGACTACACCATCATCGAGCCCACGAGCGGCAACACCGGCGTCGGCATCGCCTCGGTGGCGGCCGCCCGCGGCTACAAGGTGATCATCACCATGCCCGAGACCATGTCCGTCGAGCGCCGCAAGCTTATGCAGGCATACGGCGCACGGCTCGTGCTCACCGACGGCTCCAAGGGCATGAAGGGCGCTATCGCCAAGGCCGAGGAACTGCAGAAGGACTGTCTCTTATACACATCTCCGAGCCC
>DXZX01000054.1:0-7090 GCA_019419445.1 Collinsella sp.
GTCCTGCTCGCACGAAGAGCACTTAATGTGCTCTTCGTGCGAGCAGGACTGTCCGCAGCAGCGAGTAAAGGTAAGAACGCCCCGCCCCAACCCAGCTAACAAAGGAGCTGATATGTGCGATTGCACAGATCATAAGGATGAGATCCCTGCCTACGACGCGCAGGCCATTGAGTCCCGGTGGATGAAGGCGTGGGACGACGAGAACCTCTTTGCCGTCGACACCGACGCCACCAAGCCCAAGAAGTATGTGCTCGAGATGTTCCCGTATCCGTCGGGCGACCTACACATGGGCCACGCGCGCAACTATACCATCGGCGATGCCATGGCCCGTCAGGCCCGCATGCGCGGCTTTGACGTGCTGCACCCCATCGGCTTTGACGCCTTTGGCCTGCCTGCCGAGAACGCCGCCATCAAGCACAATACGCAGGCTGCCGCCTGGACGTATAAGAACATGGACCAGGCGCTCGCCACGATGAAGCGCATGGGCTTCTCCTACGATCTGGATCGCATGGTCAAGACCTGCAGCCCCGACTACTACCGCTGGGGTCAGTGGATCTTTGAGAAGCTGTGGGAAAAGGGCCTGGTCTACCGCAAGAAGAACCCGGTCAACTGGTGCCCTAACTGCAAGACCGTTCTGGCCAACGAGCAGGTCACCGAGGGCAAGTGCTGGCGCTGCGGCACCGAGCCCGAGAAGCGCGACCTGGAGCAGTGGTACTTCAAGATCACCGAGTACTCCCAGGAGCTGCTCGACGACCTGGAGAAGCTCCCCGGCTGGCCCGAGCGTGTCAAGCAGATGCAGGCCAACTGGATCGGCCGCTCCGAGGGCGCCGAGGTCGACTTTACCCTGTGCGACCAGGATGGCGAGCCCATCGAGGGCGACGAGGGCAAGATTACCGTCTTCACCACGCGTGCCGACACCCTCTTTGGCGTCTCCTTCTTTGTCCTGGCTCCCGAGTACGCTCGTCTGCACGAGCTCGTCGAGGGCACGGAGTACGAGGAGGCCGTCACCAAGATCGTCGAGGACTCTAAGCATATCTCTGCCGTCGAGCGTGCCCAGGGCACCCTCGAGAAGCACGGCGCCTTTACCGGCCGCTACGTGGTGAACCCCGTCAACGGCGAGAAGGTCCCCGTGTGGGTTGCCGATTATGTCGTGGCCGACTACGGCACCGGCGCCGTCATGGCCGTTCCCTGTGGCGACCAGCGCGACTTTGAGTTTGCCCGCAAGTACGACCTGCCGATCGTGCCGATTATCCTGGACGATGACGATCGCGCTGCCGTCGAGGCCAGCGGCGAGACCATCGATACCTTCCATGCCGAGACCGTCGACTGGGATTGCGCCCACGCTGCCGAGGGTACGCTGGTCCAGTCCGGCAAGTACACCGGCATGCGCGGCGGTAAGCACTCCGAGGGCGAGGCTGCCATCGTGGCCGACCTCGAGGCCATGGGCTGCGGCCGTCGCAAGGTCGAGTTCCGCCTGCGCGACTGGCTCATCAGCCGTCAGCGCTATTGGGGCAACCCCATTCCGGCCATCCACTGTGAGCACTGCGGCATCGTTCCCGTGCCCGAGGAGCAGCTGCCGGTGACGCTGCCGGAGAACCTGGACCTGGGCGCTGGCGAGACCCTCGCCGAGTGCAAGGACTTCTACGAGACCACCTGCCCGGTCTGCGGTCGCCCGGCCAAGCGCGAGACCGATACCATGGACACCTTCACCTGCTCCAGCTGGTATTACCTGCGCTATACCGACCCGCACAACACCGAGCTGCCCTTCTCCCGCGAGGCGGCTGACCGTTGGATGCCCGTCGATAACTACATCGGCGGCATCGAGCACGCCATTCTGCATCTGCTCTACAGCCGCTTCTTTACCAAGGCGCTGCGCGACCTGGGCCTGCTGAGCGTTGACGAGCCCTTCACCAACCTGCTGTGCCAGGGCATGGTCAAGGACGAGAACGGCGACACCATGTCCAAGTCCAAGGGCAACGTCGTGCCCCCGAGCTCGGTTATCGAGCCCTACGGCGCCGACACCATGCGTCTGGCGATCCTGTTTATCGCCCCGCCCGAGAAGGACTTCGACTGGGATCCCAAGGCCGTCGAGGGCGCCAACCGCTTTATCAAGCGCGCCTGGCGTATCGTGTGGCAGCTCGTCCAGTCGGGTGACGCCAACGTGGCCTTCGACAAGTCCGTGCTCGACGAGACCGCGATGAAGCTCTACCGCGAGCGTCACCGCACCATCGCCAAGTGCACCGAGGACTTCGACCGTGGCCAGTTCAACACCGCGATCTCAGCCGTCATGGAGCTCGTCAACGCGGCGAGCGCCTACCTCAACGCCACCGAGGGTGCTGACCGCGACAAGGCCCTGTGCTACGGCGTGGCCAAGGACATCGTGAGCGTCCTGGCGCCCATCTGCCCGTTCTGGGCCGACGAGCTGTGGCACGAGGCGCTCGGCTGCGAGGGCAACGCCTACACCGCCGCCTGGCCCGAGTTCGACCTGGCCGAGTCCATCGAGGACACGGTGCAGATCGTCGTCCAGGTGCTCGGCAAGGTCCGCGGCCGCATTGACGTGGCCCGCGATGCCTCCAACGAGGAAATGCAGGCTGCCGCCGAGGCTGCTGTCACCAAGTGGACCGAGGGCAAGACGGTCGTCAAGGCCATCTGCGTGCCCGGCAAGCTGGTCAACCTGGTGGTCAAGTAAACGCCACGCGCATAGTTGACGTGATAAAGACGAGGGGCGATCCGATTGGGTCGTCCCTCGTTTGCGTTATATGCCATGCTTGGCTTGTGCCGAGCGTCATCCTCTACGGAATGTGCACCAGGTCCCTAAAGTAGACGTTGCCGCTTTGCTCCTCAAACATCCAGATGTTGAGGTAGATGTCGTTGAGGTCGTTGTTCACGTCAAAGTCCGGATCGTCGAAGGTGCCTACAAAGGTGAGCATCGCGGTCGTTTCTTCGCCTGCGGCGACGGATTGGCGCATGCGCACGTCGCGGACGACACCGTTGACGTAGGCATAAGCATCGACATCGCCAAACATCATGTCGACATCGGTGTTGTTTGTTATCGCAAAGACCAGCACGGCGTCGCCGTAGCCATCCGTGTCCTTGCCCACGCAGGTAACATGGACGTTCTCGTCTGCCTTAAGGTCGATGGGGAACTGTTCTTGAGGGTCGGGACCTAAACCCTGGGGATCGACTATATCTTCGTCTATTTTGTCGAAACGCTCCGAAGGCGTCGTTTTCTCGATGGCTTTGGTGCTGCCGAGGTCCGGCTCGCATGGTCCGGTTTTACCATCGATGTTGTTGCAGCCCGCCAGAGCGAACGAGCAGGCAGCGACGACGAGCGCGGTCGCGCAGAGGGTGCCTAGGCGTTTCATGGTGCCTCCTTGCCGTAGAGATACTGGAAGGTTGTACGGTCAATGCGTGCGGCAGGCTTTCTCGCTACAGAATGCCTCTCAGCTCTAGTCTGGCCGATGTGTGCCCAGGGATGGAATGCCCATAGGGCCCGATTCGGTCGGCGCGCTGGGACGCATGGCCCGTTTTGGGGCTTTTGGGGAGCACCGCACAGGAGTCCTCGCCTAATTGTCCTATTCTTGTGGAGAAGCTGTGGGCGCGCTGACCTGCGAATTTCTTTGACGCTTGCACGTTTTCGCAGGTATTGGTATAGTTTGCTTGCAAATGAAGTAGTAATTGAAAGAAGTGGGGTTTCGGCTCCGCTTCTTTTTTGTATGGATGGAGGTGCCGCAATGGTCAAGACCAAGACCGAGCAGGCGATCATCGACGCGCTCGAGGCCGTCGCTCCCCAGCACGATGTCGACATTGTCGACGTTGAGCTCGTGGGCGCCACCAAGGCCCCCTGCGTGCGTGTGCGTATCGAGGGTGCCGAGGGTCAGAGCCTGTCGCTCAACGACGTCACGGCCAATACCAAGTGGGTCGGCGACGTGATCGAGGAGCTCGACCCCATTTCTTCGAGCTACACGCTCGAGGTGTCGAGCCCGGGTATGGCGCGCCCGCTGCGCCGCCCGCGCGACTTTGCCCGCTTTGTGGGCGAGGACTGCGAGCTCACCTCCACCGCCACCGAGGGCCGTCGCAAGTACTCCGGCAAGATTGCCGCCGCGACCGAGACGAACGTGACCCTCGAGCTCGAGGACGGCGAGTCCGTCACCCTCGATTTCTGTGATGTTAAAAAGTGCAAGTTGAAGCCCACCTATGACTTCAAGCCCGCGAAGGAAGGAAACTAACATGGCAGCATCCGACATGATGTCCGCCCTGATGGAGCTTTGCCAGGAGAGGCACATCGACCAGCTCTACCTGATCGACCGCCTGGAGCAGTCGCTCGCCAAGAGCTATGCCGAGATCCTGCATCTTGAGTGGGGCGCCAAGGTGACCATCGACCGCACCACCGGCAAGATTTACGTCTATCGCCTGGAGCCGATCGACGATTCCATGGACGAGGAGGGCAACTTCACCGAGTTCGAGGAGATCGACGTCACCCCCAAGAACACGAGCCGCATCGCCGCCCAGCACGCCAAGGCCGAGATCAACGCCATCGTGCGCAACTCCGCTCGTGAGCAGATCTACGAGGAGTTCTCCGGCCGTATCGGTGACCTCATCAGCGGTACCGTGCTGCAGTCCACGCCCGACTTCACCATCGTCAAGATCCGCGATGGCGTCGAGGCCGAGCTGCCGCATTTTGACCAGCGCCGTTACGAGAACGAGCGCAACGAGCGTCCGATGGGCGAGCGCTACCTGCACAACCAGCACATCAAAGCCGTGATCATCGACGTCCGCGATCCCAACTCCAACCTGCAGCCGGTTCGCGGCGAGCACAGCCGTCCGCCGATCGTCATCTCCCGCACCCACCCCGAGCTCATGCGTCGTCTGTTTGAGCAGGAGGTGCCCGAGATCTATGAGGGCACCGTCCAGATCAAGTCGATTGCCCGCGAGCCCGGCCAGCGCTCCAAGGTCGCCGTCCACTCGCTCGACGACCGCCTGGATCCCGTGGGCGCCTGCGTCGGCCCCAAGGGCAGCCGTGTCCGCGCCGTCGTGGGCGAGCTCCGCGGCGAGCGCGTCGACGTCATCCTGTGGGATGCCGATCCGGCCGTTTACGTCGCCAACGCACTGTCGCCCGCCAAGGTCACCCGCGTCCTCATCGACGAGGAGAAGGCCTATGCCGGCGTCATCGTGCCCGACGACCAGCTTTCGCTCGCCATCGGCAAGGAGGGCCAGAACGCCCGCCTCGCCGCTCGCCTGACCGGCTGGCACATCGACATCAAGTCCGAGACCCTTGCCGCCGACATCCTCAAGAACGTCCCCGTTCACGAGGAGCCCGCCGCCGACCTGATCGGTGACGAGGAGGACGATGATGTCCGTCGCTGCGAGTACGTGTCCGAGGACGGCGTCCAGTGCCGCAACCAGGCCCGTCCGGGCTCCCGTTTCTGCGGTATCCACGACACCGACGCCTTCGATGATGCGGAGGACCTGATCTAGCGCGCGGTCGCGCCGGGCAGGTCCCGGCGCATCTCCCACGCTCGTTCAGTCTCTAGGCACCCAAGGTGCCAGAAAGGGTAGGTGAAGTCATATGGCAAAAGTCCGTGTGTCCACCCTGGCCAAAGAGTTCGGCATGACCTCCAAGGAACTGATGGGTCATCTCGCCGAAATGAAGATTCCCGCTAAGTCCGCTTCCTCCGCCCTGGAGGACGCTTACGTCGCCATGGTCCGCAAGCAGCTCGCCTCGGTGATCGAGGCCCGCGCCAAGGAAGTCGAGGCCGCCAAGCAGGCCGAGGAGGAGGCAGCCGCCGCCGAGGAGGCAGCGCGCGCTGCCGAGGCCGAGCGTGAGCGCATCGCCGCCGAGAAGGCACGCGAGGAGGAGCGCCGCCAGTTCGCCGCCGCCCAGGCTGCCGAGGAGGCCGCCCGTGCCGAGGCCGAGGCCAAGAAGAAGGCTGAGCAGGAGCGCCTTGCCCGCGAGAAGGAGGAGGCTGCCCGCGAGGCCCAGCGCCGCGCCGTTCCCGCTTCCGACTCCGGTTCGCGCTTCCGCTCGCTGCTCGACCAGATCGCCGCACAGGAGACCGTGCTCAAGGAGAAGAAGGACGCCGAGGCGAAGGCCAAGGCAGAGCGCGCCGCCGAGCGCGGCAACCGTCGCAGCGGCAACAACGAACGTCGCGGTGGCCGTCGTAACGATCGCAACGCCTCCGACAACAACTCCGAGCGCAACGCCTCCGAGAGCCGTCCGCACAGCCATCGCACCAACGCCAGCAACAACGTCGCTGCCGGCATGGACTTCCCTAACCCCGACAAGCAGGGCAAGGGCAAGAAGCGCAAGGGCGGTCACGGCAACGATGAGGACCACTACAGCCGCATGGCTCGCGAGGCCGAGGAGTACAGCCGCGAGAAGGTGCTCGAGGAGGCCCGCGCTGCCGTCGAGGAGGCCTCTCGCGAGTCCACCGGTCGCCGCAAGAAGCGCAAGGAGAAGCGCGAGCGCGAGGCTGCTAAGGCTCAGGAGGAGCGCAAGATTGAGGAGGCGCTGGCCCAGGGCGTGAACCCCGAGGAGCTAGACGCCATCAAGGTCTCCCAGGGCGTTACCGTCCAGGAGCTCGCCGAGGCGCTCGACGTTCCGGCCAACGACATCATCAAGCGCCTGTTCCTGCTGGGCACGCCGCTCACCATGACGCAGTCCATGTCCGACGACCTCGTCGAGCTCGTTGCTGACGACCTGGGCCGTCAGATCAAGATCATCACCCCCGAGGAGGAGAACACCTTCTCGTTCTACGACGATCCCGCCGACCTTAAGCCCCGTGCCCCGGTCGTCACCGTCATGGGTCACGTCGACCACGGCAAGACGAGCCTGCTCGACGCCATTCGTCACACCGGCGTCGCTGCCGGCGAGGCGGGCGGCATTACCCAGGCCATCGGTGCTTCGCAGGTCATGATCAACGACCGCAAGATCACCTTCATCGATACCCCGGGCCACGCCACCTTTACGGCCATGCGTGCCCGCGGCGCCAAGGTGACCGACATTGTCATCCTGATCGTGGCTGCCGACGACGGCGTCATGCCTCAGACCATCGAGTCGATCAACCACGCCAAGGCCGCCGGCGTACCC
>DXZX01000055.1:0-7077 GCA_019419445.1 Collinsella sp.
AGCCGCCGCCTCCGCCGCCGCCCGAGCTGTCCGAGCTCGACGCGAGCTCACGGATGCTCTCGTGATACACGTCATCGAACGAATCCATCGGCGACTCGGTACCGTAATGATGGTAGTACCACCAGTAGCAGGGGTAATTGTCGTAGAAACCGTCGGCCTCGCGCACCTCGGGAGGAACAGCCTCGGCAAGCTGACGCAGGACTTCCTTCGAAACGCCCAGCGCCGCACCCATCACCAGAAGTTTATTCCACAGGACCAGATCGCCGGGGACGGCTTCCTTTAGGCGTGTGAAGTCCTCGAGCCAATGCTTAAGCGCTTTGCAGCGAGCCGCCACCTCGGCGCCCTCCGGCGTAAAGCGACGGAACGTAAGACCCACGCCAATACCCACCAGCACAATCGGCACCGAGATAACCGCGGCGATAATGTTCGCCCGTGCGCCGTCGGTAAAGAAGATGGATCCCACGGGAACAAAGGCAATCAGAATACCAAGAACCAGGCAAAACACCATTGCGACAATGCCGTCCGAGGCAACGTACTCGCTATCGGCCAGCTTGCCCTTAACGGTGTTCTGATAGTCCTCGAGCTTGTCGCCCACGGGCGTAGCGTGCTGCTTAACGTAGTGCTGCAGCTCGTCAAACGTGCGCGAGCGATCGCCGTTCTCGTCGGGCTTAGCACCGGCAAAGAAGACCTTGAGCACCATGTGGTCAATGCCCTTGGCCGATTTCCAGCCCGCATCACTCACCGTCACGCGATACGTCTGCTCTTCTTTTTCACGCCCCAACAGACCCTTCTTGGCCTTAGTCACGGTCGCCTGCTCCAGCTTGATCACACGGTCGTCAGTGAGCTTCATGAGCGTGGCGATATATGCCTGATCGGGCACCTCGTTCCAGCTCATGAGAGCCGAAAGCACGGCGGGATGGTCGGCCGAAGGCACATCGCGGAAATAATCGTCCTGGAAAAGCGGCTTGGGCTTGGGCTTGCGCAGCTTGAGCACAACGATTGTGCCGGTAAAGGCCACCGCCGCGACAACACTTAGCACGGCAAGTGCATTGGCAATCATGCGAGCGTGAGCGCGGCGAGCGTTGGCCTCGTCGGCCCATTCCTTCTCTTCGCTCAGAATCGTCGACATGCGCTTTTCGCCCGAGACGGCAAGCTGCGGCACCCAGTCGCTGGGGAAGGCGATGCGTGCCTCGGCGAATTCGCCCTCATGCACGCAGGGAATGGTATAGGTGACCATGGGCTCGTCCGCATCGAGCGACACTTCGCCCGTCAGCGGACCGTGGCCCCATGCGCGGAAGTTATCGCCCTTGACGGCCGCCGTCCCGGCAGCGGCATTTGCGAAGTACACTTCCATCTCGACGTCATCGGAATCCGCCGACCAGCCGTCGCCCACAAACTTCCAGTAGAGCTCGGCGGTATCGGCCCAGTTCATGACCGCACCGGTCATGGTATAGCTCACGTAATAGGTCGCGCTGTCGCCGCTCTCGTGAGGGCTGAATACCTTAATCTTTACGCCGTCACCAGTCTGCTCGACCGTGTAGACGCCAGAGTCACCCTTATTCGCGCTATCGACTTTGTTAAACGCGATGTCCTCTTCCTCGACACTCAGCACGTCGACGCCCGCCGAGCCACCCTGCTGGTTGGAGCCCGTATTGATCTCCCAAAACACGCCGTTGATGTCGTCATCGAAATCAAACTGGCGTCCCTCGACAACGGTCAGCGAGCCGTCGGCCTCGACCGTGGCGCCGATATAGGTTTGAGTCATGGAGTAGCCGTCGGCGTGTGCGGCGACAGGCAGCAGCAACAACGCAAGCGCGACGAGCACGCAGACGGAAGCGAATCGCGCAAACAGGCAGCGCTGCCGGCAGGCATTGGCAACGGGGGCGTTCATAGGCACATCCTTTTGTCTGTAAAACCAACATCGCCATTGTCCCACGTTTGCGGGCACACATGACGAATATCTGGGCCAACGGAACGTCAAATGGGACAAAAGTCCCACCCGAGTCTGGCACTTAGGGACGTTCCTTATCTGCCGGCAGTTTGGGACAGTCCTTGGCATGGCCTGCGCCAACGATAGATACCACTCCACAGCTCCGTCACAGGTGTAGCGGCTTTGTGTTGCCGCGGAATACGCTGATTGAGCCTGCGGTCGAAGGGCATAAAGCAGTTGAGCGAAAACGGTTTGCCCCTTTGCCGTTCGCTTGAGGATCATGTCCCCCTTTTCCGCGGAAACCCCGGCAGTTGCGAAGAGCTGCCGGGGTTTCTGTCGTGTATAAGGCCGAGTCGGTGTGCAGCGGTCAAGGCATTGAGTCGCAGACTCACCGCGCACAATGCGCAGCGTCGCCAACTTGCGAGCCACGGCAGCGCCTTCCCTACCGCGCCCCGCGCTATACTCGTCCGCATGGATATCAACGCACGCAACATAGCAGCGCCCGCCGCGGACGCGCCAACGACGACCTCCTCTCCCGCTCCCACGCCCGTCGTGGGTCGCTTTGCCCCGTCGCCCTCGGGCCGCATGCACCTGGGCAACGTGTTCAGTTGCCTGTGCGCGTGGCTTTCGGCCCGCAGCCAGGGCGGCCGCATCGTACTGCGCATCGAGGACCTGGACGATCGCTGCAAGCGTCCGGAACTTGCTGCTCAACTGATTGACGACCTGGCCTGGCTGGGGCTTGAGTGGGACGAAGGCCCCTACTACCAGCACGATCGCCTGGACTTGTACGAGGACGCCCTGCACCAGCTGCAAGACGCCGGCCTCACCTACCCCTGCTTTTGCACACGTGCCGAGCTCCACGCCGCAAGCGCGCCGCATGCCAGCGACGGCACGCCTATCTATCGCGGCGCCTGCCGAGGCCTTTCTGCCGAGGAGGTTGCCCGCCGCAGCGTTCTGCGCGCTCCGGCCACGCGCCTGCGCGTGCCCGCCGTCGACGACCTCGCAGACGATGTGGTCGAATTCGTGGACCGCACGTATGGTGCCCAATGCGAAGCACTCGCCACCGAATGCGGCGACTTTTTGGTACGCCGCAGCGACGGCGTGTTTGCCTACCAGCTGGCCGTGGTGGTCGACGACGCCGCCATGGGCGTCACCGAGGTCGTGCGCGGATGCGACCTGCTGGGCTCCACGCCGCGCCAAATCTACCTGCAGCATCTGCTGGGACTTCCCACGCCGCACTATGCGCACATTCCGCTGCTCATGTCGCCGGATGGCCGCCGCCTTTCCAAACGCGATCGCGATCTGGACCTGGGCGAGCTCCGCGCCCGCTTTGGCACACCCGAGGCACTACTGGGCTGGCTCGCTGGGCAAACGGGCATCGCACCGGACACCACACCGCGCTCTGCCGAGCAACTGGTCGAGCACTTTAGCTGGGACGTCATCCGCGCGCACAGGGAGAACATCGTTATGAATGGAGACCTTTCGCTGTAAAGAGCTCGTCAACTAATGGCATCTCCCGTCTCCGGCCTTTTTTCGACGAGCGTCTTATTCTGCGTCTTGTTATGTACGGAATAATTCCGTACAATAATGCCGAGGAGGTTTTGTTATGCCAACTATTGAGAAACAACGCCGCATGGATCTAAGGCTAACCGAACGTCAACGCCTCACTTACGAGCGCGCCGCCGCCTTGCGCGGGCAGACCCTCACCCAATGGGCCACGGCGCACCTTGACGAGAGCTCCGCACGCGACATCGCCGAGGCGTCAACAACTTATCTTTCTCCCGATGGGTTCGATGCATTTTGTGAAATGCTCGACTCCCCCATGCCTGAAGCCGCAAAAGCGCTGCTTGACCGTAAAGCGGTTTGGGAATGAGCGCGTTTACCAAGCCTGTTCAACTCCCTGTTGGTCAAGGCATCGAGGCATTCCACTGTGGAAACACTCTCGTCGATGGATGGGCCAAAAACAGATCAGCCTCAGCGCGAAGAAGAGGGTCCGCGGTTATATACGCGTCATATTGTGATGGCGCTGTCGCTGGGTTTTATACGCTGTGCACGCACTCCGTAGCTCGTGAAAATGTTGACGGGGGATGGTTCGTGCGTAATTCACCCTCCCAAGTTCCCGCAGTCCTGCTTGGGATGATGGGAGTCGATGAGAAATTCAAGGGACTTGGTCTGGGAGCATCGCTGCTCAAAGATGCCATTGAAAATGCTTTGAAAATATCTGCCTTGGCAGGCGCACGAGCTTTGATTGTCGACCCAGTAGATGACGAGGCGGCAGCATTCTATGCGCATTTTGGCTTCACCACCCTACCTGGCACCAACCGAATGGCGTTGAAACTCTAGACTGACAGGCATCATCTCTTCCAGCCGCTAGCATGACTCAAGTTACCCTACAGATAATGGCTATTGTTGAAATGTAGGGTAACTGCCCAAGGCATCGTATGAAGATCTCTCTATGCCCGTCCCTACGCAACGTCCCAGGGCTGGAGTTCGTCGCCTAGACGAACGATGCAGTCGTAGAGCACGGTGTGGCGCTCGGCTGGGTTGACGTCGCGATGGAAATGCCCGTAGTACCAGCGTTTGTAGTCCAGGCGCTCCTCCAGCTCATCAAAAAACGCGGTGAGTCGATCGACACTGGGATAGTTCCAGCCGGGCGCCGGGTAGAGCGTCGGCGAGAGCATGCGCGTGGAGCAGGTATGGGTGACCACGTAGTCGACCTTCCAACCCACGCTGTCGAGCTTTGCCCGCGCCTCCTCAAAGTTGCGCTCGTCCGGTAGCTCCTGCGGCCACCAGCTCGAATACGGTATGCGGTATTCCTTGTCCACGCTCGTGGCGCCACCCATGGTAAAGATCGTTGAGCCGTCGAGCTCAAAGACCTCGCCGCGCGTCAGGCGCCGAATGGACGAGGTGTCCGATAGGCGCTGTGTGAACCCGCCGCGCCACATCTCCATGGGGCGCTCCGCCCAGTGATCGAAGCGCTCGTGGTTGCCGTCGACGAACAACGCGGTGTAGGGGCGCGACTCCAGCCAGGCGATGTCAGCACACTCCTCGGCAGAGAAATCCCACGGAAAGCCAAAGTCCCCCGCGATGATGAGGTAGTCGTCGCTCGTCAGGCCATCCCCAAGCTCCCAGTCGCGGAGCTTTTGCATGTCAAGCCCACCGTGGATGTCGCCTGTCACATAGACCGTCATCGGATCACCTCTTTCCTCTTATAGGCCTCGAGATCGCGCTCGACCTGCTCGTCGCCCGTGGCGTTGACCCACCACGGCCATTTAACGCGACGCGCCGGCTCGTCGACCTGCGCAAACCACGACTTGAGCTCCTCCAGGCTCACCGGGGCGTAGCCGTTGGCGTCCACGCCCACGTCATAGCGCAAAAGCCCCTGCCTGAGGTTGAACCTGTTGTACGCGCCGCCGCAGCTGTGGATATGCCCGTGAAGATGCCAGCTGCCGTGCGACATACTCTGCCAGTCGGCCATGGGATAGTGGCTCAGCACGATTTTTTGGCGGTCGATCTTGAGCACGCAAATGGGTGGCTCGACGATAAAGGCATCCGCTACCGCAGGCTGCGTCCAGTCTTTGTCGTGGTTGCCGGGCAGCAGATGGACGCGCTTGCATGCAATGCTTTTGCGCAGCTCGTAGGCCTCTTGGATCGTCATCTTAAAGCTAAAGTCACCCAAAATGTAAAGCTCGTCGTCCATGGCGACTTTGCTATTAACGCTCGCGACCATGTCGTCGTTCATCTGTGCAACAGTCGACCAAGGCCTGTCGGCGAGCCGTAGCATGTTCTCGTGTCCAAAGTGAGTATCGCTGGTAAACCAGATCATAGGGACCTCCTAACGCTGCGGGGCATCCATCCCTTAGGGCTTACCCCTCGTTCTTCCATCCAAACGGGTCAAACACCCAAAAGATCAGATCGAGCACGCCGCCGGTCGCCATGGCGCCGGCAAGGGCCATGCAAACGTGCAGAGAGCTGCCGCTTCGAAGCACGTCGAACGGCCCCAGGACGGCGAACAGCCCGACCGCTGCGCCGGCCACGCACAGCGCGAGACACGGTGCCGCGTCCTTAACGCATTTCTTTGCGAGGTGCTTGGTGTTGTCACTCATCGATATCGAACTCCTTAGAGGGTTGCTGTTCAGGTGTATGCCGCCGCGGCAGAGCAGGGCGGCAGGTTAAGTCTCCCATGCCGCGCGGACATGTATTTAGGCCCGCGTGTCTGCAGGGACCCATGTCCTTGCAGGACACCCCCGAAGGAACGTCTAAACCACTGGTGGGCAACATGTTGGGCAGGGTGTCTTGCCTCGTTTGAGCGCAGTCGCCAATGGCACGCTCGTTCTAATGGCCTTTTGATTAAGGCTTTTGCATCCCGTAGAACGGTGATAAACCTTGCCGTTCTTGGTGACGATTACCTTCGTTCTTGAGGTATCTACACTGCGGGGCTCGACGGGCGCGGCCACCTCTTGACGAGACGGCCCCGTTTTCTGAGGCTTGCCGCTCGAAAAATCAGAATCGCGGAATCGATTGATATAGCCGTCAAAACACCCATCGAACAGCAATCCCGTTGCCAGGCCCGCCATGAATCCGCAAGCGATCGCCGCCTCTCCTCTAATTTGCATATGTCACTCCTTAATCGCTCTTGAAAAAAGCGGCGCGCGCCGTGTGGGACCTTCTTGTCCCTTTCGGTGCGCGCCGAAAACAATCCGTTTTCTTCTGTCCCTAACGGGTCAGCTGGCGGCGCTTATCGGACAGGAAGACACCGGCGGCCACCAGGACCGTGCCGCCGATAACGAAGGTCTCACCCAGTAGGTCGGACGTATCGCCCGTGGCAGGCATCGCCGTCTGCCACGTCGCGGCCTCGGTTGTTGCCGCCGCATGTTTGGCCTGGTACGTCACTTGCGTGGCGGGCTGGGTCTGCTCGCCGTTCCCGCGCTCGGCAGCCTCCTGGCGAGCGATCTCGGCGTTGAGCTCGACAATAGCCTGGTCGAGCTCGGCCTTGGCAGTGGTGTAGTTTGCAAGCGCCTCCAAGTATGCCGGCGCCACAGCATCCGCCGCAGCCACGGCGGCATCGAGCTCGGCCTTGGCAGCCGCGGCGCGCTCGGCCGCATCGTGAGCCGCGGCAATCTTGGCGTTGAGCGCCTCGTCCGCAT
>DXZX01000056.1:0-6842 GCA_019419445.1 Collinsella sp.
GCGCTGGCCCTCGTTGAGCATGCCGAGCGACAGGACGGAAAGCACCTGGGTCTGGCCACGCTGGAACAGACCGGAGCCGTGAACGAGCGGCAGGTAGTTGTCCTTCACCATGATGGGGCGGATCTCGTCGGCGGCACGGCCGTCGACGCGCTCGCCGGTCTCGACGACCATGGTGCGCATGGCCTTCTTCTCGAGCTTCTTGAGCGCCACGGGGATCTCGCGCTCCCAAGCGGCCTGCTCCTCCTCGGTGAACTCGGCGCGGATGGACTCCTTCAGAGCCTCGACCTTACCGATACGGGAGAGCTTGTCGGCGTCGCGAAGGGCGGCAGCCATCTCGTCGTAGTGGGCGAAGATGCGCTCCTGGACCTCCTCGACGGGCTGGTCGAGCGGGTACTCCTTCTTGACGATGGGGCCGTTAACCTGCTCCCACTCGGCGACGAACTCGTCCTGAGCCTGGCAGAAGGCAGCAAGGGCCTCCTGGCCAAACTTCATGGCGGCGAGCATGTCGTCCTCGGAGATCTCCTCGGCGCCGGCCTCGACCATCGAGATGAAGTCGGCGGATCCGCCCAGCTCCAGGTCCAGATTGGAGTTCTCGCGCTCCTCGTAGGTGGGGTTGACGATAAACTCGCCGGTCTCCACGTTACGGCCGATGCGCACGCAGGCAAGCGGGCCCTCGAAGGGCACGCCGCCGAGCGTCATGGCCAGGGAGGCACCCATGACGTTGATGACGTCGAAGGGGTTGACCTGGTCGGCGACGAGCGAGGTAGCGACAATGTGTACCTCGTTGCGGAAGCCGTCCGGGAAGCTCGGGCGAATCGGACGGTCGATCATGCGCGCGGTGAGCGTGGCCTTCTCGCTGGGACGGCCCTCACGCTTGAGGTAGCCACCCGGGATGCGGCCGGCAGCGTACATCTTCTCGTTGAAATCGACGGTCAGCGGGAAGAAGTCATAGTTCTTGCGCTCCTTGGAGACGACCACGGTATCGAGCATCGTGGTGTCGCCCTGCTTGACCAGACAGGCGCCAGTGGCCTGCTTGGCAAGCTCGCCGGACTCAAAGGTGTAGGTCTTGCCGTACAGCTCAAAGGTCTTGGATACGAGTGTCATTGTTCTCCTTTACCCCACAGGCCCCTTGCCTGCGGGCTTCTCATGTGACGCGGGCCCCCTGCCCCCGCCACGCTTCAGAGCGTGATTGTTCACGCCCTTACACAAAAAGAGCGTCCCGCATGCAGGACGCTCTTAGCATGTACAAGTTCGCTACTGAATATTGTCGCGAATGCCCAGAGCCTTGATGAGCTCACGGTACTCGACGATGTCGTTCTTCTTAATGTAGGAGAGAAGACGACGACGACGGCCGACGAGCATGAGCAGGCCACGACGGGTGTGGAAGTCCTTCTGGTGGGACTTCATGTGCTCGGTCAGCTCCTTGATGCGCTCGGACAGGATGGCGACCTGAACCTTGGGGTTGCCGGTGTCGACCGGGGTGTTACCGAACTGGGCAGTCAGCTCCGCCTTGCGCTCTTTGGAAACAGTCATTGTTTCACCTTTCGTTTTGCGTCGCCATCGGGCGACTCGATTCGCCTCGGACTGGGAAGCCGCCGGTGGAGCGAGCAACCAAGGTCGAGGTACCAACAGGTCGGTATGTTACCACAAGCAGCCCGCGCCTGCGCATCATCACCGACCCAACATGAATTCCATCGCACGGAGGCGCTGATCGGTGTGCGTCGCAGCCCAAACATGCGAAAGCCCCAGCAAAAAGGCTGCGGTATGCGGGTCGATTCGCTCGGCCAAAAGCGCATCGAAGGTCATGGACATGAGGGCGCGCAGCCATGCGGCCTCACCGGTCGACACCAGTTCGGCACCTGGAACGCTCGACGCGCACGACCCGCACATGAGGCCGCCCGCCTGGGGCGAAAAATACGACAGCATGGGGTCTCCGCACAGCACGCAGGCCGAAAAATCGGGTCGATAGCCAACGTGCGACAGCAGCTTAAAGACATATGCCGCCACAAGTAGGTCCATATGTGCCGTGTCAAGCCCGCTGCCCACCAGGGCAAGCGCTCGCTGCGTGATGGCAAAGGTAAACGGGTCCTCGGCGTCCTCGAACGAGCACGCGCGCGCGACCTCGGCGATCGCGCTTGCGGCGCAGGTAGTCTCGTAATCGGGCGCAGCGCCGAGCGGCGCCTCCATAAGCTCGGCCTGGGAAACCACGTCGAGCGACCGTCCATGTGCAAGCAGCATATCGACCGTACAGAACAGCTCGCAGCGCGCAGCCAAGCGTCCGCCGGGTTTGCGGGCGCCCTTTGCCACGGCACGCACCTGGCGGCCTCGCTCGTCAAGCATCGTCAATATCAAATCGGTTTCCTTGAGTTTGGTCTTGTCGAGGACGAGCACTTTCGTGCGATATGTCCGGGAGCCTGCCATGCGCGCCGCGCGCCCTTAGTCCTCGGCGTTATAGCCAAAGCGGCGAATCTGGGCCTCGTCGTCGCGCCAGCCGGCCTTGACCTTCACGTCCAGCTCCAAAAAGACCTGCGTGCCAAAGATGCGCTCAAGATCGCGACGGGCGTCGATACCGATATGCTTGATCATCTCGCCGCCCTTGCCGATGATGATGCCCTTTTGACCCTCGCGCTCGACGTAAATGGTGGCGTGCACGCGCAGCACCTTCTTGGTCTGCTCGAGCGCATCGCAGATCACGCCAACGGAGTGCGGGATCTCGTCGCGGGTGCGGCGCAAGACCTTCTCGCGCACAAACTCGGCAACAAGCGTCTCGTCGGAAGCATCGGTACCCATGTCTTCGGGGAACCAACGCGGGCCCTCGGGCAAAAAGTGGGCAACGGTCTCGATGAAGGCGTCGACGTTGAAGTTCTTCACCGACGAGGTCACGATCTCGTCGTCGTATTCCATAAGCTCATGCGCTGCCTTAAGCTGCTCCATGACCTGCGCGGGGTCGGCCTCATCGGCCTTGGTGAGCACCAGGACCTTCTTAGAACGGGCGCTCTTGACGCGCTCGGCAACCCAGGCGTCTCCCCTGCCGATCGGTTTGGTGGCATCAATCAAAAACGCGACGACATCGACATCGTTCAGCTCGAACAGCGCGCTCTTGTTGAGCTCGGACCCCAGGCCGTCCTTGGGCTTGTGAATACCCGGGGTATCGACAAAGACCAGCTGGTAGCCGGGACGGTTGACGACGGCGCGCATGCGGCGGCGGGTCGTCTGGGCCACAGGCGAGGTGATGGCGACCTTTTTGCCATAGCAGGCGTTGAGCAGCGTGGACTTGCCGGCGTTGGGGCGGCCGACCAGGGCCACGAAGCCGCTGCGGAAACCGGGCTCAACGTCTCCAAAGCCCGCGAGGCTGTCGTCCTCGTCGCACAGGGCGTCGAGCTCCTCGTCGCTCATGCCCTCAAACGGGTCGAACTCCTCGATCTCCTCGTATGCCTCGGCCGCTTCGGCATCCACCGCATCCAGGGACTCGTCATCCAGAGTTTCATCGATAGGCTGCATATTGTCGGACATGGAAATCCCTTTCTAAATAAAGTCGAGCGCGTGGGCAAATACCAGCAATCCCACAATCGCGGCGGTGATGGAAAGCACGTATACGGAGGCGGCGGCGATATCCTTCGCACGCTTTGCCAGCGGATGAAGTTCCTGGGTCGCCAGGTCGACGATCGCCTCCATAGCGGTATTGCACAGCTCGCCGTGAATCACCAAGCCACAGCAGATGATAACTGTGGCCCACTCGGCAATGTCGAGGCCGACAATGCAGCCGGCAACGACGGTGCAAACGCCCGCCGCGAGCATAACCTTAATGTTGCGCTCGGTCTTGACGGCGGTGACGAAGCCCTCCATGGCGTAGGAGAACGACTTTAAGAAGGACGGATGGTCCTTGTTCGATCCGGGAATCATAGACGGCTCCTAGTCGTGGGCGTGGTTGGTGATGGGGCCGACGTGGACCAGCTTGGGGTCCTCGCCGCGCTCGAGCGCCAGATCGCGCAGGATGACGTCCTCACGGGCCTCCATGACCTCGGCCTCGTCGTCCTCAATATGGTCATATCCCAGCAGGTGCAGCATGCCATGCACGAGCATCAGGCGGCACTCGTCGGCAGGGCTATTGCCAAAGCCGGGGGCCTGACGGGCAATGACCTGCGGGGCCAGGATGATATCGCCGAGCTCGAGCGTCTTGTCTGCGGGAATATCCTCATCAAAGGCCGAGTCGCATTCAAACGAGAGGACATCGGTGGTACGGTCGATACCGCGCCACTCGTGGTTGAGCTCGTGCATCTCGTCCTCGTCGACATACGAAAGGGAAATCTCAACTTCACGCTCAACGCCCTCGGCGGTAAGCACGACCTCGCAGATGTGCTCTACCTCCTGCGCGTCGAGCAGCGTATCGAGCTCGGCATCGTTGCTGATCAATACACTCAACGGGACTCCTTTCGATCGTGCACGCGCTTCTCGCGTACATCATCATAAGCATCGTATGCCTCAACGATACGCCCCACCAAGGCATGGCGCACCACGTCGGCACGCTCGAGGTGAGAAAATGCGACATCGTCGACACGGCCTAAAATCCGCTCAACGTCGGCAAGACCGCCGCGACGACCCACCAGGTCGCGCTGACTCAGGTCGCCGGTAATCACAAACTTGGAGTTAAAACCCAGGCGCGTCAGGAACATCTTCATCTGCTCGGGCGTGGTATTTTGCGCCTCGTCGAGCACCACGAAGGCATCGCTCAGCGTGCGGCCGCGCATGTAGGCAAGCGGGGCGATCTCGATCACGCCACGCTCCATAAGCTCATCGGTGCGCTCGCGATCCATCATGTCAAAAAGGGCGTCGTAGAGCGGACGCATGTAAGGATCGATCTTTTCCTCGAGGGTACCGGGCAAAAAGCCCAGGTTCTCCCCCGCCTCGACAACCGGACGCGTCAAGATCAGACGGCCCACCTCGTGACGCTTGAGCGCGGCAACGGCGAGCGCCATGGCCAGATAGGTCTTACCGGTACCGGCAGGACCCAGGCCAAACGTGATGGTATGCGAGCGGATGGCATCCACATAGCGCTTTTGACCGAGCGTCTTGGGGCGAATGACACGGCCGCGATACGAAAGCAGCACATCATCGCGAAGCGATGTAGCCTCGTGCTCACCGTCGCGCAATACGGCCAGGCAGCGAGAGACATCGTCGGCAGAAAGCGTGCGCCCGGAAGCAGCCTCACGAAAGGCATGTTCGAAAAAACGCGCGACCAGTTCGACCTCGTCCGGGTCACCGCTCACGGCGATGCTGTCGCCACGGGCGACCACGTGGGCGCGAACTGAGCTCTCCAGCGCACGAAGGACGCCGTCGCCGGCACCCAAAACGCGCGAGGGGTCAATACCCTCGGGAACGGTAAGTCTAATCTTCGAGGCTTCCATGAACCTCCCTGCGTGCATGGACCAAGCCGGAATCATCGACTCCGATGATAGCAACATCGAGCAGGCACGGGGCTGTAAGTCCACAGGTATCGTCAAGACGGGCATGATGGAACGAGCCGAGCGTCAGGTTGTCACCATACTCGAGCACGGCACGCTCGACCGTGCCCACGCGACGACGAGCGTCGGCAATAGCGAGCTCCTGTGCGGCGGCCCGCATACGGCGGCTGCGCTCGGCCATAACCTCGGGTGGCACCTGGTCGGGCATGTCGGCAGCAAGGGTACCGGGACGCTTGCTGTAGTGGAACACGTGCATACGCGAGAAACCCACACGGCGGCACAGCGCCAGCGACTCCTCGAACTCCTCGTCCGTCTCACCAGGAAAACCGACGATGACATCGCACGAAAGGGACGCCTGGGGCAAGTTGGCGCGAATCATACGCACCGTGTCCTCAAAGGCCTCGGCGCTATAGGGACGGCCCATGCGATGCAGGGTCGCCGTGCAGCCGGACTGCACGGGCAGGTGCAAAAACGGGGCGATACGCTGCGGGTAGCGCGCCATAACCTTAAGCAGGCGCTCGGAGATATCCATGGGCTCGACCGAGGAAATGCGCACATGCGGAATAGACGTGCGCTCCATGATGGCCTCGAGCAGCTCATCGATTTCGACGTGCTCGTCGGTCGCGCTCTTGCCATCGTAGGCACCCAGGTTCACACCGGTCAGCACCACCTCGGGCACGCCGGCCTCCTGGGCCTCGCGAACTTGCTCGAGCACGGACTCGACGGGCACGGAGCGCTCGGGGCCGCGCGCCTTCCACACAATGCAATAGGTGCAGCGATGGTTGCAGCCATCCTGAATCTTCACGCCCAGGCGAGAGCGACCGAGCGCATCGACCACCTCGCCATCGCTGCAGGCGGGAACGCTATCGGACTCAACACCCAGCACCTCGCAAACACGTTCGGCGACATCTATCTTGGACGGCTCGGCAATCACGCGATCCGAAAGCTCCGACAGCTCCTCGGGATGCAAATTGACCACGCATCCGGTCACGACCACATAGGGCTCGTTTGGATGGGCCAGCGCATGACGGACGGCCTTACGGGTCTTAGCCTCGGCCTCGCCCGTAACGGCACAAGTGTTAATGACGATCAGATCGGCATCCTGGGGCTCCACAATAGCAAAGCCCAAGCGCATAAGATCGGCAGTGATACGGTCAGACTCAACCCGGTTGACACGGCAGCCGAGGTTGACGACGGAAATATGGGGTGCGAGCACGCGGGCTCCTTAATCGAGGATATCGTCGAGGGCACTCTTGATACGGTCGGTCACCGACTTCTTACCAGAAGCGACGTCATCGCCCATCTCATCGGCAAAAGCACGGAGCAGCTCGCGCTGCTTATTGGAAAGATTGGTGGGAACGACCACGCGCAGTTGCACGA
>DXZX01000057.1:0-6574 GCA_019419445.1 Collinsella sp.
ATCGTGCTCTACGGCATCGACGATGCCAACCAGATTGGCGTCTACGACCCCAACTCGGCCAGCCGCAGCGCCCGTCGCTGGGGCGTCGTAGAGGTCCTCAACGAAGTCGAAGCCATGTGGGCCTACTACTAGTCATTGGGCACTCATTGGGGACTGACTTAAATGAGTGGCCCCAGACTGCCCGGAACTGCCGGCACGGAAGGCGCATCCCGCTTTGAAGTTCGATAGCGGGATGCGCTTTCCGTTAGCGGCCTGCTTGGGAAACTGAGAGCCACTTTTCGGCATATTTCCGGGATGCATTTTCCGTTTGAGGGCCTCAAGGGAAACCGCGTCCCATGTTGGAAGCTCATTCTGGGATGCGCTTTCCGCAGTTGATCGATGCGGGCTTTAAGGACTATCCCAAGCTGCCGGCGGAAAAGGAACGTCCCCAAGTGCCGGGTTTCCGCAGTCATTGGGGACAGACTTAAATGACTAGTCTTTTAAGAACGTCCCCAATGACTACCCACAGAATGAGGGTCTCATCGGGGACTAGGTAAATAGCAAAAGCCCCCGCGGCCGAAACGGGCCACGGGGGCAGCAGGCTTGCAAGGGTTAACTCAAGTCCTCGCCATTTGATGCAATGACCTTTTGATACCAGCAGAAGCTGTCCTTTCGGTAGCGATCGAACGTGCCTTTGCCCGTATCATCGGCATCGACATAAACAAAGCCATAGCGCTTCTTCATCTGCCCCGTCGAGGCCGACACCAAATCGATACAGCCCCACGGCGTGTATCCCATCAGGTCAACACCGTCCTCGACAATTGCATCGCGCAGCGCAAGAATATGCCTGCGCAGGTAATCAATATGATACGCATCGTGGACTTTGCCGTCTTCCAGCGCATCGAGTCCGCCCACACCGTTCTCGGCGATAAAGAGCGGAAGATGGTAACGATCGTGGTAGCCGGCAAGCGTCACGCGCAAACCCAGCGCATCGATCTGCCATTTCCAGACAGTCTCTTTATCCTTGAGGTACGGATTGCGCAGCGTCGGGAACACGTTGCCCTCCGCCTTCTCAGCGATCACCTGGTCATCGGCGCACACCAAGCGCGAGCAATAGTACGAGAACGAAATGAAGTCGACCGTATGCTCTGCCAGATACTCCGTATCGCCCGGCTCAAAGGGCACGTGAACACCCTCTTTCTCGAGTGCACGCAGCTTCCAAGCAGGATAGGCGCCCGCAGCCATCACGTCTGTGTAGAAGTAGCGGCCGCGGTCCTCCTCATACGCAAGCCATACGTCCTCGGGCGCACAACGGTACGGATAGGTCGCACCGGCAGCGACCATGCAACCCACCTTGTTTGCGGGATCGATCTTGTGCAGAATCTCGACAGCGCGAGCGCTCGCCATAAACATATGGTGCGAGAACGCCGCGGTCACGGCTGCACGGTCACGCTCATCCTCGAGCGTGACACCCGCGTTGAGATAGGACAGCGCCACGCTGTTGATCTCGTTGAACGTAAGCCAATAACGCACGAGGCCCTGGTACGCGCGTCCGACGATCTCGACGTAGTGCGCATACCGCTCGATCATCTCTCGGCTTTGCCAGCCACCATAGCGCTCGACCAGAGCCAACGGATAGTCGTAGTGCGACAGCGTCACAAGCGGCTCGATTCCATGCTCGCGCAGCGCCTCGAATACCTGACGGTAAAACTCCAAGCCCTCGCCGTTGGGCTCGGTCTCCATCCCTGTGGGAAAAATACGGCTCCAGCAAATTGAAAGACGCAGGCACTTAAAGCCCATCTCGGCAAAGAGCTCGACATCCTCGTGCCAATGATGGAAGAAGTCGTTGCCCCAGCGGCATGGATACAGCCTGTCCGGATCGTCCACGGGCTTTTGCCTGCCAAACATTACATCCCAGCGGTCGGAACCCTGTGGGATCAGGTCGGAGTGCGACATGCCGCGGCCGCCCTCGTTCCAGCCCCCTTCGGCCTGGTTGGCGGCGAGGGCACCACCCCACAAAAAGCCCTCGGGCATACCGGCGGCAGACGTTCTGTCAAAGTAACTCATGCTACTCAGCATCCTCGGCAGAAGCTGCCGCGGCGTTCTCCTGCTCCTGAGCCAGGAGCTGGTTATCGTACACCTTAAAGAACGGGTACCAGACCACAGCCATGACCACGATCAAAACGATCGTAAACACCCAGATGCGCGGGTCGAGGCACTGGACAAAGCCCTGAACGAAGATGGGGAACGTGCCGCTCACCAAGATGTAGAAGTTAGAGACAAGACCCAGTGAGACCGCACCCCAATACAGCAGGGCCGAGATCATGCCGCCTAGCACAAACGGAATCATGAGGATCGGGTTGAAGATGATGGGCGCGCCGAAGATCGCGGGCTCGGAGATACGGAAGAAGCTCGGCACGATCGATGCCCTGCCAAATGCCTTGAGCTGCTGCGACTTTGCCCTAAACGCGCAGAGCGCCACAAAAGAGAACGTATTACCCGTGCCGCCGATGAGGTTGATGGCCAACGACATGAGCACCGGGTGGAACTCAAGCGGCTGCCCGGCAGCATAGAGCGAGGCGTTGGCGGCAAAGGCGGCAAGCGAGACCGGGGCGGTGATGGGCATTACGATCATGTTGCCGTGGACGCCAAAGCACCAAAACAGCAGCGTCATGAAGCAGATAAGCAGTGCGCCGGGCACAGAGTCAACTGCGACGGAAAGCGGGGCAGCGAGCAGCTTCTCGATAACCGAGGGGATGGACAGCGCGGGATCGATCATCTGGATCAGCAGGTTGCCGCCAAAGAAGATGAGGATGTTGGCGAGCATAGGTACGATGGCGCCAAAGGTTTCGGACAAAAACGGCGGCACGCCATCGGGCATCTTGATGGTGATGCCCTTGGTCTGGCAGAAGCGCGTGACCTCGACGGAGACCAAGGCAACGATGATGGCGGTAAACAGGCCCTGCGCACCCAGATAGGTGCAGGGGACCGCCTGGAGCACGGACTCGTCAGCAAGCTGGTAGTAGGACGACGGCGCCGCGGCGATCAGGAACATCACCAGCGAGGTCATGCCGGCGTTAAGCTTGGGCATCTTGTAGGTGCCCGCCAGGTTATAGGCGATTGCGAACGTCACGATCACCGACAGTATGCCCATCGTCATATTGAAGGGGATGAGCAGCGTGAGCTTATTGGCCGTCGCAAAATCGAGCCAAGGGCCAAAGACGGACCAGAACCCGCCCTGCGCCACCAGGTCGGCCGTGACCGGCGGGTTGGCGAGGATCATAAAGACGGCAGATACCAAGATGAAGCTGATCGCGCTCATAAAGCCCTTTTGCATGGAGGCAAAGTGGCGCTCGGTGCCGCAGAAATTGGCGATAGGGGTCAGTTTTTCCTGAAGCAGGGTCATGAACTTCTCCATGGTTGCCTCCTAACCCAACAGCGACTGGGCGAGTGCCAGCACGTTGGCGGCGTTGCCCATGCCGTAGTCCTGTGCGGGGATGACCGCGGTCGGCTTACCGCTCCCCTGCTTGACGGTGTTGAGCTGGTAGGACACCTGCGGCCCCAAGAGCAGCACGTCATAATTGGCGCACGTCTCCTGATACTCGCCGATACCCACCGCATCGATATCGAGCTCGATGCCGTTTTGCTCCGCATATTTCTCGAGTTTCTTCATCAGAATGCTTGTAGACAGACCAGCTGCGCAAACAAGAAGGATCTTCATAAGGGATTCCCTTCGCATTGATTGGTTGGATAGTCACCGCACGCCGCTAGGCGTTCTTGGTTGCAGTGCACTCATACAGGCAGATCAGCTCCTGCACGAGCTCCTGAGCAAGCATGGAGCACATGAGGTGGTCCTGAGCATGGACCAGCAACACATCCACCGACAGATGCTCGCCCGCTGCCTCAGTCGAAAGCAGCTGCGTTTGGATGTGGTGAGCCTTGATTCCCGCATCCTTTGACTGCTTCATGAGTTTGGCGGCGGCGTCAAAATCCCCCGCTTTTGCCTTTTCAAGGGCTTCGAAGGCAAGGCTGCGTGCCTCTCCCGCTGCAGCGACCAGCTGAAACGAAACCATCTCGGTTCCCTGATCGTCCATAACGGTCTCCTCTCCCGTGATGTTTGGTTTGTACTTGAATATTCGAAACGCCTATCTCCCGCCCGCAATCCTCGAGGTTTATTGCAGGTAGACAGACAGGGTTATCGACAAAAGAAGTCTTAAGCCGTATGCGCTTGCACAAGCGCCATCAGCTCATGCCAGGACCGGCGCTCGCGTAGGCGCTCGACCCCCTGGCGGTCCATAAAGATCTCGGCGAGCAGTGAGCTCAAGATCCGCGCCTCATCGCCGCCCGACCGGGCAAACGACACCATAAAGACGATATCGACCTCATGGCCGTATTCGTCCCAAAGAATGGGATGTTCGAGCAGGCCCACGGTAACAAAGGCCTCGGCGCTCAAGGGATGCATCCCATGGGGCATGGCTACCCCATTGCCAAACGAGGTGGCACTCGCGCTCTCGCGCTCGGCGACCTCTTGGGCAAACTGGGCATCGACACGGCCGCTCTCGACGGCGCGCTCGGAGAGATATCGGAGAACGGCCTGCTTCGACGGCGCCTCAACGCGGTTGAAGAACAGGGCACGGCTAAAGAAAGAGCTTACGGAGTCCGATTGCGCAGTGTCGTCGCTCAGCACCTTGCGGATAGCGTTGACATCGCTCGTCTCCAAGAAGAAATCGGCCTCGCGGACGGGCACGGGCAACTTGACGTTGAGCGGCACCGTTGTGAACACGTAGTCGATGTGCGAAAAATCGAACGTTCCCACGCGGGCGACATCGCATGTCTCAATCGAATCGATATACATGCCAAACTGCTTGCGGTACTGGTGCTCGAGCATACGGGCGCTTCCCGCTCCCGAGGCGCACACGATCAGGATGCGCTTGCGACGCGGCTGGTCGGCTTGCTGCTCGAGGGCCAGGGCAAATGCCATGGCGATGTAGCCGAGCTCTTCATCAGAGGGCTGGCTGCCAAAATGACGCTCGAGTACCTGCGAGGTGCCAGCTGCCATCGAATAGGCCAACGGAAACCTCGTCTTGATATCGGGCAGCATGGGGTTATCCATATGCATGTGATATTCAAGGCGATAGCCCAGAGGGCCGATATGCCGAGCAAGGTTCATGCGAAGTTCAAGATCGCCGCTAAAGTCAAACCTAAACTCATCGTTGACCGCACGTACCATCTCGGAAGCAATCTCCCACATCTCGTCCGAGATAACGGCAGAGCCCTTCTCGGGCACGCCCGTGCCCCTGCCGAGCAAATGGATTGCGATAAAGGCAACCTCTTCTCGGGGCATGCTCACGCCCAGGGCATCCTTGATGTTTGCGGCAATCTGGAAAGCCGCGGCGTATTCGCGCGTTCCCTCCAGTTTTTGAACGTCCGATTCTGCAGCTGGGACATAGCAGCCCTGCTCGATGCGGCCAAGAGCAATGTAAAGATGCATGATGAGATTGCGGGATGCCAGCGAGCTCACCGTGACGGGCGAGGCCGTCAGGGCATCGTCCACACATGCGGCGATGGCCCGCAGGCGCTCGGCGAGCTTTGCATCGTCGGTGTCGGGCAACACGGGCCTCACCAGCGAGGCCAGGCACAGGCGCCGTTGTGACTCCCCGCCCGCAACGCGGATTCCGTAGCGTGGGCGCTTTTCGAGCGTTAAGTCAAATTGGGCGAGTTTCTGCTCTACCAGACGCATGTCATTGGACAGAGTCCGCGCCGAAACGTAGAGTAAATCCGCATACTCCTCAATCGTCACCCACTGGGACCGCATGAGGAGGTCGTTAAGAAGGAAGGACACACGGCCATCGCGCGTATCAGGAATGCCCGGATGGGCCAGAGCCACACCGTCTAGCAAGCGAGCAAGCTCATCTGCACGTGCAACATCGATACGATACTGCCCCTTGCTGCCAACGATGCGTGCAACCCCTGCAAGGCTGTCGTTTGCGCGATGGATATAGTTTCTCACGGCGCGCTCGCTTACCTCGAGACGCTTGGCAAGTACCGCGACAGCGACAGGCTGAGCGTCCTCGATCATATTTACAAGCTGCTTGACGCGAGCATCCATGTCCTCCTCCTTTCCCTGCGTCTAGTCTAACGCGGTAAAGAATGACACTCCACGTCGCGCTCGTTCCGCCAACTCGGAACAGGTTGCGGGGAGTCCAGCTGAGCTATGGAGAGCCTGGGGAGAGGGCCCGAAGGCAATGCGTCGGTGTGGGATGCGCCTTCCCAGCCATTGGGCAGTCATTGGGGACAGACTTAAATGAGTAGTCGTTGGGGACGTTCTTGTTTGACTAGTCGTTTAAGAACGTCCCCAATGACTATTAAGGACTGTCCCAAGCTGCCGGCAGGAAAGGACCGTCCCCAAGTGCCGGGTTTGTCCCCAATGACTAGGTGAATAGCAAAAGCCCCGCAGCCGGAGCGGACCGCGGGGCTCATGAAGAGAGGCTAGTCTGTGGGCGCCTTGCCCGGCGCCCACGAGAGAGGCAACGGAGCAGGGACTACTCGTGGATGCGGGTACCGGAGAGGCCGGCCATGGTCTCGGCGGCCTTGT
>DXZX01000058.1:0-719 GCA_019419445.1 Collinsella sp.
TCGTTGATGCGGTCGGGCGCGCAAACCACACGGTAGAAGAGCTTGATGCTCTCGGGCGCGCCGGCGATGGGTGTCGGTATAGCGCCGCGGCGCATGGTGCTGCCGACGGCCAGGAGCATCGGCTCCAGGCCGCGCCAGTCGAGGGGGACGTCGATGCTGTGGTCCTCGACATACAGGCCGGGGACGTGGTACGAAGTGATGAGGGCCATGTGAGTCTTCCGTTCGTTGCGGTGTTTCGGGTTGACCAATTCTACCGCCGCGGGCGAGGCCATGCGCAAATCGGCTACCATGGTTGCAAACTTCTAGGAGAAAGGGCCGCCCATGTCGGTCGATATAGCCACGTATGTCCACGATCTTGCCGTTGCCGCTAAGGCAGCGTCGGCCTCGCTTGCCACGGCGAGCGACGAGCAGCGCCAGGAGGCCGTGCGCGCCATGGCCGCAGCACTGCGCAACGGTGTCGACTCCATCGTCGCCGCCAACGAGCTCGATATGTCCGCCGCGCGCGATGCGGGGACCTCGGCGGGGCTCCTCGACCGTCTGCTGCTGACGCCCGAGCGCGTCGAGGGTATGGCCGCCGGCCTGGAGAAGCTCGCCGAGCTGCCCGATCCTGTCGGCCGCGTGCTCGACCACCGCGTGCTCGCAAGCGGCGTGGACCTCACCCGCGTGAGCGTGCCGTTGGGCCTAGTCGCCATGGTGTACGAGGCGCGCCCCAACGTGAC
>DXZX01000058.1:729-6556 GCA_019419445.1 Collinsella sp.
GGCCCGCACCGCCACGCGGAATGAGCACATCGACGACGCCGCGGGCATCTGCATCCGCACCGGCAACGCCTGCATTCTGCGCGGCGGCTCGCTGGCCTATCACTCGTGTGCCATGATTGCCGAACTGCTGGCCGATGCGCTCGAGGCCAAGGGCTTCCCGCGCGAGGCCGTGTCGATGATCGAGTCTACCGACCGCGAGGCCACCGGCGAGCTCATGAAGCTCCGCGGCGTCGTCGATGTGCTCATTCCGCGTGGCGGTGCGGGCCTGATCCAGCGCTGCGTGCGCGAGTCGCTCGTTCCGGTGATCGAGACGGGCACGGGTAACTGCCACATCTACGTGCATGAATCCGCCGACTTCGATAAAGCACTCAACATTATCGTCAATGCCAAGACCCAGCGCGTGGGCGTGTGCAATGCTGCCGAGTCGCTGCTGGTCGACCGTGCCGTGGCCGATGCGTTTTTGCCCGCGGTCGTGGCCGTGCTGCATGACCACGGCGTGCTCATTCACGGCGACGAGGCCACGTGCGCCGCATGCGCCGACGCCGGGCTTGCCGAGGGCGATGACTACGTTGCCGCGACTGAGGAGGACTGGGGTCGCGAGTATCTGGCGCTCGAGATGAGCGTGAAGGTCGTGGCGAACGAGGACGAGGCCATCGCGCACATCAACCGCTACGGCACGATGCACTCCGAGGCCATCGTTGCAGAGGACACGGATGCTTGCGAGCGCTTCCTGGACGAGGTCGATGCCTCGGCCGTGTATGCCAACGCCAGCACGCGCTTTACCGACGGCGGCGAGTTTGGCCTGGGCGCCGAGATTGGCATCTCGACCCAAAAGCTCCACGCCCGCGGCCCCTTTGCCGCCGAGGCCCTCACCACCTACAAATACAAGCTCCGCGGCACCGGCCAGGTCCGCCCCTAAACCCCTCAAAAAAAAAAACCGCCACAAAGGTGCCTGTCCCCTTTGTGGTGGTTTTGGAATTAAGCCTGAAAGGTGTCGCGGTCGGGGGCGAAGGACTGCATGGCCGCGATGGTACGGTCGAAGAGTTCGGGGAGCTCCCAGCCCAGCATCTCGGCACCCTGCGTAATCACGTCGCGCGAGCAGCCGGCGGCAAAGCGCTTGTCCTTGAACTTTTTCTTGAGCGACTTGGTCGTAAAGTCCATGACGCTCTTACTCGGACGCATGATGACGGCAGCACCGATCAGGCCGGTGAGCTCGTCGCAGGCAAACAGGATCTTTTCCATCTGCAGCTCGGGCTTGGGCAGCGAGGTGTTGAAGTCCGACGTGTGCGTCTGGATGGCGCGAATGAGCTCGGGAGACGCACCTTCGCCCTCAAGAATCTCGGCAGCATAGATGGTGTGGTTCATGGGGTCGTCCTCATGCTCCTCCCAATCTAGGTCGTGCAGCAGACCGACGATGCCCCAAAACTCCTCGTTCTCGGGGTCGAACTCGCGCGCAAAGTAGCGCATGGTGCCCTCGACCGTCTCGCCGTGGGTGATGTGGAATGGGTCCTTGTTGTGCTCGTTGAGCAGTTCGAACGCGCGATCGCGGGTGATTCCGGCGGTAAGCAGCTCTGCCATGACAGACTCCTTGTGTTCGTAGGTGTCGATAAGAATGAATACTACTAGAACGACTAGAACGAAAAAACCACCACAAAGGTGCCTGTCCCCTTTGTGGTGGTTTTTGGCGCGGATGGGTTAGTTGAGGGCGGCTTGGGCTAGGCGGGCTTCGGCGGCCTCCTCGGTGACGCCCAATGCCACGGCGAACTCCTCGATGGAGCGGCGCTTGGCTTCCTTGAGTACACGCATATAGTAAGAGCTGGGCTTTTTATCGGCTTCCTCGGCCTGGCGAATGCGGTGCATCATGGTCTTTGCCACGCGGACCGTCTCGGGCGCGCCCAGCTTGAGCTGCTGCTTAAAGTGTGTCTCTTCAAGCGAGCTGTTGCGCTCGGTAAAGGTGTCGCACTCCAGCTCGTCATAGTGGCTCAGCAGGTGCTCGGCATCTTGCTGAGAGATGGCGGCGTGCAGACGGTCGGCCCGCGCCACGGGGTACATGAGGATCGTCTGCGCATGTCCCTGCTTGGTCTCGAGCAGCAGCATGGGCTGCGGTGTGTCGTCCCTAAAACCGACGACGGTGCAGACTCCCTGGCCCGGATGAATGACGTGTTGACCGATTGAGAACATGCTACCTCCAACTTATACGAATTTACGTATGTCTAGAATAACACGCTGACGTGCGCAAACCCGTACTTTATGCAGGAAAAGCACACAACTCTGATAGGTAAGAGTATTCGATAACAGACGCAGCTCATTCACACCTTTATGCATTTTCAACGCCTGCATAATCTGCAGGCAGACCGGCATCTTTGAGTGACTCCATACAAGCTGTAGTCATTTTTGTGCATATGCAATATCTATTAGCTTTACCCTGCGACAGTGCCCGTCGCTTGTGATAGAGTGCTACAAACTCTGGCTTTTGCCCTACGAGTGACCAAGAGCTCGGGGGCTTTAACACAAGGAGGACCTATGCCCGAGAAGATTGAAGAGCTGGTACGCGCTGCGCTTGCTGCGGCCCAGGAGGCCGGCGACCTTTCCGCATTTGAACTTGACGATTGCGCCATCGAGCGACCGGCTGACACTTCTCATGGCGAGTGGACCTCCACCATGGCCCTGAAGTCCGCCAAGCTGGCCCATTGCGCCCCGCGCAAGATCGCCGAGGCTGTCGTTGCCCATATGCCCGAAGACCCCGCGATCGAGAAGGTCGAGATCGCCGGCCCTGGCTTCATCAACTTCTACCTCTCTGTCGCCGTCAAGAATGCCATCTTTGGCGAGGCTCGCGAGAAGGGCATGGACTTCGCTAAGTCCAACGTCGGCGGTGGCCTGAAGACCCAGGTCGAGTTCGTTTCCGCTAACCCCGTCGGCCCCATGCACATCGGCCACGGCCGCTGGGCCGCGCTGGGCGACTCGCTCTGCCGTGTGATGGACCACGCCGGTTACGACATCCAGCGTGAGTTCTACATCAACGACCACGGCTCTCAGATGAACACCTTCGGCAACTCCATCAGCACGCGCTATATGCAGCTTGCCGACATTATCGCCAAGCAGGGCGTGGATATCGACGAGGCTCACAAGCTGCTGATCGCCGACCGCGACGCCTTCGTTGCCGATGAGAACGACGAGCATCCCGAGACCCATCCCTACCAGGACAACTTCGCCGAGACGCTGGGCAAGGACTCCTACGGTGGCGACTACATCATCGATGAGGCTGCCGAGTTCTGGCGCACCGACGGCGACAAGTGGGTCGACGCCGATCCGCAGGAGCGCATGGAGAGCTTCCGCGAGCGCGGCTACGTGAAGATGGTCGACAACATGCGCGACCTCTGCCATGCCGTCAACTGCGACTTCGATCGTTGGTACTCCGAGCGTTCGCTGTATGTGAAGGACACCGAGGGCGAGACCGCCGGCACCTCCGCCGTCGACCGCGCTTTCGAGAAGCTCGACAAGATGGGCTACCTCTACACCAAGGACGGCGCTCTGTGGTTCCGTTCCACCGACCTGGGCGACGACAAGGACCGCGTCCTGATCAAGTCCGACGGCGAGTACACCTACTTCGCCTCCGACGTTGCCTATCACTGGGATAAGTTCCAGCGCGTCGATCACGTCATCGACATCTGGGGCGCCGACCACCACGGCTACATCGAGCGCGTCCGCTGCGTCTGCGACGCTCTTGGCTATCCCGGCAAGTTCGAGGTTCTGCTGGGCCAGCTCGTCAACCTGCTGCGCAACGGCAAGCCCGTCCGTATGTCCAAGCGCAAGGGCACCATGGTGACCCTGCAGGAGCTCGTCGACGAGGTCGGCTCCGATGCCGCTCGCTACACGCTCATCTCCAAGAGCTCCAACCAGATGGTCGACTTCGATATTGAGGCCGTTAAGAAACGCGACAACTCCAACCCGGTGTACTACGTGCAGTACGCTCACGCCCGTGTGTGCTCCATCCTGCGCCGTGCCGCCGACGTTACGCCCGAGCAGGCTGACGAGATGGGCATGAAGGCCGTCGCCGCCAAGGCCATCGGTGAGAACGTCGATTACTCGCTGCTGACCGACCCGACCGAGCTCGCCCTTTCGCGTAAGCTCAACGAGCTCACCGACCTCATCGCCAGCTGCGCTCGCGACCGCGCCCCGTTCCGTCTGACGCACTTTGCCGAGGAGCTCGCCGGCGACTTCCACAGCTTCTACGCTGCCTGCCAGGTGCTGCCGAGCGAGGGCCGTCCCGTCGACCCCGAGCTTTCGCGCGCCCGTCTGGCCGCTTGCGACGCCGTCCGCGTAACGCTCGCCCTGGTGCTCACCCTTGTTGGTGTCTCCGCTCCCGAGCAGATGTAATCTGCGAGTCATTTGACCGTACAGACTTGGTTTAACTAAGCCTTGAAAGCCCGATCTCCCACGGAGGTCGGGCTTTTTGCGTTTGGTGAGACTATTTGGTTTGCTGGGAAATGCTACCAAATCGCAACTATACCGGTTTACGGGGCTGAATCGCCAACTGGCGAGCATGGTGCCAATAGCAAAATTAAACCCGCAGGTAGATGGCTTATTGTTTATTGAAAATGCAGGGTATGGTTGGCTTGCAGCATTCTGGCCCCGTAATCCGGCGTAGTTTTGAAAATTGTCTCTTGGGGACGGAGGAAAATGGATCATTTTTGTCTCGCGGAGGGGTGGCGCGGACCCGTCCGCCGCGAATCGTGCCCATCTCCTACGTTTTGCCGCATACCCCGAACCATACCGTAAAGTTCGATATAAAACCGCAGGTAGCGGACTCGCTGTTTTTGATAAAACAAGGGTATGGTCAGGGGTCCGGGGGCAAGCGTAGTAGATAGGCGCGTTTCGTGACACGGCGAATCCCGACGCCACGGATTTGCTCCTTAGTCGCTCCATTTCAAGGCGCCTTAGGGGAAGAATGTCCCTTTTGACTAGTCGTTTAAGAACGTCCCCAATGACTAAGTTGCAGGTGGCGGCGGTTGTGTTACACTAACGCTGCGTATATGACGCAAATATCTCGATACAGATCAATGATGTCCGTCGGTATTTGACGGAGCTAGACTGTTTAGCCGCCCTGAAGGTTTATGCAGGGAGCATGTGATCACAGGGCTTGAAAAGAAAGTTGAGCAAACACTGTGTCTGATCAACAGCAAGAAAACGAAATAACGACGACGCAGACCGCTCCCGCTGCACCGGTTGCGTCGGACCAGGTCGCGGCGCCCGCGCAAGCCTCGGCTCCTGAGACGCCTAAGGCTGCTTCGACGCCTACGCCTGCAGCGGCTGAGAAGGCCGTGCCTGCAACTGGTGAGGAGGCTGCTCTGGCAAAGCCCAAGCGTACGCGCCGCACGACCAAGCCTGCTGCTGACGGCGAGGAGGTCACCAAGCCCAAGCGCCGTACCACGCGCACGACGCGCGCCAAGCGCACCGTTGCAGCTGACTCCTCGGCGCCGATTTCCGATGAGGTCGCGCAGGCACGTGCGTTGGCGCAGATTAGCGAGGCTCAGGTGGTGCGCGCCCGCCGTCGTGCTGCCGAGCGCGAGGCCGCGGCTCTGACCGAGCTTGCAGCCCCGTCTGTGCCCGAGACCCCTGCCGCCGACCAACCGACCGAGAAGCCGGCACCGCGCACACGCCGTCGCACGGCTGCTAAGGCCGAGCAGGTTGCCGATCAGGTAACCCCCGAGCTCACTGAGGCTTCGGTCCGTTCCGCGGCAGGGGAGGGCGCATCGCCAACTGAGCCCGCTGCGCCTGTCGAGGCCAGCGAAGTTCCCGTTGTCGATCCGGCTTTGCGCCCGCACCG
>DXZX01000059.1:0-6323 GCA_019419445.1 Collinsella sp.
CAAGGAGCAAAGCCCCCAGATTCAGGTTGTCGCCGTTGAGCCCGCCACCTCCCCGGTGCTCTCCAAGGGCCAGGCCGGCCCGCACAAGATCCAGGGCATCGGCGCCGGCTTTGTGCCCGACGTCCTCGACACCCAGGTCTATGACGAGATCATCCCCGTCGAGAACGACGACGCCTTTGCCACCGGCCGCGCCGTGGGCCACAAGGAGGGCGTGCTCGTGGGCATTTCGTCCGGCGCCGCCGTGTGGGCCGCACTGCAGCTGGCCAAGCGTCCCGAGAACGAGGGCAAGACCATCGTGGCGCTGCTCGCCGACACCGGTGAGCGTTACCTGTCCACGGCGCTCTTCCAGGACTAGAGCTTCTCGTTCTTAGAACGAGTCCAAGGCACGCCGGTCTCCCCTCTCTTCTGGCAGCCTGAGCTCATCCCAACAGGGTGTCCCACAGGACGCCCGAACTTGCTACAATGTCTGCGGCGCGGAACCAGCCTCCCGCGCCGCTTTTCTTTTTTGGCCACATGCCACCAAGGAGAACCTCCCCATGCACAACAAGCGCGTGCTCGTCGCCATGAGCGGCGGCGTCGATTCCAGCGTGACCGCGTATCTGCTCAAAAGTCAAGGTTACGAATGTGTCGGTGCCACCATGCGCCTCACCTGCCCCGCGCCCGATCCCGTCACGGGCATGAGTAAAGTCGGCCGCGACATCGCCGATGCAAAGGCCGTCGCCGAGCGCCTGGGGATACCCCACCATGTGCTCGACCTGCAGCAGACGTTCGACCACAGCGTTATCGAGCGCTTTGTGAACGCCTACCAGGAGGGGCTGACGCCCAATCCGTGCATTATCTGCAACCGCCACATTAAGTTTGGCGCGTTGCTGGATGCGGCGCTGGATATGGGCTGCGACTACATCGCCACGGGCCACTATGCCAAAACGAGCCAGGCACCCGACGGCACTTGGCAGCTACATCGCGGCGAGGACCCCAAAAAGGACCAGAGTTACTTTTTGTATTCGCTTACGCAGGAGCGTCTGGCGCGCACGATTTTTCCGCTGGCGGGTCTGGACAAGGAGCGCGACGTGCGCCGCATTGCCGCCGAGCAGGGCTTTGCCAACGCCAAGAAGGCCGAAAGCGAGGACATCTGCTTCATCGCGGATGGCGACTACGCGGGCTATATCGAGCGCCGCTGCGGACATCCCGCTGCACCGGGCGACATTGTGTGGCGCGACGGCAGCGTGGTCGGGCGCCACAACGGCGCGCTGCGCTACACCATCGGCCAGCGCAAGGGCCTGGGCGTCGCAATGGCGCATCCCGTGTATGTGACTGGTGTCGACGCCGCCAACAACACCGTGCATCTGGGCGAAGCCAAGGACCTGACCGCCGCTGCCCTCACGGCCAACGACTGGATCTGGAGCGCGCCGGCAGAGCGCATGGAGGCGGAGCTCGACGCCGGCGGCATCCGCGTGGGCGCCAAGTACCGCTACCGTCAAAAGGACCAGGCGGTAGTGCTCACGCGCGGTGCAAACGGGCAAATGCTGCTAACTTTTGACGAGCCGCAGCGAGCCATCGCCCCCGGCCAGGCAGTCGTAGTCTACCGCGGCGACATCGTCCTGGGCGGCGGCACGGTGACCGGCGCCATCAAGTAGCCCCATCCCCTTCATAAGTTGCGGTGAAATAGGGACTGTTTGGCGGTTTTAAACGCTTAAACAGTCCCTATTTCACCGCAACTTAGAGAGGGCGGCCTCGGTCGGTACTGCTGTGCCAGCCGAGGCCGCTGCATCGTTAGCGCTGAACGTAGGCGCGAACCAGCTCGTAGGTATTGCGCACACCGTCGGTGTGGCTGCGTTCGTAGTTGTGGCTCGCGTACACGCCGGGGCCGATCAGGCCATGGCGAATGTCGTAACCGGCCGAAAGCGTGGCCTCGACGTCCGAGCCGTAATGCGGGTACACATCGATGGCGTAATCGAGTTCAAGCTCGCGCGCGATGTTGGACAGCGTGGTCACCAGGTCGTAGTTGTACGGACCGCCCGAATCCTTGGCGCAAATCGACACCATGCGCTCGGTGCAGCCCAGGTCGTCGCCCACGCAGCCCATGTCCACGCTGATCATCTCGCGCGTATCAGCCGGCACAAAGGCACCGCCGTGGCCGACCTCCTCGTACACGGTAAAGAGCAGCGACACCTTGCGCGAAAGGGTCACCTCGCCGCCAGCAACGGCGCGAGCCAGACCCAGCAGAATCGACGCGGACAGCTTGTCGTCAAGGAAGCGGCTCTTGATGTAGCCGCTCTCCGTCACCGTGGTGCGCGGATCCATAGCGATGATGTCTCCGGTCTGAATGCCCAGCTCGAGCACGTCGTCCTTGCTGTCGACGTTCTCGTCGAGCAGGATTTCCATGTTCTTCTCGATGGTCTTGACCGGCTCATCGGCCACATGCGCCGAAGGCTCGGTATTGAGAACCACACCCGTGTAGACATTGCCATCGCGCGTGTAAACGGTGCAGTTCTCGCCATCGGCCGTAGACCACTGATGCCCGCCAAGCGTCGTGGGGCGCAGGCGACCATTGTCCTTAATGGAGCGTACCATGGCGCCCAGGGTATCGACATGGCTCGCCAGTACGAGCGACTCACCCTCGCCACCAAGCTCAACAAGCACATTGCCCTTGTTAGAACGCTCGGGCCCAAAGCCCATATCGCGCAACGTTTCCATCAGATAATCAGTCGCCGCACGGGTATAGCCCGTAGGCGAAGCAATCGAGGTCAGCGCCTTCAACTGGTCAGTAATATAGGAGAGCGTTGAATCCATCTTGGACACCAAAGTCACCCTTTCATATCGAATTAAACCCACAGCAACAATACCACCGCGAACCATCTTTTTACCTAGCGAGACGACCCATCGAGCTCCCCAGAACTGCGCCCGCCACGATAAGCAGATACAAGGCGCCATCCAACAATGCGCCCCTCACATCCCGCCTTTCCGGCACCCCGGCATCTGAGAAAAGAACGCAGGCGATCCCGGGCTTCCCTCCGGGCGCATTCCGCAGGACGTAAAAGACCCCGCCGCGCAACGCGCGCAGCGGGGCCTTTTACATGTCCGAGGACGCGCCCGGAGGGAGGCCCGGGACCGCCGACGGGAGTAATTTACTCAGCCGGGCAAATCTTCTTGAAGAGCTCGATGACGTCGTCGAGCGTTGCCTCGCGCGGGTTGCCCGGGAAGCAGGCGTCGGCCATGGCGTCCTTGGCCAGGACCTCGATCTCGTCAGCCTTCATGGCCTCGCAGACGTGCGGGATGTTGACGTCGGCGGAAAGCTGCTTGACGGCGGCGATGGCGGCGTCGGCAGCCTCGTCGGTGCTCATGCCCGTGGTGTCAACGCCCATGGCGACGGCAACCTTGGCCAGGCGCTCAGCGCAAACCGGCTTGTTAAACTCCATGGCGATCGGCAGCAGCATGGCGCAAGCGACGCCGTGCGGAGTGTCGTAGTGGGCAGACAGGGTGTGAGCCATGGCATGGTCGATGCCCAGGCCGACGTTGGAGAAGCCCATGCCGGCGACATACTGGCCAAGAGCCATGCCCTCGCGGCCGGAGCCGGGCTGACCGGACTTGGCCTCGGCAACGGAGTCGCGCAGGTTCTCGCTGATCAGCTTAATGGCCTCAAAGTGGAACATGTCGGAGAGCTCCCAAGCGCCCTTGGTGGTGTAGCCCTCGATGGCGTGGGTCAGAGCGTCCATGCCGGTGGAAGCGGTCAGGCCGGCGGGCATGGAAGCCATCATGTCGGGGTCGACGACGGCGACCTCGGGGGCGTCGTTGGTATCGACGCACACAAACTTGCGGACCTTCTCGGGGTCGGTGATAACGTAGTTGATGGTCACCTCGGCGGCAGTACCGGCGGTCGTCGGCACGGCGATGGTGAACACAGCGTGGTTCTTAGTCGGAGCAACGCCCTCGAGGCTGCGGACATCGGCGAACTCGGGGTTGTTGATGATGATGCCGATAGCCTTGGCGGTGTCCATGGAGGAGCCACCACCGATGGTCACGATAGCGTCAGCCTCGGCGGCCTTAAAGGCCTCGACGCCGTCCTTGACGTTCTGGATGGTGGGGTTGGGCTTAATCTCGGAGTAGAGGCTCCAAGCAATACCGGCGGCGTCGAGCTCGTCGGTTACCTTGGCGGTAACGCCAAACTTGACCAGATCGGGGTCGGAGCAGACGAAGATCTTCTTGTAGCCACGACGCTGGAGCTCGCCGGGGATCTCCTTGATGGCGCCAGAACCATGATAAGAAATGGTGTTGAGAACGAAACGATTAGCCATTGATAGCCTCCCATCGTGTGCGGGGCACCCATTACGCCCCACGCTATGAGTCCCATCCTAACGCTTTTGAAACAAAAAATGCATGAGAACGTCAAAAGTGTTAAAGCGTTTCAACATAATAACGGAGCCCCAGTCCTTCCCTCCCGACTGCAGCGAAGGCTAGATTATAGGAGCAATTGCCCAAAGAATACGACCAACTCAGTCTATAAATTGTTTCTGTTTTAGCAATATATGTTTGACAATACGTTTATAAAAGGATACTTTATAATAATTAATATGCATGCAGCAAATAGTGTCATTCATTTTGTTAGAAATTGCCCATGCGGTTATTGCAGCTGCATGTACTGCAACATACAGCGTAATTCTCCGCACGAAGCAGAAGACGGTTCCAATTCGATCGAGGCGATGACGCGTGATGGCTACTGGTCCTAAATCGAGCAAGACGGCTACAAACGAATATCGAATCTCAATTGAAGGTAACCCTTATCCGCATGCTCTGGCTCTCGTCAACCCAGCGGGAGACAACCTCAACATCAAAAGACATGGGTTCACGGGTCCACTAGGACAGCTATTGAGTCTTAAATACACCGTTTATGACGATGCAAATGAAAAGCTCTTTACTGTCGTCGACGGTGGTTTTAGTAACATGCCCAGGGTTGCGCTCATCATCGAACACAAGGAAGTTGCGGTGTTCGATTATGGCCTAAACAGACTTGAGATGAAGTGCGTAACGAACATACCGAATTACACAATAAAAGGTAACTTCCTATTTGGAGATTACGATATATTCAGTCAACGGGAAGTGAAGCTATCTTCAGTTAACGTCCTTCAATGTGATAAACAATCGTGCTTTAGCATACAGGTTTTGGATAAAGCCGAATTAGCCGCCGCAATTGGAATACCCACAGCCATTGCCCTTCTGAGGGCTCGGATTGAAGAGCATCTCGAATAAATTGCAAAAAGCAGTTCGTAACAACATTCAGGAGCTAGATAGTTTTTTCTGGCTCCTGAAGCTGTACTACATAGAGATGAAAAATAATGCGGCAAAGGGGCTGTCTCTTTGCCGCATTCGGTTACTTTCGGCAGCCCTCTTTCCAAGCCTCGGCCGCAACCTTCCAGCGAAAGCGCAAATCGCGCTCGCGGTCGATAAACATGATGGCAAACGCGACAAACAGCAGCACGCTCGCCACCGCAATGGCGTGCAGGCCCATGCGCTCGATGCACCAGTTGCCCAGCACGGCGCCAAACACAAAGGTAAAGATCACGCCAAAGTACAGCACGCCGTTTTCCAAAAAGCCGCGCTTGTGGGTGATGATGTAGTCGTCCACGTTTTGCAGCGCATTGCGCAGGTTACCGATGCACATGGTCGTAGCGATGCCGTGACCGTGGATCTTGCGGAAGCTCTCGACCTGCATGCCGCAGGCAAACGAAGTGAGGCAGTTGGCGAGCAGGTTGTAACCGCCACCGGGGATAAAGCTCACGCCCAGCAAGATGACGGCTTCAAAGAACACCGTCACTTGGCGCCAGTGAATCACGCTGCCAAACCGTTCGTGCACCAGGTCGGCGAGCATAATGCCCACGGCAAACGACACCACAGGGAAGAAATAGCGTCCCGCCAGCGCCCAGTTGCCCTCGGAGATGCTCACGCCCACGAGCAGGATGTTGCCCGTCTGCGCGTTTGCGAAAACATGGTCGCGCCCAATGTACGAATACACATCCATAAAGCCACCGGCGAGCGCCAAGATGATGCCCAGCTCAATAGACTCCGATATCTGTTTGGCACGCTGCATCGTCGTGCATCCTCCTTGTTGACGACCCTCTCGTGCGTTGGCGGAAACATATCCGCCGTTCATACTGTAACCCATTGACAACATGGCGTGCGCGCGAGACGAGTTCCCTAACGCGCGGATACACAGTCTGGAAACAAACGGCAGGTACAGCACCCGCATCGACACGCCGATCCGCCAGCCCATGTACTCCACCAGTCTTTTTAGCGCCGTCCCAAAAAGACTGGTTACAATTACGTGC
>DXZX01000006.1:0-18062 GCA_019419445.1 Collinsella sp.
AGCTGCGGAAACGCGGGGACCGTTCAGGCTGTTGCGTTGAGATTGAAAATCAACCTTCTAATTTGTTCGTAGTATCAAATCGATACCGACACTAGCATGACGTAGTCTTTCAAGACAGCTATTCAACATTGGAGGTCACCGCTATGGACAATGTGAACCACCTAAACGAACTCTCAATACAGTCCCAGCTTAGCATCCTTGAAAAACTGGTCGCGGACGCGGAACAATCTACCGACGCAAGACGCGATTTCGAAGCTCAGCCTCGTGCCGTATTCCAGAAATATGGAATTACAGACCTCCAAATCAAAGCGGGAAATCGAAAAGTCTCTCTGTACGAACTGGTGGAGTCAACCGAAAAGGAGGCGCGTGTCCCCGTTGCACGCGCAGTATATCGTCGTATCCAACTTGCATATTATGACGAGGACACCGAAGCTGATCCGCAAACGATACCTCTCGTAAACGTTGTACTTAATGCAAACGCAGTAACGAACGCAAACATCATTCTGAACGCAAACGCAATGGCAAACGCAAACGCGAATGCTCAAAACAACGCCAACCTTAAGTACGACGTCAACACAATGGGCTATGGATCAGCTATTTTTATGAACAAACCTGATGTTGTTGAACTATCGGAATCGTACAAACAAACTTCTGTTTTCAGGAAATTTGATCAAGAGGGCTTGAGTGCGGCGAGGCAAGCAGCCGTGCTTAAAACAGCAATCAAGAATTCCAGCTCCAATACCATCAACCCCGAAGGGGCTTCCAATGGGGTCGCCCGCGGGTCTTATCGCTCCGTCGAATTCGAAGTTACTTACTCCGAGAACGAAGGCACCTTGGTAATCACCGACGCCCGTTTGCTCGCGGCATGATTTCCGAAAGCTCGCAGCACGTGCTGTTCCGCAGACCTCGAATGCTGACATTTATAACAACATATAAATGTGGCGCTGTGTGTGATCATTGTCTGATGAGCTGCACTCCGAACAACAGTGACAGGCTTACTCTTCCCCAAATGCGGCAATTCATCGATAGCTTCGCCGAAGTATGCGTCGGAAGTGGTGTTGTTGTGTTTACGGGCGGAGAATGCACCCTTCTTGGCGATGACCTTCTCGAGGCCATCGCATATGCGAATTCTTTAGGACTCTTTACTCGAATTGTAACGAATGCGTGGTGGGCAAAAAGCGAAAGAGACGCAGAAACGTTCCTCAACGAATTGAAGTCATGTGGCCTTGACGAAATCAATATCAGCTGCGACGACTTTCATGCGGAATATATACCCCTCGAGAATGTGCGCAACCTTTGGAACTCAGCAAAAACAATGGGCTTTCAAACTCTCGGCATTGCGGTCTGCAGAGATAACAACAGTACAATCAGCCCGGCATACCTGTGCAAGTACCTTAATGAAGACATTCCACTCCTGCATCAGTTCGACGATAATACCCAGCCTCCCAGCGCGCCAGCCCGCTTCATCACGGATTCAGGCATCACGCGAATTGGGCGCGCACGAAATCTCAGTCTCAACCAAAATGCGCGACCGCAGGCACGTCTCTTAGCGTCACACTGTTCCGACTGCGGCCGAGACTTCGTTATTTCCCCAAACTGCCATCTTGCACCCTGCTGCGGAATAAATGCAGAGGGAACTTGGCTTTTCGATCTTGGCAAAATCAATCTGACGGATGACATTAATGAACTGCAGCTGCTCCTACTTAATTACATACAATACATAGGACCAGGAGGGCTGCTGAAGCACTTGCGCACGAGCGGAGGCCTTTCTTCATTTGGGCGCTCAAGCTACCTCTCTCAATGCGAGATTTGCGAAGACATCGCCCTCTCGAAAGAGGCACAGACCTGTCTTGCAAAGCTAGCTCCTAAACTGGCAGCCGACTTGATTGTCGAGACTAAATTCGAGACTACCTTTATCGGAAATGGGTCTGATATACATGATTGAAGTGCTACCCTCTTTAAATTCGCTCTCGAGTAATCCACTCCGTAGATTGGACACTCTTGGAGTAACAGATTTTTTAGACACACTTGACATATCTATAGATCCTTTTGAATGCGCGCATCGCATCTGGGATCAACTTGACAGGGAGCATCAAGAGATCGTCTCCTTCCTGATGCTAGGTGGAGAGATTGATCTCGATTCAGAAGTGGCAAAAAGAAGTCTGCTGAAAGGCACTGTTGAAACCATAGCCTCACTCGGGCTGCTAAGCAAGCACAATGGCAATGCCTCCCTTTCCGGTTTATCTCTAATCCGATATCATGGCATCTGGCTTTTTGCCGATGCGCCATCACCCTCGCCTTTACTATATTTTGGCTCTGATTCAATTGGGCTCGCTCGTCGGCTAAGCCCATCCCCCGGAAAGAATGCCTTAGACCTCTGCTCTGGACCAGGCATCCAGGCACTCATACTGGCAAAATCTGGAATGCACGTCACGGCGATAGATATCAATCCAATCGCCTCAGAAATCTGCCAACTAAACGCACTGGTCAATGGTATTAGCGAAGATTTAACTGTTCTAACCGGAAGTCTCTACAACGCACTAAACAATATCGAAAGCTCTTGCAGCTATGAACTCATTACGGTGAATCCTCCTTTGCTCCCAATCCCAGAAGACGTACCATACCCCTTCGTTGGCGATGGCGGCCCAGATGGCCTCAACATCACAAGCAAGGTTATTCGAGGTGCAGGAGATAAACTCACTGATAGCGGATACCTCTCTGCAATTGGAATGATTGGCCTTGGAACCAACAATCAATCAGCATTTGAACGAATACAGAACGATTTGTTGCAAGCTGGCCTCAATGGCGTCTTGACAATAATCTCGAGCTTTAACCTCGGACCCCAATCTGGCTGGATCGACGGTATCGCATGCACATCTGTTGCACATGCTCCAGGAAAATATTCCAGCAAAGAGGAGGCTGTAAAACAGATATCGCGCGCATACAAAAAAATCCACTACGACCGCGTCTGCACCTATCACTTGAAGGCGTGGAGGGAGAGACAGCCCTTTCAAAATCCCATCCTAACGATTCAAGACTGCTCCGCAGATGGCAACCCACTTGGCCCCTGGATCCTCTAAAGCATCCGTCATACGAAAGCAGGTCAATAGGCTGCGCGCCACTCTCTGATGACGCGCAGCCTATCTCATTTCCCCCGCGCTTTACCGAGCCCGACTCACACCTCATAGTTGGCACCGGTTTTCAAAATGCAAGATTCCGCATACAAAATCACTTCTTCTGTCTAGGTGGCAGACCTACGATTTTTGTAGTATAAAGTTCCTCTCAATGCCTTCAATCTATTTCGAGATTGAGAAGAACTTGCATCGGGTTTCATAGAAGCGATATAGATGATACGTTTTGTCCTATCTATATTCCGACATACATCAGGATGCCTCGTCTTTATCGTCATTTCAATAGTCGGCTTGGCCCTTTCCCACATTGCCCCCTTTTTGAACGGTAAATTAATTGACTTCCCGCACGTGGACCTCGTGGACAGGCCCCCTTGTGTAGCTGCACCCGAGGCGCCTCCCCGTCGCCCTCCAGCGCCGGGGTTCCCCTCCATCACGAAGAGGTAATCCCCGTCCGGCCTCGCCGTCTCTGCAACGCCGAGCCTCCCGAGCGACTCGAGGAGGGCGGGCTCGTCCCAGGAGATTTGACAATACTATAGAGACACGTCCCAAATTAGCTACTCAGTAGTTACTGCTGCTGGGCGCGGCGGGCGGCTCGGCGGGCCCTTGCTTCCTGGATCTCATCGAGGTGAGCGATGATCTCGGAGGCGCTCTCCTCGATCGCCTTGCCGTCGGTACGCACTACAAAGCAACCCAGGCGCTTCATGAGAGCACGAGCCTCCTCGAGCTCGCTTCGCACGCTCTCGGGCTCGGCATAGGAGCCGGCGACGGCGCGGGCATAGTCGTCGCCCAGGCGGCTATCGCGAATCTCGGCAATCACATCGACGGTCGAAATCAGACCGAACAACCGCATCGGATCGACCTCGTAAATCGACTTGGGCGGCTCTATGCCCTGGGCCAACGGAACGTTGGCGACCTTGTAGCCCTGATAGGCCAAATACATCGACAGCGGCGTCTTGGACGTGCGGGATACACCCAGCAGCACGATATCTGCCCCCGAAAGGTCGTCGCAGCCGCGCCCATCATCGTGCTCAACGAAATACTCCATGGCCTCGATGCGATGGAAATAGCGGTCATCGGTCTTGTGAATCACACCCGCAACGCCCTTGGGAGGCACGCCAATAAGCGACGACAGCACGGCAAGCGTCGGGCCGATCAGGTCGACCGAGCGAATGTGCAGCATGCCCAGATAATCGAGCACGCGGGCGCGAAGCGCTGGGTCGACGATAGTGTGGAACACGGCAATATCGCGATGATCCGCATCGACGCGCGGACCCACAAACGACTTTACCTGCTCCACCGAGTTCACCTTGGGCAGGCGCAAGAGATGAAAAGCCCCTTCATCAAATTGCCCGGACGCCGCAAGCACCACCTCACAAGCGGTATCTCCAAGCGAGTCGGAGATAACGATAACGGTGGGACGAGCGGTGACCGGGCAATCCATGCGGGGCTCCTTTTGCGCTTATGCGCAGGCTAGCTTACTTTTTGCGGGCAAGCTCACCGATGTTGGCGATGCCGGAGAAAACGGCCTCGAAGCGGTTAAGCAGCTTAAGGCGATTATCGCGGAGCTGCTCGTCCTTGTCCATGACCATAACCTCGTCGAAGAAACGGTCGATGGGCGCGCGCAGGGCGGCGAGGGCGGCAAACGCGGAAGGATAATCCTCAGCGGCGAGAGCGGCATCGACGGCGGTCTGAGCGGCCTCGGAGGCGTCGGCAAGCGCAAGCTCGACCTCGCCCATCAGGGCGCGATCGTACTCCGCGCCCAGCTCGGGCTTGGAGATGTGCGCCGCGCGGGCGTAGGCGGTTGCAAGGTTGTCGAAGGTCTCGGCGTCGTTCTTGCGGGCCTCATCGAGGGCGGCGCAGCGGGCGAAGAAGACCGACGGGGCAATGATGTGCACCGCGGAAACGGCGGCAACGGTGTCGGCCGGGATCTTCTCGTCGCGGGCCATGCTCACCAAACGGCCGTGGAAGAAGTCGCGAACCTGCTGGGCGACCTCGGCGGCGTCGAACTCAATGCCCTGCTCGCTATAGAGCTCGAGCGCAAAGTCGATGAGCGACGTGGGGTCGATCGGCAGACGGTCGCGCAGGATATTGATGATGCCGATGGCGGCACGACGCAGCGCGTACGGGTCGGAAGAGCCGGTCGGGGGCTCGCCGATGGCAAAGATGCCGGCAATGGTATCGAGCTTGTCGGCGCAAGCCACGATGCAGCCAGCGGTGCCCTCGGGTAGCTCGTCGCCGGCAAAGCGGGGACGATAGTGATCGCGAATAGCGTGAGCGACCTCGTCGTTCTCCCCCATCGCGCTGGCGTAGTAACCGCCCATCACACCCTGCTGGCTCGTGAACTCGACAACAGCGTTGGACACCAGGTCGGCCTTGCACAGGTGAGCGGCGCGGCCGGCATCGGCGGCCAGGTGGGCACCCAGGTGAGCCTCACGGGCAATAGCGAGCGCAAGCTGCTCAATACGCTCGGACTTGGCGAGCACACTGCCGAGCTTCTCCTGGAAGGCGACCTTGGCCAGACGCTCGCGGAACTCGTCGAGGGAGATCTTCAGATCCTCCTCGTAGAAGAACTTGGCGTCGTCCAGGCGGGCGCGCACGACACGCTCGTTGCCGTCGATCACGCGCTCGGCATTCTCGGGCTTACTGTTGGAGACGACCACGAACTCACGCGTCAGCTTGCCCTCGCCGTCATAGATCGGGAAGTAGCGCTGGTTGGTGAGCATAGACTCGCAGATGATCTCGTGCGGCACCTTGAGGAACTCCTCATCGAAGGTACCGACGAGCACCGTCGGCCACTCGCAGAGGTTGATGACCTCCTCAAAGACCTTCTTGGGCGTATCGACGTGGCAGCCGGGGCGCGCAGCCTCGACCTCGGCGATACCGGCAAGGATGGCCTCACGACGGCGCTCGGCAGAAAGCACGCCGGCGTCCTCGAGCACCTGCTCGTAAACAGCGGGGCTGGCGACCACATGGTCACCGGGACCAAGCACGCGGTGGCCGCGCGTGGTGTTGCCACTCGTCACATCGGCAAAGGACACGGGCACGACATCCCCGCCCAAAAGGCAGCAGATCCAGCGGACCGGACGCACGAACGTGGCGTGCTCGTGGCCCCAGCGCTGAGAGCGGTAGTTGGGCCACTGCAGGCCGGCGATGGTCTTCTCGCACAGGGCCGTCAGAATCGGGGTGGCCGGGGCGGAAGGAATGTTCTTCTCGGCAAATACGTACTCACGGCCGTCGGTGTCCTCGCGACGGACCAGATCCTCGGCAGCCACACCGCACTTGCGGGCGAAGCCCTGGGCGGCCTTGGTGGCGTTACCGTCGGCATCGAAGGCGATGTTGGCCGCGGGACCGCGCTTGACCTCGTGAACCTCATCGGTCGCGGTGGCGACGTCGGCCACGAGCGCAGCCAGGCGACGCGGGCTCGAGATCACGCGGACCTCGCCGTGGGCCAGGCCGGCCTCGTCGAGACCCTTGGCGATCATGGTGCCAAGCTGCTTGACGGCATTGTTCAGCGGTGCAGAGGGCATTTCCTCCGTACCGATCTCAAACAGGAAATCCTTAGCGTCTGCCATGGCTTACGCCACCTCGCCTTCCTGGTCGGCATTCTCGTTGATTCCGGCGACCTCGGCCATATAGGCCTCGCAGCACGCCTTGGCGACGGCGCGGACGCGCAGGATGTAGTTAGCACGCTCGACCGCGGACAGCGCACCGCGGGCATCGAGCAGGTTGAAGGCATGGCTGCACTTCATGACGCAGTCATATGCCGGCAGCGGCAGCTTGCGCTCAAGGCAGGAGTGGCACTCGGCCTCGTAGTCGTCAAACTTCTGACGCATCATCTCGACGTTGGCGACCTCAAAGTTATAAGCGCTGAACTCGCGCTCGTTCTCCAGGAACACGTCGCCGTAGGTCATCGGCGTGCCGTCGGGCAGGTAGCTCCACACCAGGTCGTAGACGGAGTTGACGCCCTGGGCGTACATGGCGATGCGCTCCAGGCCATAGGTGATCTCGACGGGCACAGGGTCGACCTCGATGCCGCCCACCTGCTGGAAGTACGTAAACTGCGTGACCTCCATGCCGTTGAGCCAGACCTCCCAGCCAAGGCCCCAGGCGCCCAGCGTCGGGCTCTCCCAGTCGTCCTCGACAAAACGGACGTCATGGTCGTTGGGGTCCAGGCCGATAGCGGCAAGAGACCCCAGGTAGAGCTCCTGGGCGTTGACCGGCGACGGCTTGATGAGCACCTGGAACTGATAGTAGTGCTGCATGCGGTTGGGATTCTCGCCGTAGCGGCCGTCGGCGGGACGGCGGCAGGGCTGAGCGTAGCAGGTGCGCCACTCGGCAGGACCGAGCGAGCGCAACGTGGTCGCGGTGTGGAAGGTACCGGCACCGACCTCGGAGTCATAGGGCTGCATAATGACGCAGCCCTGCTCGCCCCAGTACTGCTGGAGGCGCAGGATGATGTCTTGGAAGGAAAGCGATGAAGCGTTCATGCCTCTAATATCCCCTCGTCGAAACGATTACACGGTTAGGTTCTGTACTATAGCGGTTTTTAGTCGATAGTGCCGATGCGGTTGAGCGGCCAGTAGCGCACAAGCGCCACGGCGATCAAGTCAGAGCGATCGACGGGACCAAAGTAGCGCGAGTCGGCAGAATTTTCGCGGTTGTCGCCCATCACCCACACGCACCCGTCGGGAACGGTGTAGGGATAGCTTACCTGAGCGCCGGGAGCTTGGACCGAAAGCGGCCAGCTCATGCCGGTCGTATAGCCCTCGTCGAGCGCTTGGCCGTCAACGACCACCTTGCCGTCCTGAAGGTCGACCGTCTGGCCGGCCGTGGCAATAACACGCTTGACGAGAACATCGTGCTCGGAGGTGCCATCGGGGTTATGGAACACCACGATATCGCCTTGGTTGACGGGCTGGCCGAGCTCGAGGCTCACCTTTTGCGCCAGGATCTGGTCGCCGATCTCGATCGTGGACTCCATGGAGCCGGTGGGCACCACAAAGGGCTCGACCACAAACGAGCGAATCAGGAAGGTAGCGACGAGTGCGATCGCGACGACCAAGATCCACTCAAACGCACCCTTTAGCACGGAATGCTGCGAAGGAACCATTCTCACTCCTCGCTCTGCGAATACGACGCGTCCAGGATCTCTTGCGCGTATGCGCGCTCCTCGGGCGTAAGCCGCGCCGTCTCGATAAGATCGGGACGCCAGCGGCAGGTGCGCTCGATGGCATTCTTACGGCGCCAGGCGTCAACCTTCGCATGGTCGCCGCTCACGAGCACCGGCGGCACACCCTCGCCGTTGAACTCGGCGGGACGGGTGTACTGCGCGTACTCGAGCAGGCCACCGTCCTCGGCAGTCGAGAACGACTCATCGACGTTGCTCATCTCGTCACCAAGGGCGCCGGGAATCAGGCGTACGACGGCATCGGCAACGACCATAGCGGGAAGTTCGCCGCCCGTGAGCACATAGTCGCCGATCGACAGGCGCTCGTCGGCATACGCATATGCACGTTCGTCGACGCCCTCGTAGCGGCTGCATACAAACAGCAGACGCTCGCTTTTGAGCAGGCGCTCGGCCACATGCTGCGTAAAGGGCTCGCCGCAGGGGGTAAAGAACACCACGGTGGGCTTGGGACCCTCGGAGCTGATGGCCTCGATGGCCTCGGCGATAGGCTCGACCTTCATGAGCATGCCCTGCCCGCCGCCGTACGGCTCGTCATCGACGGTACGATGGCGGTCGTGCGTCCAGTCACGCAGGTTATAGGCCTTAAAATCAAAAAGGCCGGCCTTGCGGGCGCGGCCCAAGATCGATGTGGACATGACGGGCTCAAACATCTCGGGAAAGACCGAAAGGGTCTCGATCAGCATGTTATCCTCCCTACTTGTCCATATCGATCAAACCGTCCATAACGCGGACGGAAATTGTCCCCTGATCGGGAAGATCGAGCACAACCTGCTCGATCACGGGAATCAGCACCTCGCCGTACCGATTGCCCTCGACAACCCAAACATCGTTGGCGGGCGTCGACATGATCTCGACGATCGTACCGAGCAAACCGAAGCGCTCGTCGACCACCTCGCGACCCATCAGGTCGGTATAGGCAGCGTCGAGCGAATCGAGCTCAAAATCGTCACGATTTGCCAGCACGTAGCATCCCGTGATGCCCTCGGCGGCCGTCAAGTCGTCAATGCCCTCAAACGAGACCAGATCGCCATCGCCCGTATCGGTGACGGATACGACCGTGCAAAAACGGTCGCGCTTGAGCGCCGGCGGCGTCAAGGCGACGCGCATACCCGGCGTCAATACAGAAGGAAGCCCCCGCAGCGGCTGCGCGAGGACCTCCCCCTTCCTTCCGTGCGGCTTGACCACACGGGCGATGTTTTTGTACTGGGACCTCAAGGTCCTAGCCCAGAACCTCTACCTCGACTGCAGTGTCGAGGCGAGCGGCCAGTGCACGGGCGAGCGTGCGAATGGCCTTGATGGTACGGCCACGACGGCCGATGACCTTAGCGACGTCATCCTCGGCAACAGAAACCTCAATCGTGGAGGCGTCGTCACCATCGATGACCTCGAGGCTCACGGAATCCGGGTCGTCGACGATCTGAACAACGAGATATTCGACGAGATCGGCGATGCGATCTGAGAGCATTGCCTCACCCTCGAGCTGTGCAGCGTCAACCTCAGGCACGATTTACTCCTCGGCGCCCTCAGCGGCCTCAGCGGCAGCCTTAGCGGCCTCGGCCTCTTTGGCGAGCTGCTTCTTGGACTTCTTGACGACGGTCTCGGTCTTCTCGCCCTCGTTGGCGGCCTTGACCAGAGCAGCGACAGCGTCGGTGAGCTGAGCGCCCTTGGACTGCCAGTCAGCGATCTTCTCGAGGTCGAGGTTGATGGTCTTGGGGGCGGTCATCGGGTTGTAGCGGCCAACCTCCTCGATGATACGACCGTCACGCGGGGCGCGGGAATCGGCGACGACGACACGGTAGTACGGACGCTTCTTAGCGCCGTGACGAGCAAGGCGAATCTTGACTGCCAAAGGAAACTCCTCCAACCAAGCAGCTTTAGGCTGCAACTACAAACAAACAGTTGAACATAATACGCCATCGACGCGGGCAGGTGAAGTCCGTGAGACCAACTTCTTCGGTGTAGTCGAAGGCAAATCCATATCTTAGACAAGAATTCGCGATTTGCAAGCACATCCACGCACCCCACATGAGCTGCGCGGTATACTCATGCCATGAAAAGACGCGAACATACATACGGTTATGAAGATGCTGCGGGCGTCACGCCGCCGCCCTGGACGGGACCGGCGGTGGGCCTCATGGATCTCGATGCGTTTTTTGCGAGCGTGGAGATGCTCGATCATCCCGAGTGGCGCGGCAAGCCGCTCATCGTGGGCGGCGATGCCGATTCCCGCGGCGTCGTGTCCACCTGCTCATACGAGGCACGTCGCTTTGGCGTGCACTCTGCCATGCCCTCGGCCGAGGCACGGCGCCTCTGTCCGCAGGCCATTTGGACGCATGGGCATTTCGATCGCTACCGCGAGGTGAGCGCGCAGGTCATGGCTATTCTTGCCGAGGAGACGCCGCGCGTTGAGCGCGTATCCATCGACGAAGCCTTTATCGATATCACGCCAGGTCGCTTTGCACCCGAGGACCCGCTGCTGGTTGCACGGCGCATCAGTGATCGTGTGGCGGCGCTGGGGGTGACCTGCTCCATTGGCGTGGGCTGTAACAAGACGGTCGCAAAGATCGCAAGCGAGCGGGACAAGCCATTTGGGCTGACCATCGTGCGCCCTGGAACCGAGCAGCGCTTTTTGGCAGCGCTGCCGGTATCTGCCATGAGCGGCATCGGGCGCTCGGCAGAAGAGCGACTGCGCCGCATGCGCATCTACACGCTCGGCGAGCTATCCCGCGCACCGAAATCCACCTTGGCCTCTATTTTTGGCATCAACGGCGAACGCATGCGCCAGCGTGCGCTGGGACTCGAACTCTCCGAAGTCACGAGCCTCGATGAAGAGCGCGAGGTCAAGTCGGTCAGCAATGAACGCACCTTTGCGAAAGATTTAACTGAGCGTGGGGACATCGAAGCGGCGATTGCGCTATTGGGAGAGTCAGTGGGACGCCGTCTGCGCCGTCAGGGACTAACGGGCGCCACGGTGACGCTCAAACTCAAGTATTCGTATGGAAGCGGTCGCTCGGCACAGCGCCGGTTGCCCCATCCGACCGACGATGAGAACATCTTCGTGGCAGTGGCGCTCGAACTGCTCGACAACATCTGGCAGGAAGGGATGCATGTGCGCCTGGCGGGCGTCGGCATGAGCGACTTCGACCATCAGGGCGGTATCCAGACCGACCTGTTCTGCGAAATCGACGACCGCGGAGCCCAATCCAGCGACCGTCGCGACCTCTCGGTCGCCATCGACGCCGTCCGAGACAAGTTCGGCGACACCGCTCTCTCCTTCGGCCGCCAATCCCGCTTCAACGATTAGTCCCTATGGCAAAAAGAAAACCGGGCAGCTGCAAGTAGTGCAACTGCCCGGCATACGGCAGAGGGTAGCTAAAAAAGCCCCGTCCCAAATGAGCTACTAGAGGAGGTCGAGGGGAAGCTGGGGGGCGTCGCCCCAGAGCTTTTCGAGGCGGTAGAACTCGCGCGCCTCGGGAGTGAAGACGTGGACGACAACCGAACCGTAGTCCATGAGCATCCAGGTCTTCTGCTCGCGGCCCTCGATGGAAAACGGGTGCTCGCCGCAAGCCTCGGCGACCTTCTCCTCAATCTCGTCGACAATCGAATCGACCTGGCGGTTGTTGGTGCCGGTAGCGAGAACAAAGTAGTCGCACACATCAGAAAGCTCAGTCAGGTCGAGCACCTGAACGTCCTCGCCTTTCTTGTCGTAGGCGGCCTGCGCGGCGGCGCGGGCGACATCCTCGGCGGCGACACCGCTCGCGGACAGCGAGGCGGCAGTGCGGTCGGACGTGGCAGCGAAACTCTTGTGCTCCACACCTTCAAGAATCTGCTCGTCGGTCATGGTCTCGTCGGCCATGGAATACCTCTTTCTAGACAGCCCGAGCTAGCGCAGCTGGGCGTAATGGTTGTAAATCGTAATAGCCGTGGGATAAAGATAACGCCCGGTCTGGATCACATAGACCAGACCCTGCGCAAAACAGGAGAAGAACAACTCGTCGAGCGAGGACTTCCCCACCATCTTGCGCAGCGCATGGGCATAATCGCCGTGGCGGTTGGGTTCGATGGCATCGGCCACAAAGACCACCATATCGAGCGGCGTCATGTCGCAAGCGCCCACGGTGTGACGGTCGACAGCCTGAAAGACCGCCGGCGACAGCTCGGGAAAAAGCTGCGGAAGCTCATAGGCGGCAACCGGGCCATGCAAAAGCGGCGTCGCGGCAGACGGAGAGCCGGCAATCTTAATGCCATAATGCAGAGCGCGCGTGACCAGCTCGTCGTCGGAGAGCACCTTATCCCAGTCATGGATCAGGCCGGCGGCAGCGGCATCAAAGCGGTCGACACCGTACACCTCGGCTAGGTGCAGCGCAGTCTCGGCAACCCCGAGCGAATGCACGTAACGCTTACGCTTATCCTTCATGCGCACATCGAGCAACTCGTGGATACGCGTCAAGAGCGCGCGTTCGTCGCCCTCAAACTGATCTTCTACCGACAACGTTCTCCCCCATCAATCAAAATCGTCTTGCCCAAGATCGGCATACAGGCCGCGTTTACGGATATAGCCGAGCACGGACTCGCTCGTAAGATAGCGCACGCTCATGCCGCGAGCAACCCGCTTGCGAATGTTGGTCGAGCTAATCGCCAGCGCCGGAATCTGGATATACCGCACGTCAAACGGCAGGCCCGACTCTTTGATTCGCGCGCGAGCAGTATCGATATCAAAGCCCGGTCGCGTCGCCGCAATAAAGGTTGCCAGTTCGGCAATCTCATCTGCATTGTGCCAGGTCACAATATCGATAATCGCATCGGCACCCGTAATAAAGTAAAGCTTCACCTGTGTCGGGTAAAACTCGCGAAGGGCACGCAGCGTATCGGCTGTGTAGGTGACACCGGCACGATCGATCTCGAAGCGGCTTGCCAAAAAGGCCGGGTTCGCGGCGGTCGCGAGGACCGTCATGGCATAACGGTCCTCAGCAGGCGTCACCGGTTTGTCGAGCTTGAAGGCAGGAGAGCCGGCCGGCATAAAGAGCACGGCATCCAAGTCAAGGGACTCACGCGCCTGCTCGGCAGTAACCAAGTGCCCGTAATGAATCGGGTCAAAGGTGCCGCCCATAATGCCAAGCCGAAACTCGTGCCCATCCTTGATGGGAAGTTCAGGCAATCCGATTCCACCGCGCAGCGACATGACTTACTCGCCCTCCGGGGTCTCAACGTCTTCCGCAGCAGCAGCGTCATCGGTGCCGTCAATGGCATCCACCGCGTCGACAGCCTCCAAGCTATCATCGGCGACGTCAACGAGCTCGACGGCGACGTCCTCGCTACCGTCCTCGAGCTCGTCCTCGTAATCCGAGAAGTCCTCGGCGCCCTCAAAGTCAAAGGCGCGCTGGCAAATGCGAACCTCGTCGCCGGCACGGCAGCCGGCCTTTTCGAGCGCATCGTCAACACCCATGCGGGAAAACTTATGCTGCAGGTAGATGACGGCTTCCTCGTTTTCCCAGTCGGTCTGGATAACCATGCGCTCGATGGCGCGGCCGACCACGCGGAAGGCGCCGGGCTCTTCCTGGACGATACGGAACCGCTTCTCGCGCTGGAGGCGGCGACGCTCCCACTCATCATCGCGAAGATCGACCGGCTCGTCAGAGACCGCCAGCTCGGCGCGAAGCTTAGCCACCTGCTCGCCCACGGCAAGCATCAGCGTGTTGAGACCGGCACCCGTCACAGCGGACACGGCAAAGAACATATGGCCATCGTCGAGCGCCGCACGCTTAAGGTCGGCAATCTTGTCGGCCGTGCCCGGCGCATCGCACTTGTTGGCGACGACGATCTGCGGGCGCTCCGAAAGCTCGGCACCATACTGCTCGAGCTCACGGTTAATAATGCGATAGTCCTCGACTGGATCGCGATCCTCAAATCCGCCCGTCATGTCAACGACATGCATGATCAAGGCCGTACGCTCAATGTGGCGCAGGAACTGATGGCCCAGGCCACGCCCCTCGCTCGCGCCCTCGATAAGACCCGGGACATCGGCGACGACATAGGAGTACTCGCCGGCTCGCACCATACCCAGATTAGGCACAAGCGTGGTGAAGGGGTAGTCGGCGATCTTGGGACGGGCAGCGCTCATGCGCGCGATGAGCGAGGACTTGCCCACCGAGGGAAAGCCCACAAGTGCGGCATCGGCCATAAGCTTCATCTCGAGCTCAATCCAGTGTTCCTCAGCAGGCTCGCCGAGCTGGGCAAAGGCCGGAGCGCGACGCACTGACGTCACAAAGTGGGTGTTGCCCAGACCGCCGGCACCACCGGGCGCCACGACAACGCGCTCACCGTCGTGCACCAGGTCGGCAATCTCGAACATCGGGGTCTGCGTCTCGGGGTCGAGCTCGCGAACTACGGTGCCCATGGGGACCTTGAGAATCAGGTCCTCGCCGCTCTTACCATTGCGACGAGCGCCCTGGCCATGCGTTCCGCGCTCAGCACGAAAGTGATGCTTAAAGCGGTAATCGATCAGCGAGGAAAGCTGAGCGTCGGCCTGAATGACGACGTTGCCGCCACGACCGCCGTCGCCGCCATCGGGGCCGCCCTTGGGAACAAATGCCTCGCGCCTAAACGACATGCATCCGGCTCCGCCGTCGCCGCCGCAAACGTTAATGCGGCTGATATCGGTGAACTGTGACAACAGAATCGCCTCCTACAAAAAAGAGGGAGACCCTTGAATCCTAAAACTCAAGTGCCTCCCACATATGTGCTCTATGAAGGGTGAATTACGCGTTCGCGAGCGGGCGTACGCTGACCCTGTGCTTGATACCCTTGTGGAACTCAACGGTACCGTCGACCAGCGCGAACAGCGTGTCGTCCTTGCCACGGCCAACGTTCTCACCCGGGTGGATGTGCGTGCCGTGCTGACGGACGAGAATCGTGCCCGTGGTTACCGTCTGGCCGGCATAGCGCTTCGTGCCAAGGCGCTGACCGCGGGAGTCACGGCCATTACGGGAGGAACCGAGTCCTTTTTTGTGTGCCATTGTGTATACCTACTCTTTCGTTACGAGTGTAATCTACTCGGCGACGGGAGCCTCGGCAACAGCCTCAGCCTCTGCCTTGACAGCCTTCTTGGCGCGGGAGGTAGCCTGAACCTTCACGATCTTCAGCTTGGTGAGCTGCTGACGGTGACCCTTCAGACGACGATAGCGCTTACGCTTGTGGAACTTGAAGACCAGCTGCTTCTCGCCCTTGAACTGCTCAACGATCTGAGCGGTAACCTTGGCCTTGGCCAGCTTGTCGGGATCGGTGACGATCTTCTTACCATCGTTGAGGAAGATAACCGGCAGGGTGATCTTATCGCCCTCATTGCCCTCGATCTTCTCGACGGTGATGACATCGTCGGTGGCGACCTTGTACTGCTTGCCGCCCGTGTTAACGATTGCGTACATGTTTACTTGCCCTTCATGCATCAGTTAGTGCAACAGCCGAATATAGTAGCAGGCGATAATACCCCCGTCAACGAGTATGTGGAGCAAATCCACAAGTTCGCACAGGTATGGGGCTGACGAGTCGGCCCTCGTCGTCCTCGCATGCTTGATTCTGACGCTCGACATCGTAGGAGCAGATGGTCACGAGGTCTTGCATACCGGTGGAAACGATAGGTGCATCGACGCCCGGGGTCAAGCCCTGCAACAAAACATCAGCGGCAGAAAGCAAAATTTCCGGACGCATGGACCCCTCGTTGTCGGCATGGGTGTCGAGCATGAGCACCAGATGGTCCGGGCGCTCCCCTGCCGTGAGCTCATAGCCCACGAGCGTGTGATCCAAATCCAAGCGCTTGCTCTTTTTGCCGCGCGCGTAGTCGATGCCATGGTCCGCGCGCAGCGTGTCGATCGCACGACGCACCTCGTCGGCGCTTACGGGCGCCTCGGGATCCAAGTGCAGGTCGATGCGATACGACAGACGCGTGAGCTGCGCCGTCAACGCCGGCGTGCGCACGTCGATGTACGCCGCCTCGATGGGCGCCAGATCGGCCGGAGACGCCGCAGCCAGGCGCCCAAACGCCTCGTCGAGCGCCACGAACTCGGTCATAAACAGGTCATACCACTCGCAGGTCGACGACGTACCAACCGGTAGCGCCGAAGAGAAGCCCACGCGCATGTGCGGAGAGAAGCCCTGCGTGACGGCATAGGGAAGTCCCGCACGGCGCACGATGCGCTCAATGGTATGGATTACTTCGAGATGGCCCAGGTACTTAAGGCGATCGCGCTTGCCATAGCGAACACGAAGTCTAAAGAGCGTGGGGTTGTCGGTCAGGCGCTCACTCATGCGCGATCACCCATCAATACATTCTTGGCGTGGAGCGTGGGGCAGATCCCGCAGCCGGTGCACGACGTGCGGGTGCAGTCGGGAGTCGTGACACCCTCGAGCGAGCGACGGTACTCGCGCTCGAGGAAGCCGCGCGTGCAGCCGGGGCTCACATGCTCCCACGGCAGGCGCCAGTCCAACTCGTAGGGCAGGTGCACAAGCTCATTGAGGTCGATGCCGTTTTTGGCAGCAGCCTCCTTCCAGTTATCGAGCGAGAAATGCTCTACCCAGGCGTCAAAGCGGGAGCCCGAGCGCCAAGCATCGATGATGACGGGCGTCATGTCGCGACCGGCGCGGGACAGCGCGGCCTCGATGAGCGAAGTCTCGGCATCGTGGTAATGCACGCGGACGGCACGGTTGCGAACGCTCGTGACAAGCAGCTTCTGGCGACGTTTGACGTCGTCGTAGTCGAGCTGCGGGCACCACTGGAACGGCGTGGCAGCCTTGGGGATAAAGACCGAAACCGAGATCGACACCGAGATCGAGCCGCGACGAGCCTTGGGCACCACGGAACGACCGAGCTCCAGTACGTGATCGGCCAGATTGGCGATGGCCACGATGTCCTCGTCGCGCTCGCCGGGAAGGCCCATCATAAAGTAGAGCTTCATGCGGTTCCAACCGGCCTCGAAGGCCGCCTTGGCCGCACGGTCCAGGTCCTCCTCGGTCACGTTCTTGTTAATGATGTCGCGCATGCGCTGGCTGCCGGCCTCGGGCGCGAACGTCAGGCCGCCCTTCTTTTCGCCGGCGACCGACTCGGCCATATCCACGCCAAACGAATCCAGGCGCTGCGACGGAATAGACACGCGAATACCCGTATCCTCCAGGCGACGGTTGAGCCTGCCGAGCACGTCGCGAATGCAGGAGTGGTCGGTCGTGGAGAGCGAGGTCAGCGACACCTCGTCATAGCCGGTCTTTTCCAGACCCTGAATCACCGACGAGACGATCTGGTCGGCCGAGCGCTCGCGCACCGGGCGATACGTCATGCCGGCCTGGCAAAAACGACAGCCGCGGGCGCAGCCGCGCAGGATCTCGATAGACAGGCGGTCGTGGACCAGCTGCGCATAGGGCACGCACGACTGCGACAGCGGATTCGTGGCGCCGAAATCCTCGACGACGCGCTTGTAGACCACGGTCGGCGCATCCTTGCCCTCACGCGGCACGGTGTAGCCATGGGGCGAGCAGGGCTCGTCGTGACGAACCTCATAGAGCGACGGCACGTAGTTGCCGGCAATGGATGCGAGCTGCTCAACAATCTGCGCGCGCGGGACTCCTTCGTCACGCAGGCGGCGATGCAGCTGGCAGGTCTCGAGCAGCGATTCCTCGCCCTCGCCGATGAGGATAACATCGAAGAAGGCCGCGTACGGCTCGGGGTTGTACACCGAGGGGCCGCCGGCGATGAT
>DXZX01000006.1:18072-30627 GCA_019419445.1 Collinsella sp.
GGGTCGTCCTCGGTGCGGTCGGCGGCTAACAGCGGAATGCCAGCGAGGTCGAGCGCCTCGAGGAAGTTCGTCACCGCCATCTCGTGCGGCACATGCAGACCGACGATATCAAACGAAGCGACCGGCGCTGCACCCTCGAGCGAGAGCAGCGGAATGCCTGCCTCGCGCATGGCGTCGCCCATATCGGGCCACGGCACATAGCCACGCTCGCAGGAGATGCCCTCGGCCTGGTTAAGGATGTTGTAGAGGATGGCGATACCCTGGTTGGGCAGACCGACCTCGTACACATCCGGATAGATCAGGCAGCAACGGTAGTCGGCATCGGCCTTGGAAAGCGTGCCCCACTCGTGATCGATATAGCGACTCGGCTTCTCGACCTTGGCGAGCAACGGCTCAATTAAATGAAAACAGTCTTGGTATGCAACGCGCAACGGAAAACCCCTAAGCAGCGAGATCTGATGCGTCCTGATAGGACGCCATAGGACGGGTAGCGCCCGCGACCGTGGTCACCAGATCGCGAACGCGGGAGAACGTGGCAGTGACCACCTCGTTGGCACGGCTGTAGTCGACATCGCGCTCGTAGAGCGAAACGAGCGCACGGCCCATGCCATAGGTGCCCGCGGCGGCAGTGAGCGCCTTGACGGCAAACCCAATATGCGGCGTCTGCTTGACAAGTGCGCGGGTGACCGCTCGGATCACAAGACCGCCGGCAAGCACGCCCGCGACCTCGTAGCCGCGCTCAGGCTTAATGCCGCGTCCAAAGACGGCAGCGAGCTCAAAGAGCATGCCCACCTGCGCCAGCGCCATAACGGGATAATCGGCGCCCGGCAAAAACACCAGCGCACCGGTCGCCATATTGGTGAGCGCGCACGAGGTGATGATACGATTGGCCGCCGCGATGCGCATGAAGGCAAAGTTCGCCGCAAAAGCCGTTTCCTTGTCGGTGCGATCGAGAATCCAGCGGGCAAGCGTCTCGAGCAGATACGTCTTATCGGTTGCCGCTACCACGCCGAGCATGGGCGTGGACTCCTCGATAAACGGCACCTCCACAGCAGACTCGGCAAGCACGCACACGGGCGCGCCGGCGATCACGAGCTCCTGCACGGCACTCTCCAAGCGGTCGGAACCACACGAGAGCACCAGCACCACATCGGTATCGGTCTTTGGAGCAATTCGCTCCTCCCCCAGACGCTCGACGCGCACAATGCCCGAGGTCGTCTGCGGCACAAAGGCGTCACGCACCGTCTCGGCCAGAAAGCGCGAGGCGGACGAATCCAGATAGACCGAGACGCGCACCGGCGTATCGGAATCCTTCTTAACGGACGCGCCCATCTTAAAAGCGCGGGTCAGCTTATCTACGGGAATTTTCATAGCAAACCCCTCCAGCGGTTACGCGGCGCCCGAACGATGCCGCCATATGGATTGTACGATACCCACCGTCAGCAGCTGAATCATCATCGAAGACGAACCAAAGCTAATAAACGGTAGCGGAATACCGGTAATCGGCATCATGCCGATACACATGCCGATGTTTTCGAAAGTCTGGAACGCCCACATGCCAACGATGCCAACACACGAAAGACGCAAAAACAGCGACTCACACTTAAAGGCGACGCGAATCGTCGAAAAGATCAACAGCACGTAGAGGCACAGGAGCAAAAAGGAACCGCAAAAGCCAAAGGTCTCGGACAGGAAGGCGAAGACGAAGTCGGTGTGGAACTCAGGCAGAAAGCCGCCGGCCGACTGCGTCGCATGGCCCAAACCCTTACCAAAGAAGCCGCCCGAGCCAACGGCGATAAGCGACTGCTGCAGGTTGTAGGCATCGTCCGAATCGGCATTATCGGGGTCGATAAAGACCGTCAGACGGTTCATCTGGTACTGCTTGATGAGCACATCGTGGCCGAGCAACGAATCAAAGACCGAATCGAGCGCCAGGACGAGGGCCACCAGGCCCACGAGCAGGGCCAGGGTCGACAGCACCCATTCGCGGCGTGCACCGCTCATACAAATGACGATGGCGCCCGAAACCAGCACGACCAGGCCCGAGCCCAGGTCGCCCATGGCAACGACGGCCAAAAACGGAATGGACAGCATGCCGCAGAGCTTGACGTAGTCGCGAACGGTATCGATGCGACCGTTATACTGCGAGCCAAGCGTAGCAATAAAGAAAATAGTGATGAGCTTGGCAAGCTCAACCGGCTGGAATGTCAAGCCGATACCGGGAATCTTGATCCAGCCCGTCATGCCCAGACCGCCCGTATAGGACAGACCCGGAATCTTGGGCGAGAAGATCACGATCAGGTCGATGACGAGCAGGCCCGTCGAGAAATTGGAAATACCGCGAAGGTCGGTACGCCAGACCAGCACCGCCAGCACCGCTCCGATGCCAATTCCCAGCAGATGGCGTGAGAACGAAGCATCGGCCTTAAACTGCGAAGCCGACCAGATAATGATGGCACCGTAGGCGACGAGCGCCACAGTAGCCACGAGCACACCGATATGCACCTTTTGGCGAAACGTGCCGCGCGAGGCCGAAAGTTGCTTGTTGACACGGTCCAGGCTGCTGCGAGAGCCGGTCTTGGTTGAACGGAACAGATCCGCCGGAGAAAAATCCATCGCAACCTCCTATCGAACCGAAGAATCGCCCGAGGCCGAAGAGGTATCGGGCTCGTCATAAATCACGCCGAGCACGTCGCGCACGACATGCATCGCGGTATCTGAGCCACCGCCGCCCTGCTCCAGGACGGTAGCGATGACATACTTGGGGTCATCGGCCGGTGCATAGGCGCAGAACCACGCGTATTCGTCCTCGCCACTTTTCTCGCCCGTGCCCGACTTGCCGTATACCTGCGGCGTCAGGGTGCCAAAGTGAGCCGCCAGGGACGTCGATGCCGTGTAAATCACGTCGTGCATGCCGTTGCGAACAAGAGCCAAATCCGAATCGCTGTTGATCTTGGCCTCCAGGCGCTTCTTCTTGCCCTTGCCGTTGTACTTATAGGCATCGCCGTCGCCATCGCGCGACACGGCAGACAAAAACACGTGAGGCACGTACTGTTTGCCGCCGTTGGCAAGACCCATATAGGCGCACGCCATCTGCAGGGGCGTCACCAGGATGTCGCCCTGGCCGATGGCAATGTTGGTCATATCGCCGGCATTCCACTTGCGGTCCTCGGCAGATGCGTCGGTGAAGTACGACTCTTTCCACTCGGCATCGGGAATACGACCCGCGCCCTCACTCGGCAGATCGATACCGCAGGTCTTGCCTAGACCCCAGCGACGAAAGACCTCCTGCAGACCCTCGGGATGTTGCTCGTCATAAAAGAACGCCTTGCCCATGTCGTAGAAGACAGGGTCGCACGAGTTGGCGATTCCCGACTGCAGCGTCATGGTGCCGTGGCCGGAATGCAGCCAGCAGTACTTGCCCCACGACTTGCCCAGACCCGTCCAATAACCCGTGCAGTTGGTCGTCTGCCCCGACGTGTAGGTTCCAAACTCAAGACCGGCCAGTGCCGAGAGCGGCTTGATGGTCGAGGCCGACATGTACTGTCCGCTAATGGCGCGGTTGAGCAGCGGGTGCGAACCCTTGTCATCATTGAGCTCGGTCCACACGTCATTTGAGACGCCGCCGATAAAGACGGACGGATCGAACTTGGGCTGGCTCGCCATGCCCAGGATCTCGCCATTGTTGGGATCGAGACACACTACAGCGCCGTTGCCGGCATTGCTGTAGCCAGTGGTCTTGGCAAGCTCGATAGCGCTCGCCAGCGCCGTCTCGCAGGCCTGCTGGATCTTAAGGTCGAGCGTGAGCTTAATGTCAGAGCCGGCCTTCGCGGGCACGGCGCCGGCCTGACCGGTCACGTTGCCCGAGGCATCGACCTTGACGGTCTGCTCGCCACGAATACCCTGCAGCAGGTTTTCGTAGTAGCTCTCAACGCCCGCCTGCCCCACGATATCGCCCGACTGGTACGTAATCTTGCCAGCAGAAGCATCATCGTCGCCAGAAGTTTTCTTATTCTGGGCCTCGAGCTGCTCGGAGGTAATGGTGCCGGTATAGCCCAAGATATGGCATGCCGTCTCGCCGTATGGATACTGGCGCTCGGTACGCTCGGCAATCTTGACGCCCGGGAACTCGCCGGCATGCTCCTGAATATAGGCAACCGTGGAGCGACGGACGTCCGTCGCGATGGTATGCAGGCTCTGAGCGCCCTCTGTATTGTCCTGAATATTGCGAAGGACCGCCACATAAGGCATTCCAAGCACGTTGGCAAGATGGCGAACCAGAACCTCATCCTCGGCAAGGTCGCGGTAGGCCACGACAGCAAGTGAGGGACGGTTCTGGACAAGCGCCACGCCATTGCGGTCGAGGATGCGACCGCGCACAGCGGGTGTGGTAACGGTGCGAGTCTGATTACTATTGGCCTGCTTCTCGTAATAGTCCGACGAGACCATCTGCATGCCCCACAGCTTGACGGCAAGTGCCGCAAACATCGCGCCCACACCCGTGGTGAGGATGGAAAAGCGGCCCTTAAAGGCGGTCGCCGCGGTATTGCCTTCGCCCTCGGTGGCGCGCGGGGCCGTTCCATGCTGTGTATCGTAGGTAAAACGGGAATCGCCACGACGCATGACGACCAGCGCGACCACGATGGCCACAACCAGCACGATACCGGCGATAATAACCGTCATCTGGGAAGACATCTACGGGCCTCCCCTATTTGAGCTTGCGGGTCTTGGGCTTAAAGCGCATACCCGTCTGGCGTCCGCCACGTGCGGAGAATCCATAGCCGGACTGCGGCACGACGCCGGACATCAAAAACGGAATGGCAACCAGACCCGTCAGGATCGAGGACGGCAGCGCATGGCCGAAGATCGCCACGACAAAGCTCGTCTCCAAACCCATAAACAGCAAGATGATGCTGTAGATCACATTAATGACGAGCGCGAAGGCGCCCACAGTGACGCCGCGCGCACTTGGGGTACCGCCCGTCTGACCGACGGCGCTGTGCACCAGGGCAAAAGAACCCACGGTCAGCAGGAGCGACATAATGCCCACCGGCACGGCAGCGGACAGGTCATAAAACAAGCCGCTGCAAAAACCGCACACGACAGCACGGGTCGGGTCGCCCGAGAACACACTCAGGCACACCAAGATAATCATGAAGTTGACGCGACCACCCGCAATGGAGATCTGCGGTGCCAGGCCTGCCTGCAGCAGCACGCACACGATGGCGGCGATCACAAACGTGCGGGAGCTCATCCCCTGCTCGTGTAGATCCATGGACATGCCCCCTATTCGTTCGAGCCAGAATCGGTCATCTCGGACGTGTCGGAACTGTCATCCGAGCTCTCGTCCTTCGTCTTGGTTGCAGCATCGCGCGACGTTCCCTGCGGCGTGCTGTTGGCCGTGCTCACGTCCTCATCCGAGGCCGACTGTTCATCGGTCAGCGAGGTAATGACCAGCACTTCCTCGTTGTTCTCGGCCGTGGTCTGAGCGCGCACCACAATGGTGTAGTACACGTCGTTTGCCGATTTCTCAACCGACGAGACGGTGCCGAGCGGTAGACCCTTGGGGAACACACCGCCGATGCCCGAGGTCACGATGATGTCGCCAACCTTAACGTCGGAGTCGACGCTCACGTACTCAAGACGCAGCGTGCCGTCAGCCTGACCCTGCAGCATGCCCTGGGCGCGCGTGTCCTGTACCATGGCGGACACACCCGAGTTCTCGTCGCCAATCAGGCGCACGGTGGACGTCTTGGCCGAGACTTCGATGATCTGGCCGATAACACCGGCAGAACTCGTCACGGGCATGTTGATGGTAAGGCCGTCGGCAGAGCCCTTGTCGATGGTAACGGTCGAGGTCCAGGCATCGCCCGAGGCACCAACGATACGAGCAGCGGTCGATTTGAGGTTATAGGTCGACTGCAGGCCGACCAGCCCCTCCAGACGCTCGGCGGTCTTTTGAGACTCGGAGAGCTCGGCAACCTTAGAGGTCAGTTCCTCGTTTTGCTTCTTAAGCTCGTCGAGCGTGTCCTGCGACGCCGTAAGGTTAGAGAACACGTTGCCGATGGCATTGAAGGGAGCCGCCACAGCCGAACCCACAAAGCGCACCGGCGAGGTAATCGTCGTTACGCCCGAACGCACGGCATGAATCGGCCCAGCCTCGCCCTCACGAATATAAAACGTGAGCAGCAACACCGAAATCAGGCTGAAAACAATCAACGGGCGCATACCCGTTGATTGTCGCTTGGTATTCAGATTTGTGGAGAAACCCGAAGATCGTGCCAAATGGAATCCACCTTTTGGAAATTAAGCATTGGTCTGGACGAAGCCGCCATCAAACGCATTGGCCTCGAGCACGCGGGCACAGCCGTTAACAACGTTATCGAGCGCCGTGGGGCTGACGTTGACCGAAACGCCGGTCTCATCGCGCAGGCGCACGTCGAGACCGCGCAGCAGCGCGCCGCCACCGGTCAGCAAAATGCCGTAGTACATAAGGTCCGAGGCAAGATCGGGAGGCGTAGCGTCGAGCGCGTCCTTGACGGCCTTGGCCATCTCGTCGAGCGGCTTGTTGAGTGCGCGACGAATCTCCTCGCTCTCGATGCGCACGGTCTTGGGCAGACCGGTGATCACGTCGCGGCCGTTGACCTCGACGTCGAGCTCGTCCTTGAGCGGCACGGCGGAGCCGACCTTGATCTTGATGTCCTCTGCCGTACGCTCGCCGATGGCCAAGTTGTAGGCATCGCGAACGTGCGTGAGGATGGCCTGATCGAACTCGTCGCCGGCAATACGGATGGACTGCGAGACGACGATGCCGCCCATAGCGATAACGGCAACCTCGGTGGTACCGCCACCGATGTCGATGACCATGGAGCCGGTAGGCTCCTCGACGGGCAGGTCGGCGCCGATAGCGGCGGCCATAGGCTCTTCGATCAGATAGGCCTGGCGAGCGCCGGCCTGGATCGTGGCCTCAAAGACGGCACGCTTCTCGACCGACGTGACACCGGAGGGAACGCAGACGACAACGCGCGGACGCGGGGTCCACGGATAGCGCTTCTCGGACGCCTTGTCGATAAAGTAGCGAAGCATAGCCTCTGTAACATCGAAGTCGGCGATGACGCCGTCCTTCAGGGGACGAACGGCCACAATGTTGCCGGGCGTACGACCGAGCATGCGCTTGGCCTCGATGCCGACCGCCAGGATGCGCTCGTCGTTCTTGTCGATGGCGACGACGGAGGGCTCGCGGATGACGATGCCCTTGCCGCGCACGGAGACAAGCGTATTTGCGGTGCCGAGGTCGATGGCAAGATCGCCCGCATAGCTACCGAAGAACATATCCATCAAAGAAAACAACGCAACTCCTGATGTGTTGGATGATTGCTGGAAAACTACTAGCTCATCATACTAGCGCAAGCCCGGCACCTCACTTGCGGTGAAGCGCCGGGCAAAGCTAAATCCCATAAGGTCACTACTGGTTGTCAGCAGCCGAGAAATCCATATCGAGCGAGGAAACGGCCCAGCCGATATGGTTGTCGGAGCGCACGAATTTGACGGTGTACTCCTGCTCGCCGCCCTTGGACAGCGATGCCTTAACCTTGGCGGTCGTCTCGGTCATGGACTGATCCATGCCCTCGACGGACACGGTGGCACCCTGCGGAATCGAGGAGATGATCATCGACTTGGCGTCCTCGGACAGGCTCGAGGCCAGGCAAGACTCGGCCTTTGCGGTGTCACCGTCGCCGGCAGCCTGGAACAGATCGGTAACGACAGACTCCTGGGACGGGAAGCCAAAGCCGCGCGTGTAGGCAAAGCCCAGACCGCCCGCGGCGATCAAAATGAGCAGAAGCAGCACGATGAAGACTTTGAGACCCGTGTGGCGATGGCGACGACGGACCTTGGCCTGCTTACGGTCCTGACGGTCCTGCTGGACCATCTCGGACTCGGACAACGTAAAGAAGCCGGTGTCCGAGGGATCGGGCATAAACTGACCGGTCGCGCCCGTAGGATCGAGCGGATCGACGGCAGGAGCGTCCATCGCGGGCGCCGGAGCCGTGGCCATAGCCGTCTGGGCAGACAGTGCGGCAAGCGAATCATGCACGCGGGCAAGCTCATCGGCCTGCTCGGAAGTGAGCTGGTAGATGCCATCGGCAGTAGCGGCGTTAAAGGCGTCGAGTGCGTCGGAGGGACGGCCGGCGGCAGAAAGCGCCTGACCCATGCCGGCATTGAGCGCACGCGTGTCGTCGCGGGGGCCGGCAAAGTCGATAGCCGTGCGGTAGGTCTCCACGGCATCCGCCGGACGGCCGAGCTTAATGAAGCAACGACCGAGCTCGCCGAGTGCGGCGGCAGGAGCCGGATTGGCGCCGTCGATGGCAGCCTGACGGAAGGCGGTTCCCGCGTTGGCATAGTCGCCCGACTGGAACAGCGCATTGCCCAGGCCCAGATAGGCCTTGAACGGCGTGGCATAGGAAGCATCCTGCGTAGCGGCAGAGAAAGCCTGAGCGGCCGTCGTGTAGTCGCCCACGGCGGCGAGCGCCTTGCCGCGGTTGGTGAGCAGCGCGCCGCGCTTGCCGTAGGTACCGTCGTTGAGGGCGGCGGCATAGGCCTCGGCGGCCTCGGCATACATGCCCAGGTGCATCAAGGCGTTGCCACGAAGGTGATCGGCCTCGCCTATAATCTCATCGGGAGTCTTTGCCGCCCCAAGCATCTGGGCTGCAGCGGAAAAATCACCCGCGCGGTAAGCGGCGCGGCCCTGTTGGATCAGCTGGCTATTCAAGGAAGTCCCCTTTACTCGTGAACGATCTCGACATGAAAGATCTCGTCGCCGGCACGCAGCTGCGAAATCACATCGAGACCCTCGACCGTGGTACCAAAGACGGTGTAACCGGAATCGAGGTTATGCTGGGCACCCAGGCAGAAGTAGAACTGCGAACCCGCGGAATCGGGGTCCATGGAGCGTGCCATGGCAAGGGCGCCATCGACATGGCTGTTGCGCGGATTGGTGGCAAACTCGCCCTTGATGCAGTAGCCGGGGCCACCGGTACCGGGCATGCCGTCGGGGCCCTCAAGACCGGCGGCGACGTCGGCGCCGGACATGTCGCGGGTATTGGGGTCGCCACCTTGGATAACAAAACCGGGCACATAGCGATGGAACTTAAGGCCATCATAGAAACCCATCGTGGAAAGCTCGCAGAAGTTCGCGACATGAATGGGAGCGCCCTCGCCGTCAAACTTGACCTTGATGGTACCCTTCGACGTCTCGATTACGGCGCACTCGTCGCCGACAAGCTGATACTCGGGCGTGTAGAGCTCTTTCTTAAAACCAAACATGTGGTTCCTTCCTCGTGCGTTTAAAGCATATTTGTACGAATTGTAGCAATAAGCACGGGCTTACATCAATTGCGCACGTAGGTTATGCCGACTATGGCGAACTAATTTTAGGAACGCTGCTGCGGCTTCCAGGAACCCACATTGGCGTCGTACTGGTTCAGCGCGCTGTTGCCGCCCTGCGCGATGGGCGCCAGGATCTCGCTTTGGTGGGAACTCATCGACTCGCCATCGGGAATGGCCAGCGAGATATCCCAGCTCTGGCAGATCACGTCGACGCGCTCATACATCCACTCGGCAAGCTGCTTTAAGTGGGCGATGTCATCCGCATAGACCGTATCGTCCTGTACTTTCAGGTTGTTAAGCTCATCTTGCGTCTTTTTGATCTGATCACGCAGGGCGTAGGCACTCTGCGACAGCTCCTGACGGGTGGACAGCGGCGTTCGGAGATAGCCGTTGTTAAAGGAATCGATGACCTCGCCGATCTGATCCTCGTCAGCATAGGACACGATGGTCTGATACAGACCGTCGAGCCTGGTATAGAGCTGATCATCGGTGAGCACGGTTTCTTCCTGGACCACCTCGGCAGAATCGTCCTGCTTGGTATCGTCCTCAGTGGCCTCGCCCTTTTGACGCGTGGGGAAGGTCGTCTGCGCGGCCTGGCCAAACTGGTCGTAGAAGCCAGGCATGACCCCCATAGGATCGGCCGTCACGAACCAATGGGCACCGCCGCAAACGACGGCAAGGACCGCGATGATAATGAGCGGCTTGGGGATATGACGCTTGTGCTTGTGATAGGCGTCCTCGTCGGGATGCACCTTGCGCTTGGGTTTTTGAGCATCGTCATGCAGGGAAACGGGCGTGGGAATATCGACCTTGGGGATACCGAAATCCTTATCGAAAGCTGGCAGCACGCAGGTCTCATTGGGGTCGGCGGCGTCCGAAAGCACCGCAGCGGCAGAGGCCGGCGCATGCGGCACCTCGGTATCGATCTGCTCTTGCGTTAGGCGCGGAAAGCCCGCCGTGCGGCCCGCTGCCAGGTCGGATGCGGCCGCGTCCTCGGAGAGGATACCCGGAGCGGGGCGTCCGCATTTGGGGCACGTGCGATCATGCGGAGAAAGACGGGCACCGCAGCCCTCACAGAACACGAACTCGGTGTGCTCCGGACCATCGCCCGGACCCACATAGGCGTTGCAGTAGGGGCAGAACGAGGCGCCGTCCTCGATAGTCTTAAGGCAATGCGGGCAGATCACGGCATCCTCTTTTCGAAGCAATTCAAACAATCGAGGTTAGAGCATAACATCGCCACGGCCCCACAGGAGCAAGGCACCAATTCAACATCGCCAGGGCGCGTAGTTATTTCTTCTTTTTGCTTGGCATCGAGACTTTGATGCCTTGGGCGGACTTGGTCACGCGGGAGCGCTTGACTCCGGTACTCTTCTTTTTCTTGGGCTGGGCCTGGGCCACGCCCTCGAGTGCGCGGGCCTCGGCCTCACGAACGGTGCGAGCTTCGCGGCGCTGTGCCATGTCGGCGGCGACGCGCTTGGCAAAACGCTCGGCCGTCGAACCCGTCGAGCTCACCTTGCCGCCACCGCGACCCAAGCGGACGCGCACACCGCGGCCAAAACCAGTTGCGGCATGACGACGACGCGGCTTGAGCGAATCCATCATCGTGGCGAGCTTAAAGAACACCGAGCAGGTGATGACCACGATGACAGCCAAGATAACCATCTGGCCCATCGACAGGTTGGCAATAGACAGCAGCTTCGGGAATCCGATAACGCCCGTCAGGATGCCGGCAACTACAAACACAAAGAGCGCCACGCGTAAGGGCGTGAGGGGCTGCGAGATTCGCCAGATCAGGCTGACGCTCGCCGCGCACGACGTAAGTAGGCACATCGTAGACAGCGTGAGCTGGTTAAAGCCGAACACGCGCGCCACAAAGATATCGAGCGCCGCGGCCAAAATGACCGCAATCGACGCCGGCAGTGCCCGCTTGAGCACGTTCGTCAGGAACGACCCCTTCACGCGAGCATTGTTGGGCTCCAGGCCCAACACAAAGCCCGGCGCGCCGATGCAGAAGAAGTTAATGAGCGTCATCTGGATGGGCTCGAAGGGGTACGGCGGCAGTGCGATGCACAGCGCCGCCAGGCCCATCGAAAACAGCGTCTTGGTCAGGAACAGCGAAGCCGAACGCTGCAGGTTGTTGATGGAACGACGGCCCTCGGCCACCACGGCGGGCATCGAGGCAAAGTCGTTGTCGACGAGTACGATCTCGGCCACGTTGCGCGCGGCATCGGAGCCGGCTGCCATGGCGACGGAGCAGTCGGCCTCCTTGAGCGCCAGCACGTCGTTGACGCCGTCGCCCGTCATGGCCACGGTGTGCTCGCGGCGCTTGAGCGCCTGCACGAGCTCGCGCTTCTGCTGCGGGGTCACACGACCAAAGACATGGTAGCGGTCCACTGCGGCATCGAGCTTGGCCGGCGTATCGAGCGTCGTGGCGTCCACATAAGCGTCCGCCCCCGGCACGCCCACCACGCGCGCGATCGACGACACCGTACGCGGGTCGTCGCCACTGATCACGTTGAGCGTCACGCCCTGCTCGTTAAAGTAGCCGATGGTCTCGGCCGCCGAGGTACGAATCTCGTCGCGGATGGTCACAAAGCCCACGGGCTCGGCCTCGCCCACCATATCGCCATCGGGCGTAAAGCCGTCCACGCGCGCCACCACGAGCACGCGGCAGGTATCGGCAAGCTCGGCGACACGGTTCTCGACCTGCGAAAACGCACGCTCCGAAAGCACAAACTGCGCAGCGCCCATCACATAGGAGCCCTGCGCAAACGAAGCGCCACTCCACTTTTTGGAGGACGAGAACGGAATGACCGACAGCGGCTCAGACACCTCGACCGGGCGATCGGCGTAATAGTTGAGCAGCGCCTGGCAGGTCTCGTTGGCATCGGCCGAAGTCGCACGCGCCACGTTAGCCAGCGCAAAATCGAGCACCGTGGTATCGACGGGAACGGCGGCGTCGCTCTCCCCCGCACCCATGCCCTCGACCGGCAGCGGATACGTGCCCTCGACCTCCATGCGACCCGACGTGATGGTGCCCGTCTTGTCCAGGCACAGCACGTCGACGCGCGCGAGCGTCTCGATGCAGTAGAGCTGCTGCGCCAGCACCTTGCGGCGGGCCAGCCGCACCGTGGCGATGGCGAGCACCGACGAGGTCAGCAGCAC
>DXZX01000006.1:30637-33774 GCA_019419445.1 Collinsella sp.
GCCTTGCGGGATCATGCCCAGCAGGGCGCCCACCGTGGACAGCAGCGCCGACGAGGGCACGCGGCCGGCCAGCAGCTCGGAGAAGCACCACGAAAGCGCGCTATCGCCCGGGGTTCCCGCGGCATCCCACAGCTCGCTCACACTCGAGGCAAACAACGCCAAACCGAGCGGAATCATGATGATGCTCGCAAAGCGCACGATGGCGTTAAGCGCGTTCATGATCTCGGAATTGACCTTTTTGACGTACTTGGCCTCGTTATTAATTTTGGCCACGTAGTTGTCGGCGCCGACATGGATCACGCGGGCGCGCAGCAGGCCCGAGTCGATAAAACTGCCGCTCATGAGCTCGGAACCGGGCTGTTTCTTAATAAGGTCGCTCTCGCCCGTCAGCAGGCTCTCGTTCACGAGCGCCTCGCCCGAAACCACCACGGCGTCAGCGGGAATCTGGTCGCCACGCCCCAGGCGGATGATGTCGTCGAGCACGATCTGATCCAGGTCGAGCTCCACCTCGGCACCGTCGCGCACCGCGATGGCCTTCTTGGAGGTCAGCAGCGTGAGCTTATCGACCATCTTCTTGGAACGCATGGACTGAATGACGCCAATAGCGGTATTGAGGAACACCACGAACAGGAACGTCAGATTCTTAAACGAACCGGTCAAAATGACCAGGAACGCCAAGATCACGTTGATCAAATTGAACAGCGTGCAGAGGTTCTCGATGATGAGCTCTTTGACCGACTTGGTCTTGAGCTCCATGTTGCGGTTGATCTTACCGGCGGCGATGCGCTCCTCGACCTCGGCGGTCGAGAGTCCGCGCTCGATATCCGTTGCTGCCATACCACGTCCCATCACGTCGCGTCGGTATAAGAAAAACCGCCCGGACCATGCGAGGTTCGGACGGTCTTACGTTCGATGGTGCCCCATGTTGGATTCGAACCAACGGCCTTCTGCTCCGGAGGCAGACGCTCTAATCCCCTGAGCTAATAGGGCCAACGGTTGGCATTATACCCAAGTGCACCACGGGCTATCAAAATAAAAGAAAAAGCTTTGCAATTCCGGGGAAGACGCGGCGCAACGGCACACTTTAGAAGGCAAAAGCGAATCAGATAGTATAAACTCTCATGCACCATATATACACGGCTCGCATTGCGGGCCGTTTTTGCAAGGGTTATCCATCGAGGTGAGAGGCACACCATGATTGCAATTTTAAAGCAGAGCGCCAGCGACGAGGCCGTCAGCCATATCGTCAGCTGGATTGAGAAAAAGGGCCTGAAAACCGACGTCTCGCGCGGCGAGAACGAGACGATCATCGGCCTGGTGGGCGATACGACCAAGATCGACCCGTTCCTGCTCGAGTCCATGGACGTCGTCGAGCGCGTGCAGCGCGTCTCCGAGCCGTTCAAGCGCGCCAACCGCAAGTTCCACCCCGAGGACTCCGTCATCGACTGCGGCCACGGCGTCAAGATCGGCGGCGACCAGTTCCAGGTCATCGCCGGCCCGTGCTCCGTCGAGGGCGAGAACCTCATCCGCATCGCCCGCCGCGTGAAGGCCGCCGGCGCCACGATGCTGCGCGGCGGTGCCTACAAGCCCCGCACCTCCCCGTACGCCTACCAGGGCATGGGTCCCGCCGGCCTGGACCTGCTGTGCGAGGCGTCTGCCGAGCTCGACATGCCGATCGTCACCGAGATCATGGACCCGCGCGACGTGCAGGTCTTCCTGGACAAGAAGATCGACGTCATGCAGATCGGCGCCCGCAACGCCCAGAACTTCCCTCTGCTCAAAGAGGTCGGCAAGACCAAGACCCCGGTCCTGCTCAAGCGCGGTATGTCCGGCACGATCGACGAGCTGCTTATGGCAGCCGAATACATCATGAGCGAGGGCAACGACAACGTCATCCTGTGCGAGCGCGGCATCCGCACCTTCGAGACCCGCACCCGCAATACCTTCGACCTCAACGCCGTGCCGGTGCTGCACCACCTGTCGCACCTGCCCGTCGTCGCCGACCCCAGCCACGCCACCGGCTACACCCGCTACGTTGAGCCCATGGCGCTCGCCGCGACCGCTTGCGGTGCCAACGGCCTGGAGATCGAGGTCCACGACGAGCCGAGCCGCGCCTGGTCCGACGGCGCCCAGGCCCTCACCCCCGATCAGTTCGATGACACCATGCGCCGCATCCGAGCCATCCGCGAGGTTGTCTGCCAAGAGACCATGGAGTAGCCCATGGGTACGGTGAGAAACGCGCGCGTTAACCAGGGCGGCCCCAAGTGCGCCGGCATCGTCGGCCTTGGCCTCATCGGCGGCAGCTTTGCCCGCGGCTATGCGCAGGCGGGCGTCCGCGTGCTGGCCTGGGACCCCGATGACGACGTCATGACGGCGGCCAGCATGGGCACCGTTGCCGGCGAGCTCAACGACGAGACGCTCGGCGAGTGCGACATCATCGTGCTGGCCTGTTACCCCGAAGCCTGCATCGAGTGGCTCGAGGCGCACGCCCAAGCGCTCGCCGACGCCACCGATACCGAGGCCATCATGGGTCCCGTGGTGATCGACACGGTGGGCGTCAAGGGCATCGTGTGCGAGCGCGCCTTTGAGCTTGCCCACGAGCACGGCTTTTACTTTGTGGGCGCGCACCCCATGGCGGGCACCCAGTTCTCGGGCTACGCGCACTCCCGCGCCGACCTGTTCCAGGGCGCTCCCCTGGTGCTCGTTCCGCCCGCGGTAGATGATGCCCTTAAGCTCGAGCTCTTGGGCCAGGTACGTGAGATGGTGCGCCCCTTGGGCTTTGGCAAGTTCAGCGTGACGAACGCCGCCGAGCACGACCGCGTCATCGCCTTCACGAGCCAGCTTGCGCACGTGGTATCCAACGCCTACGTCAAGAGCCCCACCGCCCAGGTCCACCACGGCTTTTCGGCCGGTAGCTACCGCGATCTCACCCGCGTGGCGCACCTCAACCCGCAAATGTGGTCCGAGCTCATGATCGACGACGCCGACGCGCTCGCCTTCGAGATTGACCACCTGATCGAATCGCTCGGCGCCTACAGCCGCGCCCTTAAGGACCGCGACAAGCGCTATCTGGAGAATCTCCTTGCCGAGGGCGACCGCATCAAGCGCGCGCTCGACGACGAGGCCTCCCACTAGAC
>DXZX01000006.1:33784-35649 GCA_019419445.1 Collinsella sp.
CCATAGCTTATGGTGATTACCATCGATATCGACACCGCACGCCCCTACCAGGTGCATGTTGGCACGTTTTTGCTGGAGCAGGCGGGACCGCTCGTGCGCGCCACCGCCGGCGGCACCAAGGCCGTCATCGTGACGGACACCAACGTGGGCCCGCTCTACCAGATGCCCGTTAAGCAGAGCCTGGAGGCGTCAGGCTATGAGGTAAGCGTCTGCACCTTCGAGGCCGGCGAAGCACACAAGCGCGCCGAAACCTATGTTGCCATTTTGGAGTTTGTGGCCGAGCACGAGCTTTCGCGCTCCGACGTGATCGTGGCGCTCGGCGGCGGCGTCGTGGGCGACGTGGCGGGCTTTGTGGCCGCCACCTACATGCGCGGCTGCAAGTTTGTGCAGATCCCCACGAGCCTGCTCGCCATGGTGGATTCGTCGGTGGGCGGCAAGACCGCCATCGACCTGGCCGCCGGCAAGAACTTGGCCGGCGCCTTTTGGCAGCCGAGCGTGGTTATCGCCGACGTAGGGTGCCTGGCCACCCTCACGCCCGAGCAGTTCGCCGACGGCTGCGGCGAGGTCGTCAAGCACGCCGTGATCGCCGATCCCGAGCTCTTCGCCGAGTTGGAGAAGACCCCGCTCACGCTGGAGCTGCTCAACCGCGATGTGGCCCGCGTAGCACTCATCATCGCCCGCAATATCGACATCAAGCGCGCCGTGGTCGTCGCCGACGAGCGCGAAACCAACCAACGCAAGCTCCTCAACTTTGGACACAGCGCCGGACACGCCGTCGAGGCTTGCGAGCACTTTGAGCTCGGACACGGCAACTGCGTGTCGATCGGCATGGGCATTATCACGCGCGCCGCGGCCCTGCACGGCGTTTGCGATGCTGCACTGCCCGGTCGTATTGAGGAGCTCTGCGCCCGCCATGGCCTCAAGACCCGCTGCGACCTAGATGCCGATGCCGTCTTTGCCGAGGCGCTCCACGACAAGAAGCGCGCGGGCGACACCATCGACCTGGTGATTCCGCACGGCATTGGCCGCTGCTGCATCGACCGCACGCCGCTTTCCACTTTCCACGAACTCATTGCCGAGGGCCTCGGCCAGAAGGGAGACGCATCCGCATGCTAGCCCGCATCACCCCCTCCCCGCTCAAGGGCACCGTTCCCGCGATCGCGTCCAAGTCGATGGCGCATCGCCTCATCATCTGCGCTGCGCTTGCCAACGGCGAGACGCACGTCACCTGCAACACCACCTGCGCCGACATCGAGGCCACGGTGCGCTGCCTTACGGCCCTGGGTGCTCGCATCGAGACCGTCGAGGACGGCTTCCAGGTCCACCCCACTATGAAGAGCATTGAGTTTGGCCTGCTCAAGGCACTTGCCGGCGGAACGCTTGACTGCGGCGAAAGCGGCTCCACGCTCCGCTTTATGTTGCCCGTCGCCTGCGCGCTGGGCGCAGAAGCAACTTTTGTGGGTCAGGGACGCTTGGGCGCCCGCCCGCTGTCCCCGCTCTCGGACGAGATCATCGCCGCCGGCTGCGACCTGCAGGGTCTGGGCGGTTTTCCGCTCAAGACAAGCGGACGCATGCGCCCGGGCACCTTTGTGCTGCCGGGCAACGTAAGCTCGCAGTACATCTCGGGCCTGCTGCTGGCAGCCCCGTTGCTCGCCCAGCCCTCCTGTGTGCAGGTGACTGGCCTCATTGAGAGCCGCCCCTACATCAACCTAACGATCCAGGCCATGAAGGCCTTTGGCGTTGAGGTCAACGTCGAGCGCATTCCCGCCAAGGACGGCCAGCCCGAGGTCACGAACTTCCGCGTGAGCAGCGGCTCGTACCGCACGCCCGGCAGCGTGGCCGTCGAGGGCGACTGGTCCAACGCT
>DXZX01000006.1:35659-56370 GCA_019419445.1 Collinsella sp.
CGCTGCCTTTTGGCTGTGTGCCGGCGCTATCGGCACCGACCCCATCACCGTCGAGGGCGTGTCCCTGAGCTCCGCACAGGGCGACCGCAACGTGCTTGCCGCGCTTTCGCGCTTTGGCGCCCGCATCGTGCGCTCCACCAACGCCGCCACCGTGCAGTCCGACAAGCTCGCCGGCTTTGAGATGAGCGCCCACGACATTCCCGACCTGGTGCCCGTTATCTCGGCCGTGGCCTCGCTGGCACAGGGCCGCACCTTTATCCGCGATTGCGCCCGCCTGCGTATCAAGGAATCCGACCGCCTGGCCACCACCACCCGCGAGCTCACCGCGCTGGGCGCGCAGGTGCGTATTGCCGGCGACGACCTCATCATCAAGGGCGTCGATGCCTTCACCGGCGGTGAGGTCGATTCGCACAACGACCACCGCATCGCCATGATGGCCGCCATCGCCGCGAGCCGCGCCACCGGCGAGGTCGTGATCCACGGCGCCGAGGCCGTCAACAAGTCCTATCCCGATTTCTTCGACCACTACCGCCTACTGGGCGGCAAGGTCACGCTCGAGGAGGAATAGCATGTCCTCGACCTTTGGCAACGTCTTACACTTAAGCATCTTCGGACAGTCGCACTCCCCCGCCATCGGCTGCTCGCTCGATGGCATTCCGGCGGGCATCGCCGTGGACCAGGAGCAGCTACAGTCCTTCCTCGACCGTCGCGCCCCCGGTCGCGACGAGACCGCGACCAAACGCCGCGAGGCCGACGCCGCGCATATCATCGCCGGTGTAGTCGATGGGCATACCACCGGCGCGCCCATCGCCGCGATTATCGAGAACACCAACACGCGCTCCAAGGATTACTCCGAGCTGCGCCGCAAGCCCCGCCCCGGACATGCGGACTTCCCTGCGCGCGTGAAGTATCACAACATGCACGATGTCGCTGGTGGCGGGCATTTTTCCGGCCGCCTAACAGCCCCCTTATGCATCGCCGGCGGCATTGCGCTGCAGGCACTCGAGGCCCGCGGCATTCGGGTGATGGCACATGTGGCGCAGATTGGCGGCATCTCGGACCTACCCATGGACGACATGGCCTATCGCGAGGCCGACCGCAAAGCGATCCTTACGAACGACCTGCCCTGCATTGACGCCGCCGCAGCCGGTCGAATGCGCAAGGAGATCCTAGCCGCGCGCGACGAACTCGACAGCATCGGCGGCATCGTGGAGTGCGGCATCTACGGGCTTCCCGCGGGCATCGGCGACCCCATGTTCGACGGAATCGAGAACCGCATCGCGCAAATCGCCTTTGGCATTCCCGCCGTAAAGGGCGTGGAGTTTGGCATGGGCTTTGCCGTGGCCGCCATGCGCGGCAGCGAGAACAACGATCCGTATCGCATCGACGCCGAGACCGGAAAGATCGAGGTCGAATCCAACAACGCCGGCGGCATCCTGGGCGGTATTTCGACCGGCGCGCCCGTCATGTGGCGTATGGCCGTAAAGCCGACACCCTCCATCGGTCTCGAGCAACAGACCGTAGACATGGACGCCATGGAAAACGCCGAGCTCTCGGTCCACGGCCGCCACGATCCCTGCATCGTCCCGCGCGCTGTCCCCGTAGCCGAGGCAGCCGCAGCGCTGGCCATCTGGGACGCCCTCCTCGAGGACGCAGGCCAGCTCTAACCCGACTCACCTGGGTTGCCTGTCAACTCTGCCATTACGTGAAAGGGGCCTCCATGGACCTTGCCGATATTCGCCAGACCATCGATGGCATCGACACCACGCTCCTCAATAGCTTTGTCGAGCGTATGGACATTGCCACCGAGGTCGCCAAATCAAAGATCGAGATGGGCAAGGCCGTCTTTGACCCCGCCCGCGAGCGCTCAAAACTCAACAACCTCGCCAGCCGCGCGCCCGAGCGCTACGAGGCGCAGACCATCACCCTGTTCCGCCTCCTTATGAGCATGAGCAAGGCCGAGCAGCAGCGCTACATCAACGAGCTCAAGGGCATCACCGTCTCGCAAAAGGCCCACGCCACGGCTGCAGCCTTTGACACGCCCTTCCCTCAAACGGCCTCCGTTGCCTGCCAGGGCGTGGAAGGTGCCTATAGCCAGATCGCCGCGTGCAAACTCTTCGACGTGCCCGACATCGCGTTTTTCGAGACCTTCGAAGGCGTTATGCGCGCTGTGCGCGACGGCTTCTGCGAGTTTGGCGTGTTGCCCATCGAGAACTCCACCGCCGGATCGGTCAACGCCGTCTACGACCTGCTCGCCCAGTTCGATTTCCACATCGTGCGCTCGCTGCGCCTCAAGATCGACCACAATCTGCTCGTCAAACCCGGCACCAAGCTCGCAGACATACGCGAGGTCTACAGCCACGGTCAGGCCATCGCGCAGTGCGCTAGCTTTATCGATGCGCACGGCCTGCACGCTACCAAGTACCCCAACACGGCCATGTCGGCCGAGATGGTCGCCAGCTCCGAGCGCACCGATGTTGCCGCCATCGCATCGCGCAGCTGCGCGGCACTCTATGGCCTGGAGGTGCTGGAGCCCAACATCCAGGACTCGGACAACAACTACACGCGCTTTGTCGTCATCAGCCGTGAGCCGCGCGTCTATCCCGGTGCCAACCGTACCTCGCTCATGATCACCACGGCCAATGAGCCGGGCGCCCTCTACCGCGTGCTCGAGCGCTTCTATGCGCTCAACATCAACCTCATCAAGCTCGAGAGCCGCCCCATCCCCGGTCGCGACTTTGAGTTTATGTTCTACTTTGACCTGGACTGTCCCTTTGGCAGCAAGGCCCTCGACGACCTGCTCGATTCGATCAACGACGTATGCGAGAGCTTCACCTACTTTGGCAGCTACACGGAGGTGCTCTAGATGACCGATACCGCCGCAACCCGCCCCTACGGCGTGCTGGGCCGCGTGCTGGGCCACAGCTACACCCCGACCATCTACAAGGAGCTGGCGGGGCTTGAGTACGTGCGTTTTGAGCGCGAGCCCGAGGATCTTGAGGCTTTTATGACGGGCGACGAATGGGAGGGCACCAACGTGACCATCCCCTACAAGCGCGCCGTCATGGAATACCTGGACGAGCTGAGCCCGCTCGCCGAGCGCATGGGCAACGTCAACACCATCACGCGCCTGCCCGACGGCCGCCTGCACGGCGATAATACTGACTACTTCGGTTTCCAGTGCCTGGTCGAGGAGCTGGGCGTAGAGGTTGCCAGTAAGAAGGCCCTCGTGCTCGGCGCCACCGGCGGTGCCGGCACTACGGCCAGCATGGTACTCGACGACTTGGGCGCCATCGTCGTACCCGTGGGTCGCACAAGCGAGGTCAATTACGACAACATCGCGCAGCAATCCGATGCCGCGCTGCTCGTCAACTGCACGCCTGCCGGCATGTTCCCCCACTGCCCCGACGCCCCCTGCACGCTCGAAGGACTCGATGCGCTCGAAGGCGTCATCGACATTGTCTACAACCCCGCCCGCACGGGTCTGATGTTCGAGGCCGAGCGCCGCGGCATCCCCTACATCGGCGGACTGCTGATGCTCGTGGCACAGGCGGCACAGGCCGTCGAGCGCTATACCGGCCAGGTCACCCCGCGCGAGCGCATCCTGGACGTAACGGAGCGCTTGTCACGCCGCGAACAGAACATCGCGCTGATCGGCATGCCGGGCTCGGGCAAGACCCGCGTGGGTGAGCAAATTGCCCTGCTCACGGGGCGAGAGCACATCGACCTGGATCGCGCGCTTGAGGAACGCCTGGGGATGCCCTGCGCCGACTATATCGTCGAGCGCGGCGAGGCGGCCTTCCGCGAGCAGGAAACGGCGGCGCTCTCCGACATCTCCAAGCGCAGCGGCCTGGTGCTTTCCACCGGCGGTGGCGTGGTCACGCGAGACGAGAACTATCCGCTGCTGCACCAGAACAGCAAAATTGTGATGCTCAACCGCAAGCTCGAAGAGCTCGCCCACAAGGGCCGCCCCATCACCGCACGCGACGGCATCGATAAGCTCGCGGAACAACGTATGCCACGCTACCGCGCCTGGGCCGACCACATCATCGACTCACGCGACTGCGCCGCCAATACCGCCCGCGCCCTCCTCGACACCCTCCCACCCGCTCTCTAACAAAAACCACCACAAAAGGGACAGGCACCTTTGTGGTGGTTTTTCATTCCGCCTCACCGCCCGCCAAACTACAAAGGAAGCAACCATGAAAGCACTCGTCATCAATGGCCCCAACCTCAACATGCTCGGCATTCGTGAGCCGGGCATCTACGGCAGCGACAACTACGACCGCTTGGTACAGATCTGCCAGGAGGCAGGCGCCGCGCAGGGCTTTGACGAGGTCGAGGTCTTCCAGTCCAACCACGAGGGCAGCATCGTCGACAAGATCCAGGAGGCCTACGGCAAGGTCGACGGAATCGTCATCAACCCGGCAGCCTACACGCACACCAGTGTGGCCATCCTGGACGCTCTCAAAGCCGTCGCCATCCCCGCCGTCGAGGTCCACATCAGCGCCGTCGAGACCCGCGAGGACTTCCGCCAGGTGAGCTATGCACGCCTAGCCTGCTTCGCCACCATCACCGGCGAGGGCCTGAAGGGCTACGCACATGCGCTAGAGCTGTTGAAAGAGCATCTGCTACACTAATCCCTGGGACAAAGACATCAGATATGTTTGTCCCTAAACTAAAGTAACTGTCCAATCGACATACAAAGGAGCATATCCATGTCCCAGTACGATTACCTCGTCGTCGGTGCCGGCCTTTCGGGCGCCGTCTTCGCCAATGCCGCCAAGCGCGCCGGCAAGTCGGTCCTGGTCATCGACCGCCGCGACCACATCGCCGGCAACGTCTACACCGAGGACGTCGAGGGCATCCAAGTCCACCGCTACGGCGCGCACATCTTCCACACCTCCATGAAGGACGTCTGGGGCTACGTCAACCGCTTCGCCGAGTTCAACAACTACGTCAACTCGCCGGTAGCCAACTTCCACGGCAACATGTACAACATGCCCTTCAACATGAACACCTTCGCCAAGATGTGGCCGGGCGTCGTCACGCCGGCAGATGCCAAGGCCAAGATTGCCGAGCAGGTGGCCGCCGAGAACATCGGAGAGCCGACAAACCTCGAGGAGCAGGCGCTGTCGCTCGTCGGCCGCGACATCTTCGAGACGCTCGTGAAGGGCTACACCGAGAAGCAGTGGGGCCGCGACTGCAAGGACCTGCCCGCGAGCATCATAAAGCGCCTCCCCTGCCGCTTCACCTACGATAACAACTACTTCAACGACCGCTACCAGGGCATCCCCATGGGCGGCTACACCAAGATGGTCGCCAACATGCTCGAGGGCGTCGAGGTGCGCTGCGGCGTGGAGTACAAGGAGCTGGCCGCCGCCGAGCCCGATATCGCCGCCAGGACGATCTACTGCGGCCCCATCGACTCGTTCTACGACTTTAAGCTGGGCACACTCGAGTACCGCAGCCTGCGCTTCGAGACCGAGACACTCGACGAGCAGGACCACCAGGGCGTGGCCGTGGTCAACTACACCGAGCGCGAGGTCCCCTACACCCGCATCATCGAGCACAAGCACTTTGAGTTCGGCACGCAGGAGAAGACCGTCATCACGCGCGAGTACCCGGCGGATTGGAAGCCCGGCGACGAGCCCTACTACCCCATCAACGACGCCAAGAACGAGGCCCTGTACAGGCAGTACGAGGAGCTGGCGGCGCAGGAGGGCGACGTGATCTTCGCCGGTCGCCTGGGCGGCTACAAGTACTACGACATGGACAAGGCCATCGCCGCCGCCTTCGAGCTCGTCCGCAACGAGCTGGGTGTGGAGCCCACGGAGTCGTAAAAGCCCAACAGCCAAAGGCTGATAGCCATTCTGGGATGTAGAAAGTCCGGTGCAGCATCGCTGCATCGGACTTATTGTTGAGGGAGCACTGCACGCCCACATGCCCAAAAAGCAAAGACCCGGCATTATACCGGGTCTTCAAAAACTCTCTGGTGCTCCATGGCGGATTCGAACCGTCGACCTTGGGATTAGAAGTCCCCTGCTCTATCCAACTGAGCTAATGGAGCATAAAGCCGGGCGTCCAAGCGGGCACAAGTTCACACGGCCAATAAATTATAACCTACTTGAACTGGTCGTGGTACGCCTTGCAGACCTCGTCCACGGGACCATCCATGCGCAGGTCACCCTTCTCGATCCATACGGCACGCTGACAAATACGCTCAACCTGCTCCATGGAGTGAGAAACGAACAAGACCGTGACGTCGCCACTCTCAATAAAGTGTTGAATACGGCGCTCACATTTCTGCTGGAAAAAGACATCGCCAACAGAAAGCGTCTCATCAACAATCAAAATATCGGGCTCGGTAATCGTGGCGATAGCAAAGGCGATACGCGCGACCATACCCGACGAGAAGTTCTTCAAGGGCATGTCAACGAAGTCTTTAAGCTCGGCGAACTCAATAATCTCGCCAAAACTAGCGTCGATAAACTCCTTGGTATATCCAAGCAGCGCACCGTTCAGATAGATGTTCTCGCGGGCGGTAAGCTCCGGGTCAAAGCCGGCACCGAGCTCAATTAGTGGCGCGATATTGCCGTGGACCTTAACCTCGCCTTCGCTGGGCTCCAAAACGCCAGCGATGATCTTGAGCATCGTAGACTTACCGGAACCATTAGTACCAACAAGACCAACGACCTCGCCGCGATGCACATTAAACGAAATGTGCTTAAGCGCACGGAACTCCTCAAAGAACAGCTCGTGCTTGGCGAGCTTAATAAAGTACTCCTTGAGGTTCGTAAGCGACTCGGACGCCATGTTAAAGATCATGGTGACGTCTTTGACCTCAACAGCAAGGGGCTGCTTGCTGTAATCAATAGCAGATTCAGTCATGAACAGCACTCCTTAGATGTAGAGAATAAACTTGTGCTCGGTCTTATGAAACACGGTGTAGCCAATAGCAAGAGCAAGAACAGCCCAAACAACACACAGCCCAAAGGTAAGCGCAGAGGGCATGGTGTTAAACAGGAAAATATCGCGCATAAACTGAAGGTAGTTGTACATGGGATTGACAACCACGAGCACCTGAATCCAATGTGCCATCTGGCTAATGAAGTCGGTCGTCCAGAAAATCGGCGTCAGATACATCCAGGCCGTGATAACAACGGTCCACAGGTGCATAACATCGCGGAAAAAAACCGCCAGCGCAGACAGCATCATGCCCAAGCCCATGCAGAAACACATAAGCAGGAGCAAGCAAACCGGCAGCAGAATTAAATGCCAGGTGGGAAGCACGTGGAACCAAAGCATAACCAAGGCGACAGCAACCAAAGAGAAGGCGAAGTTAACGAGCGAGAACAGCACCTTCTGCACCGGAAAGACCCAACGGTGCACCTTGACCTTCTTAAGCAGCGAGGAAGCCCAAATGATGGACATAAGCGCTTGGTTCGTCGACTCGGACATGACAGAGAAAGTCACGTTACCGACAATCAAGTAAAGCGGATACATTTCGGGCGTAATAGAACCATTGCGACCTTGCGCGAAGATTGTCGAGAACACAATCGACATAACAACCATCATCAGCAGCGGGTTAAGCACGGACCATGCCACACCCAGAACACTGCGACGATATTTGATTTTAAAATCTTTGGTGACAAGCTGCTTAAGAATGAACTTGTCCTTTTCAAAATCATTTTTAGCGTGAGAGGCCGGTTTAGCCACCGCTTTCTGACTCTCTACGTTGTCAGCCACGGACCATCTCCTTGTCTCGTAAAACATAACAGTGGAAAGTATAGCCCTCCCACGTTGACGATAACTCACCGCAACAAATCTGGAGAACTAACCCATATCTAATCAAAGGGGCAGACGATAGGTATACTTTCGACCCGTTGATTCATTAAAGGAGGTCCTACATGGACTATTCGAATACCGCCGTCATAATCCCCTGCTACAACGAAGCGCTGACGATTGGCAAAGTTGTCGACGATTTTCATCGAGAGTTACCCGGTGCAACCGTCTTTGTATATGACAACAACTCGTCTGATGGCACTTCGCAAATCGCCAAGCAGCACGGTGCCACGGTGCGCCACGAGCCCAGACAGGGCAAAGGCAACGTGTGCCGCCAAATGTTCCGTGATGTCGACGCCGAATGCTATCTAATGGTTGATGGAGACGACACTTACCCCGCCGAGGCGGCAAAGGCGCTTTGCGAGCCCATCCTTAACGGCGAAGCCGATATGACCGTTGGCGATCGCCTGTCAAACGGCACCTATGCCGAAGAGAACAAGAGGGCCTTCCACGGCTTTGGCAACAATCTTGTTCGCGCCATGATCAAGTGGATTTACGGCTACAGCTTTGACGACGTGATGACCGGCTACCGAGCCATGAGCAGACCCTTCGTCAAGACCTTCCCCGTTTTGAGCGAGGGCTTCCAGATTGAGACCGAGCTCTCCATCCACGCTGTCGATCACCGCTGGCGAATTAAAGACGTGCCGGTGGAGTATCGCGATCGGCCCGCAGGCTCCGAGTCCAAGCTCAACACCGTTAGCGACGGCATCAAGGTCATCGCAATGATTGGAACGCTCTTTAAAGACTATCGTCCGCTCAAGTTCTTTACCCTTATAGCGCTCATCTTCGCCATCATAGGCCTTGCCCTCGGAATTCCAATTGTTGCGGAGTACTTCCAAACCGGCTTAGTCCCCCGCTTCCCCACGGCCATACTTGCGGCCTCATTCATGTTCCTGTGTGGGTTGAGCCTAGCAACGGGACTAATCCTCGACTCGGTTGCGAAGGTCGAAAGAAAACAATGGGAGCTACAAGCCTATAAAACCTATTCAAAATAAGAAGAGGTCCGGACTTAATCCGGACCTCTTCTTATTTCAGACCTAAATACTGTTCCCAGAACTCTCGCGAAGTCATGTACGGCATGGCATCTTTCCACGCCCCCCTGACGCTCTTGCCTTCTTTACGATATCGCGTCATCAGTTCGTGCTCTCGGCGGCGAATACTCTTGAACCGCGCCCGATCCATCGTACGGACCGACCCCTTCTCGCGAGTCGGATCCAGAAAGACCAACGTCATGCAACGCGTCGAGTTGCCCTCAAGCGTACAGCTGCCGTTCTTGACCACATAGCCGGGCTTTCCGCGCAACAGTGCATCGGGAAGATAGTGCTTGTCGTAAGGAATAGATCTCCAGTACTTCATTAATTTCGAAGGATGGAATTCCAGATTAACATTAGCGAGCACTTGTTCCGTAACCCCAGCCTTGCGAAGAAGCTCTGGATCCATTTCGGAAACAGGAATCAGCTTTTCGTTTAACTTACCCTTGCCGATCATCGTCGCGGCGCCATCAAGCTTCTGGAGATACTCAGGGCCGCGCAGATAGTCCTCAAAGCCGTCAAGGATAAACTCAGCAGCCTGATAATCCATATCGCGCAAGTTCTGACGTACCCCTCGCTGAATACGAAGGACAAACATCTTCTCATCAGCACAATCATCGAGAGCAATCATGGCAAAGAAGTTCCGGAAGTACTGGTAACAATCTACCGAAGCGCGGAAACGGCCCTCAAAGCTTGCATGCCACACGCAAATACAATTCATGGTCATATAGACAGGCTTATTGCGTATGCCAAACTCAACGTCGTCGCAGCGGATAAAGAAAGGCATGGGAAGGCCGTTCTTTTCGATAGCTTTCACCGGAATACAGCTATACCACCAAGCTCCATAGGCCTGATCAACTTCAACATTTGTGCGTTCATTTTCGAGGATGTCAGCCAGCTTGCCGACATTCAGATCATCTTTTACGCGACGATAAGCACCGGTAGTCGCCACATACGAGACATCCTCAAACTGACGAGTAGGGTCCTCCATTGAGAGCATGGCGCCGTTAATAAAGGCATCCTTATATTTGCCCTTAGCGAGAGAGAGGAGATTGTACGTACGAATCAAACTCTCGGGCATGATAGAGACATCGTCATCCATCAAGATGATATGGGTGAACTGATCAGGAATTTCAGTGGCCGCCATCATTCCGCGCGCAAAACCTCCCGAACCCCCCGTGTTGGGATTCGGGAGAACAGTGACTAGCTCATCGGAAAGTAATGCAGAATCGAGCGTCTGGCCATTGTCGACGACAAACATGTGGAAGTGGTCGCGAATCGGACCGTCCTCTTTGGAGATGCCTGCTTTAACGAGTTCAATATTCGGAAGAATGTACTGCTCATTCTTAAATGTAGTAGTAGAAAGAGCAAGATTGATCTGGTTAATTGAGTCCTCAGGAACATCAGTCAGATAAGAGGCGTTCAAGAGGTCTACGGAATAGCTCTCATCACTCTCAATCCTAAAACCGATCAAGTCGTAGCCGGTTGTATCGATATCGATATCGAGAACGCAAGGATCAACTTTATCGCCATCAAAAGGATAAGATTTAAGCTCGACGGGATTCAGTTCGCAAGATCTCACTCCATGAACGACAACCCGGCCCCTGCCAAATAAAGCCATATGCAAGACGACGCCGCCAACAGACGCATATTGATGCCATTTGCCAGCAGATAAGCCATTCACATACGTCAAAAAGTCAACGTTTCCATTGATATGAAGTGAATGAATGTCGTCATCATACGAAGCATCACCAGAGAGCACGCGATAGTAGAGTTCGGGAAAATCCTTTGCATGCTTTTCAACTTTAAGTACAACATTCGCAAGTTTAAACTGCATTTCAAATACCTTAATCAAAGCCGTTGTAACTACTAATTACATTCGACGACAAACTTTGCCATCGCGGAGCGAACATCAGGATCAGACAAAACATCCTTTGCAAAATGATCATGCCCGCAGACGTCCATAGGCATGTAAGGCCATCCAGGATAACAGGCGTCAGCGACCTTTTCCGCTTTCGCAGGAACCGAAAAAGAGAAACCGCCAAACGGATGCTTTCTTACGGGAAGAATATCGTTGCGATCCCAAATTATTTTTCGCTTAGGGGCATCAAAAACGTTATCGATCGCGTATGCAAAATCGCCATGAGGCTCATCGGTCAACAAACCAAGTGCATAAGCCTTTTCGTTAAACGAATCGAATACGCTCTGGACAAGATCAATCTCCGCAGAAGAAACAACTGTTCTCTGAGCTTCCAAGTCAACATCCCCGCACTGCACGCTAAGACCACTGTCGGGATGAAACATCCAAGGATTATCTTTCCAAAAACTAAACTCATGTTCATTTTTGTCAAAGAAATCCATAAGCTCAATTCTGAGTTGCCTAAGTCGATCGTTCGCGCGCTTGGAATTCTCGGCCGCACGGTCGTAAATCGAAATGTCCACAAAACAAGGTATAAGCGAATTAGTTGAACAAAAGCGAACTTGACGGAACTTTACAAACCAGTCATATACAAGAGTGATTTGATATTCAGGGTCGTCTTTTAAAGCGGCAGTGAGCTTATCCACATCGGACCTAAGCATGCAGATATCAATATCGTCGTCCCAAGGAATAAAACCCGATCGAGACAAGGTGCCAACAAGAGAACCATAAGAAAGCCAGTATTGAGTATTATTGGCAGCACAAATCGCGTCTAGCTTACTCATCAACGCCGCGTTTGCCTGCTGCATCAATCGAATATCACCCTCGGCGTCGGGCAATGCATCAAAGATTTTGCAACGGAGCTCAAAAGGGGTGAGATCGGGGTACGCACGTCGCGCTAACAATTCAAAGCGAAGCCTCATTTGTTCTGACAGACTTTGTTGGCGTTGCTTGAGCAATTCAATTTCTGGAAATAGCCGAGTATCGAATTTGTAATTGATATTCATATTGATACCGTTATCGGCCTGCTCAATACGGGCGAAAACCTCGTCAAAACGACGGTCCATATCCTCATGCATAGCATGCAACGATCGGGATGAGCCAGGGAGGATCTTTTTAATAGTAGAAAGCAAGGACATGGCTTAACCTTCGCAACAACAAACAATGAACGAAGCACAATTACTCATATGATACAAAAGAATGAGTGGGTCCCACCTTGAAACCCACTCACATGAAGACTACTCCGACGCCTCTTTCAAATACTGTTTCCAGAAATCGATCGAAGTAAAGACATCTCTATACGAAGCGTATTCGGTATAAATCTTATCTTTGTTTCGCTTGAATTCCTTCTCGGCTTTACGAAAACGACTCCAAACCTCTTTGAATCGCTTCTTATCCATATGTCTAATGGCACCCTTTTTATTAGGCATATCTACCACAATAAGCGTGTCAACATCCCTGATTTTACCTGCGGGATAAACCCATCCCGCAGCATCAATAACAGCAACCCTACCGTTACGTTTAGCGGAGTCGTTAACAAAACGGTGGCCATTAATGGTCAGATAATCCTTAAATGCCTGCAGCCTAGACCTGTCGCCCCCAAGGCTCAAATTGCCAAAAGTCAGTTGCGTCAAGTCGACACCCAATTCTTGTGCCTGAGGGATGAGCTGCTCGATGGGAATCAATTGTTCCCTTTCACGATTTGCCGCCATAAAACGGGATTCAGCGACAGGATGAGAAATCCACTCCGGACCTCTCAAAAAATCTTCAAGACCTTTTACGGCAAGAGCAGCTTCATCGTAATTAAATTTCTTCAAGTCGAGCTCAACTTCACGACGAATCTCATAAAGAAAATCAGAGAGAGGCGCAGCGCCAGTTGTCGCCTGACTGATTAGCGTATTTCGGCTTACCTGATAACGCTCCACGGCAGCACTATACTTAAACTTAAAGGAATTATGCCAAACGCAAATACCATTCATGGACATGAACTTGGGTTTGCAACGAAGCGCATACTCAGCATCATCAGAACGAACAAATAAGGGCAAGGGCAACCCCTCACGTTCAATCGTTGCGGTAGGTATAACGCAATACCACCAGCCAGCATACTGTTGGGCAGTGTCCTCATAAAGGCCAGTTGGGGCCTTATATATCTCGGTTTCAACGACATCATGAAGTGAGGTCATATAGCCTGCAGGCTTAAGGGGAGAAAAAGTTCCCTTAGCAGTAAAGAACCCTAAATCCTCGGTACGCAAATTGGGCTCTTCCAAGCTCATCATGGCACCCGATAAAAAGGCCTCAGCATATTCTTCTTTGAGAAGAGAGAGCAGGTTGAAAGTGCGGATAAAACTCTCGGGAAGAACCTCGACATCATCGTCCATCAGGAGAACATGAGTCGCTTTAGGATTCTGCTCAAGTGACTCAATCATCCCCCGAGCAAAACCACCAGACCCGCCGACATTAGGATTTGGATGAACAGTAACACGCGATGAATCCAGGTTTGCACTATTCAGCGAACGGCCATTATCAATAATGTGTACGTGGAAATGATCAGCAATATCTTCATCAGAATCAATAATGTTCTTTTGTAAAAGAGATACGTTACGGACAATATAGTCTTCTTTTTTAAACGTAGTAGTTGCAAGCGCTAGCTCAACTGGATGAATATCCAGTTCTTCACAATCGCAATAATAATACGCATTCCGAATATTAACAGGGCCTTCAGTACTGATATTAAAAGCGTGCAGAATCTCTCCCTCACAAAGGGAGAGTTCGATTTCAGCCGTACTCCATTCATCGGATCGTTGCAAACTAACCGCAGAGCCATCAATTGTAGAAGGAATCCAAGAATAATTATTTGCATACGTCTGCTGAAGCGTTAAGGCGGAGCCGCAATACTCGATATGAAGATAAAACGCCTTTGCAGTAGTGTATTTTCGCCACTTATAAATGGATAGCGCATTAAAATATGTTGTGAAATCAACATTGGTCGATTTCATGATTTCAATAGCGCCATTCGAAGTTGGAATAACAAGACCCTCCGTTGCCCTATAGCAAAGCAATGGATACTGCAACATCGCATCAGATCCGTTAAAAATCAAATTTGCAAGTTTAAAATGCATTGAAAACCATCCAAAAAATTCCTGGTGCAACTTGGCAAAATGGCATAAATGCCCATGGCATTGTTTGCATTCTCACTGATTTTAAGAATGCAAACAATGTACTAAAGGCATCTAATCAAAATGAAGTTTTAGCTCTTCCTCCCAGTCGGGCATGTGGAAGCCGACCGACTCGAGCCTGGAAAGGTCGAGCGCGGAGTGGACCGGGCGCGGGGCGATGGGGCCGACGGCGCCGGCGTAGTAGTCGGCAGTGCTGACCGGCACGACCTTCTCCCCGTTGCCGTTGGCTGCCTCGAAGACGGCGCGGGCGATGTCCGCCCAGGACTTGACCGCACCGGAGCCGGTGCAGTTATAGGTGCCGTAGGGGGCGTGCGTCCCCAGCACGTGGAAGATGGCGGCGGCCATGTCGCGCGTGAAGGTCAGGCGGCCCAGCTGGTCGTCGACGACCGTGACCTGCGTGAGTTTGTCGTCGGGGTCGGCGACGCGGTCGGACAGGCCCTTCATGGTCTTCACGAAGTTGTGCCCCTCGCCGATGACCCAGGAGCTGCGCATGATGTAGTGGCGCGGGCACCCCGCCACGGCGATGTCGCCGGCGGCCTTGGTCTGGCCGTAGACGGAGAGCGGGCTGAGGGGCTCCTCCTCGTCGTGCACCTCGGCGGTGCCGTCGAAGACGTAGTCGGAGGACACGTGGACCAGGGTGACCCCGTGCCCGGCGCAGGTGCGGGCGAGGAGGGCCGGGCCCGTCGCGTTGGCCTTCCAGGCGGTCACGCGGCCCTCGGGGGTCTCCGCCCTGTCGACCGCCGTGTAGGCGCCGCAGTTGATGACGGTGCCGTAGAGCGACCAGTCGTACTGCGCGTAGGCGTCGGGGTCGGACATGTCGAAGGTGTCGATGTCGCAGAAGTCGAAGTCCTTCGCCACGCCGCGCTCCTCGGCCAGCGCGCGCACCGCGTGCCCCAGCTGGCCGTTGCAGCCGGTGACGAGGGTGCGCTTCGGCGCCATGGGGACGACGTCCCTGAGCATCGGGTGGTTGAGGTCGGCCTCGGAGACGGTGGCCTCCTCCAGCGGGATCGGCCACTCGATGGCGAGCTCGGGGTCGGCGAGGTTCACGAAGGTGTAGGTCCTCTTCAGCTCCAGCGACCAGTGGGCGTCCACCAGGTAGGTGTAGGCGGTGCCGTCCTCCAGGGCCTGGAAGGAGTTGCCCACGCCGCGCGGGACGTAGATGGCCTTGGAGGGGTCCAGCACGGTCGTGTAGACCTTGCCGTAGGTGGCGCTGCCCTCGCGCAGGTCGACCCATGCGCCGAAGACCGAGCCGCGGGCCACGGAGATGAACTTGTCCCAGGGCTCGGCGTGGATGCCGCGGGTGACGCCCCTCTTCTCGTTGTAGGAGACGTTGTTCTGGACGACCTTTAGGTCCGGGATGCCCAGGGCGGTCATCTTGGCGCGCTGCCAGTTCTCCTTGAACCAGCCGCGCGAGTCGCCGTGGACGGCGAGGTCGACGACCTTCAGGCCCTCGATGCCGGTCTCGGTGACGGAGAGGTCCTTCTCGAATGCGATGTCTGCCATATCTCTCCCCTCCTTACTGCCCCTGTGCGCGGTAGCGCGCCTCGGTGGCCTCCTTGGCCGGGCGCCACCAGGGCTCGTTCTCGACGTACCAGTCGATCGTCTGCTTCAGGCCCTCGGCGAAGTCGGTGTGGGCCGGCCTCCAGCCGAGCTCGCGCTGGAGCTTCGTGCTGTCGATGGCGTAGCGGCGGTCGTGGCCGGGGCGGTCGGCGACCCAGTCGAAGTCCTCGGGGTCGCGGCCCATGGCCTCGAGGATCATGCGCAGGACCGTGATGTTGTTCCTCTCGCCGTCGGCGCCGATGAGGTAGGTCTCCCCCGTGCGGCCCTTGGTGAGGATGTCCCAGACGGCCGAGGAGTGGTCCTCGGTGTGGATCCAGTCTCGGACGTTCTCGCCGCGGCCGTAGAGCTTGGGGCGCACGCCGTCGACGATGTTCGTGATCTGCCTGGGGATGAACTTCTCCACGTGCTGGTAGGGGCCGTAGTTGTTGGAGCAGTTGGAGATCGTGGCGCGCAGGCCGTAGGTGCGGGTCCAGGCGCGGACCAGCATGTCGGAGGACGCCTTGGTCGAGCTATAGGGAGAGGACGGCTTGTAGGGCGTCTCCTCGGTGAACTTGGCCGGGTCGTCGAGCGCCAGGTCGCCGTAGACCTCGTCGGTGGAGACGTGGTGGTAGCGGACGCCGTATTTCCTCACGGCCTCCAGAAGTCGGAAGGTGCCCTCGACGTTGGTGCGCAGGAACGGCTCCGGGTCGGCGATGGAGTTGTCGTTGTGGCTCTCTGCGGCGTAGTGCACGATGGCGTCGTGGCCCGGGACGATGCGGTCCAGCAGCCCGGCGTCGCAGATGTCGCCCATGACGAGCTCCACGCGGTCGGAGGGCAGGCCGGCGATGTTCTCGGGGTTGCCGGCGTAGGTCAGCTTGTCCAGGACGGTGACGTGCACCCCGGGGTGGTTGTCCACGACGTAGTGCACGAAGTTGCTGCCGATGAAGCCGCAGCCGCCCGTGACGATGATGTTTCTGGGCTCGAAGAGCTCTTCAGACATGTTTCTATCTCCCAATGAATTTATTAGTACTCGCGCGGGCTGTTGACGATCTCGCCGGCGGCGACCTTCTTCAGGTGCCGCCCGTAGACCGACTTGCCGTAGGCCTCGGCGGCCTCCTCGAGCCCGGCGGTCGTGATCCAGCCGTTCTCCCAGGCGATCTCCTCGGGGACGGACACGGGCAGGTCCTGGGAGTGCTCCACGGCGCGGACGAACTCCGCGGCCTCGTGCAGGCTCTCCATGGTGCCGGTGTCCAGCCACGCGTAGCCGCGGCCGAGGGTCACCACGGACAGCGTCCCCTCCTCCAGGTACATCTGGTTGAGCGTGGTGATCTCCAGCTCGCCGCGGGCCGACGGCTCGACCTCATGCGCCTTGGCGGCCACGTCGCCCGGGTAGAAGTACAGGCCGGTGACGGCGTAGGAGCTCTTGGGCTCGGCGGGCTTCTCCTCGATGGAGACGGCCCTCCCCTCGCCGTCGAACTCCACGACGCCGAAGCGCTCGGGGTCGTCCACGTGGTAGCCGAAGACCGTGGCGCGGCCCGACTCGGCGTTTAGGACGGCGCGTGTCAGGTGGCGGGACAGGCCGTTGCCGTAGAAGATGTTGTCGCCGAGCACCAGCGCGCACGGCTCGCCGGCGATGAACTCCTCGCCGATGGTGAAGGCCTGCGCGAGGCCGTCGGGGCTCGGCTGCTCGGCGTAGGAGAGGTTCACGCCGTAGCGCGAGCCGTCCCCGAGCAGGCGCTCGAAGTTGGGCAGGTCCGTCGGCGTGGAGATGACCAGGATGTCCCGGATGCCCGCCAGCATGAGGGTGGACAGCGGGTAGTAGATCATGGGCTTGTCGTAGACCGGCAGCAGCTGCTTGGAGGTCACGAGCGTGAGCGGGTACAGGCGTGTGCCGGACCCGCCGGCGAGGATGATGCCTTTCATTCAATCACTTCCAAAGTCAGTGAACGGAAAAATAAATCCGTTTAGCAATGTTCCTGATTGAGAGCGACAATTTACGAGCGGTTAAATCAACCGACGATATATTGATACCATCGAGTGAACAGATTGCTCGCACAAAATCAAACTCATCGCGTTTCAATTGCTCTTTTTTATCCTTAAAAAGTGAGTTCGTAGTAGATTCGTTGCACACTCTAAAATAGGAATAAATTGAGTCTAGATAGCAGACATCACTATTAAGTGATAGACGAATCCAATACTCCCAATCAGGGGAGTAACACAAAGAATCATTAAAGGGTCCAACCTTTTGCCAGCAATCTCTACGAAACATGACATTAGAAGGCTCTCCATAGATATTATGAGTTCGAAATGTCTTGCGGGCAAAATCAGAGCCTTTTAAAACCATATCCCGCTTAAAAGGTCTCCTCTTCATTGTAATGGCACCATTCGAGTCAATAACACATGAAGCGCTGAAGCAGAGGGAGCACTTTGGATTAGCATCCAGTGCTGCAACCTCAGACTCAAGAGCCCCGGGTAACAAAATATCATCCTGAAAGAGGAAATGAATATACTCGCCAGAAGATTTCTCAATGGCATTATTCCAGTTTCCAACAAGACCGAGATTACTGGCGTTTCTAAATACCTTAATTCGAGAATCCGTTAGCTTGGAAACAATCTCAAATGTTCCATCAGTTGACTGATCATCGAAAATTAATAATTCGAAATCGCGGAAAGACTGGCTTAACACCGAATCAATTGCCTTCAAAATGTACTTAGCACCATTAAAACAAGGCATCAACACACTAACTTTAGGCATCCTTGTCCTCCTTATCGGACAAAAATTCCTCAATAAAATAGCGAGGACGATGCTTCGTCTCCATATAAGTCTTTCCAACGTACTCGCCGATGACACCCAAAGCCAAAAGTTGAAGTCCGCCAAGACACCAAATTGACATAATAATGCTTGTCCAGCCAACTTGTACATCGCCAATAAAATGACCAATTAAAAGATATACAAGTGCAAATAAACTAAAAATAGAAATGATTAAACCGGTGAGAGTAATTATCCTAATCGGTTTAGTACTAAAAGACGTTATACCTTCAAAAGCAAATGACAGCATTTTACCGAGTGTGTATTTAGATTCGCCGGCAAACCGTTTCCCTCGCGAATAATACACGCAGCAAGATTTGAAACCAACTAAAGGAACCAAACCACGAAGAAATAGATTAACCTCACGGAATTGAGACAATGCAAGAACAGCACGCTTGGACATCAATCTATAGTCAGCATGGTTATAAACAGCATCGACACCCAACGAAGACTGTAAGCGATAAAAAGACTGTGCGGTAAAACGTTTTAGAAAGGAATCGCTAGAACGATCATTTCGTACACCATATACAACTTCATAGCCTTCGCGAGCTCTTGAAACCATTTCATCAAGCGCATTGATATCATCTTGTAAATCAGCGTCCATCGATGCTATTAAATCAGCAAACTCCGCTGCCTTGTGTAACCCAGAAAGTAAAGCCTTCTGATGGCCACAATTCCTAGAGAGCTTAAGTCCACAGAATAAGGAATTAGACTGATGAAGACTTTCGATGATCTCCCAAGTCTTATCGGATGACCCATCGTCAACTAACAAAACCTTACTGTTCGCATTAATCTGAGACAATTTTACTAAAGTGGAAAACTTCTCAAAAAGCCTTTTAGAGGTTTCCCGCAAAACGCTCTCCTCGTTATAACAAGGAACCACGAGATAGAGAATCGGCAATATGTCCATCTTTGTCATGCAAGCACCTATCACTTAAATGCCCAATACTTACTTAAAATATAATTAAGAGGATAAGTTACAAACAAGTTAAGCAGTGGACCAAGAATAGAAGAAATTCCAAGCACACTAACCCAAAAGTACAAAAGGATGTTGTTGATAATCAATCCAGTAAAAGCACTCGAAGCAAGTAGCTTGGAAAAACTTGAAATAAGTGAACTCAAATCCGATCTCTCATTATCAAAAACATATTTATTGTTCCAATAGAAGGAATTGATGACACCAGCAAAATATGAAACTATATTGGCGACAATATAGTTCACTCCAATAAAAAGGAGTGCCGCGTAAACTAAGTAAGAAACGATTGTATTTGAAAGTCCAACAATCGAAAACTTCAGAAATTGAATCACCGAATCTCGTTTCATTAAAGACCCTTTTCCTACTGTTATCTATAAAGGACATAAACAAAACAAGAGGTTCCATCATCGATTTGAGTATATCCGGGCAGTTTTTTAAAACCACTATATCCTAGTTCATCTTTCAGTTGAGAAAGAACCTCTTCTTCGCAGTCGTGATTATTCATGTAAACAACCAGATCATCAGAATCAATATAATTTCTATCGCAAAAACTGCTAATAGCTTTCTGATCAGGAATCAGCGCATGAATGCGAGACAATTTGGCAACTTCTAGTAGCTTCGCAGTGAGCTGATAGTAATCATAAGAGACAAAGAGCCCCGTTGAACCCGCGTACTTCTCTACTGCGGCTTCATTGTCAGCAGATTTCGGATATAAATACAAAGCATTGGAAGAAAAGAAAACAGAATCTGCAGCAATAATTGCGCAAACAAATACAACAGAAACTAAAATAGTGCCCCGAAAATTGAAATCAGTATTATTTCTATAGCGAATTTGCAAATATCTAAATAGATACAAGAACATTCCAAATCCAAATAACAGTAATCCTGGATATGCCAAGCATATGTATCTTGACGAAGTAAAAGGAGATACATAGCAAGCTGTGACGTAAAAAACAAGGGATGAATTAAATAATAAAACTATATAAATCGACTCAGGATGCTCACGATTAATTTTTTTATTCCATAGCAAGTAGAAACAAAGGGCAATTGACAAACAGAAGCAGGCAATCAAAAGAAGCCTTGATCCGAAGAACAAATCAACGGACGACGACCCTAGAAATTGCCAAATTCGTCTAAGTAATACCATTACCCCTGATTGCGATGAGGCCGATTCGACATAGTGATTCCCAAACATGTTGCTTAATGCTGGAGGAAATATGATAAATGACAGACAAACCGATAAGACAATCGTGACTCCATATTTAAAGGAGAACCTCCACCCTTTTCTTGCCCAAAAATAAATAGTAAAAAAACAGGAAACAAAAAAGAGATAAATATAGAAATAGAAATGAGTTAAAAACCCCAATAAAGAAATAACAAATAGGCGGAAATAAACCGATCGATTGGCGAAGGAAGC
>DXZX01000006.1:56380-71337 GCA_019419445.1 Collinsella sp.
AGAAATGCTAGGGCAAGTGTCACCAATAACAGATACATTCGAATGTAGGTCACTAGATTTAACGCTATGGGACAGAAAGCCCAAAGAGCCATTAAAATTAGGGCGACTGGCTTACTCTGAAACACTTTGTAAGAAAGCTTAAATAAAAATACTAAGCTGAGTGAATAGAAACATAGATTAGGAACCAAGCCAAACCATTTGCTAAATTCATTCGGAAACAGTGAGCAAACGGTATGAATGATGAAAAAATAGAGAGGAGGATGTGCGTCATTACTCAGATTATATAAAACCGAATCAAACCGAAACACATGCCCTGTATCAACTGTCAAATAAGACTGAATGAACGTAGGATCCATCCAGTTGGCATCCATATTGTTTTCCCAAAAAATATGTGGAAAATAAAAACTATTCGAGAGACCGAAAGTCCACAGCTCGTCAACATGAAACCCTGTTTTCAAATTGCAATAATAAATTGCGACTAATAACGCAGCCACAAACATTACAGCAAATAAAACGCCATAAAACTTGCATCGTTTTGCACATGAATTCATAAACGAGTCCCTATAATTAATTAGTAGCTAAACTAAAGGAGTTTACGAAAAATCATAAACTCCTTCAAGATTAAACTAATACAGTTGGACTAAACCACTGAATTACTGCAATAGCGGATAGATGATAGACTTGCATCACTTACTATTTATCAACCAACTTAACCTCAATCGCTTCCATATGTAGGGCCTCTCCAGTTGTACCTGCGCACTCGCCCGATTTAACCCAATCGAGCCAACCCTTACCCTGCACATGCGCCCTATAGACAACGTCATAATGCTTGGCGAGATCACCCGTAAGCTTAATTTCTACAGCTTCAATAGAAAGAGACTTACCCGTGGTGCCGGCCAGCTTGCCGTTCTTGACCCACTTTTGCCAGCCGATATTCTGAACATGAGCTCGATATTCGATGTTACCGGAATACCCGAGTTCGGGCTTGCTAATAGCCAACGCCTCAACAGCAAGATTTCGACCAGTTGTGCCCGCCGTCATGCCCTCATAAACAGGTTCCTGCCAACCAAGGTTTGAAACATGAGCCTTTATTGAAAAAGTTTTCTGAATAGAGGGCTGACTCGTATCCCCTGGTGCAGGCGAACCCTTTTCAACCAAAACGACCTGGTATGCCTCGAGCCTCAAGCCAAACCCAGTCGTTCCGGCAACTTGATCATTGCAGGCCCAGCCAAGCCAGCCCTTGTCCTGAACATGAGCGCGATAGTAAACGTCATAACGATTGGCCATCTCACCAGTAAGTCGAATTTGGATAGCCTGGACAGACTTGCTCTGACCAGTAGTACCGGAGACTTCTCCCTCTTTCACATAGTCTTGCCAACCGTAATCGGAAACATGCGTCCTGTACTCCAAGCTGCCATCGTAGGGAGCATTCTGCAGATTGAGAGTTATAGCCTCGACAGCTTTGGACTGACCAACGGTGCCAGAAACATTTCCGCCCTTGGAAGCCGACTGCCAACCGTCATTCGAAACATGCGAAGTTGCCAAAACATCAAGCGAGCCTCGTGACACCTTGACGACGTCGTAGCCCGACTCGTCCTTCTTGAAATAAGTCAGAGCGCCGCTATTGTGCGAATAAATAGCAAAGTCGTAATTTGCCGAAGCAAGGATGGAATCCGAAAATTCTACGAGATAGCAAGAGTCACCCTGCTTGCAAAGGGATCTGATTGCAGCATCCGTGTCTTCGGTAACCGGAGAAGCAAACCAATCCATAATCGAATAATCGATAACGGCACCCGGCTTCAAAGCCTCGGCCTTCGTTGAATTCCAAAGTCCACCAGCAGCATCGGCGCTGGCCGAGTTATACGTACTAGACCCATATCCAGACAGACCGATCTCCGGATTAAAGAAGAGAATCAGCTCTGCAGCAACGGAAGAATCGACATCGGTAATGCTCAGACGGTCAAGCTGTTCCTGCTTTTGGGGATACATGCCCGTCGGCGTGTTTGGATGCCCCTTGTAATAATACAAATAGTCATCGCCATAGATAACCTCGGTCAAGTTGGCATAGTCGTCAAAATTCTGCTCGTAAGTAACATACGTTCCAAGCAGCATCATTACCTTTTTGCCCTGCTGAGTAGCCGCATCAAAATAACCATCGTTAAAGTTGTACAGAGCCTTAAACGCTTGGACCGTGTACTCTCCCCTATTCTGCAGGCTCGTAAGCATGCTCGAAACGTTCATCTTCTTAACGTTAGGATCGGATGCGATCTTATTCGCAAAGGCATTATCGTCACCGCTCGTAAACAGATTCGTTCGAGTCATCCACCACTGAGTGCCGGGCTCAATACTCAGCACGGCATACATAGAATCCCAGTGATCGTGATAATCGCTATACGACATTGAGACTTCACCGGTTTCGTATTCCTTATTCTTGGCAGCGTTCCATAAAGCAATCAGCTCCGCTTGCTTAGAATCTGGATCCTTAACATCGAAAGCCTCGTTGGTAAAAACATACGTGGCAGATCCATCCGACAACAGCCGAATGGAGTATTGGCCAGTGGGAATCTTATTGGCGTAAATCATCCTATGAATCAACGAACAGGTGATGTCATTGATATACAGATTGAACTTTGCCTTGGGGTTGATTTTATAGAGAGCAGCGACATAATCCGCGAACGCCTGATAGCTCGAACTAGAAGCATTTTCCTCATGAGTCAGATACGGAAGACCATACATCCCGGACGGAAGCGAGTTCCAGTTATAAGCACTTGGACGATCGAGCATTACAATCGACGGAATGGTCGTTCCGGCAGAAGAGGTGCTGATATCCCAGAAAGATAGCGAATAGAGAACAACAGGGAAAGAAGCACTCAAAGGGGCAAGGTTGTATTCACTCGCAGAAATGCCGATTGACTGATGGTCCTCATGAACGATGTTTCCGTTCTTCAAATACTGCAACGTAACGTCAAACGGACCATAATCGCTAAAGTCAATTTCACTGGAGCTAGAGCCCAGGTCTCCGAATGCAATCGTGCTGGAAACAGATCGGGTAACCTTCCCTCCATACGACATGAAGCCAGACACCTTTACCGAATCGGCAATACCGAGTCGTTTTATATCCTCGACCTGCGGAATATTCAGGGTTACTTTAGTCGTCTCCCCAACCTGAGAAAGAGAGCAATTAAAGACATACGGGACATAGGCTCCAGCAGTATCGCCGGGCGCCGCTTCGCCCTTCTTTACAATGACGATCTGTATTGCTTCAACGGCATAAGACCAACCGGTGGTTCCCGCAGTCGACCCATTTGAGGCCCATCCAAGCCAACCGAAATTAGAAGCATGAACGCGATAATACAGGTCATAAGAAGTTGCTCTTTCACCCGTCAGCTTGAGCTCGACGGCTTCAATCTGAAGGCCCTTTCCCGTTGTGCCGGAGACGGCTCCATTAGAAACCCAATCCTGCCAGCCTTCATTTTGAACATGAGAGCGGTATTCGATACCAAGGTCTTCTGAATTAGGGAGAGTAACCCTGAGCGCCTCAAGCCTACGAGACTGGCCCGTTGTGCCAGAGGTCGAACCATTCGATGTAAACGTCGACTCCCAGCCAATGCCTGAAATGTGAGATTTATAGCTGACGTCCGGGGCCGCCTCTTTGGGCTCCACGGCAACATCAATCGAAGGCGCCGTTTCATCGGCTGCAGCAGCAGTTTGATCCGAGGAGTCGGATTGTGTCTCTGGAACGGATTCATATTCGTTGGCACCAATATTTTGATCCGCCCAACAAGCCAAAGGGCTCAAAAGCAGCATCGACATGAAGCAGGAAATCAGAACAACAAATGTTCTAAATTGCCTTTTCAAGAGAATCGCCTCCTAGATAGACAGTCGTCAATAACCATACTATCGGGAGTAGGCTTCATTATTGCTACAAATTAGGTGAACGAAGAAAAAGGAGCCTCATCCAAAGGTAAGGGCCCTTTCCCGTTGCCAAGACTACGACAACAGGAAAGGGCCCTCTAACAAGCTCTCGCCGTTTACGGAATAGCTAGTAAATTACCACCTTGGTAGCAAGGGGCACGTTATCCCAAATCCATTTAGCGCGATCGATGGGCAAACGCACGCAGCCTTGTGAAATATGCATTCCTATTCGGCTGTCCATGGGGTTAAAAGTTCCCTGGTAGTACGGTATCGAATGGAACAGATAGTCCCCGTAAAACTGCGTATAGTAGTAGCAAGTATACCCATGTCCAAACGAGTAGCCCTTGCCGGTGACGGTATACTCACCCGTAGGCGTTGGAGTACTAGGGGCGCCGGCAGAGCAAGTCCAGTATTGAGCATAACTCCACGACCCGCGCTGTCCACGAAAAACTCCAAGGCGGCATGCTTGCCTGTCAACCATAATGAGCCAGTTTGTATTGCTCGAATATCTATTAGCCCGATTAAGCATGGCCATCATGTCGGCAGGCAGCAAAGGCTGATCGGTATACGGACGCCCAGTTGAACCGGGAGCTCCAGCACCCTTAGGCACAATCGTCACTTGAACCGACTCGATCCTATATCCAATCTTGGATGTGCCCGCAGGTTGCCCATTAGAAGTCCAATCGAGCCATCCAAAGTCTTGGCAATATGCCCGATACCAGACATCAAAGTAGTTCGATAAGCCACCGGTCAGCCTAATCTTAATAGCCTCGATACGCTTTGCGCGGCTTACCGTTCCAGCAATATCCCCGTTGGAAGTCCAGCTTTGCCAACCGACATCCTGCACATGGGCGGAGTACTCTATACCGCCCGATACGCTACTGGAGACATTTAGCTTCAGAGCCTCAATCGCAAGTGCCCTACCGGTCGTGCCCGCAACATCGCCGTTGCCAACCGGATTCATCCAACCAAGCGTGGCGACATGCGCCTGGAGCGTTAGGGCTGGTGCCGTGATAAACGCGGGCGCAGACGACGCGCCTGGATCCCCGCCTTTCGCAACAAGTTCAATTTGGACAGCTTCTATCTGGATATTAAGCCCGGTAGTTCCAGCGGAATCGCCGTTTTTTGCCCAACCCAACCAACCATAGCCCGCCGAATGAACTCGATAGTAAATGTCATACTGATTCGCGAGGGAACCATTTAAGCGCAGCTCAAGAGCCTGAATGGCCAATCCTTGTCCAACGGTCCCAATATAACCGGAAGATCGCCATTCCTGCCAACCAATATTGGCAACATGTGCTCTTGCCTCAATTTGAGAATCGTCATCCACACCGGACAACGACACATTCAAAGCTTGAAGAGAAAGCGATTGTCCCGTTGTGCCGGTTACCTGCCCATCAAATACAGAAGGAGACCACCCACGGTTAGCCGAATGAGCCTGATATACAACGTGAGCGCAATCGGCGGAAGTATCGGAAACAAATGCTCCGTCCGTTATTCCGGGAGCGCCGCCGCCTTTACTGACTATCCTTACTTCGACAGTCTTAAGGAATGAACCCGATATCGTTGCCCCTGCATCCGCGCCATTGCATGCCCAACCAAGCCATCCTTTTTTGGAGTCAAAGCAGCGATACCAAATGTCATAGGCATTAGACAAATCTCCAGTAAGAGCCAATCTCACCGCCTTTAGAACACGCCCATCGTTTTTAGAGTTAAGCGCAGCACCGTCAGAAACAGCACCGCTCCATCCGCCAAATTCAAAAAAGCCGGAATAGTCAATTGAGCCTAAAATCTCTTGATTATCAAACGAAATGGAGAGCGAGGTTAAAGGTTCAGAGCCGTTCTCGGAGCCCAATAGGATTGATTTGCCTTGTACGGAGCCCAGGCTTTTACCGTTAAGACCAAGCGAGCTCCCGCTTAGAACATCCGTAGCTCCAATGAAATGGTTCAACGTATCGCCGGGAGCAGAGCCGCTTTTTTCGACCAATAAAATCTGAACACCCTGAATGGCGGCACCCTTCCCCACCGAGCCCGCAGGAGACCCGTTAGACGTCCAGCCCAGCCATCCGCCCAATTTGGAAGCATACACACGGTACCAAATGCCATAAGTTGCAGATATCTCGCCGTTCAGCTTAAACTGAACGGCCTCAATGGACCGAGACTGCCCGGTCGTGCCAACAGCACCTGAAGACCAGCTTTGCCAACCGACACCAGACACATGTGCGCGAGAGGAAATGGAGCCTCCGCGGCCATACCAATTAACGCTAAGCGACAGCGCCTCAATTGCATTTCTTGAGTCAATAACCCCCGATGTCTTTCCGTCCGCGACAGCGCCCATCCATCCAACATTAGAGACATGAGATCGATAGGAAACGGTAGGCGGTTCCTGAGAATAATCCCTAAAGGCATCGCCTCGCGTTGGCGCATCTTGAGCATTTTTTGGAAGCACCTTAATCTGAATAGCTTCGATCTGACAAGCATAGCCCTGCGTTCCAGCAGGCTCACCATTTGAGGCCCAGCCAAGCCAACCAACATTTGCAGAATGAACGCGATACCAAATGTCATACGAATCAGAAAGACCGCCCGACAAAGATAGCTTGATCGCCTCGATGGCTCGCGACTGTCCAACTGTTCCAGATGTCTGCCCGTTACCCACCGGCTGAGACTCCCAGCCGATCCCGGAAATGTGAGATTGGACCGAAATGCTATCATTCCCCAGCGGGGTGCCATCCTGTGAAAGCAAATTAATCTTGAGGGCTTCGACGCGCTTAGCACGGCCTGTAGTGCCCGCCGTCATTCCATTTGAAACGAGAGCTTGCCAGCCAATATCCTGTACATGAGTCTGGTATGAAACAGAGCCAAACACAGTGGATGCATCATTTTCGGGTTTCGCCGAATCAGTTGCATTGGAGGCAGGCTCGCTAGAAACGGATGAGGGAGAATCGTTGTCTGACACAGTCGGCTGCTCGACTTCAACCCCCTGCTGTTCGTCATTTAAGACAAAGCTCTCGTCTTCCAAGCTGCTGGCAGAACTATCGATATAATCAGTGGATTCCGGTTGCACAGGTAAAGAATCAGCCCAGACGGAAAGGGGCGTCAGAAGACACTGAAGGATCAGTAATGGCGTCATTGCCGTTGCTAGCAGTCGTTGCGTCTTTTTCATTCGACTCCCCCATCAATCGACCATCTTTAGCATCATTATTTATCGTTTCGGCAATTGCTTAAATACCGAAAACGCGAATGGCACTCAAATAGAAACGAACGGACCGTTGCAAAACGATCCGTTCGTTTTAATCAGAGTATCTGCCAGAACCTGTGTGAAGACATGACCTTCGATCAACTATGCAAGCGGCACGTTGTCATACCAACCCCATTTTGGCTTATATGAGGTGGAATAATAATTCAACCAGTACGCCATATCGAGCGTCCTGATCCGACCGACATTATCCATAACCTGGTTATTACCGATGTAGAGACAAACGTGACCGTAAATGCTGCCCATGCGTGTATGCGTATGCGAAGGAACGGCAATGACCATTCCGACTTTCAAATGAGAATAATCGGTATATTTACAGTAATCCCAGTAGTAATCGCAGGCATCTGTATGGACATTCCTAAATCCGGCACGCTCATAAATGTCTGCAATCCACTCAGAGCACAAACCAGGGCCAGGAGACGGCACCTGTCGGGCAAGATCTGCAATTTTCTTCTGCATGGGATTTGCAAACGCGGTTGGTTCCCCAAGCAAACACGGCGAAACGGTGCTCCCGGGGGCATTGGCGCCCTTCCTCGTAAGTCGAACTTGGATAGCTTGGACATGGGCCCCATAGCCAGTACTACCGGCAACGGAGCCATTTTTAGTCCAACCAAGCCAGCCGACGTTATCGACATGGACCCTGTACCAAACATCAAAATAGGTTGCCAAGTCACCAGAAAGAGAATTTTTAATAGCCTCAACCGAATTGGATTCAGCGGTAGACGAAAGCTGCACTCCGTTTGACTTACCAGACGTCCAGCCCACATTCGAAAGATGCAGTTGATAATTAATCCCGCCGGCAACAGATGAAGTAGTTTTAGCTGAAAACCCGGTGATGGGAATTCCCTGACCGGTTGTACCGGACACCTCTCCAGCGGGGACAGAATTCTGCCAAGCACCTTTCACCTGAGAGGAATACGTCACCGTAGGTAATTCAAGATGGGAATACCCCGATGTATCAGGATGGGAGGCGCCCTTCTTAATGAGCTTAATCTGAATAGCTTCGAGGGAACACGACATACCGGTGGTGCCGGCCTCCTCGCCGTCCTTGGCCCAGGCCATCCAGCCGATGTTGGAGGCGTGGACGCGGTAGTAGACGTCGTAGCCCTTCGCGAGGGAGCCCGTGAGCCTCAGGCGCACGGCCTCGACGGCGCGTCCCTGGCCGGTGGTTCCGCCCTCGGAGGCCGAGGGGGTGTCCCAGCCCTGCCAGCCGATGCCACTTACATTGGCGTTAATTTGCACAGAGCCATCTTCAACGGGATTCAAGATGCTGACTTTAAGATCCTCCACTGATTTAGATTGCCCCGTTGTGCCAGCCGTAGATCCGTCGCGCTTACTGCTCATCCAGCCAATATTCGAGACATGCGCCTCATACTGAATATGCATCTTGCTGTCATCTACGTTCAGAAGAGAGCCGTTGAAGCAGTAGTTCATGTCACAACGTCCGTTAACGCCTGGGACATTGCCGCTGTTTGAATACTGCCAGAAACTGTAGCTGCCAGCATAATTGCAACGCCAATTATATTGAGCGACCCAATGGTCATAACCGCTCAGAGACGGACTATCCAAGTAGTTGTTGAGCCAGTTAAGGTTCGCATAGATACCCGACTTAAAGCCAACGGCCTCCATACGGTTGCAAAAAGCCTGCGCAATCTGAGCGAGCTTATCTTTGCTGAAATTCGGATCCTGCAAGATATAGTTATCCTCAAGATCGTAATAAACGGGAAGCGACGGATGATGGCCACCGAGCCAAGCAAGCGTTCGATCGGCTTCTTTATTTGCATCCGCAACAGATCGAGCATAGGAGTAGTAGTAGACGCCATAAGGAATACTGAGGCGCTCACATTCAGCAGCGTTCCTTTCAAAGGAATCGTCAGGCTTTCCATAAACAGGCCCAACCCTGAGGATGGCAAAATCAATCCCTGCGGCCTTAACCATATCCCAATCAACGGTCCCCTGGTAATTACTGACGTCAATACCGCGCGCAATAGCACCATTGGGCAAAGGATCGTCAGTTATAGACTGCGCATCGATGTCGCCATTGTCAGAATCGATAAGCACGCCGTTTTCGAAACGCCAAGAGTTCGGTTCCAAAGAGTCCGTTTCGCAGGAATTCATCTCAGTGGAATCATCGGCTGGGACCTCACCGTTTGACTCGTCAACACCAGACTCTTCGACGCCAATGCTAAGTTGCTCGCCCGAATCAGAATCTGTTTCCCCATCAGGACGAGCAGCATTTGCATCGTTACCATACCATTCGGTTACACCCTGAGAATCCGAAGCATCGTCCTGCGTTCCCTGAGAACTTGTACCTTGAGATTCGCACTCGTTCGATGTTTGCGAGACCGACTGCGAAGCAGCGGCGGCCTGGACCGACAGCGCATACGCACTGTAGGGCTGGATGATTTGAGACCAGCCCATTAATAGCGTACAAGCCAAAGCAGCAGACGCTTTGAGACGTTTCATGTATATCCCCCGAGACATTGGTCACATGTAAAGACACGAATGGTTGCTATATTACCGCACTTCCATACAGACATTTAAAGCTTAGAAAAGCACCAGTCAGCATACAGTCAAAAAGAGGCGCTCCTGCAACGGAGCGCCTCAACAGACTCTATGCGAAAGGCCTAGCGGCACCGATTACCCGACCTGGAGCATTGACCGAACGCTCGGTCACACCGATCCCCGGCCACGAATCGATAATTCGACCGTTTCCGATATAGATTCCAATATGGCCCTGGTAGTAGACCACATCTCCCCTCTGCAAAGCAGAGGTGCTAACCGGCATAAACGTGTTGTTGCGATACCAGTTCATGGAGTTGTAGGTTTGCTCGGGCAGCCAACGATAGTTATAGGGGTTATACCAACCCATATCCATGCCTGTCGCATACAGACATTGCAGTACCAAGCCCGAGCAATCAACCGCATCCCCCGGCCAAGAAGACCAAGGCTCAATATAACGCGTCCCAATATATTCCCGAGCACGCTGGACGAACGCATTGATGCAATCCTGTCTTGAAGCGTTATAAGGAATTCGAGAAGGCGAGACATACGTGAAATAACCGGTGCAATACGAAGGAAGCTGTACGCTATTGTAACTAACCTTTGGATAAGATCCCGGAGTCTGATACCCCATATAACGATAGGTCTCAAAATACGAATCAGACGTAGAGCCTGGTGCAGAAGCGCCCTTGGGGACAATCTTTACCTGTAAAGCCTGAACAGGAATGCCAAGCTTCGTGGTGCCCGCCGGTGATCCATTTTTAGTCCAGCCAAGCCATCCGTAATTTGACACATGGACGCGATACCAGACATCAAAGTAATTCGAAACGTCGCCAGTCAAGTTAATCTTCACGGCTTGGATTTGTTGTCCCTGTCCAACGGTTCCCGCTGTGGCCCCATCTGAGACAGCAGATTGCCAGCCGATATTGGATACGTGGGCGGAATACGAAATGCCACCGTTCATGGAGATTTCGGAAAGCGAAAACTGCATGGCCTCCATCGCACGGTTCTGCCCAACTGTTCCGGCAACACCGCCATTGCCGACAGGCGCTTGCCAGCCAAGACCGGAGCAATTCGCCTTTGCAGATAGCTCGGGAAGCTGGATCAACGCAGCATGGTCTTGAATGGGAGCGTCGGACGAACCCTTGGCAACCAACTTAATTTGAATTGCCTCGGCCTGCTTAGACAGCCCAACGGTGCCAGCCGCAGCTTCATTTTTAGCCCAGCCAAGCCAGCCATAGTCTGCAGCATGAATACGGTAGTAAATATCGTATTTTGAAGCGTCGTTCCCGGTCAGCCTTAATTTGACCGCCTGAATTGCGAGGCCCTTGCCAACAGTGCCAGCATAGGAAGCACCCGAGACGTATGGCTGCCAGCCGATATTCGCAACATGTGCCGACACTTCAACTGAGGCATCGATGCCCTGAGTTGCAACATACAAAGCCTGCAGGGAGCGGGACTTGCCCGTCTGGCCAGCGGTTTCACCGTTGCCAACGGGAGCCAGCCAGCCCGCAGAAGCAACGTGCGCCTGAGATACAAGACCGATTCCAGGCGTTTCGATAAATGCATTGGCAGAGGAGCCAGGCGAAGACTGACCCTTATTTACAAGTGCAACATCGATGCCGCACAAACCGGAAGAACCACCAGAAACGCCACATGCCTGACCATTTGACGCCCAGCCAGTCCAGCCATTACCGGAATCGCATACTCGATACCAGATGTCATAATTGGCAGCGAGTTGACCGCTCAACGACATTTTTATCGCTTTTATGGGTGCGCCGGATACCGCCTTGGCAGCGCCACCATCCGATGAAGAAGCGCCCCAGCCTGAATACCCATCCATAACGGAATAAGAAATAGACCCGCTATCAGTTTGACCGGCAACGCTCAGGGCAATAGAGTTCAGCAGTTTAGCACCCTTGCCTCCGATCGTGGCCTTTTGACCAGAAGAGGAGCCAAGACTCTCCCCAGAAACGGCCGATCCGGAAACCGTAACAGCATCTGGATCGCCGATAAAGACCTTGGCCGAGGAACCGGGCGCCGCTCCGCCTTTCTCCACGAGAACCACTTTGACCGCTTCGATAGCCCTGCCCTTACCGGCAGAACCAGCGGCAGCACCATTGCAGGCCCAATCGAGCCAGCCAATGCCTGACACATGAGCGCAATACCAGATGTCATATTTATCTGCCGCCTCGCCGGTCAAGCGAATCTGGACGGCCTCGAGGCGCTGAGACTTTCCGGTCGTGCCGCAGTGCCCCTTAGACCACTGCTGCCAGCCAACATTCGAGACATGACCACGAAGCTCAATAGAACCCGAGTGGCCATACCAGCCAAGCTGGGCTTCGAGGGCCTCCATGGGAAGGCCCCTACCAGTTGTCCCAGCAACAGATCCGCCACCTACGGGAGACATCCAGCCAATATTCGATGTATGCGAGCGAACGGAAATCGAAGCGGGATCATCGCTACGGTTCTTAAAAGGACGGGTAGTGTCGCCCGGGGCGGGGTCGCCCTTGGGCAGGACCGCGACCTGGACGGCCTGGACGGCGCGGCCGTAGCCAGCCGATCCGGCGTCGGCGCCGTCGCACGCCCAGCCCAGCCAGCCGAACTCCGCGGAGTGGACGCGGTACCAGACGGTGTAGCGGGCGGACAGCTCCCCGGACAGCCTGACCCTCAGGGCCTCGACGGCCCGGGACTGGCCGGTCGTGCCGGCGGTGCCGCCGTTGCCGACGGCGGCCTGCCAGCCGACGTTCGAGACGTGGGCCTCGACGGATACGGCATTTGCAATCTGTTCTTGAGAGGTGGCTCCATCCACTTCAAGTGAGATTTTTAGTGCCTCAAGATTCAAGCCCCTACCCGTGGTTCCGGCAACCTTACCCGAACCAACCGGATCCATCCAGCCAATATTCTGCACATGGGCAGAAACACTAACGTTTTTGACGGTGAGCTGATCGTTGGAGGCAGAATCAGCGGCAGCGGCTTCGTTAGTCTCCCCCGATAAGACCTGCTGCGCGTCTTGAGGCTCGCTATCTACGGAGCCAGCATCCGATTCTTGCCCCTCAGAGATAGGCTCAACTTGATTGGAAGTAGAGCCTTCAAGATGAAAGCTGTTTGAATCATCAGATTCGTCAATTGAATAATCGGCATATGCAGCAGTCACGGCCCATGATTGACTCATGAACAACGCGATAACCACAAGTATAGAAACGGACACATCTAAGAGACGCTTCACGATTCCACCTTCCTTCGACTTCAACGGCGTCTATTTAATGACGACCGCCTGAGCTCCTCGTTGCGAGTATAGCGAAGCAATGCGCTGAGCTGAGTTAGAGACATAGCCAGCGAGTGAATCGGCAATGTAAACGGTACCTAGGGAGCGATTAAAGCCTCTTAAAACAACGGTGTGAGAGTTGGTATAGGTTCGATAAACCCTTCCACCGTAAGCCTGAGTCGCATAGCAACTTCCCAGGTTTTGCATACCTATCGTCGACCAAATAATAACGGGATGCCCGGCTTCCAAGTACGAATAAAGGTCATAGAAACCAGTACCAGTCACATCGTAGGCTCGCAAACTACTGCCACTACTAATCAAGAAAGAATTAGCGGTGTTGGTCAGTCCGGGAGCAGATATGCAGTTTCCATTCGAAGCGCTATGAGGATTGCCCCAAAACGCCGTAACAAAATCCCAACTGCTCTTAGGCATATACGCGTCTGCAATGACGGTTTTACCCAAACCAAATCCGTAATAGTTAAGCGCATTGGTCAATGCAACGGACTCGCAGCCAGTCGGAAGCTCAGGGTTCTGCATTGTACAAGGAACGTTGAGGACAACCGAATTCGGATGCAATGGGCGGTCCCTGTACGCGCCGTCCGTCGGGCCCGGGGCCGCCGAGCCCTTCGCGAGGATGCGGACCTGGAGCGCCTCGACGCGGTAGCCGATGCCGGTCGTGCCGGCGCGGGCCCCGTCGCTGGCCCAGCCGAGCCAGCCGTAGTCCTGCACGTAGGCGCGGTACCACACGTCGTAGTACTCGGAGAGGCCCCCGGTCAGGCGCATCTTCACGCACTCGACCGCCCTGCCCTGGCCGGTCGTGCCGGCCACGGCGCCGCCCGAGACCTCGTCCTGCCAGCCGACGCCCGAGACGTGGGCGCTGTAGGACAGGCCGCCGGAGACCGGCGAGGAGACCTCGGCCGCGATCGCCTCGACGGCGCGGGACTGGCCGGTCGTGCCGGCGGTGCCGCCGTTGCCGACGGCGGGCTGCCAGCCGACGCCGGAGACGTGGGCCCTGAGGCTGAGCGAGGGGACGGAGAGCTCGGCGGGGGCGCCCGTCGAGGGGGCGTCGCCGCCCTTCTCGACGAGGACGGCCTGGAGCGCCTCGGCCTGGACGCCGAGGCCCTCGGTGCCCGCGGCCTCGCCGTCCTTGGCCCAGCCGAGCCAGCCGTAGCCCGCCGCGTGGACGCGGTACCACACGTCGTAGGAATCGGAGACGGGGCCGGAGAGGGACACCCTCACGGCCTGGACGGCGCGGCCCTGCCCCACCGTGCCGGCGTAGGAGGGGGCGGAGGCGGCGTCCTGCCAGCCGATGCCGGCCACGTGGGCCGCGACGGAGACGGAGCTCCCCTCGCCCGCCCCCTCGAGGGAGGCGCGCACCGCCTGGAGCGCGAGGCCCCTGCCGGTCGTGCCGACGTCCTCGCCGCCGCCCACCGCGGGCAGCCAGCCGCGCTCCGCGACATGGCCCTGCAGGACGAGCGACGGGCCGGAGGCGGCGCCGGAGACGAAGGCCCCCTCGGTCGGGCCGGGGGCGGCGCCGCCCTTCGCGACGAGGGCGACCTGGACTGCGGTGAGGCCCGAGGCGCCCGACTCGACGCCGGAGGGCTCGCCGGAGCTCGCCCAGCCGGTCCAGCCGCGCGCGGAGTCGCAGGAGCGGTACCAGACGTCGTAGCGCTCCGCGAGGCCGCCGGACAGCCCGAAGCGGACGGCCTTGAGCTGCAGCCCGCCGCCCGAGGCGCCGAGCTGCGCCCCGTCGGAGCTGGGCTCCCCCTGCCAGCCGGAGCCCAGCAGCAGGCCGCGGTAGCAGACCGACCCGTCGGACTCGAGGTTGTCGACGGTCGCGGCGACGGAGCCCAGCACGGGCCCCCTCTCGGAGCCGAGCGTCAGGACCCCGCCCGAGAACGACGAGCCCGCCGGCGAGCCGGAGACGGAGAGGGACGACCCGGACAGGCGCTCGCCGGCGCCGCGGAAGGCCCCGCCGGCCGGCCCCGGCGCGGCGCCGCCCTTGGGGACGAGCAC
>DXZX01000060.1:0-6203 GCA_019419445.1 Collinsella sp.
CCCTTCTTTGGCGGTCTCTGCGACTTTATGACGAGCGGTCCGGTCGTCAAGATGGTCGTTTCCGGTCTCTCCGCTGTTTCCAAGATGCGCACCCTTATGGGCGCTACCAACCCGCTTGATGCTGCGCCCGGCACCATTCGCGGCGACTTCGCTGTCGATGTCAACGCAAACGTGATCCACGGCTCCGACTGCCTGGAGAACGCCGAGATCGAGATCAAGCGCTTCTTTGGCTAAACCAGCTTTGACTCCTTAAAGCTGTTAGCGTGTGGCTTGGGCGCCGCGGAATTCCAACCGCGGCGCCCTTTTATTCCGGTAGATTTTTGGTAAACGCATAGAAAACTACTAAAGAGCCCCCGTCCGGATGTTTCTTCCGGGCGGGGGCTGGCGCTAGCGTATGGCTTTGTAAGTCTTTAGGCCTCGTCGACGATCTTAAGGCCGCGCGTGTGGTCGATCTCGTTGAGGAGGTTAACACGACGCTCGTGACGGCCGCCCTCAAACTCGGCGTCGAGCCACTCGTCGACGATCATCTTGGCGAGCTCGGAGCCAACGACGCGGGCGCCAAAGGCGAGCACGTTGGTGTTGTTGTGCATGCGCGAGAGCTTGGCGCTGAAGGGCTCGGAGCACACGACGGCGCGTACGCCCTCGACCTTGTTGGCGGCCAGGCTGATCCCGACGCCGGTGCCGCAGATCAGGATACCCAGGTCAACGTCGCCGTTGGCAACGGCCTTACCCACCTTGTAGCCGGCGATGGGGTAGTCGAAGCTCTCGGAGGTGTCGGTGCCAAAATTCACGACCTCGCAGCCGCGCCCCTTCAGGTGCTCGGAAATGATGTTCTTGAGCTCGACGGCGGCGTGGTCGTTACCGATACCGATCTTCATGGATGGTTCCTCTCTGGTCTGTGCGGTGCAAATGCTAAAGGTGTTTACCGCGTTCGACTGCATGATAGCGCGACTTTTGCGTAAACGCTCGGGCGTTTTTTGGTCAAACGCTTTAGCAGGTAACAAGACTAGCTTTTCATGAATGAATGCCGCCAGATTGCGCTTGAGGACCGTCCATCGGAACCATGGTTGCGGTTTTTGATGCATTGTTATCAAATTAAAGAGTTAACTATTATCGAGAGTCCAGTTCGTTATGTAAGCAGGAGATACCTATGCCCACCGATTCCATCCGCGATGCCGCGTTTTGCGATGTCTTGAACCGCGAGCTTGTCTGTGCGCTCGGCTGCACCGAGCCTATTGCCGTTGCCTATGCAGCGGCGCTGGCGAGCCAGACGCTTGGTTGCGAACCCGAGCATATGGATGTTGCCTGCTCGGGCAACATCATCAAGAACGTTAAGAGCGTGACCGTGCCCAACTCGGGCGGTATGCACGGTATTGAAGCGGCGGCCGTGTTGGGTGCCGTGGGCGGTGACGCCAAGAGCGCGCTCGAGGTGCTCGAGAGCGTTAACGACGAAGATCGTGCTCGCGTGGCCGAGCTCCTCGCCGATGCCGGTTACTGCGGTGTATCGCTTGTCGAGGGTGTGCCCAACCTCTACATCAAGGTGACTGCCACGGCCGGGGGCCATACCGCGGTCGTCGAGATTACCGACCACCACACCAATGTCACGTGCCATACGCTCGACGGTATTCCGGTGTGCGGCAAGTCGGCGGGGGAGTGTGCCGCCTGCGCCGAGCGCGTGGTGGCCGAGCGGGCAGCAGATAATGCCGACACGCCCATGTCGATTGAGTCCATTGTCGACTTTATCGAGGACGGCGACATTGAGGGCGCTCGCGCTGCCGTTGAGCGTCAGATCGAGCTGAACGGCGCGATTAGCGCCGAGGGTCTGGCGCACGCTTGGGGTGCCGAGGTTGGCCGTACGCTGCTGGGTGCTCGCGCCGATGACGTTGCCTGCCGTGCCCGTGCCCGTGCCGCCGCCGGGTCCGACGCCCGCATGAACGGCTGCGCGCTGCCGGTCGCCATTGTGTGTGGCTCGGGCAACCAGGGCATTACCTGCGCACTGCCCGTTATGGAGTATGCCGAGTACCTGCGCTGCGACCACGACCGCCTGGTGCGCGCCGTGATGCTGTCCGATCTCATTGCCGTGCATATCAAGAGCTATATTGGTGCGCTCTCGGCGTTTTGCGGTGCTATTTGCGCTGCGTGCGGTGCCGGTGCTGCGATTACCTGGCTGTGCGGTGGCACGCGCGAGCAGATTGGCTCGACGGTTTCGAACACGCTCGGTAACGTTGGCGGCATCGTGTGCGACGGCGCCAAGGCGAGCTGTGCCGCCAAGATCTCGGCTGCCGTCGATGCGGCGATTCTGGGCCATGATATGGCCATGCAGGGTCGCGGCTTCCGCGCCGGCGAGGGCCTGATCCAAGATACCGTTGAGCAGACAATCGCCAGTATGGGCTACGTAGGCCGTGTGGGCATGAAAGATACCGACGTCGAGATCCTCAACATCATGATCGGCAAAACCCAAGTGTGCTAGGACAGTTCGTCGGCTACTTGGTGTTCGTAGAAGGCTTCTACTACGGCGTTAAAGTCGCGGGCGAAGCCTTCCATGGTTCCGCGCCAGGTGACTCGGTTGGGCTTGCCCTGGCCTACATAGGCAGTCTGAATGCCGCAGGCGGGACTAGGGAAGTCGCGTTTGGGATCGTTGCCCACCATAAGGACCTCGTGCGGTTCGAGTCCCATCACCTGAAGCTGCTCTAGATAGTAGGTGGCATCAGGCTTGCAGCGGGTGGCGTTTCCCATGTGCGTGACGAGCTCAAAGGGGGCGTCGGCCAGGTCGCCCCAACCCATGCGGCACTCGATGGCCCCCTGCGGAAAGCTGGGGTTGGTAAAGAGCGCGCAGCGCAGCCCTGCGTCCTGTACGGTCTGAAGCGCGGCGTGTGCGCCCGGCATGGCATGGGCGTTGATGAGTTCGTCATTCTTGTACGGAAGAACTTCGCGGTCGTAGTAGGTAAACGCCTCGTAGATAAGTGGGTCCGAGAGGCAAATGCCGCATCGGCGCTCGACCTCTTCTTGGTAAAACTCAAGATTGGTGCGATTGTCCGTGCTGCTGCGGCGATTGGCGTTGAGGTCGACCAGGATGGTGCCGAGGCGTGCCATCGTGCCACCGCGGCTGCGGCGCCCGATATCCGCGAGCATCGAAGAGACATCCTTAAAATATCGAAGGATGAACGCGTTGAGGTTGATGCTAAGAAGCGTTTCGTCCATATCGAAAACGACTGCTTTGAGCACGCGGGCACCTTTCTCGAAAAATCGATCTAGAATCGTTGGCTCCGGATACTTTACCCCAAAGCCGAATGCCTGGCTGGTTATCGTCAAGTTGCGGAGACGTGTGTTCATAAGATTACGAAAAAGTCTCCACACGAGTAAAAAATCGCAGTTCACGCTTGAAATCGAACTCATTTCCCCGTAACCTATACGAACGTGATTGCATAAGCGTCACATTAGTATCTGTCGGCTCCCGAGTGTTCCTAAACGTTGTGTGCTTGTCGCACCCTTCTGTAGGTCCTAGCAATCGGGGCCCCGTAGTTCGAAAGGGGTCCACCTTTGAGTGAGATTCAGAACTCGTCCATTTTCTCTCTTGACGATGTCAACGAGGAGGAGATGAACAACCTCATCGACGGTACGATTACCGACTTTGATGAGGGCGATCTCGTTAACGGCACTGTCGTTAAGATCGAGCATGACGAGGTGCTCGTTGACATCGGATTCAAGTCCGAGGGCGTTATCCCGGTCCGCGAGCTGTCCATCCGCAAGGACGCTAACCCTGCAGACATCGTTGCACTCGGTGATCCCATCGAGGCTCTGGTTCTCCAGAAGGAGGACAAGGACGGTCGTCTGGTCCTGTCCAAGAAGCGTGCCGAGTACGAGCGTGCTTGGAACCGCATCGAGGAGAAGTTCAACTCCGGCGAGAACGTCGAGGGCGAGGTTATCGAGGTTGTCAAGGGCGGCCTGATCCTCGACATCGGCCTGCGTGGCTTCCTGCCCGCTTCCCTCGTCGACCTCCGTCGCGTCAAGGACCTCACCTCCTACATGGGCACCCGCATCGAGGCTCGCGTCATCGAGATGGACCGCAACCGCAACAACGTCGTCCTCTCCCGTCGCGTCGTGCTCGAGGAGTCCCGTAAGGCCGAGCGCTCCGAGATCCTGTCCAAGCTCAAGTCTGGTATGCGTCTCCAGGGCACCGTTTCCTCCATCGTCGACTTCGGCGCCTTCGTCGACCTCGGCGGTATCGACGGCCTCATCCACATCTCCGAGCTCTCCTGGAACCACGTCAACCATCCTTCCGAGGTTGTCAAGGTCGGCCAGGAGGTCGAGGTCGAGGTTCTCGACGTCGATCTCAACCGCGAGCGCATCTCCCTGGGTCTCAAGCAGACCACTGAGGATCCGTGGCGCGCACTGGTCAAGAAGTACCCCGTCGGCGCTATCGTCGAGGGCACTGTGACCAAGCTTGTCCCGTTCGGCGCTTTCGTCGACCTGGGCGAGGGCATCGAGGGCCTGGTGCACATCTCCGAGATGGCCAACAAGCACGTCGATCAGCCTTTTCAGGTCACCCACGTGGGCGACAAGGTTCAGGTCAAGGTCATGGAGATCGACCTCGACCGTCGTCGTATCTCCCTGTCCATGAAGTCCGCTGCTGAGACTCTGGGCGTCGAGATCGAGGTTACCCCGCTGCCTTCCGAGAAGAAGGACGAGGAGACCGACGCCGAGTAAATCGGTTTGACGATCACTTGTTTAAGGGATCCGTCCGCAATGGACGGGTCCCTTTTTGCATTTTGCACCGAAATGCGCAATGATGCCTGTGCTGTCCACACGCTATTTGGTTGTCGGTGCATAAAAAATGCCGACATCCCGCCTCGGGGAGGAGGCGGGAACACACCGAGTAGACGGAGGGGTGCGGAGCGCGGTCGCGTCTCGACTGACGACGTTGCCCATCGACAGGATCATTGTAACGCATGGCGGTTCTTGGTTTATCGTGTCGAGCGTTTGCGTTGTGCCATTGCCTGCGGCAACGGTGTGTTACACTCTTGCACTGCTGAGTGGGCCAGACGGTCGCGCGATGTGCTGCTTGCAGTACGCGTGAGGAAAGTCCGGGCTCCAGAGGGCGGGATGCCGGCTAACGGCCGGGCGGAGTGATCCGACGGAAAGCGCCGCAGAAAAGAAGACTCCCACCTGCGCCGCAAGGCGTAAAGGGAAAAGCTGAAACGGTGGTGTAAGAGACCACCAGCGTCGTGGCAACATGGCGGCTTGGCAAGCCCCATCCGGAGCAAGCGCGAATAGGAACGCTATGGGCCGGCCCGGTCTGCGTTCGGGTAGCGTGCGTGGAGCTGCACGGTAACGTGCAGACAAGATAAATGACCGTTCACGACAGAACCCGGCTTACAGGCCCACTTGGCATTTTTGTTACCCTGACAATCGGTACGGCCTTTGCCGTATTATTGAGGCTGTTTGTTGCTGCGCTTTATTTTGTTGAGGGGCTTTGTTGGACAGCTATTTTACTCTGCAATCGAATATTGAGGCTTCGGGCGAGTTTGTGGACCGCAAGAGCCGGTTTATTGCACAGCTGGTCCATATTGAGTCCGAGGACGAGGCGAATGCCTTTATCGAGATGGTTCGCAAGCGTCATTACGACGCTCGACACAATGTTCCCGCGTGGATTTTGGTCGATGGGCGTGAGCGCCAGAGCGATGATGGTGAGCCGAGCCGTACGAGCGGCATGCCGACGCTCGAGGTGCTGCGCGGAGCGGGGCTCAAAAATGTTTGCTGCGTAGTGACGCGCTATTTTGGTGGTACGTTGTTGGGACCTGGTGGCTTGGTACGCGCCTATACCGCGGCGACGCAGACGGCGGTGGCTGCGGCTCAGGAAGCCGGGCAGATCGTTGAGATGACGAGCGTCGTGCCGGTTGATGTGCGTGTGGCCTATCCACAGTATGAGCAAGTGCTTCGTTTGGCCCAGGATTCGGATGCCAAGGTTTCGGATACCGATTACGCGGATGCCGTGACGATTCATTTGGTGTTTAAGGCGGGGGAGCAGGAGCCGTTTTGCGTTAAGATGCGCGAGCTTATGGCGGGGCGTGAGGAGATTGAGGTCGGCGCTCCCGAATTTGCCGAGTTCTAACGACGACGGCCGGCGTGCTTTTGGATGAATCCCAAGCGCGCCGGCCGTCGTTTTATGTTGTCGCCGTTTACTCGGCGAGCTGCTTTAGCAC
>DXZX01000061.1:0-5915 GCA_019419445.1 Collinsella sp.
GTGCCATTTCAAAACCATGCCGGATTACGGGGCTCAACCCAGACCGGCCGTCCATGCCCTGCATTTAACTAAATGTACAAGCCTTCTACCTGCGGTTTTGTTTCCACTAATTCCGGCATGCTCGGTGGTCCCCGGTCTAGCCCCGTAATCCGGCATGGTTTTGAAATGGCCGAGTGGGCGAAAGCGCGATCGGCACCAATAATGGGACCGTCGCCGGTGGAGTAGCAGCCCGGCGCATGGCGGACCGCACTCCGAGAGCGAAAAGCGGCGGACGGCGGAACTCGAGATGTCCCCGGGGGGCGCTGGAAAGGAGGGCGGCGCTGCCGCCGCCCTCCCGCGGGGCGCGCCCCGCGGGCTCAGCCGGGCATCGAGGGGCCCCGACGCCCTGGGCGCGCGTCCGCACCGGCCCCGCGGGCTTAGTCGGGCATCGCGGGCCCATCGCTCTCGATTCCGCCCCGCATCCGCGCCGCCGCCCACGGAAAGTTTTTCCAAAAATGTCCTTGCATCGCCGTCCGAGTTCCCGTATAGTACTTCTTCGCACGGGGGCGTAGCTCAGCTGGGAGAGCGCTTGACTGGCAGTCAAGAGGTCAGGGGTTCGATCCCCCTCGTCTCCACCCGAGCATTGAATGAGGCTCCAACGCAAGTTGGGGCCTTTTTTCATATAGGCACACAAGGTCAAAGGCGGCACCATGATCCTCCTGGTCGACAAGATCGAAAAAAGCTTCGGCGCACGCGTCCTCTTTAGCGGCGCGTCCTTCCAGATCAACCCCGGCGAACGCTTTGCGCTCGTGGGACCCAACGGCGCCGGCAAAACCACCATGCTCAAAATCATCATGGGCATCGACAGCCCCGATGCCGGCCAGGTCCAGTACGCAAAAGACTGCCAGGTGGGCTACCTAGAGCAGGAAACCAACCTGGAGCACAAGGACACCACCATCCTCGCCGAGGTCATGGCCGCCGCCAAGGAAATCCGCCGCATGGGCGAGCGCGCCAACGAGCTGCAGGCCCAGATCACCGAGCTCTCCGAGCAAGGCAAGGACGTCGACGCACTCCTTAACGAGTACGGCCAAGTCCAAGACCGCTTTGAGCACCTGGGTGGCTACGAGCTCGAGAGCAACGCGCGCAAAATCCTTTCCGGCCTGGGCTTCAAGGTCACCGACTTTGAGCGCCCGTGCTCCGAGTTCTCGGGCGGCTGGCAGATGCGCATCGCGCTGGCTAAGCTCTTCCTGCGCCACCCCGACCTGCTGCTGCTCGACGAGCCCACCAACCACCTAGACCTCGAGAGCGTCCAGTGGCTGCGCGGCTTTATTGCCAACTACGACGGCGCCGTGCTCATCGTCAGCCACGACCGCGCCTTCATGGACGCCTGCGTCGACCACGTCGCCGCGCTCGAGAACCGCCGCGTGACGACCTACACCGGCAACTACAGCAGTTACCTCAAGCAACGCGAGGACAATCTGGAGCAGATGCGCGCCAAGCGCGCCGCGCAGGAGCGCGACATCGCCCACATGCAGGTCTTCGTCGACAAGTTCCGCTACAAGCCCACCAAGGCCGCCCAGGCGCAGGAGCGCATCCGCAAGATCGAGCAGATCAAAAAGGAACTTGTCATCCTGCCCGAAGGCCACAAGCACATCGACTTTAAGTTCCCCGACCCGCCGCGCTCGGGCGACATGGTCGTGGACCTGGAGGGCGTATCCAAATCCTACGGCAACAAGCACATCTACAGCGACATCGACCTTAAGCTCTACCGCGGCGAGCACGTGGCGCTCGTCGGCCCCAACGGCGCCGGCAAGTCCACCCTCATGAAGATCCTCGCCGGCCTGGAGCCGCCCACAACCGGCACGCGCGACCTGGGCACCAACGTGGGTGTGGCCTACTATGCCCAGCACGCGCTCGAGGGCATGACCGAGTCCAACACCGTCCTGCAAGAGATCGACACTGTCACGCCCAAGTGGACCGTACCGCAGCAGCGCAGTTTACTGGGCGCCTTCCTGTTTAGCGACAACGATTCCATCGAAAAGCAGGTACGTGTCCTCTCCGGCGGCGAAAAGGCGCGTCTGGCGCTCGCCAAGATGCTTGTGGCCCCCGAGGCGCTCCTATGCCTAGACGAGCCCACCAACCACCTGGACATCGACTCGGTAGACATGCTCGAGAACGCCCTGCAAAACTTCCCCGGCACCATCGTGCTGATCAGCCACGACGAGCACCTGGTACGCGCCGTGGCCAACCGCATCATCGACATCCGCGACGGCAAGGTCACGGTCTACGATGGCGACTACGACTACTACCTCTTCAAACGCGAGGACCTCGCTGCCCGCGCCGCCGCCGAGGCAGCAGGGGAGAGCGCGCCGGCGGCAGGCAAGAGCACTAAGCCCGCCAACACCGCCCAGGCCAGCAGCCCCGCCGCGGCCCCCAAGCCGGCCGAGGGCAAAAAGACCAAGGAGCAAAAGCGCGCCGAGGCCCAGGCCCGCGCCGCGCTCAACAAAAAGCTCAAGGGCGTGCGCAACCAGCTCAAGAAGATCGAGGCAGAGTTGGACAAAAAGCGCGCCCGCTATGACGAGCTTATGGAATTGATGGCAAGCGAAGAGCTTTATGCCGATCAGGACAAGTTCAACGCCGCGTTGGGGGAATATAACGGCCTTAAGCAAGAGCTGCCCAAGCTCGAGGACGAATGGCTCGAGCTTTCCACCCAGATCGAAGAGGAGACCGCGCGTGAACTCTCGTAAGGCCGCCGCCGTGGCGATGAGCATCATCGCCATCGCCTGTCGCATCTGCGGCATCTTTATGAGCGCGATGACCGTGCTGCTATGCTTTAGCGGCCTCACCGCCAAGCTGCAGATCGTGGGCTTTGTCGTTGAGCTTTCGCGCGCGCTTCCGAGCGCCATCGCCGGCTATGGCGTCATTACGTCGCCCTTTGGCGGTGTGTTCCGCCTGGATTACGCCATCGTAGCCGTTATCCTGTTTGTGGCCGACTACCTGCTCACGCGCGCCTCGCGCCGCGTCCGCTAGGGGAGCGACATGTCCAGCAGCTACCTCATGAACCTGCTCGCCAGCGCCGTCGCCGTCATCGTTGGCATCGTCATCCACGAGAGCGCACACGCCGCGGCGGCTTGGGCGCTCGGCGACAAGACGGCCCGTTCGCGCGGTCGCGTTTCGCTCAACCCGCTCAACCATATCGACCCGTTCGGCACCATTCTCCTGCCGCTGCTGATGCTTGCCGCCGGCGGCCCGGTGTTCGCCTTTGCCAAGCCGGTGCCCGTCTACCTCAACAACCTCAAGCACCCCAAGCGCGACGAGGTCCTGGTGAGCGTTGCCGGCCCTGCGTCGAACATCGCGCTCGCGTGTCTCGCGGCCGCCCTCATGCACGCGGCATACGGCAACCTCTACGCCGGCATGTCCTTTGCCGTGGCTTCCCAAATCATGAACTTCGGCGCCACCTTTATCGTGGTCAACCTATCGCTCGCGTTCTTTAACCTCATCCCGATCCCGCCGCTCGACGGCTCGTCGATTATCGTGCCGTTCCTCAAGGGAAAAACGCTCGCCAACTACTATCGCCTGCAGCAATACGCCATGCCCATCCTCATCCTAGTGCTGTATCTGCTGCCCATGTGGACCGGCATCGACGTGATCGGACGGTATTTCGACGTTACCGTGTATCCGCTGGCCGAGTGGCTGCTCAACTTCGCAATCGCCGGCATCTAAGGTAAACTTACAGGTCGACCGTGCAAGACGGTCGCAACATGCACCCAAACCGCGCCGCGAAGGCGCCGTCAAAGGAGGTCGAAGATGTCGTATCGCGTGTCGACGCAGGTCTACAGCGGACCGTTCGACCTGCTGTTGCAGCTGGTAACCCGCCAAAAAGTTGATATCGGTGCCATCTCGATCAGCGAGGTGGCCGAGCAATACCTTGCCGAGGCCGAGCGCATCGAGGCGTTGGACCTGGACGTGGCGAGCGACTTTTTGCTGGTCGCGGCAACCCTTTTGGACATCAAGGCCGCCTCGCTGGTGCCCCAGGAAGCCCCGCGCAAGAGAGACAACGATGACGAGGACGACGAAGACCTCGAGGAACTCAGCGCGCTCGACGGCGACGCCCTGCGCGAGGTCCTGATTCAACGCCTGATCGCCTACAAGCAGTTTAAAGGCGCGGCGGCGGCTCTTGGCGCCCGCATGCAGGCCGAAAGCCGCATGCATCCGCGCGTGGCCGGCCCCGACCCCGAGTTTCTGGGCCTTATGCCCGACTACCTGGCCGGCATTACCTTGCGCGGCTTGGCCGTCATCTGCGCCGACCTGGACGGCAAGCGCCAGACCTTCCTGCTGGAGGCCGAGCACGTGGCACCACATCGCGTACCGCTCGACCTGACGGTGGCCTCGGTCGACCGCTTTACCATGGCGCACCAAACCTGCACCTTCCGCGAGCTGTTGGACGGCGACGCCACCACCGAGCAGCTCGTCGTCACCTTCCTGGCCATGCTCGAGCTCGCCAAGCGCGGCTCGCTCACGCTGAGTCAGGACGAGATCTTCGGAACCATTCAAATCAACCGCGTCGAGGGCGCCGAGGCATACGTGCCCGGCGAGGGCCCCGAGCTCACCGAATAGGAGCGGCAACCATGTCAACCCTTTCCACGCTGGAGGCAAACAGCCTCAAAGGCGCCCTCGAGGCGCTGCTGCTGGTGTCGAGCGACCCCGTGAGCGCACCCGCGCTGGCAGGTGCGCTGGATATCGCCCCGGGCGAGTGTGCGTCGCTTTTGGCCGAGCTCAAGGTTGAGTACGAGGAGGCCAACCGCGGCTTTCAGCTCCGCGAGGTCGCCGGCGGCTGGCGCCTGTTTACGCACCCCGCCTACCACGATGTGGTTGAGGCGTATGTGCTGAGCTGGGACACGCAAAAGCTGTCGCAGGCGGCGCTCGAGACCCTGGCCGTTATCGCCTACCACCAGCCCGTTACGCGCGAGGTCGTCAAGGGCATCCGCGGCGTCAACTCCGACGGCGTCATTGCGTCGCTCGTGGACAAGGGCCTGGTGCGCGAGCTCGGCCGCGACCCCGAGCGCGGTCAAGCCATCATCTACGGCACGACCAACGCCTTCCTGGAAAAGTTCGGCCTGCGCTCCACCCGCGACCTGCCTGATCTGGAGCAGTTTGCCCCCGACGAGCAGTCGCGCCAGTTTATCCGCGAGCGCCTGAGCGGCCGCAGTATTCAGTCCACGCTCGAGGAGCAGGCCGAGGACCTAGACGAAGAGCGCGAACTGCTCGATACCGATGTTGAGGACGACGCAGATGAAGAGATCCTGACCAGCGGTGACAGCTCGGAGGACATGCATGACGAGGACTAACGAAGCAGGGGAGACGCGCGTTGCGGGCGGCGTGGGCAACGGAGCGCCCGCAACCGACGCCCAGCCCGTCTACCCGCACACCATGCGCCTGCAGCGCTTTTTGGCGCGCGCGGGTGTGGCGAGCCGCCGCGGCTCGGAGGACCTGATGACCGCCGGCCGCGTGACCGTCAACGGCGAGGTCGCGACCGAACTGGGCACCAAGGTCGACGTCGACCGCGATCACATCGAGGTCGACGGCATGCCCGTCAAACTCAACCAGGGCGCCGTGTACCTGATGCTCTACAAGCCGACCGGCTACCTCACCACCATGAGCGACCCGCAGGAGCGCCCCTGTGTGGCCGACCTGGTCCCGCGCGACCGCTTTCCGGGGCTTTTCCCGGTGGGTCGCCTGGACCGCGACACCACGGGCCTTTTGCTCTTTACCACCAACGGCGACCTGTCGCAGGACCTGCTGCACCCCAGCAAGCACGTCTACAAGACCTACCAGGCGCTCGTTGACGGGCACCTGACCGACCGCGACCTCGCACCGCTGCGTCGCGGCATCGAGCTCGACGACGGCCTGTGCCAGCCGGCGATCTGCCGCATCAT
>DXZX01000062.1:0-5334 GCA_019419445.1 Collinsella sp.
ATAGAGCAGGGAGCCCGCGCCGAGGAACAGCTCGCCCTTGAACATGGCGTGGTTGAGCGTGTGGTAGAGGGCGGCCATGAGCGCGATCGTCGCGATGACGTCGTTGCCCAGGGCGTGCGCCGTCATGGACGCGCCGACACCGAGCAAGATGATGCCGATGTTCTCGACGGAGTGGTAGGCCAGCAGGCGCTTAATGTCGTGCTCGTGGAGGGCGTAGACGACGCCCAGGACCGACGAGATGGATCCGAAGACCAGGACCATGAGGCCCCACCAGAGCTGGACGCCCGAACCCGCGAGCAGGTCGAGACCGACCTTGAGGATTCCCAGGATGCCGATCTTGATCATGCCGCCGGACATGAGGGCGGACACGTTGGACGGCGCCTCGGGGTGCGCCTGGGGCAGCCAGGAGTGCAGCGGGATGATACCGGCCTTTGCGCCGAATCCGAAGAACGCGAGGACGAAGCACGCGGAGGAGACGGCGGGTCCAAAGTCATGCGTACGGAAATCACTGAAGCTGAAGGAACCGCCCACGCCGTTGGTCATGAGCAGGAAGCTCGCCATGATAAGGACAAAGCCCACGTGCGCGATGACGAAGTAGAGCCAACCGCCCCTAATGGAGTTCTTGTTCTCCTCGATAACGACAAGGAAGTAGCTCGTAAGGGACATGAGCTCAAAGGCGACCAGGAACCAGAACACGTTGTCGGCGGTGATGACGAGCATCATCGAGGCGACGAAGGTGTTCATGAAGAAACCGGCGCGCCCGACCTTGCCCGGGTACTCATCGAAGTAGGACAGACCGTAGATGAAGCCCGCAAAGGCGAGGATTGAGATGAGGACCACGATCAGGCCCGCAAGGCCGTTGAGCAAGAGCTCGAGACGGGCGAACGGGAAAAAGAAGACCGTGTTGAGGGACGAAACGTCGCCAAGCACGGCCTCGAGGCCCGCGATGAACGAAAGCACCGCGGCGACGGCGCCGATAAGGCAGCCGGCGGTCTTGGCGGCGTTATCGGCCTTGATCAGCAGAACCGAGGCGAGCGCACCGATGCACGAGACGGCAAGCGATGCGATAAACAGCGTCATGCTATCCATTGTTTACGCTCCCTTCTGCTTTCTCGGACAGACCCTGGGCCACAGCGGTAACGTCGACAACCGGACCGTTTTCGATCGAGCGCAGGCGCTTGGCCTCGTCGAGCTCGCGATCGGCCGCGCCACCCATGACGGTCAGTGCCTTGGTGGGGCACGCCGCCACACAATGTGGGCCGTCCGGATCGAAGGCGCACAGGTCGCACTTGACAGCGCAGGTGTACTGGCCGGGAGCCCACGTAAGCAGGCTGCTCAGGGACTTAGGGTACGAAGGCGTCGGGTCGCACATGCCTGCGACACCGGCGATAGACGTGCCATCGGGATGGATGGCTCCGAAGGGGCACGCGATGGCGCACAGCCTGCACCCGATGCACTCCTGCTCCTTGACGTGGATGCGGTCGCCATCGTGCTCGATGGCATTCACCGGGCAAACCTCGGCGCAGGGGGCACCCTCGCAATGGTGGCAGGCAAGGGCGGCCGAAATACCGCCGGTCTTCACGAGCGCCAGGCGCGGCGTATCCTGAAGACCCTGCATCCGGTGGGCGTCGGCACAGGCGGACTGGCATGTTCCGCAGCCGATGCACCTCTCCGGGTTGATGTCGATGAAGCGGTTCATCCCCACTTCCTTTCAAAATAACGGGCCGGGCTCCCGAACGTACGGGACGCCCGGCCCAAAAAGCCAACGAGAACGGGACTACACGATTTGATTCACGTGCGTCTCGTCGTCGAACTTGGCGGCGCCAGGCTCAACGTCCTGGGGAGCGGCGGCGTCCACCAGAGCCTGCTTGAGCTCGGTGTACTGACGCTCTACCTCGCCCTCGGCCCACACCTGGTCGGCGATGGCGTCGACCTGGCAGGCGGAGAACTTGTCCTCGGGCGTGTGCGAGACCGGGTCGACCTTGTGAATGGTCAGCTCGTTGCACTTGCCGATCCACCACTGGTAGGTCATATAGACCGTGCCCTTGTTGATGCGGTCGCTCACGTCGGCGCGGCTGTATACCTGGCCGCGGCGGCTGTGGATCGAGACGATGTCGCCGTTCTTGATACCGCGCGCCTGGGCGTCCGCGGGATTCATGCGGACAAAACCGGGCTCGTCGGCGAGCAGCGCCAGCGTCTTGCAGTTGCCGGTCATCGAACGGCAGCTGTAGTGGCCGACCTCGCGGACGGTGCACAGGATGAGCGGGTACTCATCGTCGGGAAGCTCGGAGGGCGCCTCCCAGTCGTGCGCCATCAGGTTGGCGCGGCCGTCCTTGGTGGTGAACTTGCCACCAGCGAACATGTCGGGCGTACCGTGGTCGTTCACATCGGTGCTCTTGACGGGCCACTGGGCGTAGCCGCCCTCGGGAGCCATCTTCTCGTAGGTCGCGCCCACAAAGTTGGGGCACAGGCTAATGCACTCGTTCCAGATCTGCTCGGTGTTGTCGTAGTGCATGGGATAGCCCATACGCGTGGACAGGTCCGCGAAGATCTCCCAGTCGTGACGGCACTCGCCCTTGGGCGGAACGGCCGCGTCAAAGTGCTGGAAGCTACGGTCGGATGCGGTAAAGACACCCTCGTGCTCGCCCCAAGAGGTGGCAGGCAGGATGACGTCGGCGAGCATGGTCGTCTGCGTCATAAAGATGTCCTGACAAATGAACAGATCCAGCTCGGAGAGCGTCTTGCGCATACCGGCCGAATCGGGCTCGGTCTGCACCGGGTCCTCGCCGTAGTTGTAGAAGCAGTGCACCTTGCCCTCGTCGACCAGGTGGCCCAGGTCGGTGAGCTTGTAGCCCTCCTCGAGCGGGAGCTTTTCCTCGGGCACGCCCCAAGCCTTGGCAAACTTGGCACGCACTGCGGGGTCGGTGACTTTCTGGTAGCCAGGGTACAGGTTGGGCAGCATGCCCATATCGCAGGAGCCCTGGACGTTATTCTGGCCACGCACGGGCGCGAGGCCGGAGTTGGGTTTGCCGATCTGACCGGCAACGCCGGCGATGGAGGCGATGGTATGCACCGTCTTCAGGTTCTGCTTCTGCTGGCATACGCCCATGCCCCAGCCAATGATGGCAGAGGGCTTCGCCGTGGCGTACATCTCGGCAGCTTGGTGGATCAACGCGGGCTCGACACCCGTGATGTCCTGTACGGATTCGGGAGTGTAGTTCTTGATGGTCTCCCACCACTCGTCAAAGCCGTTCGTGTGCTCGGCGACGAATTCCTTGTCGTAGAGGCCATCGTTGACCAAGCAGTTGGCAAAGGCGTTGAGGAACGCAACGTTGCAACCGTTCTTGATCGGAAGGTAGAGATCGGCGATACGCGCGGTTTCGATATGGCGCGGGTCGGCGACGATGATCTTGCAACCCTTTTCTTTGGCTCGCACGATACGCCTTGCGACGATGGGGTGCGAATCGGCAGGGTTATAGCCGAAGAGGAAAATGCAGCCCGCATCCTCCATACCGGGGATGGAGCATGACATGCAACCTGAACCAACCGTGTCCATCAGACCGAGGACAGTAGGGCCGTGTCAAGTACGGGCGCAGTTGTCTACGCTGTGGGTGCCGATGCACGCACGCGTAAACTTCTGCATGACGTAGTTCGCCTCATTGCCGCCGCCTCGCGAAGAGCCGGTGGTCATGACAGCGTTAGGACCATATTCGTCAATTATGGCCTGCATCTTAGATGCGGTGAAATCCAGTGCCTCGTCCCAGCTTACGCGCTCAAGATCCGCGCCCTTGGTGCGGCGGATCATCGGGTGCAGTACGCGGGGAGTCAAGATCTTGGTGTCGTTGATGAAGTCGTAGCCGCTCATGCCCTTAAGGCACAGCTCGCTCTGGTTGGTGATGCCGTTGAGCGGTTCGGTACCCACGACCTGGCCGTTTTGGACCAAGAGGTTAAACTGGCAACCGGCGCCGCAGTACGGGCAAATCACTTTATGCTTCTCCATGACACCCTCCTTCCTTTCTCTGCTACCGAATACTCGGTACTTATTTGACAATCATTGGGCCTGTCGCCCGACGCTTACGCCTCGTTTTCGATGGTGGCGCGGGCACGCTCGGCAGTCAGTTCTGCCAGACGCTCCTCGTCTACCAGGGTGAGGCCCTTGGTCGGACACGCCTCGGCACACGCCGGACCGCCGGGACGGTCCACGCACAGGTCGCACTTGAGCACGAAGCTCTTAGTCTGCGAACCCACGCGAACGTCACCCATCAAGACGGGGACCTGCGTGGTCGCCACGCTCACGGCGCCAAAGGGGCATGCCATGACGCAGCTCTTGCAGCCGATGCAGTTGTCCTCGTTGACGCCGATGCGATGGTTCTTTGGATCAAAGAACAAGGCGCCCGTGGGGCAGGCCTTGGCGCACGGAGCGTCCTCGCAGTGGTGACATGCCACCGGCGCGGAAATCTCGTAGGTGCGCGTTACGCGCAAGCGAGGTGCGGCGATGTTGCCGGGAATATCGTGCGCCTCGATGCACGCCGCCATACAGGTTTGGCACCCAATGCAGCGTGAAGAATCAGCCACGACTCGTTTATTGCCCATGTTGTTCACTCCCTCCTGAATCCCATGCCGGAGAGACCCTGTCGACGTTGCCCCAAGCCGCCCGTGGCCTGGCATCGGCATATCGAGTGCATGCGGCGAAACAGGCACTTCGATAGAATTCCTCCAACGATATACAGGTTAAATATACGCAGTTGCAGGGGGCAAACTTGAGCATAGGCCCTGCAATACGGGTGTATTGCAGGGGTTTTGGCAGGTTGGAATTATTCTCTAGAAGCTATAAAGGTGAGTGTATTACATGCGTACATCCAAGGGAGATTTCACGCTCGTTTCTGAAGGATGTAGTACGTTTGTAATATCGTTTACACTCATTTACTCTAGTGCAATAAAGTAGTGGTTGTAAGATTGGCTATTATTAGCCGATGTTGTATTTGACTATTCAAATTGCACGCTCATTAAGGGAGGCCAGTGATGTCATCGACTCAAAAACGAGCCATCCTGCAGGTGCGCATTCGCGAGGAAGACAAGCAGCATGCCGAGCGTCTCTACGACGCCATGGGCACATCGCTCGCCGAGGCTGTCCGTCTATTTGTCGCGCAGAGTATTTTGATGCGCAAGCTCCCCTTTCAGCCGGTCGCCGTGCGCTCCAAGGACGGCACGGCCGCCTATGGACTGCTCAAAGCATATGGGGACCCCAATCGCCGCTCCGAGGAGCGCAATGCCTGGATTGAATACCTAGCCACAGAAAGCGACGAGTCGGTTTTGGGTCCGGAGGAAGTAGAT
>DXZX01000062.1:5344-5788 GCA_019419445.1 Collinsella sp.
GAGTAGCACCATCATCGACGAGACCGTCATCCTGCGCTACCTGCTTGACGACGACGAAGTTCTGTCGCCGCGCGCCGCCAAGGTCATCGCCACGCGCACCGCTCGTGTCTACCCCGAAATCATCACGCGCGTCGTGGTCACGCTGCGCGACGTCTATAAGGTTCCCCGCGTTGAGATTGCTGCAGCCATGAAAAGGCTGCTCGATGATGTCATGGTCGACGAGCCCACCGTTGTCGCCCTTGCCATCAAACTCTTTGGCAAGACCCATATGGACTTTACCGACTGCCTCCTAGCAGCCCGAACCGCCATCTACAACGATGATGTCGTGAGCTTTGGCAAGCCCATCATCCAAGGCATGATCGACTACCGCCGCCAGCGCCAAACCGCCGCCGACGCCCGCAGCCGAAGCACCGACGCCCGCGGACACGGCACCGACTCCACCAT
>DXZX01000063.1:0-5009 GCA_019419445.1 Collinsella sp.
GTTTACAGCAAAGGCGGGATGCCACCTGTGGCACCCCGCCTTTCAACCTCAACCTTCAAGTTGACCTTGAGGCGATTTTTGCGTCCTTTTACATGGCGTTCACATCGCCCCCAAACTCCCCCACCCAAGGCCCGTGCGGCCCACCACCGCGACGCCAAGTGGCGAAAAATGGGACGGGCCCCAGATTGCCCATGCGCGCGCAAAAGCACGCCGCGGCAATCTGGAGCCCGTCCCCAAATACCTATAAATATGCAGGTCAGCGATGTGTTAACGATGTGCCAGCGGGTGCGCCGCCAAATAGACCTCGGTCAGTTGCGTACGATCGACATGCGTGTAGACCTGCGTGGTCGATATATCGGCATGTCCCAAGATCTCCTGTAGCACACGGAGGTCTGCGCCGCCCGCAAGCATATGGGTGGCAAAGGAGTGACGCAGCGTATGGGGATGGAGCCCCACCAGTCCCACCTGGCGCCCGTAGCGCTCACAGATGGCATGGATGCCCTGGCGCGACAGACGGCGGCCGTTCTTATTTAAAAAGACCGCCGAGGTCTCGGTTCCGCGGGCATGGGCCGCCAAGCGAGAACGCCCCTCAGTTACATAAAGCGTCAGAGCTCGCGCCGCGCTTCCCACCAGCGGGGACAGGCGTTCCTTCGAGCCCTTACCGCGAACGAGCACAAAGCCATCGTCGATATGGATATCGCCCACATCGAGTCCCACCAACTCGCTCACACGCAAACCGCATCCGTAGAGCACTTCCAAGATGGCATGGTCGCGCAAGCCCATCTCGCCCTCGGGGAAGTCTTGATCGAGCAGCGCCGAGACATCCTCCACCGATAGATACTCCGGCAAACGCTCAGCCTTTTTAGGCAGGCGCAACGCCGCCGTTGGATTTTGGGCCACAGCCCCATCGCGCACCAAAAAGGCATGCAGGCCCTTCACGGCCGCAAGCGCACGCTCCACCGAGGCATCCGAATAGCCCCCATCGCGACGGTCGGCGACAAAGCCCTCCACGACCTGACGGGTCACCTCTTCAAAAGACACAATACCCACCCGCTCCAGATAGGCGCAGTACGTCGTCAGGTCACGACGATAGGCCGCAATCGTGTTGCGCGCCAAACCCCGCTCGACCGCAAGGTAATCGAGATACTCCCCCGCCGCCACGGCGAGCGACGAGGGAGTAGCTTCGGTATGTTCCTTATTCGCCGGCACCCTTAGTCCGTAGCGAGGTTCATGGGCGTCACCTGCAGACGGTCGACACCCTCGTGCTGGCCGATCGAAGCGCGCACGAACTCGCGGAACAGCGGCTGCGGGTTGGTCGGGCGGCTCTTGAACTCGGGATGAGCCTGGGTTGCCACATACCACGGATGCACGTCGCGCGGCAGCTCGACCATCTCGACCAGGCGCTCGTCAGGCGACAGACCCGAGATAACCAAACCGGCGTCCTCGAGCTGGTCACGGAAGGCGTTGTTGAACTCAAAGCGGTGACGGTGACGCTCGTAGACGAGCCCCTCGCCATATGCCTCGCGAGCAAGGGTATCGGCGGCGAGCTTGCACGGATAGGCGCCCAGGCGCATGGTGCCGCCCTTCTCGGTCACGTCCTCCTGCGAGCTCATCAGATCGATGACGCTATACGGGCCATCCGGATCGAACTCGGAGGAGCTGGCGCCGGCAAGGCCGACGACGTTGCGCGCAAATTCGCACACGGCCACCTGCATACCCAGGCAAATGCCCAGATACGGAATCTTGTGCTCACGGGCAAACTCGGCCGCGAGGATCTTGCCCTCCAGGGCGCGCTTGCCAAAGCCGCCGGGGACCAGGATGCCCGAGGCGTCGCCCAAAACCTCGGAGACATTCTGCTCGTCGAGGCTCTCGCCGTCGACCAGCTGGACGTCCACATGGCGATCGTAGAAGACGCCCGCATGGTGCAGGGCCTCGATAACCGACAGGTACGCATCGGGCAGCTGCGTGTACTTACCCACGACGGCAATCTTCACCTTGTCGGCGTGATGGTTGGCGTGATTCTGTTTGCGCAGGAACTCGTTCCACTCGCTCATGTCGCGCTCACGCGGGTCCAGACCCAGACGCTCGCAAATGCGCAGGTCAAAGTCCTGCTCGGCAAGCAGCTGCGGAACATCGTAAATGCTCGCGCAGTCCTCGTTGGTAAAGACACAATCGGTGTCAACGTCGCAGAAGCTTGCGATCTTTCCGCGGATAGCGTCATCGATATGGTGGTCGGAGCGCAGCACGATGATATCGGGCTGGATGCCAAAGCTGCGGAGCTCCTTGACGGAATGCTGCGTGGGCTTGGTCTTGACCTCGTGGGCGGCGGCGATATAGGGAACAAGCGACACGTGGATGTAGCAGACGTTCTCGGGGCCGGCCTCCTTGCGGTACTGACGGATGGCCTCGACAAACGGTTGGGACTCGATGTCACCGATCGTGCCGCCCAGCTCGGTGATGACTACATCGGAGCCGGTCTGCTCCTCAATGCGGCGGAACTTGTCCTTAATGGCATTGGTGACGTGGGGAATCACCTGCACGGTACCGCCCAAAAAGTCGCCGCGACGCTCGCGGGCGATCAAGCTCTTATAGATGGCGCCGGTCGTAAAGTTGGAATCGCGGGTCAGGTTCTCATCAATAAAGCGCTCGTAATGACCCAGGTCCAGGTCGGACTCGTAACCATCCTCGGTAACGAAGACCTCACCATGCTGGAAGGGGCTCATGGTACCGGGGTCGACGTTCAGATACGGGTCGGCCTTCTGCATCGTTACTTTGTAGCCACGCGACTTGAGCAGACGGCCCAGCGAGGCCGCGGTAATACCCTTGCCCAGGGACGAAACCACGCCACCGGTTACGAACACATGCTTGGTCATATTGAGTTACCTGCGCTTCCCGTAGAAGTTGTTTATCCACATCTTACGGGTCTTCATTGTAATACTCGCGCCGCGGACCGTTCGCAATTTTTCTCGCGTGCGATTGCATTTCTCAATCTTGAAACAAAACGCCGCCCGGTTTCCCAGGCGGCGTCGCTATGGCAAGGGTTACATGCTGCTATCGATCAGCAACCTCGTCCTCGAGCATTTCTTGAACGAGCATGCCGGTACGGACGCCCTCAAGATACCACTTGCCATGTTCGGTGAGGCAAATGCCATTTGCAAGCTGACCGCCGTCGTCGCTATAACGCGAGACGACATCAATCATGCCTTCGGAATCCAAGCGATCGATTGCGGCGCGGGCACGATACGGCGAAACCCCCACGCGCTCGGCAAGCGTTTTGCGCGAGAAACCATACGGCCCGCCATTGTCTTCGGTTTGCCGGTCGATCTCCATCAACACCAGCACCTCGACACGCTTCATATCGTTGACACTCGCACGACCCTTGCCCGCCATAGCAGCCTCCTCAAACCGAGCACGAGCATCTAACGCGCCGTGCGCGACCGACACACCTCACGATGGCAGGTAATATCCATCATGCGGCATCCCGCTAAGGATGAAACAGTTATGGTTATTGTATACCGCTCAAATTGTTTCTAGGCAGGTAAACAGCTATTTTTCGCCGAAATAGGCGCTTTATTGATCAAAAAGCCGTACCGGGCGCTAACCCGATACGGCCAAAATGCAATGCAATTACCGCGGTGCTTCAAACTTAGCGATGGAAGAAACCGCGGCGCTCAAACTTGGGCTCGCAGCACACGTTGATACCCAGTTTGCGCAGTACCGTCTCGTCCGTCGGCGAGATAATCACGCTAAAAAAGGCATCGCAACCGCGCAGCTGCTCCAGGCCCGAAAGGACGCGAGCGGCCGTCTCACTCGTGGCCGAGGTGATCGACAGCGCCATAAGCGTCTCGTCGGTGTGGAGGCGCGGGTTTTTGCTGCCCAGGAAATGCGTCTTGAGCTTGCTGATGGGCTCGATCGCCTCATCGCTGATAACCTCGAGCTCAAGGTCGACGCCCGAGACGTGCTTGAGGGCGTTCATAATGAGCGAACTTGCGGCGCCCAGGCGCGTGGAGGTCTTACCGGTCACCACGGAGCCATCGGGCATGACCATGGCCCCCACGGGACCACCCGTCAGCTGCTCCCTGGTGAGGGCCGCCGAGCGCGCCGGTGAGTAGTTCTTATCGATGCCGGCTTTCTTCATAATAATCTTGAGACGGTCGACTTGCTCATCGCCCACGCCGGTACGGCGCACATTTTCGACCGCGGTAAAGTAGCGGCGGACGATCTCCATCTTGGAAGCGTCGCGGCAGGCATCGTCATCGGTGATGGCAAAGCCGACCATATTGACGCCCATGTCCGTAGGACTCTGGTAGGGGCTCTTGCCCAGGATCTTTTCCATCAGAGCACGGACCACCGGGAAGGCCTCGACGTCGCGGTTGTAGTTGACTGTGGTCTTGTTGTAGGCCTCAAGGTGGAACGAATCGATGATATTGGCGTCGTCGAGGTCAGCCGTGGCGGCCTCGTAGGCAATATTGACCGGATGCGTCAGAGGAAGATTCCAGACCGGGAAGGTCTCAAACTTGGCATAGCCGGCGGCCGTGCCATGCTTGTGCTCGTGATAGAGCTGGCTCAGGCAAGTGGCCATCTTTCCGCTTCCGGGACCGGGTGCAGTGACCACGACGAGCGGTCGGGTGGTCTCGACAAACTCGTTCTTGCCGTAGCCATCGTCGGACACGATCAGATCGACATCGTGCGGATACCCCTCGATGGGATAGTGCAGCTTGGCGGGAATACCGAGCGCGTTCAGGCGGTTGCGGAACACATCGGCAGCAGGCTGGCCGGCGTACTGGGTGATGACCACAGCCGCGACGGCAAAGCCGTTGCCGCGGAACAGGTCAACCAGGCGCAGCACATCCTCGTCATAGGTAATACCGAGGTCACCACGAGCCTTGTTTTTTTCGATGTGGTTCGCGTTGATCGCGATGATAACCTCAACGTCATCGGCAATGCTCTTGAGCATGCGGAACTTGCTGTCCGGTTCAAAACCCGGCAGCACGCGACTCGCGTGATAG
>DXZX01000063.1:5019-5298 GCA_019419445.1 Collinsella sp.
ACAGCTTGCCGCCAAACTCCAAATAGAGTTTGCCGCCAAACTGCGAGATGCGCTCCTTAATATGAGCGGCCTGCAGCTCGATATATTTCGCGTTGTCGAAACCCTGGCGCATGTATGGCTCCCGTCCCGTTTCCATTTAATGTTCTAGGCGATTATAACGGAGCCCGCCCTCCCCGATACCCAAACCATCAACAGGCACCAACCAAACACGCCCACCGCAACCACCGGGGACCCAGGATGGCTAATTTGAGGCGGGGAACAAGTCGCTCAGCACCAACG
>DXZX01000064.1:0-3775 GCA_019419445.1 Collinsella sp.
TCGCCAACCAGTTCCGTATCGGCATGAGCCGTATGGAGCGCGTCGTCCGTGAGCGCATGAGCTCCCAGGACATCGACGAGATCACCCCGCAGTCGCTCATCAACATCCGCCCGATCGTGGCCTCCATCAAGGAGTTCTTCGGTTCCTCGCAGCTCTCGCAGTTCATGGACCAGGCGAACCCCCTGACCGGTCTGACCCACAAGCGCCGTCTGTCCGCACTCGGCCCTGGTGGTCTTGCCGGCCACAAGTCGGGCTCCAGCCGCCGCACCAACGTGCCGACGGCCGTCCGCGACGTTCACAATTCGCACTACAGCCGCATGTGCCCGATCGAGACCCCCGAAGGCCCCAACATCGGCCTGATCGGCTCGCTCGCCCTCTACGCTCGCGTCAACGAGTACGGCTTCATCGAGGCCCCGTTCCGTCGCGTCGAGAACGGCGTTGCCACCGACCAGATCGACTGGATGACCGCTGACGAGGAAGAGAAGCACGTCATCGCGCCGGCCAACACACCGCTCGATCCCAAGACCAACGAGTTCATCACGACCGATGCCGAGGGCAAGATCGTCCGTCCGCACACCGTGATCGCCCGTACCCGTGACTTCGACGGCTCCTTCGGCGCTCCCGCCGACGTGCCCGTCGAGGACGTCGACTACATGGACGTCTCGCCGCGTCAGATGCTTTCCGTCGCAGCCACGCTGATCCCGTTCCTGGAGCACGACGACGCCAAGCGTACGCTGATGGGCGCTAACATGCAGCGTCAGGCCGTGCCGCTGGTTCACCCCGCCGCTCCCTATGTCGGTACCGGCATGGAGCGTCGCGCCGCTCTGGACTCCGGCGAGGTCACCCTGGCCAAGAACGCCGGCGAGGTCATCTTTGCCGACGCCGCCAAGATCATCGTCAAGCATGCCGGCGGCATGGACGAGTATCACCTGGCCAAGTACCAGCGCTCCAACCAGTCCACCTGCATCAACCACCGTCCGCTCGTGCGCGTCGGTGACACTGTTGAGCAGGGCGAGCCTCTGGCCGACGGTCCCTCGACCGATCATGGCGAGCTCGCACTGGGCCAAAACCTCACCGTGGCCTATATGCCGTGGGAAGGCTTTAACTACGAGGACGGTATCGTCGTGTCCGAGCGCCTGGTGGCCGAGGACCTGCTGACGACCATCAACATCACCCGTCACGAGATCGATGCCCGCGACACCAAGCTCGGCCCCGAGGAGATCACCCGCGAGATCCCGAACCTCTCCGAGGACATGCTTGCCAACCTCGACGAGGACGGCATCATCCGCATCGGCGCCGAGGTCGGCCCTGGCGACATCCTGGTCGGCAAGGTTACCCCCAAGGGCGAGAGCGCTCTGACCGCCGAGGAGCGCCTGCTGCGCGCTATCTTCGGTGCCAAGGCCCACGATGTCCGCGACACCTCCCTTAAGATGCCTCACGGCGCTTACGGCCGCGTCATCGACGTCGTCCGCTTTAGCCGCGAGAACGGCGACGACCTGGCCCCCGGCGTCAACGAGCAGGTGCGCGTCTACGTCGCCCAGCGTCGTAAGATCCAGCAGGGCGATAAGATTGCCGGCCGCCACGGCAACAAGGGTGTTATTTGTAACGTTCTGCCGGTCGAGGACATGCCCTACATGGCTGACGGTACCCCGATCGACGTTATCCTCAACCCGCTGGGCGTTCCTTCGCGTATGAACGTCGGCCAGCTGCTCGAGTGCCACCTTGGCTGGGCTGCTGCCTGCGGTTGGGATACCGAGCAGGCCGACTCCGACAAGTACGTCCCCGGTCCGTTCTTCACCGCGACGCCCGTCTTCGACGGCGCCAAGGAGGACGAGATCGCCGAGGTTATCCGTCGTGCCAACAAGAACATGCTCAACAAGGCCACCGCTGCTTTTGGCGATCACATGCGCCCCGAGTTCGTCACCCAGCTTGACGAGCGCGGCAAGACCCGTCTGTTCGACGGCCGCACCGGCGAGGAGTTCCGCGAGCCCATTACCGTGGGTACGTCCTACATCCTCAAGCTCGGCCACATGGTCGACGACAAGATCCACGCTCGTTCGACCGGCCCTTACAGCCTGGTTACCCAGCAGCCTCTGGGCGGCAAGGCCCAGTTCGGCGGCCAGCGCTTCGGCGAGATGGAAGTTTGGGCACTGTACGCTTACGGTGCTTCCAACGTCCTGCAGGAGATCCTGACCGTCAAGTCCGACGATACTGTGGGCCGCGTCAAGACCTACGAGTCCATCGTCAAGGGCGAGAACGTTCCTGTCCCGGGTATCCCCGAGTCCTTCAAGGTTCTCGTCAAGGAGATTCGCTCCCTCGCACTGGACATCGAGCCCATGCACGATGCCGACGAGGACGCCTCCGCCCCTGTGACCGCCGAGGAGACTTCAGCTCTCGACGACCTGGCTGCGCTCGCCGGCGTTGACGCCGACGTCGAGGCCCAGGATGCCGAGACCGCCGAGGCACCCGAGGCTGTCGCCGCCACGACCACTGATAAGGAGTAGTTGACTGTGGCAGATTTCGAAGCTACTGATTTTGACTCGGTAAAGATCTCCCTTGCCTCCGCCGACCAGATCCGTTCCTGGTCGCACGGTGAGGTCAAGAAGCCGGAGACCATCAATTACCGTACCCTCAAGCCCGAGAAGGACGGCCTGTTCTGCGAGAAGATCTTCGGTCCCGCCAAGGACTGGGAGTGCTCCTGCGGCAAGTACAAGGGCATCCGCTTTAAGGGCATCGTCTGCGAGCGCTGCGGCGTCGAGGTCACCTCGGCCAAGGTGCGTCGCGACCGCATGGGCCACATCGAGCTCGCCGCTCCCGTGTCCCACATCTGGTACTTCAAGAGCCCCACGAGCTTCCCGATGAGCCGTATGCTCGACATCAAGTCCAAGGACCTCGAGAAGGTTCTGTACTTTGCCAGCTACATCATCACCGAGGTCGACTACGAGGCTCGCGAGGCCGACGCCGACGACCTGCGCGAGGAGCTCGCCGCCGATCTGGAAGAGATCGATGCCGAGTGCGCCCGCCAGATCGAGTCCCTCAAGGAGCAGGGCAACCCCGAGAACTTTGACGAGTTCTCCGACGAGGAGCCGCTGACCCCCGAGGAGATCGCCTCCGGCATCGTCGACATCGAGGAAGAGTGCAAGGACGAGAAGCAGCTCCGCACGGACGCCTTCAACGCCTTCATGAAGCTCAGCGAGCGCGACCTCATTTCCGATGAGCCGCTGTTCCGCGAGATGACTCGCTACTACTCCATGTACTTCAAGGGTGGCATGGGTGCCGAGGCCGTTCGCGACCTGCTCGCTGCCATCGATCTCCCCTCCGAGGCCGAGAAGCTCAAGGCCATCATCGCCGACGAGGACTCCCAGAAGCAGAAGCGCGAGAAGGCCGTTAAGCGCCTCGAGGTCGTTGACGCCTTCCTGAAGGGCGGCAACAGCCCCGCGAACATGATCCTGGATGTCATCCCGGTCATTCCGCCCGATCTGCGCCCGATGGTCCAGCTCGACGGCGGCCGCTTCGCCGCGTCCGACCTCAACGACCTGTATCGTCGCGTGATCAACCGTAACAACCGACTCAAGCGCCTGCTCGACCTGGACGCCCCTGCGATCATCGTGAACAACGAGAAGCGCATGCTCCAGGAGTCCGTGGACGCCCTGTTCGACAACGGCCGTCGTGGTCGCCCGGTCTCTGGCCGTGGCGGTCGCCCGCTCAAGTCGCTCGCCGAGGCCCTCAAGGGCAAGCAGGGCCGTTTCCGTCAGAACCTGCTGGGCAAGCGTGT
>DXZX01000065.1:0-3502 GCA_019419445.1 Collinsella sp.
AGCTGCGGAAACGCGGGGACCGTTCAGGCTGTTGCGTTGAGATTGAAAATCAACCCCAGTCTTTTTGGGACAACGCGAATCGTGGCAGACAGCCTCCCAACACGCTAATGGCGGGCGCGCATCTTCACCAAACGCACCATGGCGAGCGCAAAGCCCACAGCGGCCACAGCCATGAGCACGTAGAACACCGAGCGAAAACCAAACAGGAACACATCCGGACGGCCTGCAACGAAACTGGTCACCGCCTCGCCCATCGCCACGCTCATCTGCCCATACAGGATATGCGACGCGGCCGTAATGCCCACTGCCATGCCGGCATAGCGCGCCAAACTGCCCAAGCTGCCCGCAAAGCCAAGTGCCTCGCGCGGAGCCGAGCCCATGTACAGCGAGTTGTTGGGGCTCTGGAAAATCGACGTACCGCACGACATAAATGCGACGCAGCACACGATCACAGGGATAGAAGAGTGCTCGTCGAGCGTGCTTGCCGCAAAAAGACCGCATACGTACACGCCCAGGCCGACCGCCGTGGGACCCTCGCAGCCAACACGGTCCGAAACCGTTCCCGAAAGCGGGCCGATAAAGGCATTCACCATTGGCAGCGCCAAAAAGAGCAGTCCGGAAATGTCGGAACCAAAGCCGTGGGCGTCCTGAAAATAGAACGGCAGAATAAACTCGGATGCGCCAATGCCAACAAACACGATGAGCATGCAGGCGAGGTTGATGGTGAAGGCCGAATTTGCAAAGCAACGACGAGCGGCCTCGATCAGGGACATGGGGCGCTCGCCGGCCTCCGGCTTAACATGCGGCAGCGTGTAGAGCCCCACGATAAACGAGATGACGCCAATGGGCAGATTGATGAGGAAGATGCTCTCCCAAGGAAAGCTTGCCACCAGCATGCCGCCGAGCACGGGGCCACACATCATGCCGAGGGCCACAAAGGTCGCGAGAATACCCATGGCACGGCCTCGTTCGCGCGCCGGAAACGACTCGGTGATGATGCCCATGTTGTTAGCCATGGCCGCCGCGCAACCGACGCCCTGAACAATGCGCGCGAGGATAAGAACCTCAAGCGTGGCCGAAAGGCCGCACAGCAGCGAACCGACCGAAAAGACGATGACGCCCAGCTGGAACACATTCACCTTGCCACGCACGTCGCCCAGACGGCCAAACGGCAACATAGCCACGCAAGTCGCAAGCAGATACACCGAGCTTACCAGCTGAATGCGATCGAGGCCCACGCCCAGCTCCTTTTGCATCACGGGCAGCGCCACGGTCACGACGGTCGAATCCAGACACACCATAAACGTCATAATGAGCACGGTAAACAGAATCGCCCACTTGTTCTTGCCATGGGTGTCGCCCTCTAGGGCAATGTGCTCGCGGCGCAGCTGCTCTGCAGTTTTCTCCATATCCATCCTTTCGAGTGGCCCAACGCAAAAAACGGGGCCCCAATCGCCTGCAAACAACCGCGATTGGGGTCCCGCCTACGGAATCGGAACTAAAGGTCACCAAAGCTTTCTGCCAGCATCGGCGCCTCGCACGAACGCTAGGCTAGCACTGCTCGAGTGCCTGCTCAAGGTCGGCAATCAAATCGGCCGTGTCCTCGAGGCCGCACGACAGGCGCACCATGTCGGCGGAGATGCCACAGGCGATGAGCTCCTCATCGTTCATCTGACGATGCGTGGCATTAGCGGGATGCAGGCAGCAAGTGCGGGCGTCGGCCACGTGCGTGGCGATCTGGGCGAGCTTGAGGCTCTTCATAAAGGTCTCGGCTGCCGCGCGACCACCGTTAAAGCCAAAGCTCACAACGCCGCAGGTGCCGTTGGGCATGTACTTCTGAGCCAGGTCATAGTACTTATCGCCCTCCAGGCCCGGATAGCTCACGAAGCGCACCTTGGGATGGCTCTGCAGGAACTTGGCAACGGCCAGGCCGTTCTCGCAATGACGCGGCATGCGCACATGGAGGCTCTCGAGCGAGCTATTCAGGAAGAACGCCGCCTGCGGGTTCTGCATGGGGCCGAGGTCGCGCATAAGCTGAGCGGTTGCCTTGGTAATGAAGGCACCCTCGCGACCGAACTTCTCGGCATACGTCACGCCGTGGTAGCTCTCGTCGGGCGTGGTGAGGCCCGGGAACTTGTCGGCATGGGCCATCCAGTCAAACTGACCGTGATCGACGATTACACCGCCCAGGTAGGCCGCGTGACCGTCCATATACTTGGTCGTGGAGTGCGTGACGATGTCGGCGCCCCACTCAAAAGGACGACACATCACGGGCGTCGGGAAGGTGTTGTCGACCATCAGCGGCACGCCATGGTCGTGCGCGGCCTTGGCAAAACGCTCAATGTCGAGCACGGCAAGGGCGGGATTGGCGATGGTCTCGCCAAAGACGAGCTTGGTGTTAGGCTGGAAGGCGGCCTCCAGCTCCTCATCGGTGCAGTCGGGGGCGACGAACGTGCAAGTCACGCCCATGCGGCCCATGGTGTGAGCGAGCAGGTTATACGTACCGCCGTAGATAGCAGAGCTCGCGACCACATGATCGCCGGCACCGGCCACGTTAAAGATCGCGAGGAAGTTCGCGGCCATGCCCGAACTCGTGAGCATCGCAGCGGTGCCGCCCTCCATCTCACAGATCTTAGCGGCAACCAGATCGCATGTGGGGTTCTGCAGACGACTGTAGAAGTAACCAGACTCCTCCAGGTCAAACAGCTTGCCCATATGCTCGGACGTGTCATACTTCCACGTGGTGGACTGGTAGATAGGCACCTGGCGCGGCTCCGCATCTCCAGGGTGATAGCCGCCCTGAACACATGTAGTACCGATGGTCTGCTCGCTCATATCCAACTCCCTTACTTGGGTTTTGTTTTTATTCGGTTCACGATACCGCTACCCCGCACCCCTCTCAACCCATCCCGCCGATAGGTTATGAGACAAATTAATCAGTTTTATTTGTCCCAAATCTTAAGAAAGTGTTCGATGGCGAAAAACAATGAGATATGCACTGCGGTCTCGATAAGCGAATGCGCCAGCAAGGGTACCATAGGCGGGTACACCATGAACAAGGAGACAACGATGAAGCAGATCGATACCACCCAGCTCAACACTGCCGCCTGCCAGGCTCAGGCTGCCGAGTACCACGCCCGCGGCTTTAACTGCGCCCAGGCTGTCGCTTGCACGCTCGCGCCCGCTGTGGGGCTCGACCCCCAGATCGCCTTTACCCTCACCGAGGGCTTTGGCGCCGGCATGGGCGGCATGACCGAGACCTGCGGCGCCATCTCGGGCGCCGTGGCCATCATGGGCTTTGTGATGAGCGACGGTATGGAGAACCCCAAGACCAAGGGCCAGACCTACAAGCTGTCGCGCGAGATTGCCAAGCGCTTTGGCGAGAAGAACACCACGACCGTCTGCGGCACGCTCAAAGGCGTCGGATCGGACCAGGGTCCGCTCCGCAGCTGCCCCGGCTGCATCGACGACGCCGTCGACATCGCCTGCGATGTGCTAAAGC
>DXZX01000066.1:0-3485 GCA_019419445.1 Collinsella sp.
TCCGCGCCGCGCTGGGAAGGGCCGCGTAGCGGTCCAAGAAATCGTCCGCAGTCCCTTTTTGCAAAAAAGCTTTGACTTAAAGTTAGCTCAAGGTGTCATAATCGCTGACAAACGATTGCGATCACGGAGGCCTCATGTCAAAACTGTACTTTATGCGTCACGGTCAAACGCTCTTTAACTTGCTTCGTCGCAAGCAGGGCTGGTGTGACTCGCCGCTCACCGAGCTGGGAATCGAGCAGGCTAAAACTGTCGGTGCGACCCTGCGAGGGCGTGGCCTTACGTTTGACCATGCGTACAGTTCGACGTCCGAGCGTGCGTGCGACACGCTTGAGCTTGCGTTCCCCGGTCAGCCTTACGAGCGCGTCAAGGGCCTTAAGGAGTGGAACTTTGGCAAATTTGAGGGCGCGAGCGAGGATTTGAATCCGCGCCTGCCGTACGGCGATTTTTACAAGCAGTATGACGGCGAGGGCGAAGTCGAGTTTCGCGAGCGTATGATGGCGACCATCACCGAGTTCATGCAGCGCCCTGGACATGAGAGCGTGTTGTGCGTGAGCCATGGCGCCGCAGCGGCTCAGGTCATGCGCGGCGTGGGCGTGGAGCCGCTCAAGATGAAGCACCGCATTGGCAACTGCTGTGTGCTCGAACTCGACTTTGATGCTACTACCGGCACATTTGCTCTTGCAGATTTGTACAACCCCTACGGCACCCCGCGCGAGTAACATCGGGGCATCAGCCAAAACCACCACAAAGGGGCCAGGCACCTTTGTGGTGGTTTTGCCGTTTACAGGCGATTTCCTACCGTTCAGCGGACTTTCGCACCAATGGGGCTTACGCTGCATGCAAGTTTCATCCTACAATCGCCCACGTGCTCACAAGTTTGTTACTCCTCTGGAGGCATCACTTGCGCATAATAGAAGACGAGGAATATCGCCCCGTCGTCTAGCGCCGATGTCCGAGGAGTTTTTTCATGCTCATTTTAAAGAAGATCAACAATAACGTTGCTCTCGCCGCCAGCGATGACGGCCGAGAGGTTGTTGTCTTTGGCAAGGGCATCGGTTTTCACGAGATGCCCTACGAGCTTGCCGATGAGTCGCTCATCCAGCGCAAATTCTATAACGTTCCCGAGAGCCTGCAGGATATGGTCGGCACACTTCCCGACGACGTTCTGCTCGCGGCAAGCGACATTGCCTGCTTCGCATCCCAGCAGCTTGGTTGCAAGCTGTCCGGTGGCCTGCCCTTTATCCTGGCAGATCACCTGCAGTTTGCCGTTCAGCGCGACGACGACCAGATCAGCGCTCCCAACCCGCTCGAGCATGAGGTGGCTTTCATCTACCCGCGTGAGCTCGAAATCGGTCAGGCCGCGCTCGCCATCGTGCAAAAGCACACCGGCGCCAAGCTGGGTCAGAACGAGGCCACGAGCATCGCGCTCCACATCGTTAACGCCGAGGTCGACGGCATGGGCCGCGCCAAGGACATGGACTTCATCATGAAGAGCACCCGCGTGCTTGACGAGGTAACCCATTCCGTGGAAAAGCAGCTCGGCTGCTCGCTCGACACGGCGTCGTACTGCTACATTCGCTTTCTTGCGCACCTGCGCTTTTTGGTTCGCCGCCTTGTTAAGGGCAGCTGCACGCAGACCGAGAACTCCTCACTGTTTATGCAGGCCGCCCGCGATTTTCCCGAGGCCTACCAGTGTGCGTACGCCATCAACCGCGTGTTCGAGAAAGAGTTCAAGCAGAGCTGCTCGGACGAGGAGCTCTTGTATCTGATGATGCATATCAACCGTCTGCGATCGGCTTCGCAGACCGAGTGAGTAAAGCCGCCAGCCCGGCGGCAATCGCAACAATTCTTTTTGGTTTCTAACTGCGGGCAAGGTACCGGCTCGCGGTAGGGGATATTTTTGTCGAAATTTGGAAAAGAGAGGACAGATCATGGCAGGTAAATACGACGATCTTGCTGCCCAGATCGTAGAGCTGGTTGGCGGCAAGTCCAACGTCAAATGCGTCGCACACTGCATTACCCGTGTTCGTTTTAAGCTCAAGGACGAGTCGAAGGCCAATGACGAGGCAATCTCCGAGCTGCCCAACGTCATCAAGGTCATGCACGCCAACGGCCAGTACCAGGTTGTTGTGGGCAACATCGTCGAGGACGTCTACGACGCCGTTCTCAAGGCCGGCGGTTTTAGCGACGGCGGCGCCGTCGACGCCGATGACGACGATGCCGCTCCCAAGGGCGTTACCGATGTGATCATCGACCTCATCTCGGGCATCTTCGCCCCCATGCTCGGCACCTTCGCCGCTGCCGGTATCATGAAGGGCCTGCTGGCGCTCGCTACCTTCCTGGTCCCGAGCTTTGCCAACGACGGCGCCTACACGCTGCTCTACACCGTCGCTGACGGCATGTTCTACTTCCTGCCCGTGGTGCTTGGCTTTACCGCGGCCAAGAAGTTCAAGATGAGCGAGTTCAACGGCATGGCCATCGCCTTTGCCCTGGTGTATCCCACCATGGTTGCCCTGACCTCGGGCGAGGTTGTCGGCTCCGTCGAGCTCGGCTTTGCTGGCACCTTCTCTTGGTACACCACGTTCCTGGGCCTGCCGCTCATCATGCCTGCCTCGGGTTACACCAGCTCCGTTATCCCCATCCTGCTCATGGTCTGGTTTGGCTCCACCCTCGAGCACTGGGTTAAGAAGTGGATGCCCGCTTCTATGAAGATGTTCTTCACCCCGCTGATCGTCGTCACCGTTACCGTCACCCTTGGCTATCTGGTCATTGGCCCCATCGCCACGCTCATCACCAACCTGCTTGGTGAGTTCTTCGCGCTGCTGTTTGGCCTGCCCATGATCGGCTCCCTCCTGGGCTGCACCCTCGTCGGTGCCTTCTGGATGTGCCTGGTCATCTTTGGCTTCCACTGGTCGCTCGTGCCCATCGCGCTGGTCAACCTGTCCACTCTGGGCCACGACTACATCCTGGGCTCCGTTATCGCCCTCTCCTTCTCGCTGGGCGCTGTGCTCTTCGCCATGTATCTCAAGAACAAGGACGAGAAGTTCCGCGGTATCGCGCTGCCGGCCATGATCTCCGCCTTCTTCTTTGGTGTCACCGAGCCCGCTATCTACGGTGTCGCCCTGCCCGATAAGAAGGCCTTCATCAACGCCAGCATCGGTTCTGCTGTGGGCGGCCTCATCATTGGTCTCTCCGGCGCCGTGGTGTACATGTCCGGTGGTCTGGGCGTCTTCAACTGGCTGTCCTTCATCGACCCCTCCGGTGTTAACGGCATCAACCACATGATCTGGGCTATCGTTGCCTCTTTCGTGGGTGCCGCCGTGGGCTTTGCGATCGAGTTTGCCACCTACAAGCCCGAGGCTGCCAAGTAGCCCAAACGACAAAGACTCGGTACCAAGCCGGCGGGGGGGGCGCCCCGCCGGTTTTTTTCAAGGCTCTGTTAGACCAAATTTGACACGATCGGCTGTTCGTCGAACCGGAAAATA
>DXZX01000067.1:0-1194 GCA_019419445.1 Collinsella sp.
GGGGGAGTACGGTGCTGCCGTTGCCAATATGCAGCGACTTTACCGCGCGATTGAGCCGGCCGGCTCCGTAAAGACGCGCGCGATCTCGCTGGTTGAGGGCTTGGTGCACGATTATTCGCTGCTCGACGGCCTTGCGCACCGCGTGACGACCGAGCTGCCCGAGCGTACCGGCAACCTGGGCCACTTGGCATGGAAGAACCCCTTTACCGATGAAGTCTCGACCGAGAGCTTCCCCGAGGTCTTTGACCGCGCGCTGCTCGATTACGAGTGCACGGTTGCCCGCTTTATCGAGACCGGCGATATGGAAGCCGTGACCAACCATGTCAATTACAGCGGTCGCGTGCTCGGCGCCGACGAGGAGTTCGACCGCGAGGAGTAGGGCTCGTGCGTACCCCTTTGCCGAATCCTTACCGGCGCTTCTGGACAATTGGGGTACGATGAACTAACTGCATATCGGGCGAATACGAAGGGGCCCTGTCCATGAAATACACCAAGCTCGAGCGTAACTGGGTTATGTATGATGTGGGCAATTCGGCCCTTGTGCTGCTCAATACCTCGGTGGTGCCCATTTACTTTAACGCCATCAATACCGGCGCTTCCTCGGCCGACCTGGTGGTCGCCTGGGGCAATGCGCAGACGATCGCCTCGCTGGTCATCGCCATGCTCATGCCCATTCTGGGCGCGCTTGCCGACTACGCCGGCAACAAGATCAAGTTCTTCTTGGGCTTCTTCCTCACGGGCCTGGTGCTTTGCCTGGCGCAGGCTATCCCAATGTCCGCCATGGCATTTTTGACCGTGTACGTGCTGTGCACCATCGGCCTTAACTCTTCTATGACGTTCTACGACGCCATGCTGCCCGACATTACCACCGACGAGCGCATGGACGCTGTGTCCAGCTCGGGCTATGCCTGGGGCTATATCGGTTCCACCGTGCCGTTCGTCATCTGCCTGGCGCTCATCATGGGTGGCCCCGCTCTTGGCGTCCCTACCATGCTGGCAACGCGTCTGTCGTTTATCATCACTGGCGCCTGGTGGCTCATCTTTACTCTGCCGCTCATTCGCACCTATAAGCAAAAGTACGGTCGCGAGCGCGGTCCCGAGGACACCATCGGCCACATCGTGGGCGGTGTGTTCTCCGAGGTCGGACACACCATGCGCGAGATCGCCCACAACAAGACCGTGCTGGTCTACATG
>DXZX01000067.1:1294-3325 GCA_019419445.1 Collinsella sp.
TGCTGATCGTTGGCTTTATGCTGCTGGTCCGCCTGTCCCGCATGACTCGGGCGGCAGAGCATGCCGCATAGGAGCGAGCAGCTATTGTGCCTGTCCACGGTACTCTTTTGGGGTTATCCGCAATAAACATTGCGACTTGCGAGCAATGATTTGCCCAAGTGGGTATGATGGAATCAGCTAGGTCGCGGGGCGTCGCCTGTGTTTGGCGGCGTCCCGTTTTTGTGTTGCAGGGAGGGTAAGGCATGAACGCCACGGTCGTGATTCCAACGTATTGGGCGGGCGATGACGCTTGCGCAAACGCCCCTGGCACCTATGACCATTCGACACGACTCAACGCCGACAATCCCGAACTCGACCGCTGTCTGGCCTCGCTTGAGCAGGTGCGCGACATCCCGCGCATCATCCTTTTGGTGGTCTGTCCCGTTTCTGCCACAGCCGATGTGTCGCTGCGCGTGCACGAGATTGTCGACGCGCATCCCACGCTCAAGGTCACCGTTGTCACCAACACCCAGGCCTCGCATATCGCAGACCGGGTTGCTCAGATCGCGCCCAAGGGTTCGGGCGAGTGCGTGAGCCTGCGAGGCTACGGTGCCATCCGCAATATGGGGCTAGCCTGTGCCGCTGTGCTGGGGCATGACGCGGTTATCTTCTTGGATGACGATGAGACTGTCATCGACGCCGACTTTATGAAGCGCGCGACCTATGCGTTGGGGCAGCAGACGCGTCAGGGCTTGCCGATCTTGGTCAAGAGCGGTTATTTCTACGATCGCGACGGCTCGCCGCTGGCTCCCACGGACAAGGCGGGCATCTGCCATCGTTGGTGGACCAAGCGCATCGAGTTCAACCGTTGGATGAAAAAGGCGCTCTCGGGCACCCGCATCTCGCGTTCCAACTACGTGTGCGGCGGCCTGATGGCCCTGCACGCCCGCGCCTTTACGCGTGTGGCCTTTGACCCGTTTATCACCCGCGGCGAGGACTTGGATTACCTCTTTAACATGCGCATGTTTGGCTACGACGTGTGGTTCGATAACGAGTGGACCGTGCGCCATCTGCCTCCGGAGTCCGAAAAGCGCTCACCGCGCTTTATGCAGGATGTATACCGTTGGTACTACGAACGGGCCAAGTTGACATTCGCCGCGCATCAAAAGGAGCTCATTCCCGTTACGGCGGCATCGCTCATGCCCTACCCGGGCCCGTGGATTTCGCGCGAGCTCGACGACCGCGTGCGCAAGACCGCTATGGTCCGCAGCGTGTTTACCCGCGAGCATGAGGGCTACCTGCGCATCTGGCGCCATGGTATCGACGAGGCAAAGGCCTATGCGCGCCAAAACGCTGCAAGCTACCTGCGTTTCCAGAGCTTTTGGCCCAAGATCATGGACGGGCTTTGGCGTGACGCACAACTGATCAGTATCCTGGAGGGGGCCGAATGATCGACCGCCGCGCCCAGCGCGATAGTTCAATATCAATCTTTCGCATCATTGCCGTTGCCTGCGCCATTTGCGTGCTGGTGTACTTTATTTTTGCCTTGGTGACCGGTATCGAGCCGATCGCCACGGTGATTGCCTGCGCGCTGCTGTGCATCTTTCTGTGCATCTTTATCTTTTTGACGCTCAATCCCGATTCGGTGCGCTCCCAGTACACCGAGGAGACGCTCTCGGTGGCCTCGGCCATGCTCGAGGACATTAAGGGCGGTCTGACGCAGGAGTCGGCGCGTTTGGTGTGCCGGCGCATTTTGCCCGAGACGCGCGCCATGACGGTGGCCATCACCGACGAGGGCAACGTGCTTGCCTGCGCGGGAGAGTTTGAGGAAAAACTACTGCCAGATTCTCCCATCCACACGCTTGCCACACGCTACGTTATCGAACATGGCATCGTGCAGTCGTTCAACCGTATGATGGATGTCGTGGGCTCGGACGGCTCGCACAACCAAGTCCCCGCCGGCATTATCGCCCCCATCAAGGTGGGCGATCGTACCGTCGGCACGCTCAAGTTCTACTACAAGACCCCGCGCGCCGTCGACCGTACCCAGTA
>DXZX01000068.1:0-3317 GCA_019419445.1 Collinsella sp.
ATGAACGTTGCCGCGCCGCGCGCCAAGCGTCACGGCAACAGGTATTCAAAAGCAGCCAAGATGAAAGCGTCCAAGACGAATGACGTCTTCCTCCGTTCGTCCCAAAAACGGCGCCGCTCGTTTTGCAGTTCTGCCTTCGGTCGAGCCACAAGCGGCGCTGCTGTGCCAAGGCCGTATCTTAAAGCCACGAAATAAAAGCGCGCGGCAAAACAGACCGCGCAAGGGGTGACGCCAAAGAGGCGTCAATAAGGAAAGGAGGGGAACAATGGCGGACAAGAACGCAGAAGTTGCAGTCGAAGGTAACGGTGGCATGAAGAAAACGCTTTCGCTCTGGAACTTCTTCACCATCGGTTTCGGTGCCATCATCGGTACCGGCTGGGTTCTGCAGGTCGGCGACTGGATGGTCGTGGGCGGCGGTCCCGTTCCCGCTATGATCGCATTCCTCTTGGGCGCGATCTTCCTCGTGCCCGTCGGAGCTGTTTTCGGTGAGCTCACGGCTGCTATCCCCATTTCGGGCGGCATCGTCGAGTATGTCGATCGTAGCTTTGGCCGTACGATGAGCTACATCACTGGCTGGCTCCTGGCCCTGGGCAACGGCATCCTGTGCCCGTGGGAGGCCATCGCCATCTCGACCCTCGTGTCCGAGATGTTCGGCAGCCTGCCCGGCCTTGAGTGGCTGCGCGCCGTCAAGCTCTACACCATCCTGGGCGCCGACGTTTACCTGTTCCCGACGTTGATCGCGCTCGGCTTTGCAGCCTACGTCATCTTCCTCAACTTCCGCGGTGCCAGCTCGGCCGCCAAGCTCCAGGCCTTCCTGACCAAGGCCCTGCTCTGCGGCATGCTGCTTGCCATGGGCGTCTCGCTGTTCACCGGTTCGCCGGAACACGCCATGCCCGTGTTCTCCCAGGTCACCGGTGCTGGCGGCGGCAAGCCCGCTACCGAGGGCACCAGCCTGTTCGCCGGCATCGTGTCGGTCCTGGTTTTGACCCCGTTCTTCTACGCCGGCTTCGATACCATTCCTCAGCAGGCTGAGGAAGCAGCCGAGGGCCTCAACTGGAACAAGTTCGGCAAGATCATCTCCCTGGCCCTGCTGGCCGCCGGCGGCTTCTACATGGTCTGCATCTACTCGTTCGGCACCATCCTCGACTGGCATGAGTTTGTTAAGAGCCCGGTTCCCGCGCTTGCCTGCCTCAAGGGCATCAACATGCTCCTGTACCTGGCCATGCTCGTCATCGCCACGCTTGGACCCATGGGCCCGATGAACTCCTTCTACGGCGCTACGAGCCGCATCATGCTCGCCATGGGCCGCAAGGGCCAGCTGCCCGAGAAGTTCGCCGAGGTCGATCCCAAGTCCGGCGCTCCCAAGCTCGCCTGCGCCGTTCTGGGCGTCATCACCGTCATCGGTCCGTTCCTGGGCAAGAACATGCTCATCCCTCTGACCAACGTGTCGGCTCTCGCCTTCATCTTCTCCTGCGGCATGGTCGCCCTCGCTTGCCTGCGCATGCGCTTCACCGAGCCCGACCTGCCTCGTCCCTACGAGGTGCCCGGCGGCAAGTTTGGCATCAGCCTCGCTGTCGCTGCCTGCGCCGTCATCATTGGCCTGCTCGTGGTCCCGTTCTCTCCCGCCTCCCTCAACATGGTGGAGTGGAGCATCGTGATCGGCTGGCTGGCCGTTGGCCTGGCCCTCATGGCCTTCACCAATTCCCGCAAAAAATAACGCCTAGCCGGGGCGGATCGGGTGCGCGGACCCCTCTCTTCCGCGCACCGAACCCGGCACCACTTGGGTAGCTTTGTGAGGCCATAACCCAACATGGCCTCGCCCACTATATGGATCCATAAGGAGGAACCATGTCCACTAAGTACGCAATCGTTGGCGGTAAGCTCATCGACGGTACCGGTGCCGAGCCGGTCGAGAACTCCCTCGTTCTCGTCGACGACAACGGCAAGATCGAGTATGCCGGTGCTATGCAGGACCTTCCCGAGGGCGTTGAGGTTATCGACGCCACCGGCAAGACCGTCCTTCCCGGCCTGATCGACACCCACCTGCACTTCTCGGGCAACCTGACCGACGATGACACCGACTGGGTCATGCAGCCGCTCCTCGAGAAGCAGGCCGTCGCCGTCAAGCAGGCCTACGACTGCCTCACCCACGGCCTCACCACCGTCTGCGAGATCGGCCGCTTTGGTATCCAGATTCGCGACTGCATCGACAAGGGCGTCTTCAAGGGCCCGCGCGTTCTGGCCACCGGACTCGGCTTCTGCCGTGTTGCCGGCCACGGTGACTCCCACCACTGCACCCAGGAGCTCAACAAGGAATCCCATCCCTGGGGCGACCAGGTCGATGGTCCTTGGGATCTGCGCAAGGCCGTCCGTCGTCGCCTGCGCGAGAACCCCGATGCCATAAAGATCTGGGCTACCGGTGGCGGCATCTGGCGTTGGGATTCCGGTCGCGACCAGCACTATTGCTCCGAGGAGATCCAGGCCGTGGTCGAAGAGGCAAAGATGGTCGGCATCCCCGTGTGGAGTCACTGCTACAACAACCACGCCGCCGCCTACGACTCCGTTCGCTTTGGCTGCGAGCAGCTGATTCACGGCTTCGATATCGATGAGCGCACCATGGACCTCATGGCCGAGCAGGGCACCTTCTTCACCCCGACGATCGCCTTCCTGCCCACCTGGTACGCCACCTATCCGCCCGTCTACGTCCCCGAGCTGCACGACAAGTACGAGGGCACCCTGGTCGAGAAGGAGCTGCAGCGCAACTACGACTGCCTGCGCGAGGCCAAGAAGCGCGGCGTCGTCATGACGATCGGCTCCGACTCCTTCTCCTTCGTCACCCCGTACGGCACCTGCTCCATCGAGGAGATGTACGAGTTCGTCGACAAGATCGGCTTCACTCCGGTCGAGACCATCACCTGCGCCACCCTCAACGGTGCCAAGATGTGCCACATCGAGGACGAGACCGGTTCCATCGAGGCCGGCAAGTGCGCCGACCTGCTGGTTGTCAACGGTGACGTCGCCGCCGACATCCATGTGCTCAACACCGACAACATGGACGTCATCATGAAGGATGGCTGGATCGTCGAGGCTGGCACTTTTGGTGAGGCTAACAAATACAGCGCCTAAGATACCGTTTGTCGATGGCTTGATGTAAAACACAGTTTTTGATTGCATAATGCAATGGAGAGGGTCGCTTGCGGCCCTCTTTATTGCTATGGGTGCTAAGGACAAGAGGGGATGACGGTGGATTTAAACAGGCTGATTCTGGGCAAGAGCTACAACTCTACCAAGGTCTTTCGTACGGCCCAGCATGTGGT
>DXZX01000069.1:0-3070 GCA_019419445.1 Collinsella sp.
AGGGCGGGGACCGCGATGGGCGGGGATAGCCCGATTATTTCCCGGTTCGGCGAACAGCCGATCGTGTCAAATGTGGTCTAACAGAGCCAAATTTATTGTCTTGGACGTTTTGCACGTTGACGCGCAGCTTGCCGTCCTCCTGTAGCTGAGCGACCGGCGCGACCGAAATCGTCATCATGTTGTCGCGGACGATGGCATCGAGCTCATCTTGGATTTCTTGTCGCGATTTACCCTCTGCCGTCGTGACTGAGGCGCCCGCTTCGGGCACGGGCTGCGACTGCCAGGCGTATAGTCCTACGGCGACAAGGGCGCAGACGATAGCCAGACAGACAACGACGAGTTTCTTGCGACGCCCCAGTCCTGCGAGGCGGGGCGGCTTCTTCGCACTCATGCGGCGTCCTTGGTGGTGTAGACACGTGCGAACGTGGACGGGTCCGCTCCAAAGAGCATGTGAAGCATCAGGCGGCGCGAGTAGATGAGCTCGTCAAAGTCGTGAGGGAGCTCGATGTCGTGGATACGCGCGATGTGGTGGGCGAGCGCCGAGAACGACTCGGGGTCGCAGATAACATCGGTGGTGACGTGGTAGACCGCCGTTTCGGGGAACGCCTCTTCGTCGAAAGGCAGGAGATAGGGATCGTCGTCGACCTCGATGGCGACGCCGTACTGGGGCCAGTAATATGCCATGGGAACCTCCCTGCTTCTGGGGCCAAAACTTCTATCGGTTTTGGCTGTCGACGCCGACCGTATCAGCCGCTACTTGACCAATTTCTGACCAAATGCTTGACGGATTGACATCTCCGCAGGTAAAAGATGGAAATAATTACTTCAACTTTTTTCGAGCGACAATCGAGCGGTCGGCGACGGCGGGGCGATATTTGTCAAAAGCATCGTCTGCCGAGGAAATCCAGCCGCTCGCCGAATTGCGCAAACGTAAAAATCGCCAATTATGGAGACGGTTTCGAACACGTCGACGAAACGATGCGGTAACATCTCCCTGCAAACACTGTAGTTAGATAAAGGGGGAGTTCGCGTGTCTGCAACCATCAAACCCTTCACCGACGAGTTCGAAGAGTATGGCCGCGACGAATCTCGCGCATCGGGCGAAGCATCGAGCATCTCGTTTCCGACAACGGAAGACGAGGTCCGTGCCATTTTGGAAACGCTCCATGCCGAGCGTGTCCCGGTAACGGTTCAGGGCGCCCGAACCGGCCTTGCCGCCGGTGCCGTGCCCCACGGTGGGCATATCCTCAATACTTCCCGTATGAATCGCTACTTGGGCCTTCGCCGCGATGAACAAGGCCAATTTCTGCTGCGCGTGGAGCCGGGCGTTGTGCTCTCGGAGCTGCGTAAGCAGCTGAGCAAGAAGGTACTGCCGACCGCTGGTTGGGACCAGGCATCGCTTGAGGCCTACGAGGAGTTCCAAGAGTCCCCCGAGCAGTTCTTTCCCACCGATCCCACCGAGGCATCTGCCTGTCTGGGCGGCATGGCGGCATGCAACGCCTCAGGCGCCCGCAGCTACGCTTACGGTCCCATGCGCCCGCATATCACGGGACTCCACGTCGCGCTGGCTGATGGCGATTTGCTTGAGCTTCAGCGCGGCGAGGCTTTTGCCCAGGACCGCCACCTGTCGCTCGTGACGGCAGCGGGCCGTACGCTCGAGCTCGATCTTCCCGGCTATACCATGCCCGAGACAAAAAATGCCTCAGGCTATTTCGTTGCGGACGATATGGACGCCATCGACCTCTTTATCGGCGCGTGCGGCACGCTCGGCGTCATTACCGAGCTCGAGATCGCCCTGCAGGCGGCACCTTCGGTCGTATGGGGTGTGAGTTGCTTTTTCGATAGCGAGGACAAGGCGGTGTCCTTTACCGATTCCGTGCGCCCTGTCCTGTCCCATGCGGCTGCCATCGAGTACTTCGATGCTGGCGCCCTGGATATTCTACGTCGCCAGCGCGAGCAGTCGACGGCGTTTGCCTCGCTGCCGGCGCTCGACGACGAGGCAAAGGTCTGTGTCTACGTGGAGCTCGACTGCGACGACGAGGCGCAGGCGACCGAGGAGCTGTACCACCTGGGATGGGTGCTGGAGCTTGCGGGCGGCCGCGACGATGCGACATGGGTCGCCCGCACCGAAGTCGATCGCGAGTGCCAGCGGTTCTTCCGCCACGCGGTGCCTGAGAGCGTCAACATGCTTATCGACGAGCGCCGCCGCACGGATCCCACTATCACCAAGTTGGGCTCGGACATGTCGGTGCCCAATGCATGCCTTGCCGATGTCATGGCCCTCTATCGCCGCACGCTGGCCGAAAGCGGGCTTGAGTCTGCTGCCTGGGGACACATCGGGAACAACCATCTGCATGTGAACATCCTGCCGCGCGATGCGCAAGACTACCGTCGTGGTGGAGAACTCTTTGCCCAGTGGGCTTCCGAGGTCACGGCCATGGGCGGTGCCGTTTCTGCCGAACACGGCGTCGGCAAGATCAAGGCGGGCTTCTTGGAGACGATGTACGGCCACGAGGCCATGGTCGAGTCGGCGCGTCTCAAACTCCAGCTCGATCCTGCCGGCCAGCTGGGTCGCGGCAACCTGTTTACGGAGAAGCTCTTGGATGAACTCGTTCAGAAAGGGGGCGCGTGAAGATGAGTGATTTCCATATGGTGGTGTGCGTCAAGGCGGTGCCCGGAAGCACCGAGGTCAAGATGGACCCCAAGACCAATACTATCGTGCGTGATGGCAAGCAGGCGGTCATTAATCCCTTCGATGCAAGTGCCCTCGAATGTGCGCTAGCGCTGAAGGACGACTTTATCGGCTTTGGCATGGACGTGCGTGTGACGGTGGTGTCGATGGGCATCCCCGCGACCGAATCGCTGCTGCGCGACTGCATCGCCCGCGGTGCCGACGACGCGCTGCTGCTGACCGACCGAGCCTTTGCGGGCGCCGATACCCTAGCCACCACCTATGCCCTCAAATGCGGCATCGAGGCGCTCGATGAGGATTTTGACCTGCTCATCTGCGGCAAGATGGCAGTGGACGGCGATACGGCCCAGATCGGCCCCGAGCTGGCCGGCGCCTTTG
>DXZX01000007.1:0-43479 GCA_019419445.1 Collinsella sp.
AGGCCCTCAAGGGCAAGCAGGGCCGTTTCCGTCAGAACCTGCTGGGCAAGCGTGTCGACTACTCCGGCCGTTCGGTCATCGTTACCGACCCCAAGCTGCTGCTGCACCAGTGCGGTCTGCCCAAGACCATGGCGCTGGAGCTCTTCAAGCCCTTCGTCATGAAGCGCCTGGTCGAGCTTGGCAAGGTCGAGAACATCAAGGGCGCCAAGCGCGCTATCGACCGCGGTGCCACCTTTGTGTGGGATATCCTCGAAGAGGTCATCGACGGCCGCGTCGTGCTGCTCAACCGTGCACCGACCCTGCACCGTCTGTCCATCCAGGCCTTTGAGCCGGTGCTGGTCGAGGGCAAGGCTATCCACCTGCACCCGCTGGTCTGCTCGCCCTTCAACGCCGACTTCGACGGCGACCAGATGTCTGTCCACGTGCCGCTGTCCAGCCAGGCTCAGGCCGAGGCTCGCGTGCTCATGCTCTCTGCGAACAACCTGCGCTCGCCGGCATCCGGCAAGCCGGTCAACATCCCTTCGCAGGACATGATCATCGGTGTGTACTACCTCACCCAGGTTCGCGAGGGTCTGCCGGGCGAGAACCACGTGTTCTCGAGCTTCGATGACGCGCTGCACGCCTATGACTGCCGCTCCGAGGTCGACATGCAGGCCAAGATCCAGGTCCGCGTGTCCGCTGCCGATGCCAACGTCATCAACGAGGACGGCACCCGTATCTTCCGCGTTAAGAACGGCAAGAACGAGTTTGTCGACTACGACGTCACCGGCAACAAGACCGCGCGCTTCGAGACCTCTATCGGCCGCATCATCTTCAACCGCCAGTGCCTGCCCGAAGACTATGAGTTCATGAACTACAAGATGGTCAAGGGCGATGTGGCCAAGCTGGTTGCCGACTGCTGCGATCGTTACCCCGAGGCCAAGGTCGGCCCGATCCTCGACGCCATCAAGTACTCCGGCTTCCACTACGCTACCCGCGCCGGCCTCACCATCTCGGTGTGGGACGCTCTTATCCCTGCCGAGAAGCAGGAGCTGCTCGACCGCGCCCAGGCCAACGTCGACCAGATCAACGAGTACTTCGAGGAGGGCTTCATCAACGAGACGGAGCGCCACATCGAAGTCGTTAACGAGTGGACCGCTTGTACCGATAAGGTTGCAGCGCTCATGCTCGACATGTTCGACGAGGAGAACCCGCTCTACATGATGGCCGACTCCGGCGCCCGTGGTTCTAAGACCCAGCTGCGTCAGCTCGGCGGCATGCGTGGCCTGATGGCAGACATGTCCGGCGAGACGATCGACCTTCCCATTAAGGCGAACTTCCGCGAGGGTCTGCTGCCGCTCGAGTACTTCATTTCGACTTACGGCGCCCGTAAGGGCCTGGTCGATACCGCATCCCACACCTCGGACTCTGGTTACCTGACCCGTCGTCTGGTCGACGTGGCCCAGGACGTCATCGTCCGCGAGGAGGACTGCGGTACGCACGAGGGCGTCACCTACAACCTCATCATCCCCGGCACCACCGACCTCAACACCGACCTCGTCGGCCGTTGCTTCATTGAGGACGTCGTGGCTCCCGATGGCACCGTGCTCTTTGAGCAGGACGGTTACATCGAGAAGGTCGCCGACATCCAGAAGATGGTCGATGCAGGCCTCAAGAAGGTCAAGCTCCGCGCGCTGCTCACCTGCCGTTCCAAGTACGGCGTGTGCCAGAAGTGCTACGGCTGGGATCTTTCCACCCGTCGTCCGGTCGCCATCGGTACCGCGGTCGGCATTATTGCCGCCCAGTCCATCGGCGAGCCCGGTACGCAGCTTACGATGCGTACCATTCACTCCGGCGGCGTCGCTGGCGTCGACGATATTACGCAGGGTCTGCCTACGGTCAGCCGTATGTTCGATATCGTCGGCAACGTCAACGAGAAGATTCTGGGTCGCGAGGCCGAGCTGGCTCCGTACTCCGGTCACCTCTCGATTAAGCCCGAGAAGTCCGAGTACGTGCTGACGCTCACCGACTCCGAGGATCACTCCCGTGTCCTCGACGAGCGTCGCGTCCCCGCTTCGGTGCGCTTCATGCCCGAGATCGAGGACGGCTGCGAGGTTCGCGCCGGCGACCAGATCACCAAGGGCTTCGTCAACTTCCGCAACCTGCGCAAGCTGACCGACATCGAGTCGACGATGCACACCTTCGTCGAGAGCGTCAAGGACGTCTACACCAGCCAGGGCGTCGACCTGAACGACAAGCACATCGAGGTGCTCGCACGTCAGATGCTGCGTCGCGTTCAGATCACCAACCCCGGTGACTCCAAGTACCTGCTTGGTCAGTACGTCGACCGCTACGAGTTCGCCGACGAGGTCGAGCGCGTTGCCCGTTTGGGCGGTCAGGCTCCTGTGGCCGAGCCCGTCATCCTGGGTACTCTCAAGGTCGCGTCCAACATCGACTCCTGGCTGTCGAGCGCTTCGTTCATCCGTACCGCCGGCGTCCTTACCGAGGCTGCCATCGAGGGCAAGGTCGACCACCTGCTCGACCTTAAGTCCAACGTCATCGTCGGTAAGAAGATCCCGGCTGGTACTGGCCTCAAGCCGTACGCCAACGCCAAGCTGACGTATCGCACGGCCGACGGCTATGTCGACATCGACGGTCCGGCTTCGCCCAACGCCAAGTCGCTGCCCGAGTGGGCTCCGGTTGAGCTCAAGGACCTGGACGAGCAGCTCCCGCAGCAGCTCGACTGGGCCGGCTATGACGAGTTCGGTGGTGCTGACGGTTCGTTCACCCGCAACGGCCACACCATCTCCGCCGAGAAGGCTCGCCTGTACCTGTTCGACGATCTGGGCGTGTCGCAGCGCTGGACCAACAAGTTCAGCGAGGTCGGCATCGAGACGGTCGGCGACCTGGTCGGCAAGTCCGAGGAGGATCTGCTGCGCATCGATGGCATCGGTGCCAAGGCGATCGAGGAGCTCCGTGACGGCCTTGAGGCCCACGACCTGCTCTACATCCTCGAGAACAACGACGACGTTGCCGACGAGGAAGACCTCTCGCAGCTGCTGCAGATGGTCTTTAGCCCCGACGGTCCGGACGACATCCTGCTGGGCACCTCTGCCGCGCCGACGCATCACGCCGACGCCGACGAGGAGCTCCTGGGCGCTCCGATCGACGACAAGAAGGCTCCCGCCAACGGTGCCATCAACGAGGACATGGCTTCCCTCGACGAGCTGCTCAACCAGCTCGTGGACACCGACGACGCCGAAGAGGCCAAGGACAACGACGAGGAGTAACTAGTTCCGCCGTTCTAACGAACGGCGGCGACCTCCGTCGCTGCGCGGCCCCCAGAGCTACAATCTGTCATTCAAAAGGCAGGGCATGACCAAAAGGTCAATGCCCTGCCTTTTTCATGCCACCTTGTACGCTCTGGGGGCCGCTCGCTTGCGTATGCTCAACCTGTTGCGTTCCATTGATCCCTTGCCAATAAAGGACAGGTTTATTTTGGTAGGTTTTTCCTGCTTGAATTTGAAACATTTCGCCCGACAAGAGCGTATCTATGGTGAGGGCCTCATCGAGAACCATTAACGTCACCGGGAGGTGATTATGGAAGAACAAGCTTTTAGACAGGCGGTCGAAGATCACCGAGATGTCGTGTTTCGAATCGCATTGACGTACCTGCGCGATCGTGCCGATGCCGACGATATTGCCCAAGATGTCTTTCTTAAGTTGCTTAAAAGCGATGGACACTTTGAAAGTTGGGAACATCTTCGCCGCTGGCTTATCCGGGTCACGATCAATGAATGTAAATCGCTCTTTCGAAAGCCATGGAGGCGTGTGGAGGATATTGAGAACCTGGCCGATTCGCTTTCGGCGGCGCAGGATGAGACCAAGGCGGTCCTGTCAGACGTTATGCGACTTCCGGAGCGATTCCGCGTTCCCATCGTGCTCTATTACTATCTGGGCTTTTCGACCTCAGAGATTGCCGAGTTGTTGCATGTGCCAGCCGCGACCGTTCGAACGCGTTTGGCTCGCGGCAGGTCGAAGCTCAAATTCATCCTAGAGGAGGGCGACCGTGAAATCCAATCAAATCAAGCAGGCCTTCGAGTCCATCCAAGCCGATAGCGATCTTGCAGATCGCGTCCTTAATACCGCTGCGGGTGAGCCGCTTCGCCGAAAGGGTCACGCGAAGCCTCTGTATGTTGCCGTGATCGGATGCCTTGCCGGAGTGCTGGCGACCGGAGGGGTCGCCTACGCCGTTATCAATTCCAGCTATTTTGCCTCTGCCTGGGGAAACCATGGCAACGGAGAGTCCATTACCTGGACTCAAAGTGGCTCGTCGGGGACTAAATATACCTACACCAGGGAGTTTGGTGATGGCATCGCGCCCCAAAGCCTGGAGGGTGCAGTCCAGGAGGTTAATCTGTCCGTCGAGGGCAACGGCTATACGCTCGATATCCATGAGATGGCAATCGACCAAAACGGCTGCGGAGCCGTGACGTTTACGTTGTCCAATCCAAATGGAGTTAACTACTACAAGCCAGCAGCAGAGACAGGCGAACTTGTTCTCTATGGTGAAGAAGAACAAGGCATCGGCACGCCAAGCATGAACTTCGGCGAGGAATGGGCTGACACACGCTGCACAATTGATAAGGACACATCAAGCGACACGGTCATTAATGGCACGATGTACTTTGCCTCGTGGGATCGCGAGCGAGATTTGGGACATGCGGTCACCTGGAATATCAGCTGGACGGAGGGCAAAGGTGAGGATGCGAAGGTGATCGAGGTATCGACGCCAGAGTTTAACGTCGGAGCGCACGTCGATATAAAGGAACTCCGCTCCGATGACTCGTCTCTTGAGATTAGCCCGTTTTCCATCCAGACGCACATCGATGATCTGGGCTATGAAGCAGTTGATCATAAACTGACCGTCAGCTACAAGGATGGATCGGAGCAGATTATCGAAGATGACGACGCAGGGGCGTACAATTTCTATGTTTCGATGGCACGCAATAGCGGAGAGAACATTTGGGTGCCGACAAAACTGATCAATGTCGACCAAGTGGTCTCAGTAACGCTTGAGGGCACGAGGTGCACGTCAACAGGAGAGACCGAAACAGAAGTACCCTTTACCATCGTCTATTCGTAAGATTTGGGGCCGCTTCTTACTAGGGGAAGCGGCCTCTTTTGCGTTAAATGGAAACGCCGCCGATTTCCATGCGACAGATGAGAGCAGATTACCGCTGGAGCGCGACGTTTCCCCAGATAAAACCGACCAAAATAAACCTGTCCCTTTTTGGCAGGTAGCGTTGCCTCGACGAGCATGTCGGATTCCCGGACCGGGCGGCCTGCGGTTTAAGTTTGTCGCGAGTTCCGCACGAGCCGGAGGCCACTTAATGTGGCCTCCGTGCGAGCCAGGACTGTAGAGCAGCAAACTTAAACCGCAGGCCGCCCGGCCCGGGAATCCGACATGCGCACAGGAGGGGGATCCCTTTTGTGTAGGGTTTGCGGAAATATGCCAATTTTGGGATACGCCCGGCGGCGTGGTCTGTTGACGGCACAGCTAACGCCACGTATCCTATCGAACTGCGTGTTTCGTAGGGGGATGCTGACCCCTCGATTCAAGCCGTTGCACTTTACAGAAAGCTGGAATCATTCGAGAAGGAGTACGCTTTGCCTACTATTAACCAGCTGGTTCGCCAGGGCCGTCGTTCCGTGCCCAAGAAGTCCAAGAACGCTGCTCTGCAGCACAACTCCCAGAAGCGCGGCGTGTGCACCCGCGTCTTCACCACGAGCCCCAAGAAGCCGAACTCGGCTCTTCGTAAGGTTGCCCGTGTTCGCCTTGTCAACGGCATCGAAGTTACTGCTTACATCCCGGGTGAGGGCCACAACCTGCAGGAGCACTCCATCGTGCTCGTCCGCGGCGGTCGTGTCCGTGACCTCCCTGGTGTCCGTTATCACGTCATCCGTGGCGCCTACGACGCTGCTCCGGTCCAGAACCGTATGCAGGCCCGTTCCAAGTACGGTGCTAAGCGCCCCAAGGCCAAATAAGCCAGATAACGTTTTGATACTTTCGCCGTGTGCCGCCTAAGCGCCGCACGGTAGACACTTAAGGAGATTTCACATGCCGCGTCGTGCAGCAGCTAATCGTCGTGAGGTTCAGCCTGACGCCGTTTACAACAACCGCCTGGTGACTCAGCTCATCAACAAGGTCCTTCTTGACGGCAAGAAGGCCACCGCTGAGCGCATCGTTTACACCGCTTTCGAGATCGTTGCCGAGAAGTCCGAGGGTGGCGACGCTCTCGCTACCTTCAAGAAGGCTATGGACAACGTTAAGCCCACGCTCGAGGTTAAGCCCAAGCGTGTCGGTGGCGCTACCTATCAGGTCCCGATGGAGGTCAACTCCCGTCGTTCCACCGCTCTGGGTATCCGCTGGATCGTCAACTTCTCCCGCGCTCGCAAGGAGAAGACCATGGCCGAGCGTCTCGCCAACGAGATCCTCGATGCTTCCAACGGCCTGGGCGCTTCCGTCAAGAAGCGTGAGGACGTCTTCAAGATGGCCGAGGCCAACCGCGCGTTCTCTCACTATCGTTGGTAAGTTAAGGTAAGGAACTAACATGGCTAAGCCTAAGTACAAGCTTTCCGATACCCGTAACATCGGCATCATGGCTCACATCGATGCCGGTAAGACCACCACGACCGAGCGTATTCTTTACTACACCGGTAAGACCCACAAGATCGGTGAGGTCCATGAGGGCGCTGCCACCATGGACTGGATGGTTCAGGAGCAGGAGCGCGGCGTAACCATTACGTCCGCTGCTACCACGTGCTTCTGGAACAAGGACGGTAAGGACTACCGCATCCAGATCATCGACACCCCGGGCCACGTTGACTTCACCGCCGAGGTCGAGCGCTGCCTGCGCGTCCTCGATGGCGCTGTCGCCGTCTTCGACGCCGTTGCCGGCGTTCAGCCCCAGTCTGAGACCGTTTGGCGTCAGGCTTCTACCTTCAACGTCCCCCGCATCGCCTTCATCAACAAGTATGACCGCGTGGGCGCTGACTTCTTCAACGCTATCGAGACCATGAAGGATCGTCTCGACGCCAACGCCGTGGCCGCTCAGGTCCCGATGGGCGCCGAGGACAACTTCTGGGGCGTTATCGACCTGGTCACCATGACTGCATGGGACTTCAAGGCCGACGAGAAGGGCATGACCTACCCCGAGCCGATGGACGAGATCCCGGCTGAGTTTGCCGACATCGCTGCCACCAAGCGCGAGGAGCTCCTCGACGCTGCTGCCAGCTTTGACGACGAGCTCATGGAGAAGATCCTCATGGAGGAGGACTTCACCGTCGAGGAGCTCAAGGCTGCTCTGCGCAAGGGTGTTCTGGCCAACGAGCTCAACCTCGTCTTCGTGGGCTCCGCTTACAAGAACAAGGGCGTTCAGGAGCTGCTCGACGCTGTCGTCGACTACCTGCCCAGCCCGCTCGACGTTGAGGCCGTCACCGGTACCGATCCGGACACCGGCGAGGAGATCCAGCGTCATCCTTCCTTCGACGAGCCCTTCTCCGGCCTGGTCTTCAAGATCATGACCGACCCGTTCGTCGGTAAGCTCACCTACGTCCGCGTTTACTCCGGCCGCGCTGAGTCCGGCTCCTACGTTGTCAACGCTTCCAACGGTCAACGCGAGCGTCTCGGCCGCATCCTCGAGATGAACGCCGCCGAGCGTATCGACCGTGACGACGCCGCTGCCGGCGACATCGTCGCTTGCGTCGGATTCAAGAACTCCACCACCGGTGACACCCTGTGCGAAGAGGGCAAGGAGATCGTCCTCGAGAAGATCGAGTTCGCTAAGCCCGTTATCGACGTTGCCATCGAGCCCAAGACCAAGGCCGAGCAGGACAAGATGTCCCTGGCTCTGACCAAGCTCGCCGAGGAGGACCCGACCTTCCAGGTGTCCACCAACCACGAGACCGGCCAGACCATCATCGCCGGCATGGGCGAGCTGCACCTCGAGATCATCGTCGACCGTCTGCTCCGTGAGTTCAAGGTTGACGCTAACGTGGGTAAGCCCCAGGTTGCCTACCGCGAGACCGCTGGTCACGACGTCGAGAAGGCTGAGGGCAAGTTCGTCCGTCAGTCCGGTGGTCGCGGTCAGTACGGCCACGCCGTCATCAAGCTCGAGAAGATGGAGGAGGGCTTCGGCTACGAGTTTGTCAACGCTATCGTGGGCGGCGTCGTGCCCAAGGAGTACATCCCGTCCATCGACAAGGGCATCCAGGAGGCCCTGAACACCGGTGTTATCGCCGGCTTCCCGGTCCTCGACGTCAAGGTCACCCTGTTCGACGGTTCTTACCACGAGGTCGACTCCTCCGAGGCCGCCTTCAAGATCGCCGGTTCCATGGCCATCAAGGACGCCCTTAAGAAGTCCGACCCGCAGCTGCTCGAGCCGATCATGGCTGTCGAGGTCGAGACCCCCGAGCAGTACATGGGCGACGTTATGGGCAACCTCTCCGGTCGCCGCGGCAAGATCGAGGGCATGGAGGATCGCAAGAACAGCAAGCTCATCCGTGCCAAGGTGCCGCTGGGCGAGATGTTCGGTTACGCTACCGACCTTCGCTCCCAGACCCAGGGCCGTGCATCCTACACGATGCAGTTCGACTCTTATGAGCCTGCGCCCAAGTCCATCGTGGACGAGGTCATGAGCAAGAACGCCTAAGTTCGAGCTCCCTGTTACGTAATCCGCGAGAACATCTCTCGCACTCTTTGGAGGTTTAAGTTGGCTACCCAGAAGATCCGCATTCGCCTCAAGGGCTATGATCACGAGGTCGTCGATCAGTCCGCGAAGCTCATCGTCGAGACCGCTCAGAAGACCGGCGCTCGCGTTTCCGGTCCTGTCCCCCTGCCCACCGAGCGCAACCTGTACACGGTTATCCGCTCGCCGCATGTGAACAAGGACTCCCGTGAGCAGTTCGAGATGCGCACCCACAAGCGCCTCATCGACATCCTCGACCCCACCTCGGGCACCGTTGATTCGCTCATGCGTCTCGACCTCCCCGCTGGCGTCGACATCGACATCAAGCTCTAAGCGATATTGCTCATAGCTTAAAGAGCCCCGCTGCCATTATGGTAGCGGGGCTCTTTTGTTTTGAATGGTGGCCTTGGGGGCCCGGATAATGCGGCCGAATGGGTGGCTATGGCGTCTTATTTACCCATGGGACGCAGCGATGCCTCCTCAAAATGGAAGGATCGCAAGTCGTCTTCTGTCTCGATGCACGCGCGACCAAAGTCATCGACCGTTTGAAAGATTCCACGCGCCAGTTCGTCCCCAGCGGGGGAACGGGCGATAACGTGATCCCCAATCCAATTGAGATGACCGATATATTCGCCGTGGACGGGCGCGAGCGGTCCGGCGTCTTCTTCCATGGCGTTGAGACGCTCTGCCCACGCGTCCACAGCGTTTACGACGGTGTGATAGACCTCCTTGAGTAGCACATCGACGGCGGGAACATTCTCGTTGAGGTCCGAGAGACCGATTGCCGGCAGGCCGCCATCGGGAACCTCCGAAGGCACATAGTTCACATTGACGCCAATGCCGCAGACGGCGAAAGGTTTGCCTTCGTTATCGCGTGCCGCCTCGACCAGAATGCCGCCGAGCTTGCGTCCTCGCGCGACCAGGTCGTTGGGCCATTTGAGGCCAATCTCGTTTGCAAGACCCTGCTTTTCGAGCGCCTCGAGCACCGCTAGGCCGCTGACGGCGGCAAGACCAGAGTACTTTGCAGGATTAACGCATGGACGCAGGACAATCGAAAGCAATAGGTTGCCGGCGGTTGAATCCCACTTGTGGCCGCGCCGGCCGCGTCCTGCTGTCTGAGCCCGGGCGGCAAGTCCTGTGCCGTGCGGCGCTCCCTGTTTTCCTGCTTCGAGCAGGTCATCGTTGGTCGATCCGGTTACGTCGACTATCGTTAATTTGGCATCCATAGCGGCTGCTACCTCCTTAATGAATAAGTGAATAACGTAATGGTGTCGTGAGGCAGACACAATGTGAAGCCTTTGTCGCATTTGGACAATTTAATGTTAACACGTCAACAATGACTGAAATGCGCTATCCTCTCTTGGTCGATGTAAACACGTCAACAACTCAAAGGAGGTTAGTGATGGGTTTCACGATACTGGGAACGGGCTCGGCTCTTCCCGAGCGCAGCGTTTCCAACGACGAGCTGTCCGAGTTCCTCGATACCTCGGATGAGTGGATTTTTACCCGCACCGGTATCAAGAGCCGCCACGTCTGCACCACTGAGTCACTCGACGACCTTGCCGTAGCGGCGAGCGAGCGGGCACTCCAGGTATCCGGAATCGACGCGAGCCAGCTGGATCTTATCGTCTGTTCGACGACGACGGGCGATCATCTCGTTCCCGCCGAAGCGTGCGCCGTTGCTGAGCGCCTGGGTGCCACATGTCCTGCCTTCGACGTTTCGGCGGCTTGTGCTGGCTTCGTTTTTGCGCTCGATGTCGCCGAGGGCTATATCGCCCGAGGTCGCGCCGAGCACGTGCTGGTCGTTGCCGCCGAGCAGATGACGCGCGCGCTCGATTGGACCGATCGTGCCACGTGCGTGCTCTTTGGCGATGGCGCGAGCGCTGCAGTCATGGAGGCCGGGGGAGAGAATCCCCTTGCTGTTGAGCTTTCGACGTCGCCTGACGTCGAAACACTGCGCGTCCCCGGATTGGCGGGCTCCTCGCCGTATAGGACGGTACAGGACCGCGAAAGCGTGCTTTCCATGAATGGCCGCCGCGTGTTCAAGTTCGGCGTCAACGCCATCTGCGACACGGTCCATAAGCTTGCGAGCGATGCGGGCATTTCGGTCGAAGACATCGACCATTTTGTATTCCATCAGGCTAACGAACGAATCCTGAGTCAGGCGGTCAAGCGCCTGGGCGTGCCGGACGAGCGCGTGGTTCGCACGTTGCGCGAGACCGGCAACATTTCGAGCGCATGCATTCCGCTTGCTCTCGATCGACTGGCAAATACCGGCGCGCTGCACGCGGGCGACACCATCGCCCTGGTCGGATTTGGCGCCGGCTTGGATGTAGGTGGCTATCTACTTCGTTGGAAGTAGTCGCACATAGGAAAAGAAAACGCCCCTAGGGCACAAACAAAGGAGAACTACCATGGCAGATCAGAAGACCTTCGAGCGCGTTTGCGACGTTATCCGCGAGACCGCTGGCCTTGACGACGTCGAGATGAAGCCCGAGTCCACGCTCGAGGAGATTGGCCTCGACAGCTTGGGTACCGTCGAGATCCTCGTTGCCGTCGAGGACGAGTTTGGCATTGAGCTCGATACCGAGGAGAACCCCAAGACGGTCGGCGAGTTCGTCGATACGGTCGAGGCGGCATTGGAGAAGTAGTGATGCTCAAGTCTCCTCTCTGCGATCTGCTCGGCATCGAAAAACCCGTGTTCCAGGGTGGCATGGCCTGGATTGCCGATGCCTCGCTGGCATCTGCCGTGTCCGAGGCGGGCGGCTTAGGCATTATCGCGGCCATGAATGCCGACGCAAACTGGCTGCGCGATCAGATTCACGAGCTGCGCGCCAAGACGGATAAGCCCTTTGGCGTCAACGTTATGCTCATGAGCCCGTTTGTCGACGAGGTCGCACAAGTGGTGATCGATGAGCGGGTGCCCGTTGTGGTGACCGGCGCCGGCAATCCCACCAAGTACATGAAGGCCTGGGGCGATGCGGGCATCAAGGTCATCCCGGTCGTTGCCTCGGTGGCGCTGGCGCGTCTCGTGGCGCGTCGCGGAGCCACTGCCGTGGTTGCCGAGGGTACCGAATCAGGCGGCCATATTGGCGAGACCTCGACGATGGCACTTGTCCCGCAGGTTGTCGATGCGGTCGATATTCCCGTGGTTGCGGCTGGCGGCATCGCCGATGGCCGCGGTGTGGCGGCCGCCTTTATGCTCGGCGCTGCCGGCGTCCAGGTGGGAACACGCTTTCTGGTCGCAAACGAGTGCACCGTATCCGAACAGTACAAAGAGCTGGTGCTCAAGGCGGGCGACACGTCGACGCGTGCGACCGGTCGCTCGACGGGACATCCGGTTCGCGCCCTCAAGAGCCCCTTCACCAACGCGTATGCCAAGAACGAGGCGGCGGGCGCAAGCCCCGAGGAGCTCGGGGCCATGGGCACGGGAGCGCTTCGTAAAGCCGCAAAGGACGGTAATTACGAAGAGGGTTCGTATTTGTGCGGACAGATTGCCGGTATGGTCAACGAACGCCAGAGCGCACGCGAAATCGTCGACGATCTGGTCGATGGCGCCGAGCATGTCCTGAAGGGTGCGTCCGCATGGGTAGCGTAGCGTTTCTGTTTGCCGGTCAGGGTGCCCAGCATCCCGCGATGGGCGTCGACCTCATCGAAGCATCACCGGCGGCTGCCGAGGTGTTCGCCATTGCCGATGAGGTACGCCCGGGGACCAGCGAGCAGTGCCGGAGCGCCTCGAAAGAGGAGCTCTCGCAGACCGAGAACACGCAGCCTTGCGTGTTCGTGCACGACTTGGCTGCCGCCGTCGCCCTGCGCGAGCGCGGCGTGGTGCCTGCCGCCTGTGCGGGATTCTCGCTGGGCGAGGTCGCCGCGCTCACCTTTGCGGGAGCATTCGATACGCGAGCGGGCTTTGAGCTCGTGTGTGAGCGCGCGGCGCTTATGGCCACGGCGGCCGAGCGTCACCCCGGCGGCATGCGCGCCGTCATCAAGCTCGATGCAGCGCAAGTTGAGGGCCTGGCAAAACAGGCCGGCGAGGACTGCTGGCCGGTCAACTACAACAGTTCCCAGCAGACGGTTGTGGCCGGAGCGCCCGATGCGTTGCAGACCCTCGACGTCCTGGTAAAAGAGGCTGGCGGTCGTGCCATGAAGGTCGCGGTGTCGGGTGCATTCCATAGCCCCTATATGGCCGAGGCGACCTGTGACCTTGCTGCATATATCGAGGCCGGTCACGCGCCGTCCCCGTTGCTCATTCCTGTTATGGCAAATATGACGGCGGCACCTTATCCGGCCGACCCGCAGGCGGCATCGGAGGTGCTGGCCAACCAGGTGAGTCATGCCGTGCGCTGGGTCGACACGCTGCACGCTCTGCAGGATCAAGGCATCGACACGTTTATTGAGGTCGGCCCCGGCAAAACGCTGTCCGGCTTGGTCAAGCGTACGTTGAGCGACGTTCGTGTGTATTCGTGCGAAACGGCCGAACAGGTCGCAGCTATTGCCGACGAGCTCGCATAGCCCACAGGGCAGTAACCCGAAAGGAACGACATGGGCAACTTGAACAACGTCGCGCTCGAGCGCGACGGATCGCGTCGCGTGGCGCTTGTCACGGGCGGCTCGCGCGGCATCGGTCGCGCTTGTGCCGTGGGCCTGGCGGAGGACGGCTTTGATATCGCCGTCGTCTATGCCGGTAGCGCAGATGCGGCGTGCGAGACGTGCGAAGCCTGTGAGGCGGCTGGCGCCACGGCGCTCGCATATCAATGTGACGTGGCCGACCCCGCCGCCGTCAACACTTGCGTGGAGACGGTCCTCAACGACTTTGGCTCCATTTGGGCGCTCGTCAACAACGCCGGCATCACGCGCGACGGCCTGCTCATGCGTATGGGTGACGATGCCTTCGACCGCGTGCTCGATGTCAATCTCAAGGGCACGTTCAATACGACGCGCGCGCTCACCAAGACCTTTATGCGCCAGCGCGGCGGTTGCGTCATCAACATGAGCTCGGTTGTGGGCCTGATGGGCAATGCCGGGCAGGCCAACTATTCCGCCTCCAAGGCGGGCGTCATCGGTCTGACCAAGGCGGTAGCGCGCGAGCTTGCGTCCCGCGGCGTACGAGTGAACGCGGTCGCCCCCGGGTTTGTCGAGACCGATATGACGGCAAAGCTTTCGGAGAAGGTTCGCGCGGCAACCGAGGAGCAGATTCCCCTAAAGCGCATGGCGCGCCCCGAGGAAGTGGCCGGCGTGGTGCGCTTTTTGGCGAGTGATGCGGCTGCCTACATTACGGGCGAGGTCGTGCGCGTCGACGGCGGAATGGCGATGTAGAAACTAGGGCCGAACAACGGCTTGAATGAGGAGACCATGATGGAACAGAGAGTTGCAATCACCGGTATCGGTGCCGTATCGCCGCTCGGTAACACGGCGCTTGCTACCTGGGCGGCCATGTGCGCCGGCACGTGCGGCATCGGCCCGATCACGCACTTCGATACCGATGCGTTTGCCGTTAAGGTGGCGGCCGAGGTCAAGGGTTTTGACGGCAACGAGTACTTTGGTAAGCGTGACGCCAAGCACCTGGACCCCTGCGTTCAGTTTGCCCTGGCAGCGTCGGACGAGGCCATGCACGATGCGGGCTTTGATGTCGAGGGCGCCATCGATCGCGAGCGCCTGGGCGTCTACGTGGGTTCGGGCGTGGGCGGCATGCAGACACTCGTCGACAACGTCCACACGATTGCCGACCGTGGGCCCCGCCGCGCATCGCCCTATATGATCGCGATGATGATCCCCAATATGGCTTCGGGCAATATCGCAATCCGCCATAAGGCAAAGGGCCCGACCTTGCCCGTGGTGACCGCCTGCGCGACCTCGGCCCATGCCGTGGGCGAGGCGTTCCGCGCCATCAAGCATGGCTATGCCGATGCGATTCTCGCCGGCGGTGCCGAGGCCGCAATCATCCCCGATGCCGTTGCGGGCTTTACATCCTGTCGTGCTCTCACCACTAATCCTGACCCGTCGACGGCTTGCCGCCCGTTCGATGCAGACCGCGACGGCTTTGTGATGGGCGAGGGCGCCTGCGTGCTGGTTCTCGAGAGCATGGAGCATGCGCAGGCGCGCGGTGCGCACATTTATGCCGAGGTCGTGGGTTACGGCAACACCGATGATGCCTATCACATCACGAGCCCCGATCCCGAGGCTGCCGGCATCGCCCGTGCGATATCGCTGGCGGTGGCCGAGGGCGACGTTAAGCCTTCCGAGGGCCTCTACATCAACGCTCACGGCACCTCGACCAAGCTCAACGATTCGTCCGAGACGGCGGGCATTAAGCGTGCGCTCGGCGAGGACGCGGCACGCGCCGCGCACGTCTCGTCGACCAAGTCGATGACCGGCCACATGATCGGTGCTACGGGCGCCATCGAGGTCATGGCCTGTGCCATGGCGCTCGAGCAGGGCGTGGTGCCCCCGACCATTAACTACCACACGCCCGATCCCGTCTGCGATCTTGATTACACGCCTAATCGAGCGGTTCGCGCCGACCTTACCTGGGCGCTTTCGACCAATCTGGGCTTTGGCGGACACAATGCCGCCATCGCGCTGCGTAGATATGCAAGGAGCTAGAGCATGGATTCCAAAAGACTTGCCGAGATAGCCGACGTCATGGAGGACCGCGGCCTCACGCGCGTGCGCGTTGAGGAGCCCGATGGCACCGCGGTCGAGCTCGAGCGCGCGAGCGCCGCACAGCCGGTTGCCGTGCCCATGCCTATGCCGGGTGCCGTGACTGCTCCGGCGGTGGCTCCTGTCGCCATGCCTGCTGCCGCACCGGAGCCCGCCGCGCAGGCGCCTGTCGCCGCACCGGAGCCCAAGGGCACCGAGGTGACCGCTCCCATGGTCGGCGTTTTCTATGCTGCCCCGGCGCCGGGCGACGAGCCGTTTGTGCACGTGGGCTCCAAGGTCAAGGCCGGTGAGACCCTCTGCATCATCGAGGCCATGAAGGTTCTCAACGAGGTGACGGCCGAGGCAGACGGCGAGGTGCTCGAGATCTGCGTGGCCGACGGCGACCTCGTGGAGTTTGGCAGCTGCCTCATGAGGATCGGATAGGTGATATCCATGAACAAAGAAGAGCTCAAGAAGCTGTTGCCGCATCGCGAGCCGATGCTTTTGCTCGACGAAGCCGAGCTGGTGGGCGACGAGGCCCACGGCAAGATCACGATTACGGGCGACGAGTACTTTTTGCAGGGGCATTTTCCGGGAAACCCGGTTGTCCCCGGCGTGATTCAGTGCGAGATGCTCGCCCAGAACTGCTGCGTGCTGCTGATGGGCGATGAGGAGGCGCGCGGCGCGACGCCGTTCTACACCAGTCTGGACAAGGTGCGCTTTAAGCGTCCGGTGCGCCCGGGCGACACGGTTGATCTGGTGTGCTCCATCACGCGTGCGCGCGGGCCGTTCCGCTTTGCGACGGGTACTGCGAGCGTCAACGGTGAGGTTTGCTGCCGCGCCGATATGTCTTTTGCACTCATGCACGAAAGTTAAGGAAGGCTTCATGTTCGACAAAGTGCTCATCGCCAACCGCGGCGAAGTCGCGGTCCGTGTTATCCGCGCGTGCCGCGATATGGGCATCAAGACCGTCGCCGTCTACTCCACGGCCGATGCGGACGCGCTGCACGTGCAGCTTGCCGACGAGGCATATTGCATCGGCGGCCCGCGTCTTGCCGAGAGCTACCTCAACGACGACGCTGTGCTCACCTGTGCCGTAAAGTCGGGGGCAAAGGCGATCCATCCTGGCTACGGTTTCTTTTCCGAGAAGGCGAGCTTCGTGCGCGACTGCGACAAGTATGGCCTGGCGTTTGTTGGTCCCTCGGCCGAGGTCATCGACAGCATGGGCGACAAGGACGCCGCACGCCGAACGGCTGCCGCGGCGGGCGTGCCCATCGTTCCGGGCTGCGATTTGCTCAAAAGCCCCGAGGAGGCGACGGCCGAGGCCGAGCGCATTGGCTGCCCCGTGCTTATTAAGGCGCGTGCAGGTGGTGGCGGTCGCGGCATTCGCAAGGTCGAGCGCGTGGAAGATGCGGCAAAGGCGTTCATCGAGGCGCGTGCCGAGGGCGAGGCCGTTTTTGGCGACGGCGAGTGCTACATGGAGAAGTTCGTCGCGCCGGCGCACCACGTTGAGGTGCAGATTATGGCCGATAAGCAGGGCCATGTGTTTTCGCTCGGCGAGCGCGAGTGCTCGGTGCAGCGTCGCAACCAAAAGCTGATCGAGGAGAGCCCCGCGCCGTGCCTCGACGGACACGACGGCATTCGTGCTCGCATGCACAAGGCGGCGCGCGACCTGGCTCGTGCCGTTGGCTATGAGGGCGCCGGCACCATTGAGTTTTTGTACTCAGATGACGGCAATTTCTACTTTATGGAAATGAACACGCGCTTGCAGGTGGAGCATCCGGTTACGGAGTTTGTGACCGATACCGACTTGGTCAAGTGGCAGCTGCGCGTGGCAGCCGGCCAGCCTCTGCCCTTTGAGCAGGAGGATATGCCGGTCCGCAACCACGCCATGGAGTGCCGCATCAATGCCGAAACGCCGGACTTTCTGCCGTCATGCGGAACGGTCACCGCGTTGCGTGTGCCGGGTGGTCCGCGCGTGCGCTGGGATTCCGCCATGTTTACCGGTGCGAACGTTCCGCCGTACTACGACTCCATGCTTGGCAAGCTCATCGTGTGTGCGCCCACGCGTGACGGCGCTATTCGCAAGATGCGCTCGGCCCTGGGCGAGCTCGTGATTGAGGGCGTGAGCGAAAACAGCGAGCTTCAGCTCGACGTGCTGGCAAACGACGAGTTCTTGTCGGGCATGTATCACACCGATCTGATGGGGCATCTCTATGCTGATGAATAGAAAAGCGAAGACGGTCAACGTCCTCGAGGGACCGATGACCGAGTCGTGCGCCGAGTTTCCCGCGCGCCACGTGTTTATCAAGTGCCCGGAGTGCCGCCGCGTGATCGATGAGGCGCGCCTGCACGACAACCTCGAGGTCTGCCCTCGTTGCGGCAAACACTTTCGCGTGAGCGGGCGCGACCGCATGCGCATGACGATTGACGAGGGCACGTTTGAGGAATGGGATGCCAGTCTGGCGCCGGAGGACTTCCTTTCGTTTCCCGGCTATGCCGACAAGCTCAAGAGCGTGAGCGAACGTTCGGGCGAGCGCGATGCCGTTGTGTGCGGCAAGGGCAAAATCTGCGGGTGCGATACGGCGCTCTTCTTTATGGACGCCAACTTTATGATGGGCTCGATGGGTTCCGTGGTGGGCGAGAAGATCTGCCGCACATTTGAGCGTGCGACCGAGCTGGGACTGCCGGTCGTTGGCTTTACCGTATCGGGTGGCGCCCGCATGCAGGAGGGCGTGACCTCGCTCATGCAGATGGCCAAAATCTCTGCGGCGGTTAGGCGCCATAGCGAGGCGGGCGGCCTGTATATCACGGTGCTCACTGACCCCACGACCGGAGGCGTAACCGCGAGCTTTGCCATGGAGGGCGATATTATCCTGGCCGAGCCCGATGCCCTGACGGCATTTGCCGGCCCGCGCGTGATCGAGCAGAACATGCACAAGCGCCTGCCCAAGGGATTCCAGCGCTCCGAGTTTTTGCTGGAGCACGGCTTTTGCGATGCCGTTGTTCCGCGTGGCGAGATTGCGCTCACGGTAGGCGAGCTGCTGGCGCTGCACGAAGGGCACGCGCCCGGCCTGGGGGCACCGCATGAGATCGTGCATACGGGTCGCCGCGGCAAAAAGCTGGGGCACTTGTTCAAGCGCGCGGCGGCGCCAAAAACCGCGCTCGAGATTGTCAAGCAGACCCGCTCGGCAGATCGCGCCACGGCGGGCGAGGTGATCTCGCTGGGCCTGGATGGATTTGTGGAGCTGCACGGCGACCGTTACTTTGGCGACGACGCCGCTGTGGTGGCTGGCATTGGCTGGAAGGACGGGCGCCCCGTAACGGTCATCGCCATCGAGCGCGGCACCACGACCAAAGAGCGTATGCGCCGCAACTTTGGCATGGCGCATCCCGAGGGCTACCGTAAAGCGCGTCGCCTGATGCGCCAAGCCGAAAAGTTTGGTCGGCCGGTTCTGTGCCTGGTCGATACTTCGGGCGCGTTTTGCGGCATCGGTGCCGAGGAACGCGGTCAGGGCGAGGCTATCGCCCAGAATCTCATGGAGATGAGCGGCCTTAAGACGCCGATTGTCTCGGTGGTAACAGGCGAGGGCGGCTCTGGTGGCGCGCTGGCGCTGTCCGTGGCCGACCGCATCCTGATGCTCTCGAGCTCGGCCTATTCGGTCGTGAGCCCCGAGGCCTGTGCGTCGATTCTGTGGAAGGATACCGAGCGCGCGAATGAGGCCGCCGAGGCGCTTAAGCTCACGGCTCCCGATCTGTTGGCGCTCGGTATCATCGACGGCATTGTTGACGATAGGGGTCTGTCGCATGAGGAGATCGCCGGCGCCGTCATGTCCTCGGCATTTGATGCCTTCGATACGCTTGGGCGGCTCGACGACGCGACCCTCACAAACCTCCGCTACGAAAAGTACCGCGCAATCGGTCAGTATCGCACGATGTGACAAAGGGACAGTCCGCATGTCACATTGGGAAAGGGTTCCTGTGTCACAAGTTTCTAACACCTCGTTTACAACGACGGTCTCATCAAACGCCATGGCTGTGGTGGATTATCTGTCCAAAAGCATGATGTCGGCGCTGCCGTTTATTGTCTGCGCGGCGTTGTTCCGCACCGTCGCCGTCATTATGGGCGAAGGCATGCTGGGCCTGTGGTCTGCCGATTCCGATATCTATCGCCTGTTCTACAGTTGGCTCTATAACGCCGGCTACTACTTCTTGCCCGTTTATCTTGGTTGGGCGGCCGCTCGCCAGCTCGGTTGCTCGGAGCAGCTGGGCATGATGCTGGGCGGCGTATTGATTGCGCCCGATCTGCTTAAGCTCGTCGATGCCGCATCGACGACGGGGGCATCGATGACTTCCGTGTATGGCCTGCTTCCCGCGCCGGTCAACGATTACACGACGACTGTTATTCCGGTTCTCATCTCGGTACCCGTGCTTTGGCAAGTGGAGTGTTTCTTTCAGCGCGTTATCCCTAAGGCCGTGGCGTTTTCGTTTGTTCCGTTTGCGACCATGCTTGTCATGGTTCCGGTTTCGCTGTGTATTACGGCGCCGGCGGGCAGCTATTTGGGCATGCTGTTGGGCCAGCTTATGTTTATGCTTGGCAATTCCGGTGGCATCGTATCGTTGCTCACACTCATGGGGCTTGCCGCGGGCTGGGAGTTCCTTAAGATCGCGGGCGTCAGCAACGTTGTCCTATCGCTCGCCTATGCGCAGTTTATGAGTGTGGGAACGGATTCGTGCATCCTGATCGCCGCGACGATGGCAACGTTTGCCGTTTGGGGCATGCCCTTTGGCGCGTCGCTCCGCGTTGCGGATAAGGACGAGAAGACGCTCATGCTGGGCTATTCGATCTCGGGTGTTCTTGGCGGCGTAAGCGAGCCTGCGCTGTACGGTTGCGGCTTTAAATATGGCAGGTGCCTGACGTGCATGGCCATTGGCGGCGCCGTCGGAGGCCTTGTTGCGGCCGTGGGCCACGTTACGGCCTATACCATCGGCATGACGAATGTCCTCATGGTCATTGGCTTTGCCACGGGCGGCATCCCGAACCTGCTGTGGTGCTGCGCTGCCGGCGGCACGGCATTTGCGGTGTCTGCGGCGCTGAGCTACTGCTTTGGCGTGGTGCCGGCGAAGGGACAGGCGACGGGGGACGGAGGCGATTCGCCCGAAACAGTGGCGAGCGCTGCTGAAGTAAGCGCATAAACCTGTGCGACAAAAGGACGATCCCTTTGTCGTGTTCCAAGGCCGTGGCTCGTGTGGGCTGCGGCCTTTTGTATCTTGAGGACAAAGTGGCTACACTACAATCCGTTTGAGCAATAGATATATAGGTAGTACCGTGGGGGCGGATGTAGATGGTCGAGTGGATTGTTGGGCGCGCACAGGGCGATCGTGCGCGTGTGGGCACGTTAGCGGGCATGGTGTGTATTGTCGCCAATGTTGCGCTTTGTGCTGCGAAGGGTGCAATTGGTGTGGTTTCGGGATCGGTTTCGATTGTTGCGGATGCCATGAACAACCTGTCCGATGCCAGCTCGAATATCGTGAGCGTGCTGGGCTTTAAGCTGGCGAGCAAGCCGGCCGACCCCGAGCATCCTTACGGCCACGGTCGCTACGAGTATCTCTCGGGTCTGGTCGTGGCGGCACTCGTGCTGCTGATTGGCGTTGAGCTGGTGAAGTCCTCGGTCGAGCGCGTCATCCACCCCGAACCTGTCGAGTTCTCGCTTGCCCTGGTGGCAGTTCTAGTGCTTTCGATGGTCGTAAAGCTCTGGATGGCGGCCCTCAACCAAAAGCTCGGCGACCGTATCGAGTCTGAGACACTGCATGCGACGGCTCAGGATTCCAAGAACGATGTCCTTGCCACGGGTGCCGTGCTGGCGTGCGCAGTTGTTTCGCAGGTGACGGGCATCAATCTTGACGCTTGGGTCGGCCTTGCCGTTGGTGCCTATATTGGCTGGAGCGGTTTTGAACTCATCCAGGATACGGTGAGCCCGCTTTTGGGCCAGACGCCCGATCCTAAGCTGGTCAAGCACATTCGAGACAAGATCATGAGCTATCCCGGCGTTTTGGGCGTTCACGATTTGATGGTTCACGACTACGGCCCGGGCAGGAAGTTCGCAAGCGCTCACGCCGAGATGGCGGCCGAAGCCAGCCCGATGGAAAGTCACGACACGCTCGACAATATTGAGCAGGCGTTTAGGAACGAAGACGGCATGATCGTCACGCTCCATTACGATCCCATCGTGACCGACGATCCCAAGGTGGCGAGCATGCGTTTACGCATTAACGCAATGGCTCAGGAGATCGATAGTCGCCTTTCGATTCACGACCTGCGCTGCGTGCCGGGCCCTACGCACACCAACGTGATCTTTGACTGCGTGCGACCCTCGGATTTGGCGATGAACGCCGAAGACTTAAAGCGCGCGTTGGCGAAACGGGTCGAGTCGGAATACCCTAAGTCGATTGCCAAGATTACGATCGATGAAGACTACGTAGGCCATACCCACGAGTAGGGCTGCGCCGGTAAAGCAAGTTATACAGAAGGGGAGAATATGAAGAGGCTGTATCTGCTCCGCCACGGCCAGACGGAATTCAACGTCAAAAAGCTCGTCCAAGGTCGTTGCGATTCACCGCTCACCGATTTGGGCCGTCAGCAAGCCGGGATGGCAGCCGCATGGCTCAAAGCCCACAATGTCGTTCCCGACAAAGTGGCCTCATCACCCTTAGGCCGAGCCGTGGACACAGCTCAGCTCGTCGCATGCGAGCTCCTCGGTCCGGACGCTGCTGTCGAGTCCTGCGAAGGCATTATTGAGCGCTGCTACGGCTCCTTCGAAGAAGGCCCCCACGACGCGCTACCCACCGACGTCTGGGATCCAGGCGAAGATCTGGTCCCCTTTGGAGGAGAGGGAAGCAAAGCGTTGCAAGAACGCATGGTAGCCACCCTCACCAATCTCATGGGCGCCGAGGGCATAGAAACCCTCCTAGCAGTAAGCCACGGCAGCGCCAGCCGCCAATTCATCAAGGCTGCAGCCCCAGAGGGCTTCAAGCTCCCAACAAAACTCCCCAACTGCGCCATCATGATCTTCGATTTCGATGAGGCAAAGCCACAAGCAGAAGGCGAGCCAATGCAATGCAAGTTCACCCTCCAGCAAATAGTGGACCCCCAACAAAGAAATTAGCTGAGCGAGAAGAGTTAAGCAGACATCAACGTGTCGTCTCCCGAGCTTGGCAGAGGGGCGGCGAAATATATTAAGTTTGTCGCGAGTTCCGCACGCAAAGGAAAGCACTTAATGTGCTTTCCGTCTTGCGCAGGACTGTAGAGCAGCAAACTTAATATATTTCGCCGCCCCTCTGCCAAGCCCAGGCGACTCCACGCACTTTACCTGCGTAAACAATGTGAGTGAAATATGAATCTCGATGGATACGCCCGCAGCCGTGTATACTAAACAGCTGTGTGTAACCAGGGGAGTATTCTGGCTGGACAAAATGCCTGCTTAATAGGGTTGTCAGGTAGTCCGGACGCAATACAAGGCTGGGGAGCACGTCGTGTAAGTAGTGGTCCTCTAGGGGCGTACGCTCGGTGGTGTACGCATTGTCCCAAGACCACGCGAGAGTTGGGATCATATCTTGATCAGCATGATTCTCGGCCGCAAGATTGGCATGACCCAGGTTTGGGACGAGGACGACAACGTCGTTCCCGTCACGGTCATCCAGGCTGGCCCCTGCGCTGTCTCGCAGGTTAAAACTCAGGCAACCGACGGCTATGACGCCGTCCAGATCGGTTTCGGCGACATCAAGGCCAAGAACGTGAACAAGCCCATGGCTGGTCACTTCGCCAAGGCTGGCGTCGAGCCTGTCCGTTTCCTTCGTGAGGTCCGCGTCGAGAACGGCGAGGAGCACAAGGTCGGCGAGGTCGTCACCGTCGCTGATTTCGCTGATGTCGAGAAGGTCGACGTCATCGGTACCTCCAAGGGTAAGGGCTTCCAGGGTCGCATCAAGCGCTGGGGTCAGCGCCGCGGTCCTATGACGCATGGTTCTCACTTCCAGCGTCACCCCGGTTCTATCGGTCAGTGCGCCTATCCTGCGCGCGTCCTCAAGGGCGTCAAGATGGCCGGTCACATGGGTAACGAGCGCGTTACCGTCAAGAACCTTTCCGTTGTCCGCATCGATGCCGAGCAGAACCTCATCTTGGTCAAGGGCGCTGTCCCGGGTGCCAAGAATGGTCTCGTCGCCATCCGTATGGCCTAAGGGCCCAGCCCATTTAGCCCAGCGTCATACCAAGGAGAACACTTAAATGGCAAAGTTTGAAGTAAAGAACAGCGAGGGCAAGAAGGTCGCCGAGGCCGAGCTCGCCGCTGAGGTGTACGGCATCGAGCCGAACATCCACGTTATGCACCACATCGTCAAGTGCCAGATGGCCTCTTGGCGTCAGGGCACCCAGTCCGCTAAGGGCCGCTCTGAGGTTTCCGGTGGCGGCAAGAAGCCTTGGCGTCAGAAGGGCACCGGCCGTGCCCGCCAGGGTTCCATCCGTGCTGCCCAGTGGCGTCACGGTGGCGTTGTCTTCGCCCCCAAGCCCCGTTCCTACGCTAAGCGTATGAACAACAAGGAGGTCAAGCTGGCTATGCGCTCCGCGCTGTCCGCCAAGCTGGCCGATGGCGAGCTCGTGCTCGTCGACGACTACGGCTTCGAGAAGCCTTCCACCAAGGCTGCCGTTGCCATGCTCAAGGCTCTCGGCCTTGAGGGCAAGCGTCTGACCATCATCGTTCGCGATGAGGACGTCAACGCCTACCTGTCGTTCCGCAACATTCCCAAGACGTTCATCATCACTGCCGACGAGGCCAACACCTACGATCTCGTCAACAACAACGCCGTGCTGATGCCCGCCGACATTGCCGCTCACTTCGGGGAGGTGCTTGCATAAATGACCGCCCACGAGATCATCATCCGTCCGATCGTGTCCGAGCGTTCCTTCTCCGGCATGGAGCTGAACAAGTACACGTTCGAGGTCGCCAAGGATGCTAACAAGTATCAGATCAAGGACGCTGTCGAGGAGATCTTCGGCGTCAAGGTCGTTCGCGTGAACACCCTGACGGTCAAGCCCAAGACCAAGCGCGTGCGCTATGTCGCCGGCAAGACCCGTTCTTGGAAGAAGGCCATCGTCACGCTGGCCGAGGGCGACACCATCGAGGTCTTTGGCAACCAGGCCTAAGACTCGCTGCTGTTGAGTGAGCTCATGCCTCCCAAATAGGGGAGGCGAGAGCTCAAGGTTTTGGGCGTATAAAATGGACACGCCCGGAACCGTGTATACGTCCGGTGTCATCGCACCCGAGGCAGAACCTCGAATCCCTGTCTGCGATGGCTAACGGATTCCTATTGAAAGGGATTGTAATGGCTGTAAAGCACCTTAAGCCGACCTCCGCTGGTAGGCGTTGGCAGACGATCTCCGACTTCTCCGAGATCACCTGCACCAAGCCCGAGAAGTCTCTTCTCGAGCCCCTGCCCAAGAAGGCCGGTCGTAACAACAACGGCCGCATCACCACCCGCCACCAGGGCGGCGGCGTGAAGCGTCGTTACCGCGTGATCGACTTCAAGCGCAACAAGGACGGCGTGCCCGCCAAGGTTGCCACGATTGAGTACGATCCGAACCGTTCCGCTCGCATCGCTCTGCTGCACTACGCTGACGGTGAGAAGCGCTACATCCTGGCCCCCAAGGGCCTTGAGGTCGGTCAGACCATCATGTCCGGTTCTGACGCCGACATCAAGCCGGGCAACGCTCTGCCCCTCGCCGACATCCCCGTCGGTACGCTCATCCACGCCGTCGAGTTCCAGCCGGGCAAGGGCGCTGCTATCGCCCGTTCCGCCGGTAACTCCTGCCAGCTGATGGGTAAGGAGGGCAAGTACGCTATCGTCCGTATGCCTTCCTCCGAGATGCGCCGCATCCTCGTTACCTGCCGCGCCACCGTCGGTGAGGTCGGCAACGCCGATCACGCCAACATCGTCATCGGCAAGGCCGGCCGTAAGCGTCACATGAACGTGCGCCCGACCGTCCGCGGTACCGTCATGAACCCTGTCGACCACCCGCACGGCGGTGGCGAGGGCAAGAACCACACCTCTGGTCGTCCCTCTGTTACCCCCTGGGGTAAGCCGACGAAGGGCCTTCGTACGCGCAAGAAGAAGAAGGTCTCGAACCAGCACATCATTCGTCGCCGTAAGAAGTAATTTCGGATACCGAGTTTTAGGAGAAAGCACTTATGAGCAGAAGTCTCAAAAAGGGCCCGTTCGTGGAGACTCGCCTTCTCTCGCGTATCACCGCGATGAACGAGGCTGGCAAGAAGGACGTCGTGAAGACCTGGTCCCGCGCGTCCACCATCTTCCCCGAGATGGTTGGTCACACCATCGCCGTCCACGACGGCCGCAAGCATGTGCCCGTGTATGTTACCGAGTCCATGGTTGGTCACAAGCTCGGCGAGTTCGCGCCGACTCGTACGTTCCGTGGCCACAAGGCCAAATAGGGGGTTAACCGTAAATGGCAACTAAGTCTATTGAAACTGAGGCCACCGAGGTTCGCGCCGTCGCTAAGTACGTGCGTGTTTCCCCCAGCAAGGCCCGCCTGGTGGTCGATCTGATCCGCCGCAAGCCTGTCGCTCAGGCCTTCGACATCCTCCACTTCTGCGACCGCGCCGTCGCCGTGGATGTCGAGAAGGTTCTCCGTTCCGCCGTTGCGAACGCCGAGAACAACAACGGTCTGCGTGCCGACAACCTGGTTGTCGCCGCTGCCTATGTTGACGAGGGTCCGACGCTTAAGCGCATCCGTCCCCGCGCCAAGGGTTCCGCTTCTCGCATTCTGAAGCGTACTTCCCACATCACCGTCGTCGTTGCTCCTCGAAAGGAGGCGTAAAGCTGTATGGGTCAGAAAGTCTACCCCACCGGCTTCCGTCTTGGCATTACCGAGAACTGGCGCTCCCGCTGGTTCGCAGAGAAGGATTACGCTAAGACCCTCGGTAACGATCTCGAGATCCGCAAGTACCTCGAGAAGCGTCTTTCCCGCGCAGCTGTCTCCCGCGTCGAGATCGAGCGCGCTGGCGACAAGGTGAAGGTCATCATCCTCACCGCTCGCCCCGGCGTTGTCATCGGTAAGAAGGGTGCCGAGATCGATACCCTCCGCACCGAGCTCGAGAAGGTCGCTGGCGTCTCCAAGGGCCAGCTCTCCGTCGACGTTGTCGAGATCAAGCGCCCCGAGCTCGACGCCAACCTCGTTGCTCAGTCTATCGCCGAGCAGCTCGAGGGCCGCGTTGCCTTCCGTCGCGCTATGCGCAAGGCTGTCCAGTCCGCCCGCAAGGCCGGCGCTAAGGGCATCCGTATCCAGTGCTCCGGTCGTCTCGGCGGCGCCGAGATGGGCCGTCGTGAGTGGTACCGCGAGGGTCGCGTGCCTCTGCACACCCTCCGTGCCAAGATCGACTACGGCACGGCTGTCGCCAGCACCACCATGGGCGCTTGCGGCGTGAAGGTCTGGATCTACCTGGGCGAGAAGCTCCCGGGCCAGCCTGTTCCCAACCCTGCACTCGAGGGCTCTTCCCGTCCTCGTCGTCGTAACTCCGAGAGGAGGGGTCAGTAGTGCTTGCCCCTAAGCGTATTCTTCACCGCAAGGTGCAGCGTGGCTCCATGAAGGGCCAGGCCAAGGGTAATACCGAGCTGCATTTCGGCGAGTTTGGTATCCAGGCTCTCGAGGCCCATTGGATCACCAACCGTCAGATCGAGGCCGCTCGTATCGCCATGACCCGCTACATGAAGCGTGGCGGTCGTGTCTACATCACGATCTTCCCCGATAAGCCCATCACCAAGAAGCCTGCCGAGACTCGCATGGGTTCTGGTAAGGGTAACCCCGAGGAGTGGGTGGCCGTCGTCAAGCCCGGCCGCATCATGTTCGAGGTCAAGGGTGTTCCCGAGGAGGTCGCTCGCGAGGCTCTGCGTCTTGCGCAGCACAAGCTCCCCATCAAGACCAAGATTGTTGCTGCCAAGAACGCTGAGCAGCGCATCGAGAAGGAGATGGCTGAGGAGGCCGCTCTCGAGGCCAAGTGGGCTGCTGAGGACGCCGCCGCCGCCAAGGAGGAGAACTAATGAAGCCCGCAGAGATTCGTGAGCTCTCGGACGCTCAGCTCGTTGAGAAGCTGAAGGAAATGCGCGCCGAGCTCTTTAACCTTCGTTTCCAGATGGCCACCAGCCAGCTGGACAACACCGCTCGCGTCAACACCGTGAAGAAGGACATCGCTCGCGTCCTCACGGAGCAGCGCGCCCGCGAGATCGCAGCGGAGAAGTCCGCTGTCGCCGAGTAGGACCTAAGGAGAGAACATGACTGATTCGCGTAACTCGCGTAAGGTCCGTACGGGTGTCGTTACCTCCGTCTCCGGTGCCAAGACCATTGTTGTCACCATCACCGAGCGCAAGCGTCACCCCAAGTACGGCAAGATGATGACCAGCTCCAAGAAGCTGCACGCTCACGACGAGGAGTGCACGGCTGGCGTGGGCGATACCGTCCGCGTTATGGAGACCCGTCCTATGTCCAAGATGAAGCGTTGGCGCCTCATCGAGGTCGTCGAGCGCGCTAAATAAGCAGTCGCTCTTACGACTTGTACGTTTCCGAAGATGTGCGTATGCCTGGCTTGCATACCACGGGCCGTATAAAGGCTGCGCACCTCTCTTCGGTTCTTAGTTCGGAGGAACATCTACCATGATTCAGATGCAAACCATGCTGAACGTCGCCGACAACTCCGGCGCTCGCAAGATTCGCTGCATCAAGGTGCTTGGCGGTTCCAAGCGTCGTTATGCAGGCATCGGCGATGTGTTCATCGGTGCTGTCCAGGAGGCTACCCCTGGCGCCAACGTCAAGAAGAAGGACGTTGTCCGTTGCGTCGTCGTTCGCACCGTTAAGGAGATCCGCCGCAAGGATGGCTCCTACATTCGCTTTGATGAGAACGCCTGCGTTGTCATCAACAACGATGGTTCGCCCGTCGGCACCCGTATCTTCGGGCCCGTCGCTCGCGAGCTTCGTGACAAGAAGTACATGAAGATCGTCTCGCTCGCTCCCGAGACCCTGTAGTTAGGGGAGATATATGTATATCAAGAAGGGCGATAAGGTCCAGGTTCTCTCTGGTAAGGATCGCGGCAAGCAGGGCGTTGTCCTGCGTGCTCTCCCCGCCGAGAACAAGGTCGTTGTCGAGGGCGTTTCGGTCGTTAAGAAGGCCGTCAAGCCCAACGCCGCCAACCAGCAGGGCGGCATCGTTTCGCAGGAGGCTCCCATCGACGCCTCCAACGTCAATCTCGTTTGCCCCGAGTGCGGTAAGGTTACCCGCGTCGGTCACGAGAAGGACGGCAAGAACAAGCTGCGCGTCTGCAAGAAGTGCGGCCACAAGTTCTAAGCTGCCCGCAACATCAAGTTGCTAGCAAAGGCCCGGATGCCACGGCACCCGGGCCTTTTTCTATCCCTACTCATTGGGGACAGACTTAAATGAGTACCCTAACTGGGTAAGCATAAATGAGCGGGTCGTGCTGTATAAATTGCTTGTGTGCGCGTTTATGCGCGTTAGATTGCGTTTAATTACGCACCTATGCGTATATATGCGCCGTTTACGGGGCAATAATGACCGTTTAGCGGTGAGATACGCAAACACGCGCACAGACGCGCGTGTTTGTGCGAATATAGAGCTGTCAGAAATGCAAGACGTTCTATGACACAGGAGACACATAATGGCAGATTCCAAGCAGGCTCCACTCGACGCCGCGGCAGCCGCCAAAGCGGCATTTGCTTCGGTCCAGGACAAGCCGTTCCCTAACGACATCTTTACGGCTCCCGAGCTCCGTTGGGCTGTGATCGGTTGCGGCGTTATTGCCAACCAAATGGCCCAGTCCCTCGCGCTGGCCGGCCGCAAGCTTGCGGGCGTCGCCAACCGCACGCTGTCCAAGGCCCAGGCTTTTGCTGAGCAGTATGGCATCGAGAAGGTCTATGAAACGGTTGAGGACCTCTATGCCGATCCGGATATCGACGCCGTCTATATCACCACGCCGCACAACACGCATATCACCTATCTGCGTGCCGCGCTGGCCGCCGGCAAGCACGTGCTCTGCGAAAAGGCCATTACCCTCAACTCCGCCGAGCTCGATGAGGCCCGCGCCATTGCCGCCGAACACAACGTGGTCCTTATGGACGCTACCACGGTGCTCCACATGCCCTTGTATCAAGAGCTGCGCCGCCGCATGGATGCCGGCGAGTTTGGCCGCATGAACCTCGCTCAGCTCAACTTTGGTAGCTACAAGGAGTACGGCGACCTGACCAACCGTTTCTACAATCGCAACCTCGCCGGCGGTGCCATGCTCGATATTGGCGTATACGCCCTGTCCGTCATGCGCCTGTTTATGGCGAGCCAGCCCGTCGAGGTCGTGTCTCTGGGTAACACCTGCGAGACCGGCGTGGACGTTGCAGGCGGCATCGTCTGCCGCAATGCCGAGCAGCAGCTGGGCGTCGTGAGCCTTACGCTCCACTCCAAGCAGCCAAAGCGCTCGGTTATCAGCTTTGACAATTGCTATGTCGAGGTCAACGAGTATCCGCGCGCCGATCACGCGACGATCGTGTGGACCGCGGACGGTCATCGCGAGGAGGTCGCCGCGGGCACCGAGGCTTATGCCCTGTGCTACGAGATGGCTGACCTCGAGCAGGCCGTCGCCGGCGACGATTCCAAGCGTGAGCTTCTGGATTATGCTTCTGATGTGATGGAGCTCATGACCAAGCTCCGCGCCGATTGGGGAGTCGTCTACCCCGAGGAGGAGTAAGCGATGCTTGCGGAAGATAGGCTCAACACGATCGTGTCGATGGTGCGGCAGGCTGGCTCGGTAACGGTGCCCGAGCTTGCCGATGCCCTGGGCGTGACGGCGTCTACCATTCGACGCGACCTACAGACGCTCGACCGAGCGCACCGCATCGCCAAGGTGCACGGTGGCGCGACAAGTCTTGAGCGCGCGCACGTGACGCGCGACCTAACGATCAGTGAGCGCAGTGATCTCCATAACGACGACAAGGAGCGTATCTGCGCCCGCGCCGCGGCGCTCGTGGAGCCCGAGAGCTTTGTGTACATCGATTCGGGTTCGACAACGCTCAGACTCATCGAGCATCTTCCGCATCTCGAATCGGTCACCTATGTGACTGATTCCGTGCTCCATGCTCAGCATCTCGCTGTGCGCGGCATGCGCACCGTGGTGCTGGGCGGCGAGCTTAAACCCGAGACCGAGGCGCTCGTTGGCCCCGATGCTCTGGCAACCCTAGACCGCTACAACTTTAACTGCGGCTTTTGGGGTTCTAACGGCATTGCCGCCGAGCAGGGCTTTACGACGCCCGATATCGAGGAAGCGCAGGTCAAGCGTATCTCGATGCGCCATACAGCCAAACGCTTCGTAATCTCGGACGCCAGTAAGTTTGGCATGGTGGCTCCCGTAAAATTCGCGGACTTCCGTGACGTAACGGTTATCACCGCGGGCGAGGTGCCCGCTAAGTACCAGACGATGGAAAACGTCATCACGGTTTAGCAACGGGGCGAAGCAAGGCCAAAACCACCACAAAGGTGCCTGTCCCCATTGTGGTGGTTCCGATGGCCCCGTCGGGCATGATTTCCCAGTACCCCTGTTTCCATACGACGTGATCATGCCCGCCGGGGCCATCGTATAGATATCGCTTAAAAGCGCCGTCACTTCGGCGCTATCAATCACTCAAACACAAGGTAATACGCAGGTTGTGACCCTCAGAAGGGGAGGGCTGGGCCTGCTTGTGCAAAAGGAGGAAACATGTCAGCTGCAAACGAGAAGGTGGGGGGCGGCACTTACGATGTCGTTGCCATCACGGCATGTCCAACGGGCATTGCTCACACATTTATGGCGGCCAAAGGGTTGGAAGACCAGGCAGCCAAGATGGGCGTGAGCATTAAGGTCGAGACTCAGGGTTCGGGCGGCGCTAAAAATGTACTGACCGCGGCAGACATCGCTGGTGCCAAGGGTGTCATCATTGCGGCGGATAAAAATGTCGAGCTTGATCGCTTCGATGGCAAGTCGGTTTACTCCTGTGCGGTGACGCGTGGCATTAATGACGCCGAGGAACTTATCAATATTGCGCTTGCGGGCAATGCGCCTATTCATCATGTGTCCGGCGGCGCCGCGGTACAGGCGGCTGCCGAGGGCGAATCCGAGGGTTTGGGCCGCAGGGTCTATAAGGACCTGATGAACGGCGTTTCGCACATGCTCCCCTTTGTTGTTGGCGGCGGCATCCTCATGGCGCTTTCGTTCTTGCTGGACCAGGCGGGGTTGGGCACGAGCGCATACGGCCACAGCACTCCGGTCGCGGCCTTCTTTAACCTTGCGGGCAACCAGGCGTTCAACTTTATGCTCCCCATCCTTGCGGGCTATATTGCCATGTCCATTGCTGACCGTCCGGGCTTGGCCGCGGGCTTTGTGGGTGGCTGGATTGCAAAGCAGGGCTTTACGTTGGGCTATCTCACCACGGCAATGGATGCCGATGCCCAGACTCAGCTTGTCTCTGCTGGCTTTTTGGGCGCGCTGCTGGTCGGTTTTGCCGCCGGCATTATCGTCAATGCGCTCAAGAAGGCCGCAAGCGTGCTACCCGAGTCGCTCGACGGTATCAAGCCCATGCTCATCTACCCCGTGCTGGGCATTCTCTTTACGAGTCTCTTTATGATGGCCGTTAACCCGATTATGGGCGTTATCAACACCGCCATTAGCGGCGCGCTCAACGGTCTTTCGGGCACGAGCATCGTTCTTTTGGGCATTATCTGCGCCGGCATGCAGGCGACCGACATGGGTGGTCCCATCAACAAGGCCGCATATGTCTTTGGCACCGCGGCCCTTGCCGAGCAAACGCTGCAGGGCAATATGATCATGGCTGCCGTCATGGCGGGCGGTATGGTACCGCCGCTGGTCATCGCGCTCTCCACGACGTTCTTTAAGAACCGCTGGACCGAGGCCGATCGCAAGGCAGGCCTGGTGAACTACATCATGGGTCTGTCGTTTATCACCGAGGGTGCCATTCCCTTTGCCGCGGCCGATCCGCTTCGCGTGTTGCCCGCCTGCATCCTGGGATCTGCGACCGCCGGCGGTCTGTCGATGCTCTTTGGTTGCGCGAGCCCCGCTCCGCACGGTGGCGCCTGGGTTATCGCGGTCATCACGAACCCGGTGCAGTACCTGTTGGCCCTTGCTATCGGCGCTGTGGTCGGCTGCTTGGTTCTGAGCTTCCTTAAGAAGCCTCTCGACAAGGCTACCGAGTAGCGGGAGCGGAAGGGTCTTGCCAATGGAAAGGCGGTAACGTCCACCAGGGACGTTACCGCCTTTTGCTGTTTGGGGATTTGTCTCGATCTGTAACAGGAAGAGAGGGATATGGGTTCCAGATGTTACAAGCTGAGATGTTTTTCCTGGTGGTCCCATAACGTCTCAATCTGTAACAGGAAGGTCAAAATGCGGGCTCCAGATGTTACAGATCGAGATGATTTCTCCGGTGGGATCCGAATATCTCAATCTGTAACATCTTGGGCCGATTTTGACGAGTTATTGTTACAGATTGAGATTTTCCCTTGAGGGGGATTCGAATGTCTCGATCTGTAACAGATAGACCGGAAAATGGGTTCTAACTGTTACAGATCGAGACGTTTTGGGACCGTGGCTGAGCCATTGCGGCAAAACCACCACGAAGGTGCCTGCCCTTTTTGGCAGGTTTTAGGGCTCCCAGGGGCAGGGGGCTTCGATGTGGATGTGCTCGCCGGTTACGGGATGCGTAAAGGACACGCTGTGGGCATGGAGCATCAGGCCGCAGGGACGCGGCGTGCCGTAGAGCTCGTCGCCCACCAGGGGATGACGCTCGCTCGCCAGATGCACGCGGATCTGGTGTTTGCGGCCGGTGAGCAGCTCGACATCGATATACGAGCGCGTGGGCAGGCCACGACGGCTCTTAAGACGCTTGAGCACCTTCACGCGCGTTTGAGACGGCTTGCCGCTGGCGCCGACGCGCATCTTTCGGCTGTCGTGACGGTCGCGGGCGATGGGCTTGTCGATGAGCTTTTCGTTCCAGTCGATCTTGCCCTCGGCGAGCGCGAGGTAGTGCTTTTCGAAAGCGTGGTCGATGACCATCTGGTCAAAGGCAGGCTGCGTCTGCTTGTCGAGCGAGAACAGCACCACGCCGGTGGTGTCGCGGTCCAGGCGGTTGAGCGGCTGCATGTCGGTCGCGGCAAAGCCGTCGCCCATCGCCAGCAGCAGATCGCTGGCGTAGTCGGTGAGCGTGCGCTCGCCGGTGCCGTCGCCGTGGACGATCATGCCGGCGGGCTTGTCGATGGCCATGAGCCAAGCGTCGCAGTAGAGGACTTGAGGTTCTTCGTTCACGTGTAAGCCTTTCGGTTAGCTGATTCCCACAAACATGCAGCCCGAGGTGGCGCCGCGCAGGCGGGCGGCGGGCTTGCGGCCGGCTTGAGCCGCCTCGACGGCACGACGGACGCGGGCGACGGCACGGCCCACCTCATCCGTCTCGAGCAGGGTTCCGTCCACCATGAGACGACGCACGCCGGCATCGAGCAGCTGTGGCACCTGCGGCGTGAGGTCGATGGGGTAGGCATCGTACAGGCGAGAGCGGCCGTGGATGTCGGTGCGGACGGGCATGACCTTCCCGTCGATATTCTTGAGCGAGAGCTTGCGGGCACGCAGGCGGCAGTTGGCACAATCGTGGATGCAGCCGTTGGCAACCTGCAGAATGCAATGCTCGCTTGTCATGACGCGCGGGCGGCCGAAAACGGTGATGCCCAGGGTTGCGGGCGCGGAGGTGCCAAGCGAGAAAATCTCGTCGAGCGTGATCTCGGGCGAGAGCCAAAACGCACCGGCTCCGCGCTCGGCAAGCGCCTCCATGCAGGGCGTGTTGTGCACCGGCAGGCAAGAGCGAATCTCGGCCGTGGCGCCGGCCTGCGCGGCTACGGCGAGCTCGGAGATATTGCCGACGGCGACGGTGGCTCCGGCATTGATCCAGGGATCGACGCGCTCGTGGTCGACGGCGCGGCAGACCTCGTCGAGTACGGGCACGATACCCTGCTCAAATGCATCGGCAGGGGAGAGTCCGACAGCCTCGAGCGCATCGGTGGTCATATAGATGCGCGCGGCGCCCTCGGCACGAGCTGCCTCGGCGGCTTCGAGCGTGGTGACGGCGGCGCAGATCTGCGGCTCGTCGCGGTAATGCTCGGGCATGGCGCGCGTACATTTGTCGAGCACCGGCAACTCGAGCGTTTTCGCGCGCTTCTCGTACGGCGACAGAATGGCCTCCTCCAGCGCCTTGCAGGCGGCGGCGCGCACCTTGTGCACGGCGGAGAAGCCCATACCGCAGCCGGCGTCGAGCGAAACGTCAAAGCTCGCCGCCTCAAAGGGCGAGGAGCCCATGCGGCCCACATGCTCAACCAGGTCTGCCGCCTCGACGGCGCGGGTCTTGGCGGCCTCGACGGTAAAGCCTGTGGCGGTGGCGGTGAGCGCGGGGTTGTCACAGCAGGTGAGTGCGACAGTAAACGGCTTGCCCAGGCGCGCCACGACGGACACATTAACAGCTCGGCGGCGCAGCACATCGCGCTTGAGCGCGGCGCCGGCGGCGTCGATGGCACGCTGACTGCGAATCACGCGGACGCGGCAGCCCTCGGGCATGCTGCGGGGCACGCGACATTCGATGATGTCACCGGCGGCGGCATCATCGGCGGCAATGGTGGTCAGGAACTGGTCGAATTCGTCGTCGTGGCGAAGCTCCAGCAGGTCGCCCTTGCCCACGGGCTCAAACAGCTCAATGCGGGCGATGGCGGCGCGGCGGCGGCGGTCGTCGGGCTTGAGACCGCGCACATCGCGGTTGGCCGGGCGGCTGCCCAGCACCGTGCCCACGATCTGGCCGCGGTTGTTGGAACGCTCGTAACTCATCATCTCGTCGCCCGAGGTGCCATCCTGGTAGGCGTGCGTAAAGTCTCGGTTAAAGCAGCGCTTGAGCTGACGCTGGCGGGCAGCATCCTCATCCTTATCTACGGCGACCCCGGCCAGCATGTCATCAATCTGACGACGATACACATCGACGATGGAGTACACGTAATCGGGCGCCTTCATGCGGCCCTCGAGCTTGAGCGATGCGGCGCCGGCGTCATACAGACGGCGAACAAGCTGTGAGGTGTTGGTGTCGCGTGGGCATAGCGCACGCTCGCGGCCGGCGGGGGAGAGCGCGCGACCGTTCTCGTCGATCAGCTCGTAGGGCAGGCGGCAGGGCTGGGCGCACATGCCACGGTTGGCCGAGCGGCCCGCCATGGCAAAGCTCGACAGCAGGCACAGGCCCGAGTAGCAAAAGCAGATGGCGCCATGGCTAAAGACCTCAAGGTCCACATCGGGTGCGGCATCGTGAATGGCGGCAATCTCGTCGATGGAAAGCTCGCGCGAGAGGGTCACGCGGTCGGCGCCCTGCTCGCGGCACCAAAGGGTTCCGCGGTCATCGTGGATGTTTGCTTGGGTTGAGATGTGCGTCTCGATGCCGGGCATCGTGCGCTTGACCTCAAAGAACAGACCCCAGTCCTGGATGATGAAGGCGTCGGCGCCCAGCGTGGAGCAGCGATGGATGAGTTGCAGCGCATCGCCCATCTCGGACTGCTTGATGACGATGTTGACCGTGACGTAGACGCGTGACCCGGCTAGATGCGCGGCGCGGCAGGCTTGCTCAAAGGCCTCGTCGGTAAAGTTGGTGGCCTTGCGACGGGCGTTGAAGCTGCCCATGCCACAGTAGATGGCGTCTGCCCCGGCGGCGAGTGCGGCGGCAAAGGGCTCCGGGCCTCCGGCGGGGGCCAAAAGCTCGGGTCTGCGGTTGGTGGTTCGACTGGCGGTTGCGGTCATATCCTGCCTTTCAAAATGCTCAGATACTCAAAAGTATAGTGGCGCCGTCGCGATGGGCGATGCCCGCAGCCTAAGCAGGATAAAGTCTTCAGCAGCCCTTGCAGCAAAAATGATCCGTTTCCCTCCGTCCCCTATGGATTGCCTGATCCGATGGGGATGGAAGGAAACGGATCATTTTGAGCTTCACCGTCCGGTCGTGCCGTTCAGCGGCCGACAGGCGCCGTTGGGCGATAAATTATTCTCGCAACGTGATAATAATCTTGCATCGCGCGGAAACCTTGAGTACTATCCCAAATCAAGCGCGGTGTTCAGACCGAATTGTGCCTCCCGGTGCGAACGCCGCGCTCACGCTCTCTATCTGATCGTAAGGAGAAAAACATGAGCAAGACCGTCGTGTCTTCCGATAACGCACCCGCAGCCATCGGCCCGTATTCCCCCGGTATCCAGACCGGCAACATGGTGTTCCTGTCCGGCCAGCTGGGCATCGACCCCGCAACCGGCAAGCTGCCCGAGGGCGTCGAGGCCCAGGCCAAGCAGTCCCTCGCCAACGTCGAGGCTCTGCTGACCGCTGCCGGCGCCACCTTTGCCGATGTCGTCAAGACCACGGTCTACCTGGCCGACATCGCCGACTTCGCTGCCGTGAACGAGATCTACGCCTCCAAGTTCGAGGCCCCGTTCCCCGCGCGCAGCGCTTTCCAGGTTGCCGCTCTTCCGGCTGGCGGTCTGGTCGAGATCGAGGTCGTCGCCGCTCTCTAAGGCGTTGGCAACAACTAAACATGACATGCAAAAAGACCCTGCAGTGCGAGCTGCAGGGTCTTTTGTCAAGCGATGCGGCAAAATGATCCGTTTTCCTCCGTCCCCAAGGGATCGGTGGGTTAGCCTTCCTTCCGAACTTTTTGCAGGTAGCGGTAGACGCTGGGCTCCGAGATGCCCAGCGCAGTGGCGGCGCAGGCCACGGCGCCCTTGAGCATGAACACCCCGTTGCCGTTGAGGTGGCGAATGACGTCCACGCGGTCGCTCTGACCAAGCGATGCTACATCCAGCCCGCGCGCGCTCAGCAACTCGGCAATGCTGCGGTCGATGAGCTCCTGCGTGGACTCCGAAAGGCTTTCGACCTCGATAGACGCAGGCTCCGCCTGCCTTGGCACAGCGTCGAAGCACGCCAGGAGCTGCTGCGCCATGGCGTTGATGGAGCGCACGGTCGAGAGGTCGGTGTTGACGCAGAGCATACCGACGATCTCGTCATGCTCGCGGATAAAGAACGTCGCGGACTCCAGCGTCTTGCCACCGGCACCGCGGCCCTCATAGCCCGTAATAAACGGCAGGTCGCGATACTTGGCGTCGTGCATGATCTTGAGTGCCAGATCGGTGGCGGGACCGCCGACCTTACGGCCGCTCACGATGCCGTTGCGAATATCGACGATGGCGTGGTCGGGATCCGAGAAATCGTGCAGCACGATTTCGCTGTTCTTACCGAGTACCTGCTCCAGGAAATCGACCATCGGCAAAAAGCGACGTACGGTCTCGTTCACGGGCAACTCCTTGGGGTGAAATCGGAAATGTTCATAACAATTTTTTCTCATGGTAACACGCCATTTCTCATCTCGCATATTCGCAGGTACATTGCGTAATACAGACGAACGGTAGGAATTTGGCGGTAAACGGTCGACCAAAAGAAAAGTTAGATGTTATTTTGACCAGACACTTTCCTGACCTGCGGAAATGCATTGTCTCAGCTTAAGAATAGCCTGATAACAAAAAATTATTATTGAGAATGAGAATCATCTTTAATACGATATCCAACGAAGGCACAACCTCAACCCCGCACTGCGTCACAATAGAGCGTTAGATGCGAAAACAACTATTTCGAGGATTGGTGGTCAAATGACCCAGGAGACGGTTACGAACGGCACTGAAGCCCTGTTCACTCGCGAAGGCATGCCTCCCGTTAAGGAAATGATCCCGTGTGCCCTTCAGCACGTACTGGCATCGTTTGCCGGCATCATTACCCCGGCGGTCATCATGGCCGGCGTTTACGGCTTTAATAGCCAGCAGAGCACCGACATCATCCAGGTCGCGCTCATTCTTTCGGCAATCGATACGGCCCTCCAGGCCTTCGCTCCCTTCCGTCGCATCGGCGGCGGCCTGCCCATCGTCATGGGCGTTTCGTTCGCGTTCCTGCCGGCCCTGCAGGCCATGGGTGCCTCGGGCTTTAGCTTTGGTGCGCTGCTGGGCGGCGAGATCGTCGGCGGCGCCGTCGCGGTCCTCTTTGGTCTGGCTTACAGCAAGATCAAGTGGCTGTTCCCGCCTGTCGTGACCGGTACGGTCATCTTCTCCATTGGCGTCTCTCTCTATCCCACGGCCGTCAAGTACATGGCCGGTGGCATGGGCACGCCGCTGTGGGGCACTCCGCAGGCCTGGTGCGTCGCTCTTATCACCTTCGCCGTGGTCTTTGCGCTCGCCAACTTTGGCAAGGGTACGCTCAAGCTGGGATCCGTGTTCTTTGGCATGATCGTCGGCATGATCGTTTCGATTCCCTTTGGCATGATCGACTTCTCCAGCGTCGCTACCGCTCAGGTCTTCGCCCTTCCCAAGCTCATGCCCTACGCGCTCGAGTTTGATCCCGAGGTCTGCATTACCCTCGCCGTCGTGTTCCCCATGGTTGCCATCCAGGTTATCGGTGACGTCTCCGCCGCCTGCCTGGGCTCCATCGACCGTATGCCTACCGAGCGCGAGCTCTCCGGCGCTATCGTGTCCCAGGGCCTCACTTCTATGGTCGGCGGCCTGCTGGGCGGTCTTCCCACCAGCGCCCTTGGCCAGAACGTGGGCATCATCTGCTCCAACAAGGTCGTCAACAAGTGGGTCTTTGTGATCATCGCTGCCGTCTTTGCCATCGCCGGTCTGTTCCCGCAGCTCTCTGCCGTCCTTTCCGCTATCCCGCAGCCCGTCATCGGCGGCGCGACCGTCGGCGTCTTTGGCACCATCACCATGAACGGCGTGCGCATGTTCACCCGCGAGGGCCTCACGCAGCGCACCACCACCATCGTCGGTACCTCCGTCGTCTTTGGCCTGGGTATCTGGATGGCCAGCGGTTGCCTTGCCGGCGAGGGCATGCCCGCCTGGGTGTCCACCGTCATCGGCTCCAATGCCGTAACCCCCACCGCCATCATGGCCATTGTCCTTAACCTGATTCTTCCGCAGACGCCGGTCGTGGCTCAGCACATCGATGCCGCCAAGGACGCTGCCGTGGATCTGGTCTTGCCCGAGAGCAAGAAGTAACCAATTCGGTGCCATTCGTCGGCGGGCGCATCGCCTCGTCCGCCGACGTCATGCGGCGCCAAGCCGCACTTCAAAGGGTTTGTCCCTTTGGTGAAGCGTTGACGGGAGAGGGCCCGTTTCCGGTGCAGGCCGGCGCTTCGCACTCCGCCATGTCAGAGGTGTCAAACCCCGCCTCTGATGTCGAAGGGAGCATCCATGCTTCTGGTCGCTAACGGTTCCGTCTTTACCCGCAACGCTCAGGCCCCGTTCATCCCCAACGGTGCAGTCGCCATTGACGGAGATACGATCGTCGAAGTGGGCCCCGAGTGCGAGCTCAAGGCCAAGTACCCGGATGCCGAGTACGTCGACGCCCGGGGCAACCTCATCATGCCCGGACTCATCAACTGCCACACCCACATCTACTCGGGTCTGGCCCGCGGCCTTGCCATTAAGGGCTGCAACCCCACCAACTTCCTGGAGAATCTTGAGCAGCAGTGGTGGAAGATCGACGACAACCTGACGCTCGACGGCACCAAGGCCAGCGCCTATGCCACGATTCTGGATTCCATCCGCGACGGCGTTACCACGATCTTCGATCACCACGCGAGCTTCTGCGAGATCCCGGGAAGCCTCTTTACCATTAAGGACGCCGCTCAGGAGCTGGGCATGCGTTCGTGCCTGTGCTACGAGGTCTCCGATCGCCGCGGCCAGGAAAAATGCGACCAGGCCATTGCCGAGAACGCCGAGTTCGCCCAGTGGGCCGCCAAGGAGCGTCGCGATAACGACAACCACATGATCGCCGCCATGTTTGGCGGTCACGCCACCTTTACGCTGTCGGACGAGACCATGGACAAGATGGCCGAGGCCAACAACGGCCTGACCGGCTTCCACATCCACGTGTGCGAGGGCATGAACGATGTGTGGGATTCCCGCCTCAACCGCGGCGGTATCAGCCCCGTCGAGCGCCTGCTGCAGCACAACCTGCTCGGTCCCGACACCATGCTCGGCCACTGCATCCACGTGACGCCCGCCGAGATGGATATCGTCAAGGAGTCCGGCACCTGGCTGGTCAACAACCCCGAATCCAATATGGGTAACGCCGTGGGCTGCGCCCCCGTGCTCGAGTTCTTCCGCCGCGGCATCCCCGTGTGCATGGGCACCGACGCCTACACCCACGATATGCTCGAGAGCCTCAAGGTCTTCCTGATCATTCAGCGCCACAATGCCGCCATGCCCAACGTGGGCTGGTGCGAGGCCATGACCATGCTGTTCGAGAACAACGCCAAGATGGCCAGCAAGTACTTCGATCGCAAGCTCGGTGTGCTCGAGGCCGGCGCCGCTGCCGACGTCATCGTTATGGACTACAAGCCCTTTACGCCGCTGAGTGAGGAGAACATCGACGGCCACATGCTCTTTGGCATGATGGGCAAAAACTGCCGTACCACCATCATCAACGGCAAGGTTCTGTACAAGGATCGCGAGTTCGTTGGCATTGACGAGGAAAAGATCAACGCGTGGACCATGGCTGAGTCCAAGAAGCTCTGGAGCACGCTCAACGATCGCACCTACTAATAACAAGTAGATTAACGCGCGTCGGATGTTTCGCCGCATCCGACGCGCGTATAGGCGACCTCCGCGGGGTCGCCGGCGCTGTGCTAGCGCTACACCGTATTTGCGCCCGCCGCGCGGTCTCGCCGGGCGTTACAGAGAGGAGCTCATTATGAGCGACATCATGAGGCCGATCCCGTTTTCGCAGCTGATGAACTGGATCATCGAGGAGCACAAGACCCAGGACGCCATCTTTGGCGTGCGCAAGATGGTTACGACCAACCAGGAGGGCGCGCTTCCCATTTTTGACGAGCGCATCGAGACTCCGTTTGGCCCGGCCGCCGGTCCCAATACGCAGCTTGCCCAGAACATCGTGGCATCCTACGTGGCCGGTTCCCGCTTCTTTGAGCTCAAGACCGTCCAGGTTATGGACGGCGAGGAGCTCTCCAAGTGTGTGAACAAGCCCTGCATCGTGGCGCAGGACGAGTGCTACAACTGTGAGTGGTCGACCGAGCTCGAGGTTCCGCAGGCCTTTGCCGAGTACGTGAAGGCATGGTTCGCCTGCCACCTCATCGCTCGCGAGTACGGCCTGGGAAGCCCGGACGGTTTTGTCTTCAACATGTCCGTGGGTTATGACCTGGAGGGCATCAAGAGCCCCAAGGTCGACGCCTACATCGAGGGCATGAAGGACGCCAGCGGCTCCGACGTCTGGAACGAGTGCCGCGCATGGGCGCTCGCCAACCTGGACAAGTTTGAGCATGTCGACGCCGCGTTTGTCGAGTCCATTCCGGCGCGCGTGTCCAACTCCATCACCGAGTCCACGCTGCATGGCTGCCCGCCGGCCGAGATCGAGCGCATCGCGACCTATCTGATTACCGAGAAGGGCCTCAACACCTACATCAAGTGCAACCCCACGCTGCTGGGCTATGAGTTTGCCCGCCAGCGCCTCAACGAGCTGGGCTTTGACTACATCGTCTTCGATGACACGCACTTCCGCGAGGATCTGCAGTGGGCCGACGCCGTGCCCATGTTCGAGCGCCTGATTGCCCTGTGCGCCGAGCGCGGCCTGGAGTTTGGCGTCAAGCTCACCAACACGTTCCCCGTCGACGTGACGAGGAACGAGCTGCCCTCCACCGAGATGTACATGTCGGGCCGTTCGCTGTTCTCGCTGACCATCGAGGCCGCCCGCCGCATTACCGAGCAGTTCGATGGCAAGCTGCGCATCAGCTACTCCGGCGGTGCCACGGTCTACAACATCCGTGCCTTGTATGACGCCGGCATTTGGCCCGTCACCCTGGCGACCGACGTGCTCAAGCCCGGTGGCTACGAGCGCTTTAGCCAGATGGCCGGCGAGTTTACCGATCTGGACGGCAAGCCGTTCGCGGGCGTCTCTCTCGAGGCCGTGACCGCGATCCAGACCGACTCACTCACCAACCCGCTCTACAAGAAGCCGCTGCGTCCGCTGCCCGACCGCAAGGTCGCTGGCAAGAGCCCGCTTTCCGACTGCTTTACCACGCCGTGCCGTACGAGCTGCCCCATCCAGCAGGATATCCCTGCCTATCTGGCGGCTGTTGACGAGGGCCGCTACGAGGACGCGCTCAACATCATCATCGAGCGCAACGCCCTGCCGTTCATTACCGGTACCATCTGCCCGCATCCCTGCGGCCGTGCCTGCGAGCGTGCATTCTACGAGCCCGAGGGCGCCCAGATTCGCGCCAGCAAGCTCAAGGCCGCCCGCGAGGCCATGACCGCCGTGCTGCCCAAGCTGCGCGCCCAGGCCATTGCCAACGACGCCGAGCGCAACGTTGCCGTTATCGGCGGCGGCCCGGCCGGCCTGGCGACGGCGTTCTTCCTGACGCGCGCCGGCGTGCCCGTCACTATCTTCGAGGCCCGCGATTCGCTCGGCGGCGTGGTCCGTCACGTGATCCCCGAGTTCCGTATCGCCAGCGACGATATCTCCCACGATGCCGAGCTCTGCCTGGCCTTTGGCGCCAAGGTTCAGCTTAACGCCCGCGTGGAGTCCATTGACGAGCTCAAGGCCCAGGGCTTTACCGACGTGGTCGTGGCCACCGGTGCCTGGATGCCCGGCTCTGCGGGCTTGGGCGAGGGCGCCGAGCTCGACGTGCTGGAGTTCCTCGAGGCCGCCAAGAAGGGCGAGAAACTCGAGCTGGGCGAGGACGTCGTGGTCATCGGCGCCGGCAACACCGCCATGGACGCGGCCCGCGTGGCCAAGCGCCTGGCTGGCGTGAAGAACGTGCGCCTGGTGTATCGCCGCACCAAGAAGCAAATGCCCGCCGACGAGGAAGAGCTCGATCTTGCTCTTGCTGACGGCGTTGAGTTCTGCGAGCTGCTGGCGCCCAAGGTACTCAACGGCGCCGTGCTGACC
>DXZX01000007.1:43489-67576 GCA_019419445.1 Collinsella sp.
GTGCTGACCTGCGACGTTATGGAGCTTGGCGAGCCGGATGCAAGCGGTCGTCGCAGCCCCGTCGCCACGGGCGAGACCGTCGAGCTTTCCGCCACCACGGTGATTTGCGCCGTGGGCGAGGGCATCGATGCCAGCCTGTACGATGCCGCGGGCGTCGAGCACGACCGTCGCGGCCGCCTTGCCGCCACCTCCACCGGCGTCGAGGGCATTTGGGCTGCCGGTGACTGCCGCCGCGGTCCTGCCACCGTGGTCGAGGCTATCGCCGACGCCGCCGAGGTCGCCCGTGCCATTGCCGGCGTGGACTTTAACAAGTACGCCGACTGCAACGAGCAGGCCGGTCGCGAGGACACCTGCTACGAGCGCAAGGGGTCGCTATGCCGCGACAAGCGCAACTGCACCAAGACCCGCTGCCTGGGCTGCGGCTCGGTGTGCGAGGTCTGCTGCGACGTGTGCCCCAACCGCGCCAACGTGGCAATTAAGGTGCCGGGCCTGGCCAAGCATCAGGTGGTACATGTCGACGGCATGTGCAACGAGTGCGGCAACTGCGCCGTGTTCTGCCCCTACCAGGAGGGTCGTCCCTATAAGGACAAGCTCACCCTGTTCTGGAGCGAGCAGGACATGGAGAACTCCGAGAACGAGGGCTTCCTGGCTGTGGACGAGGACCACTTTAAAGTCCGCGTCGCCGGCACGGTCCGCACCGTCTCGGTCGATGCCGCCAACACCGGTCTTCCCGAGGCCGTCCGCCTGACCATCAGGGCCGTGCGCGACAACTATTCGTACCTTCTTAAGAAATAGGCGAGTCTCTTATGGCCAAATCCATTCAACATAACGTGGCCTACGTTGCCTGCGGAAGCGGTTGCGCCTCCGCAGGCGGCGACGCCCGCTGCAGCGAAGGCTGCATTGGCTGTGGCGCCTGCGTCACGGCTTGCCCCCACGGTGCCATTGCGCTGGTCGATGGCATCGCCCGCGTGGATCGCTCCAAGTGCACGGGCTGTGGCCTGTGCGGCATGGCGTGCCCGCAGCGTGTAATTGCCTTCGTTCCCGGCTATCAGAACATCCTGGTGCGCTGCAACAATACCGATAAGGGCGCCATTGCGCGCAAGATCTGCGACACGAGCTGCATCGGTTGCGGCATGTGCGCCAAAAAGTGCCCCGCCGGCGCTATCCGCATTGAGGACAACTGCGCCCATATCGACGGCGCGGACTGCCTGTCGTGCGGCATGTGCGCCGTCGTTTGCCCGCATGGCGCCATCCACGACCGCACCGGCATCGCCGCCGGCGTGTAGAAGGGAATCACCATGGCACAGGAATTCACTTTTACCGTTAACGGCGTCGAGCGCACGACGACTCAGAACAAGCCGCTGCTCCGCTACTTGCGCGACGACCTGCACATCCATTCCGCTAAGGACGGCTGCTCCGAGGGTGCCTGCGGTACCTGCACCATCCATGTAGACGGCGCGGCCGTCAAGGCATGCGTACTGACCACCGCTCTTGCCGCCGGCCGCAACATCGTGACCGTCGAGGGCCTGCCCCAGGACGTGCGCGAGGCCTTTGTGTACGCCTTTGGCGCCGTGGGCGCCGTGCAGTGCGGTTTTTGCATCCCCGGTATGGTCATGGCGGGCGCTGCGCTCATCGCCGAGGATCCCGAGCCCACCGAGGAGCAGATCAAGTACGCCATCCGCGGCAACGTCTGCCGCTGCACCGGCTACAAGAAGATTATCGAGGGCATCTCGCTGGCCGCTGCGGTACTCCGCGGCGAAAAGCAGATCGACGAGGATCTGGAGCGCGGCGATGACTACGGCGTGGGCAAGCGCGCCTTCCGCATCGACGTGCGCAAGAAGGTGCTCGGCGAGGGCAAGTACCCCGACGACATCGACGAGATCGACCAGCCGGGCCTGACCTATGCCAGCGCCGTGCGCTCCAAGTACCCGCGCGCCCGTGTGCTCTCCATCGATACCTCCAAGGCCGAGGCCCTGCCCGGCGTGGTGGGCATTCTGCGCGCCGAGGACGTGCCGGTCAACCAGGTCGGCCACCTTATCCAGGACTGGGACGTCATGATCGCTCAGGGCGATATCACCCGCTGCGTGGGCGATGCCATTGTGCTGGTGGTTGCCGAGGACGAAGCGACGCTCGAGAAGGCCAAGAAGCTCGTAAAGATTGATTACGAGCCGCTGGAGCCCGTGCGTAACATTGTCGAGGCCAGGGCCGCCGACGCCCCGCGCCTGCACGACAGCTTCTTTGCCTTCGGCAACACGGTGGAGCTCAAGGACAACGTGTGTCAAAGCCGCCACGTGACGCGCGGCGACGCCGCCAAGGCGCTGGCCGAAAGCGCGTTCACCGTGACGCAGCGCTTTACCACGCCCTTTACCGAGCATGCCTTCTTGGAGCCCGAGTGCGCCGTTGCCTTCCCGTACAAGAACGGCGTCAAGGTGCAGTCGACCGACCAGGGTGCCTACGACACGCGCAAAGAGTGTGCCCACATGTTTGGCTGGGACAACGAGCCCGAGCGCGTGGTCGTCGAGACCATGCTCGTGGGTGGCGGCTTTGGCGGTAAGGAGGACGTTTCGGTCCAGCACCTGGCCGCGCTCGCCGCATATAAGTTCCAGCGTCCTGTGAAGTGCAAGCTCACGCGTGCCGAGTCGCTCGCTTTCCATCCCAAGCGCCATGCCATGGACGGTACCTTTACGCTGGGTTGCGACGCCGAGGGCAACTTTACCGGTCTGGACTGCGAGATCAACTTTGACACCGGCGCCTACGCGTCGCTGTGCGGCCCGGTGCTCGAGCGCGCCTGTACGCATGCCGTCGGCCCCTACAAGTACCAGAACACCGACATTCGCGGCTTTGGCTACTACACCAACAACCCGCCCGCCGGCGCGTACCGAGGCTTTGGCGTTTGCCAGTCCGAGTTTGCGCTCGAGAGCCTGATCGACCTGCTGGCAGAGAAGGTTGGCCTGGATCCGTGGGAGATTCGCTACCGAAACGCCATCGAGCCGGGCGAGGTTCTGCCCAATGGTCAGATTGCCGACTGCTCCACGGCGCTTAAGGAGACGCTGCTCGAGGTCAAGGATGCCTACTACGCGCATCCCGGCCACGCCGGCATTGCCTGCGCCATGAAGAACGCCGGCGTGGGCGTGGGCCTGCCCGATGCCGGTCGCTGCAAGATTCGCGTCGAGGATGGCTGCGCCGTGGTCTACGCCGCCACGTCCGACATCGGCCAGGGCTGCAACACCGTCTTTTTGCAGGACGTTGCCGAGGCCTGCGGTCTGCCGCTGAGCTGCATTGCCAATGGCGAGTGCTCCACCGAGAACGCTCCCGACTCCGGCACCACGTCTGGCTCGCGTCAGACGGTCGTGACCGGCGAGGCCGTGCGCGGCGCCGCCTTCTTGCTGCGCGATGCCATGGTTGGCATCGAGGCCGACAAGCCTGCGCCCGATGCTCCCGTGAGTGCGCATGGCGACGGCGTTAAGATCGAGTACGACGACGGTCGCGCCTATCAGCTGCGCACGCAGGAACTCGTCGCCGGCCAGGGCATGCATCCTCAGGATCCCACGGCCGCCATCAAGGCGCTCGAGGGATGCGAGTTTGGCTACGTGTACCTGGAGCCGACCGACAAGCTGGGCGCCGACGTTCCCAACCCCAAGAGCCACATCTGCTACGGCTTTGCCACGCATGTGGTCATTTTGGATGATGACGGCCGCGTGAGCGAGGTCTATGCCGCGCACGATTCCGGCAAGGTTGTCAATCCCATCTCCATCCAGGGTCAGATCGAAGGCGGCGTGCTCATGGGTATGGGCTATGCGCTTACCGAGGATTGGCCGCTCAAGGACTGCGTACCCCAGGCAAGGTACGGCACGCTCGGGCTGTTCCGTGCGCCCGAGATTCCGGATATCCACGCCATCTACGTGGAGAAGGACGAGCTGCTGCCCGTGGCATATGGTGGCAAGGGCATCGGCGAGATTGCAACGATCCCCACGGCGCCCGCCGTGCAGAATGCCTACCGCGCGTTTGACGGCAAGCTGCGTCCGGATCTGCCCATGGTGGATACGCCGTACAGCCGCGCCCGTCACCGCGGGTAGGGTGGAGCGCGAACGGCCATTGCTGACGGGCTGTTCGCGCTCAACATCAACTGTATATGCTGCGCCTTTGGCCCCAGTTCCATCGCGAGCCGGGGCCTTTTGTTTGGAGCGGAGGCAGCATCCCAGATTCGACGCTCAGAGTGGGATCCGTTTTCGGTAGAGGCATCAAATGGAACATGCGCCCCAGGGCCCGCAACGGCGCCGCCGCGCAACTTTATGTCCGCACGGGCGCCTATCCTTACGGCAATGTAGCCGCTTATGTAACAAGCGGCATTTGACGGAGAAAGGCCCTAACCGTGTCAGCTGAAAAGACGCCGTGTATCTCGGCTATCGATACGACGAACTTTGCGCGCCAGATTGTGCTGGACTTTGAGTTTGCGCCGGTGCCAAAGCAGCGCCAGCGCCGTGGGCTGCGCAATGAGATTATCGAGGTCGGCGCCGTCAAGCTCGATTACCACGGCAACGTTATGGGCGAGTTCTCGCAGTTTGTGCAGACGGAATTTACCGAAGGCGTTGCGTTCCCCGTCCGCGAGCTTACAGGGATATCGGCCGTGGACACCGCGATGGCCGACCCGCTCTACATGGTGATCAAAAGGCTCAGCGATTGGATTGGTCGCTACTCCACCCAGGTGGTCTGTTGGAGCGGGACGGACCGTCGACAGCTTTTGACCGAGTGCCAGGCAAAGCGCATCGATCTTTCCGCATTTCCTACGGACTGGGCCGACCTGCAGGCGTTTTACACCTCGATCATGGACGTGGGCAGCCACGGGTGCGTCTCGTTGGGCGACACGGCAACGTGGTTTGGCATCGAGTTTGATGAGTCGACGGGCCACGCCCACAGCGCTCTGGCCGATGCGCGCGTAACCGCCAAGTTGCTCAAGCAGGCGATGGACGGGGAGTACCGCGTGAGTCCGCGCGCCCAGGAAGTCCGCCAGCGGTGGGGGATGGGCGAGCGAGCTCAGACGCGCCTTTACAGCAAGTGCCCCGAGCTGGGCGACCTGCTGCTGAGGCTTAAGGCGGAGGGGAGGTAGGGGCGTTAGCTGTCTGCACTCGCCCGTGCCTGTCGCGTATCGTTACTCTTCCTGCTGCTTGGCAGGCAAGATGTAGACGTTCTCGGCGTCCACGGCGATCTGCGTGGGGCGGTTGTAGAGGGTGTCGATCTCCTTTACGCTCTGCTTGAACGGCGCAACGTCGGGCGTCTTTGCCTGATGGAGCTTCTCGAGGAGTTTCTCGGATTGCCTGTCGTTGAACCTGCCGATGTCCTCTCCTGCGCCCTCGAGCGCTTCGTCGATGAGTGTATGGTCGCCCACGGGGGTCTTTGCGATGGCATGCCCTAGCAACTTGCCAGCGGATGCGATACCGCCCAGCAGCGCCGAATCGACGGTGTCGGCAGTTCCCGCCTCAAGGGCGTCGTAACACTCGGTGTAGAGCTCACGGTAGGCGAGTGAATCGGCCTCAATCTTCGCGATGGCGTCCGCGAGCTTTGCGGGCTCGAAGTTCTGGGCGAGCATAGGTTCGAGGAACAGCGAGAACGCGTGGATGTAGGTGGCGAGCTGGCAGTCTTTGAGGTAGTTGAGCACCTTGTCGAGGCGTCTGCCCAAGCCGTCTCGCACCTCGATGAACCCTTTCTTTTTCAGATCCGCCTGCGCCTGCGAGCGGAAGAGTTCCATGTCCTGCGCGGACGACTGCTTGATGTCGAGCACCTTCATATGGGCGTTTGCCATGTAGGTGGCGTTGCCGTAGTTGAGGCCGTAACCGTTGAGGATGTCTGCAAGTGTCTTGAGGTTGCCGCGCATGTTGGCCTTGTCGCGCTGACGCATGTACTCGAACATTTCGTCGACGGACTCCTGGATGGAGTCGAGCTTTTGGTTTATCTGCGCGATTGCGGCTGCCATGAATAGCGACGTTGGATCGTAAGGCACCTGCGTGACGCTCGTGGCGATGTCGCCCTCGACTACGTGGAAGCGCGCCTGCCCAAGGCCCTTGGCGGCGTCGCGGTAGCCCCCTGTGAGACCGCTGCCGTCCTTGAACGAGTTGAGTTTCGTCGGATCGAGCGGGTTGCCATATTTGTCAGTCGCCTGGAGCAGCGTGGGCACGCTCACCGTGTTGGTGACGGTGCGAAACATCGAGGGGAGCGAGGCGAACGCCACGCCGAGTTGGGGAATTCGCTCGAGCGGTAGCTTGATGGCGCCGGAGACGTCCACCCGCTCCTGGGTGAGCGCGAGGTGGATTTTGGTGGATGCGAGCTGTTTTGCCACGAGTTCCTCTCGGCTGCCGTCCGTCGAGGGTTTGATCTCGTTGTCTGCCATAGCGTGCTCCTTGCTTACATTAATAGTCGCGGGCATTATCTCACCGTTGTGTGACCTGCTGGGACGGAACGGATTAGCGGTAGTACGAGGCCGATTGACGGTCGAGGTGCGTTAGCCGTATGAGCTTTCCTACGGGCGCCCATGCCGGTAAGCTTGCGTTCGATGCCGCTTGTCGAGACCGAATGCAGGGCGCTTGATATCACACGTATAATTGCGCTTGTTTAGCTGTGCGAATGCGTCCCGAAGCTATTTTTGCAGGAGGTTTCGGTATGGGCAAAAGTGACAATGCGAGCGAGTTCCTTGATCTCTATAGAAGGCTCGAGGGGTGCATCCGTGAGCATTATGACGTGCCGGAAAAACGCGGTCCTGTGGCTTGGCTTGGCAGAAATCCCGGTAGAGCCTTCAGGAGTGTAGCCGGCGCTCTCAAATACTGTGCCGAAGTGCGCAACCTGCTCGCGCACCAGGAGAGTGTCGATGGCGATTACGCCGTCGAGCCGAGCGACTCGATGCTGACACTCCTGCGCAATACGCTTGCGGCGGTCGAGAATCCTCCCAAGGCAATCGACCACGCCGTGTCCATGCAGAATGTGTTTTCGGCAACTGCGGAGGACTGCGTGAGACCCGTCCTGCGCGAGATGGCGGAAAAATGCTACACCCACGTACCTATCCTGGAGGATGGCATCGTCCGCGGTGTGTTCAGCGAGAACACGCTGCTCTCCTACCTATACGGTGAAGAGATTGTCTGCATTGACGACGAGACGACATTCTCTTCGCTTGCCGAGCTGCTCCCAGTGGACGCTCATGCCTCTGAATCGTTTAGGTTCGTGCCACGTACGATAACGCTCGCAGAGGTTGCGGAGATGTTCACGGTGGCGATGCGCCGTGCTGACCGCATTGGCATGGTGTTTATCACGCATAGCGGTAAGCCCAGCGAGAAGGTTCTCGGGATTATCACTGCTTGGGATGTTGCGGCCTATCTGTAGGAGCACGACATGCTTGATGGCTGCAGCCTTTTCCACTTTGCTTAAGGTTTTGCTTTTTGCGGGTTGCCCTATTCAATCCGCCGAATCGGCGTCTCGAATGTACTTGCGTAACTTGTGCTAGCTTATTAGGAGCTGGGTGTTGCGAGTGGCAGGTCTGAGCAAATCGGAACAGATACGTGGTACAGCGCTCACTTGGGACGCTTGTTTGGGCTTATACGGAAGCATTCACGAAGTACATGAACGATGCCTATTAATTGCACAACAAATTATTGAGGCCGTAGAGATAACCCACTTGCCGAAATTGTCCCGATGCTCCTCTATAGTTAGGGGAAAATGGATAAAGTTTTAGCAAGGGGCCTCTGCGTCCTGAGACGATAGCAATTAAACCTGGAGTGTACTTCGTGGATATGCCTGCGGATAAACTTCGGGGGGGGGGCGCTTCGAAGCAGACGCTCCCTCTCGGTCAATAACAAAATAGCCCGCCACGCCGTCTTAAGGACGGCGTGCTGATGGAGTTTCTCGATAACGTTGGGCGTAATCGCCTGGGAGACGCGCTCGCTAAATCCATCGATGAGGGCGCCAAGCTTTCAATCATCAGCAGTTACTTTACGGTCTTTGCTTTCTCCGAGCTCAAGGAAGAGCTAGAGAAGGTTGACTCAGTGCGCTTTCTCTTTAGCGAGCCTACGTTCGTTAAGCGCATGGCTACCGACAAAGACCCGCGCCAGTTTGCCATATCGCAATGCTCGCGCGAGCGTGGCGTGGGTGGCTTGGGCCTTGAGCTTACGTTGCGCAACAATCTCAATCAACGTGCCATTGCTCGCGAGTGCGCCAAATGGGTGCGTGCTAAGTGCGAGTTTCAATCTGCCAAGATGAACGGGGCAATTCAGCCCGGAGGCACCTATGTAGTCGAGAACCCCAATGGCGACGACCATGCTTTCATGGGTGCCGCCGCTGACTTTACCCAGGAAGGACTTGGTTACGAGCGCCGCCCCAACACCGTAATGGGCGTAAGCCACTACGAGGGCGCGACGGAGGCTGCCGGCCTAAAGGCGATGTTTGAGTCCGTCTGGGATAAGCCTGCGATGGTCGCCGATGTTACGGACGAGGTCGCAGCTCAGGTAGGCACACTCTATCGCGAGAATCCGCCCGAGTTTGTCTATTTCCTCACGCTTTACCACTTGTTCCGCGATTACCTTTCCGACGAGGATAACGACTTGAGGCCCGGTCTCAAGTTTGAGGAATCAGTCGTCTGGAACAAGCTCTACGACTTCCAAAAGGACGCCGTGGTGGGCGCCATCCGTAAGCTCGAGAAGTACAAGGGTTGCATCATCGCCGATAGCGTCGGTCTGGGTAAGACTTACGAGGCACTCGCTGTTATTAAGTATTACCAGGAACGTAACGACCGTATTTTGGTTCTGGCGCCTAAGCGCCTGCGTGATAACTGGACGCTGTGGACGCAGGACGACGACGATCGCAATCCGTTGGCGGACGATCGTCTTAACTACACCGTGCTCAATCATACCGATTTGTCCCGTTATAGCGGCAAGAGCGGTGATAAGGATCTGGAGCACGTGCGCTGGGGCCATTACGACCTGTTGGTGATTGATGAGAGCCATAACTTCCGTAACAAGAGCACGGATTCCGAGAAAAAAGACCGCTACACGCGACTTATCGAGGATGTAATTAAGAGTGGACGGCGCACCAAGGTGCTGATGCTCTCGGCTACGCCTGTGAACAATCGCCTGCTGGACCTACGCAACCAGATTGAGCTCATCACCGAGGGCGATGATGCGTATCTGGCGGATACTGATGGTATTGAGTCGATTACTCAGGTGTGCCGTACCGCACAAGCGCGCTTCAACGAGTGGAGCAAGCTCGACGATGCCGAGCGCACCACCGAGAGCTTCGTCAACGCCGTCAACGCCGATTACTTCAAGCTGCTCGACGTGCTTACCATCGCGCGCAGCCGCAAGCATATCTCTAAGTACTATGGCGCCGCTTCGGGTACGTTCCCGCAGCGTCGCAAGCCTCTCTCTATTACCACGCCAATCGATTTGGCGGGGGAGCTTCCGCCTATCGCTGAGCTTAATGACATGATCGCTCAGCTCACGTTTGCGCAGTATCAGCTGCTTTCTTATGTACGCAGCGATAAGCGTCGTAAGTACGAGAATCGTTACGGCGACACCTGGGGCAAGGATTTTGAGAGCCAGGTTCACCGTACGGGTGCTGTTGCCAACCTTATGCGCGTAAACATGCTCAAGCGAATGGAATCTTCGGTTAACAGTTTTCGGATCACGCTCTCGCGCATCCTGGCGGGATGCGAGGAGCTACGTGCGCGACTCGATGATCCTGCTGCCATGGGAGCGGGGAGCTATGATGCGGCGGGCATTGAGGATGGCATGGACGACGATGATGCCGAGGAAATCGAGCGCGGCGGCAAGGTTCGCGTCGACCTGCGCGATGTTGATGCCTTGCGTCTGGGCAGCGATTTAGACTTTGACATTACCGTGCTGCGCCGTCTGCTCGACTATGCCAATGCCGTAACGCCCGAGCGCGATGCCAAGTTGGATGAGCTCTACAAGTTCATAGTCGATAAGGTCAATAACCCCTACAACCCCGGCAACCGCAAAGTACTCGTATTCACGGCGTTTGCGGATACGGCGGACTATCTATTTGATCAGCTGGCGCCCCGCCTTAAGAACGAGCTCGGCCTCGAGTGCGCCGAGGTTGCCGGAAGCGCAAATCGCACTTACTCGCTTAAGTTGCGCCGCACCACCTTCGAGAACATCCTGGCGTACTTTAGCCCGCGCTCCAAGGAGCTGCCTGAGGCGTCTCTCGCTGCAGGCGAAATAGATGTTGTCTTTGCCACGGACTGTATCTCCGAGGGCCAAAATCTTCAGGACTGCGACTGTCTCGTCAACTATGACATTCACTGGAATCCGGTTCGCATTATCCAGCGCTTTGGTCGTATCGACCGTTTGGGCTCCACTAATACGCAAATTCAGCTGGTGGACTTTTGGCCCGACATCGCGCTCGATGAGTACATTCAGCTCGAGAGTCGCGTAAAGGGTCGTATGGCCTTGCTTGACGCGTCGGCCACCGGCGAGGAGAACGTGCTGGAGTCCAAAGCAACGGGCGAGATGAACGACCTCAAGTACCGTCGCCAGCAACTTCAGCGGCTCAAGAGCGAGGTGCTGGACCTGGAGGATATTTCAGGCGGCATCTCGATTACCGACTTCGCCTTCGATGATTTTCGAGTTGAATTGCAGCGCTACGAAAAGGAACACCCGGGTCTTTTAGAAAACTCGCCGGCTGGTATGCATGCGGTGGCGCGCATTCCCGATGAACTGCGTGATTCCGTGGCGCCGGGCGTGGTGTTCTGTTTGGCGCAAAACGATGAGAATGCGAACCCCAAGGACACGAATCCTACCTTCCCGTATTACGTGGTGTACGTATCGGCCGACGGCGATGTGTTGACCAAACATACACAGCCCAAGCATGCGCTCGATATGATGCGCGCCTGTTGTGCGGGCGAATCCGAGCCAATTGCGGAGCTGTGTCGCGACTTTAACCGTGAGACGCGCGACGGCGAGCGTATGGGGGCTTATACCGAGCTTTTGGACAAAGTGGTTGCCACCATTAGCGGCGTGCAGCAGGACAAGGGCATTGAGAGCCTGTTCTCGCTGGGCGAAGTGGGAACGGGCACAAGTCTTGGCTTCGACGATTACTCCCTGATCAGTTTTGCGGTGTTGCGATGAGGGGTTTTGACTGGAACGACGTGTTCTGTTTGCCCGATGCCGCTCTGGCGGGCGATAGACGCATACCCAAGACGGTGCTCACGCGCCAAGCTCAGCTTACAAAGACCGAGCAGAAAGTGCTCGATCGTGTAGCTTTGCTTACGCACTTTGCGACCGTGCAAAAATCCACGACGCGCATCGCACCCGTCCAAGATGATGAGCACGATATTCAAAGCGTACTCATCCTTCGATGCGAGCTGTCTCGTGGGGCGGCTTATGCCGAGGTGGCAAGGCTCGTCCACAAGTGTTTCCCCAATCCGACAGTGATTCTGTTTGGCGGCGAGGACGAGGCTTGCATTTCGCTGGCAACGACGCGTAAGAGCCTTGCTGAGCAGGGTGCCATGGTGATTGACGACGTTGAGTCAACGGGGGCATTCGATCCTGGTGACACACGGTATGCGCCGTTTTTGGATGCACTCGCGTTTGAGCGATTGCCACAGGTGAATCTTCTGGTCTATCTGCGCAGCATTGCCTGGGCAGTGCGACTTTCACGCGCGGTTCCGTCGCTAGGATTCTTCCCGACGTGTGCGGAACAGGATTATGAGCGTCTGGAGGGGTTGATGGCGCGGAGAGATGTGCTCGCTTCGCAAGTTGAGGATACCAAGCGACGCCGCCGCGATCGGGAATTGACCCTGAACGAATCTGCGCGCCTGCGCATGGAACTCAAAAAGCTGGAAAGGGAGCTCGGTCAGACAACCGACGAGATAAAGGAGATCTGCAATGGCTGAAATCGAGAAGATGAACCTCGAGTCCGAAGACCTCGTGGAAGACCGCCTGGCGCAGCTCAAAGAGTTGATGCCCGAGGTATTCACCGAGAGCGGTATCGACTTTGATAAGCTACGCTTGGAGCTTGGTGACGAGGTCGACGAGGGCCAGGAGCGCTACGCCTTTACCTGGCCTGGCAAGATGGACGCCATTCGTCAGTCGCAAATACCCGGCACAGCAACGCTTCGACCCTGTGTGGAGAAGAGCCGCTGCCGTAATGGTGAGGATGGAAGCTTTGACTCCAATAACATTTATATCGAAGGCGATAACCTTGAGGTCCTGAGGCTGCTGCAGAGTGGCTACCACGGCAAAGTCAAGATGATCTATATCGATCCACCCTACAACACGGGTCACGACTTTGTCTACAAGGATAAGTTCGGCGATACTATCAAGAACTACAAGGAGCAGGCAGGACTGGCCAACCAGTCCAACGCTGATACGAGCGGTCGCTATCACAGCGACTGGTGTTCGATGATGTACCCCCGGCTGAGACTCGCCCGTGAACTTCTAACCGAAGATGGTGTCATCTTTATTAGCATCGATGACAATGAAGTCGATAATCTGAAAAAACTATCCGACGAAATATTTGGCGAAAACAATTTTGCAGCGCGATTTATGTGGACAAAGACGATGACTCCTCCTGCACTTGCATATAAATGTCGCAAAACAGTCGAATATGTTCTTTGCTATGAAAAGTGCGCGAACAAATCGAAATTCTATGGCGCCCCGCTCGATAATGGGGATGCGCCGCTTCTGAATACGGGTAACCCCGAAAAAAAGCTCATCTTTCCAGCGGGGGCCATTAGATTCGGTTTTATTCAGAGGGGGATCCTGCCAGCTGGTAATTATGAGAGCCTTGACGTGCTTGAGCCTATTGAGGTCGAGAACGGAATTAATGCAAATAATGCCATCCTAAGAGGTCAATTTAAATGGCAACAGTCAACTCTTGATGAGGAGCTTGCTGCAGATACTTTTTTCTTGGCCAAAACCAAGAAAATGTCGTTGAGGTTCCAGCGAGTGGCTAATGAATGTAACTATAAAACGCCTACAAATTACCTGCCGATCAAACTCGATAAGACAAACGGTGCGGGAACAAACGAAACGGCCAGTTCGGATATGGCATGCATTGGGATGGAATCGCTCTTCGATTTCACCAAACCGATGAGTTTGATAACTGCGTTGATTAAAATGCGCTGCTTTCTCGATAAAGATGATATTATCTGTGACTTTTTTTCGGGTTCATCTACTACAGCAGCCGCTATTCTGCAGTTAAATTCAGAGGACGGCGGAACGAGAAAGTGCATCTCGGTTCAGCTTCCCGAAGTTATTGAGGCGTCATCTTCGGATGATGCAAAGAAGAGGAAACTGACTGAAAATCGGATTAAATTTCTTGATGCGCTGGGATTGAAGCATGATTTGACGCAGATTGGTGAGGAGCGCATTCGCCGTGCAGGCGACATGATTAAGGCTGAGGTCGAAAAGGCCAATGCTCAGCTTAGACTTGGCGAAGAGCCTAAGATACTGCCGGACATCGGCTTCCGTGTGTTCGCACTTGACAATTCTGGCATCGAAAAGCCTAAGCCCGGACAGCTCATACTCGATGTAGTGAAGCCTGACCGCTCCGACATGGACATCGTCTTTGAGATGATGCTCAGGTGGGGCCTCGAGCTCACGTTGCCTGTGGAGAAGGAGGAGGCCGCGGGCTATCCTGTCTATTCCGTCGCCTACGGTGAGCTCGTGTGCTGCTTGGAGCCCGACCTCACCGTCGAGGCGCTCGAGGCCATCGCCGATATGGACCCGAGGCGCGTGCTCATGCGCGACTCGATCCTCACTGATACGCTCAAGCTCAACGCCGTTCAGATTTTCAAGCGTGTTGAGGAGACCAATCAGCACGTGGTGGACATTAGGACGGTGTAAGGGATGACTCTGCAACTCAAATACTCCGCCAGCCAGGAGCATCAGGTCGAGGCTATCGATGCTGTATGCAACTTGTTTCGCGGTCAGGAGTTCATGGACTCCGATTTTGTCGCGGAGATGGGCATCGGCCTCCATGAGGGCCAGGTTGTCCAGGTGGGCCACGCCAACGGCCTGCGCCTTTCTGGCTTCCAACTGGAGCGTAATCTTCACGCCATCCAAGAGGGCAACGCGCTTGCCCCAACGAGCGTGCCCACCGACGGTCGCTTGCGTGACTTCACCGTGGAGATGGAGACCGGCACCGGCAAGACCTACTGTTACATCCGCACCATCTACGAGCTCAACCGCCGCTACGGGTTGACTAAGTTCATCATTGTCGTGCCAAGCGTCGCCATCCGTGAGGGTGTAAAGAAGAGTTTCGAGAGCACCAAGAGCCACTTCGACCTGCTCTACGACAAGACGCCGCTCGAGTGCTTCGTCTACGATTCGAGCAAGATGGACCGCATCAACGGGTTCGCCATCTCAAGCTTCATCCAGGTGATGATTATCAACATCGGCGCCTTCGACAAGGACAACGACTTCGATGAGGACGAGATTGCTGAGTCGGCGGGTAAGAGGGATAAGCGCAACTTGTTTCATCGTCCAAGTGAAGATCTTATTGGTGGCCAGATCCCCCGCGAACTTGTGGCTTCTTGCAATCCCATCGTCATTATCGATGAGCCGCAGAGCGTTGACTCTACCGCCAAGCGTAAGAAAGCCATCCGCAGCCTGAACCCGCTGTTCGTGTTGCGCTACTCAGCCACACACAAGGAGGCATATAACAAGGTTTATCGCTTGACGCCTGTCGACGCCTTTCAGCGTGGACTGGTCAAGGGCATCACCGTCGATTCGGTGCTCTCGCAGGAGGACCTGAATGGCTCGTACGTGAGGCTTGAGTCTACAAAGATTGCCTCGCCCATTACGGCTAAGCTGACAATTGATGTGCGCCAGAAGGATGGCTCGCAGAAGCGCAAAAAGGTAAACGTCAAGACGGGTGACAACCTGTTTAACAAGAGCGGCGAGAATGCCGACTATGAGGCCGGCTGGATTGTGAACAACATCTCCGCCGCCGCTGGCGACGAATGGGTCGAGTTCCAGAACGGCGAACGCATCGAGCTTGGTCAGGCCGTTGGTGATGTTGCGGCCGAAGCTATCAAGCGCGCGCAAATCAAGAGCACCATCGAGGACCATCTGCAGCGTCAGCTCGAGCTTGCCCCGCGCGGCATCAAGGTGCTTTCGCTGTTCTTTATCGACAAGGTTGAGAAGTACCGTCTGTATGATCCGGTGCGAAACGGCGAGTATGCGCAGATGTTCGAGGAGGAATATACCGCAGCGGTGAATTCGCCCAAGTGGCGCAAGCGCTATGCCGAAGCTGGCGTGAAGTTAGATACGGATGCTTCTGCGGTACATTCAGGCTATTTCTCGCAGGACGGCAAGGGGCATCTTAAGAATACGTCCGATGCGGCGTCCTCGGCTGCTGACATCTCGACCTTCGAGACCATCATGCGTGATAAGGAGACGCTGCTTTCCTTCCCTGCGGACGGCGATAGCGACGAGACGCGTGCAAAGAAACGTATTCAGTTTATCTGGAGCCACTCCGCCCTTAAGGAGGGCTGGGATAACCCTAACGTGTTCCAGATCTGCACGCTGGTGGAGACCAAGGACAAGCTGACTAAGCGCCAGAAAATCGGTCGCGGTCTTCGTCTGTGCGTAAATCAGGATGGTGAGCGCTGCTACGACGAAGGCGTGAACGTACTGACCGTCATCGCAAACGAGAGCTATGACTCGTTTGCCAATGGCTTGCAGTCTGAGTTTGAGGAGGATGGCTACAAGTTTGGCATTCTCACCGCTGAGTCTTTCTCGAATGTCGTGGTGGAACGCGAGGACGGAACCGAGGAGCTCTTGGGCTTCCAGAAGTCTAAGGCCGTCTTCGACTCGTTTAAGGACCAGGGGCTCATCGATGATAAGGGCAAGATTACACCCGAGCTCAAGCAGGCGGCCGAGCAGGGTAGTGTCCCTGTTCCCGAGGGTCTGGAAAACGTTAAGACCGAGGTGGAGCGCATTATCCTCAAGAAGGCTCAAAAGCTGCAGATTCGCGACAAGGCCAAGGAGGTTGAGGTTAAGCTCTGCAAGGATGTGACTGCCGACCCTGCTTTCCAGGAGCTTTGGGAGCGCATTCGCAAACGCACACGCTTTGAGGTCGATGTGGACTCCGACAAGCTGGTCGAGGACGCGTGCGAGGAGATTGCCAAGATGCCCGAGGTAAAGGCACCTGAAATCCTGAGCACGCGTGCGGATCTGACCGTAGACACAGCTGGAGTGAATGCCGAGGCGCGCTCGACCGCGCTCGTGCGAACGGCGGGTCGCGCAGTGTATGACTTGCCCGATCCTATCGCGGAGCTGCAGGACGCCGTCGGTCTTACTCGCGCTACCATCAAGCGCATTTTGGAGGGCTGTGGTCGTTATGGCGAGTTTGTTCTCAATCCTGCACTGTTCCTAGCCCAGGTAGCTTCTAAGGTGAACAAGGTTAAGGCCGTGGCAATTGCCAAGGGCATTAAGTACACTAAGCTGCCCGAGGAAGATTGGTACACGACGAAAGATTTGGACCCTGGCGATCTTAAGGCCTATGTTGGCCAGAACGCTTGGGAGTCCGCGCACCACAAGAGTTTATACAACTACGTTGTCTACGACTCGTCGTCGGTTGAGAAGCCGTTTGCCGTTGAACTTGATCAGGCCGAGGAGATTAAGGTGTTTGCCAAGCTGCCGAGCAGCTTTAAGATCGACACGCCGTTAGGAGCCTACAACCCCGATTGGGCTTACGTGCAAGAGATCGAGGGCGAACATCGCGTGTATTTTGTTACCGAGACCAAGGGCGGCGGGAACAATGACATCCATACGCGTCCGACCGAGCAGGGTAAGATTGGTTGTGCCGAGAAGCACTTCGAAGCCATTTGGGAACCTGACTTCTTCTACAACGTAAAGACGACATATCGTTCGTAAGCATCGATAGGGGGCGTTGAAGAACCATCTTCAACGCCCCCTGTTATTGGGTATTCGATTGCTGCCTTAATCCCCAGCTTGTTTCTTAGCCAGCTGGATGCGGGGCAGGGTTCTTACCAGAGTCAATTACTCTCCAAGTTACCCCAGCGTATTCGTCGCTGCGTTGCGCCTCAACAGAGTGGAGCCTAAAGTTCTTTCCGCCATACAGAGCAAGCACCATCCGATCGTCGGCAAAGCTTGCTTCCAGACGAAGGGTCTTGCTCTTTGCGTTCTTAGCCGTTATGCGGTCTTCTTGTCGCGTAACAATGCAGTCGTTGTCGAAGGGGTAAGCGGCAAATACGTCAAAGAAGTCATCGGCATCGCCTACGAACGTTGTCAGTACGAGACTTAGGCGCATTAGGCATGTTTGCATATACCGAAGACGAGCAGATGTTTCGGCACGCTTTTCCTTGTCCCTCTTCGCTTTGGCGAGCTGGTCCCTCGCTATTTTCAGCTGTTCCCTTGCAACTTTTAGCTCGTGCCAGGGATTGCGCTTTTCTTGTCTGACTGGTCTGTGATTTGCTCCTTTTTTGTAGCTAGCCGAATATTGCCTCCGATACCCAGGTTCATGGTTGGCAGGCTCATTTTTGTGCTTTGGTCCTGGAGGGATTTCGACGTCATCTGGGCGTTTGAATTTGCCTCCTGCGGAAAGACCTGTTGCATCCCCATATCCAATGATGGGACCTTGCCATATATCGAATTTTCTCTGGGCCATGATGGACCTCCTGTATGGCTGAGCGATTAACCTGGGAATGCTTTCTCCCTAGTCGTCCTTGGTGCATTATCTCGTAACTAGCGAGTCGAGTGGGTGCGTTTAGTGCTTTGCGGCCTTAACGGTACGCGAGCTCGTTTACACCTTCGCAATCCCGCGTGCCACATTCAGCAGCTCATACTCCCTCTGGCTCCACTGGTGCAGCTCGGCCGCACGTACGGCCTCGCGGCACAAGTCCAAAAACACCTCAGCGCCCTCGCAGAAGCACTCGCGGGCAAAGGCGCCGGATCCGTCCGCAACGCATGTGCCATCAGCAAAGAACTCCCAGCTGGACGGCTCGCGTGAGTCATCTCCGAGCAGCTTGATCTGCAGCACGTGCGGGTTGCCGGCGGTGCAGAGTTCTTCCTCGAGCACCTGCACGGTAAAGCGCATCTGGTGGGAGAGACTGCTCTTGACCATGGCCGAGGCATAGCCGCTCGGCCCGTCCAGAAGATGCATTCGTTTTGGCTTGGCTGCCAGACTGTGGAAATTGCGCTCGCTGCGCACGGAGAAATTGTCCATACGGACTCCTTTCATCGATGTTGGCAGGGCCACCGTGCCTCTTGGCCGGTTGGCGTCGGGATCGTGGAGCCAACTCTCTACCCCGACTCTGGATAAAACGTGCCCGCTCCTTGCAGGCACGATGGAGTCTACCAGCACGCGCGGACAGAAATCAAGCGCCGCCTGCGAAATGATGTGCAGACGGCGCTTGATTACGCGGCAATTATTCGGCCAACATCCGGAAAAGTGTTGAAATCAGCCGTATGAAAGTACGAAAAAGTGTTGTAATACACACTTTAGAACTTCGAAAAAGTGTCGAAATAAGCACCTAACAACCATGGAAAAGTGTATCCTAGTGCTAAAACAGCACGTAATAAGGGGTATGCTTATGCTGCAGAGAAAAGCGAAAGTACAGTTTGAATCTTGGCTTGCCTCGTCGCCTAATAAGGCTCTTTTGGTCAAGGGCGCCCGACAGGTAGGAAAGTCATATTTGGTCAACGTCTTTGCAGGCGAATCGTTCGAAAATGTCGTGACGTTCGACCTTATCGCCGACGCGTCCTTGCGCGATTCGTTTTTGGCGGCGAAAAGTGCGGACGACCTGCTCATGCGCATGTCTATCGCTGCGACGCAGCCGATGGTTGCGAACAAGACTGTCGTGGTTATCGACGAGGTACAGCGATGTCCCAACGTGGTGACGTTTATCAAATACCTGGTCCAGCGCGGCGATTTTCGGTACATCCTTACCGGATCGCTCCTTGGCGTTGAGCTCGAGGGCATCGATTCCCTGCCGGTGGGGTATGTCGAGCAGGTCCAGATGTACCCGCTCGACTTTGAGGAGTTTTGCTGGGCAAATGGCGTTGGTGCCAGCGTGTTTGACATGCTCAGAGGCTGTCTAAAGGATGAGGGGGAGCTTCCCGGCTACCTGTATGACCGCTTGCTCGATCTGTTCCATCAGTATGTGGTGGTGGGAGGCATGCCCGACGCGGTCAATTCCTTCTTGGCGACGCGCAATGTCGACGAGGTTCGAAACATCCACCGCGATCTTCACGCCCTGTATCGCGATGACATCGCAAAGTACGCTCCGCCCGAGCTACGCTTGGTTATTCGAGATATCTATGATTTGATTCCCAGCGAGGCTGGCTCCAAAAACAAGCGATTCAAGCTGTCGTCGATTAACGGCGTCAAACGTTTTTCGCAGGTGACAGATCATTTTCTCTGGTTGTCGGAGGCAGGCGTTGCGCTTCCCGTGTATAACGTAACGGCGCCCGTGGCACCCCTTTTATTGGGGGAGCAGCGGAATCTTTTTAAGCTGTTTTACCTGGACACCGGAATGCTCATGTCGTCGTATTCCAAAAGGGTCGCTCAAGGCGTTTTTGATGGAGAGGCAGAAGACGCCTTTGGCATGAACATGGGGGCGGCGTTTGAGGGCTTCGTTGCCCAAGAGCTCAAAGCTCATGGATTTAGATTGCGCTACTTTACGTCCAAAAAGGTTGGTGAGCTCGATTATGTTGAGGAGACGCTCGATGGGGAAGTGCTTGCTATCGAGGTCAAATCGGGCAAGAGCTTTAAGTCCCACGCGGCGCTCGATAACGCGCTGGCAACGAAGGGCTACGGAATCGAGCACGCCCTGGTACTTGCGGAATGTAATCTTCACCGTGATGGTGACGTGCTGTATCTGCCCATCTTTATGGCAGGGTTTTTGGAGCCGTAGCGTGCCGCCGGCTCTGCCGGCCCTCCCTTAGCCCTCGCTACTCGTCTCCGTCGTTGGGGTCGCCTTTGAGGGTGTTGATGTCCAGGTGTTGGTTGTCGTCCTCTTTTTGCTGCGTTGCCGATTCGGACGCGGTGGGGCCGCGGAATAGCTGGAATCCCTCAAACGCAATCACGCCGAGCAGAGCGATGATGATGGCGATAAAGACAACCTTTGCCGCCTGCGAAAACTCCGAAAAGCGCGGCGGTTCTTCTTCGGTGTGGTAATCGGCAGCGAGCTCATCGTCGGTGCCGTGGGTATACGACGATGCCGAGGCTGCCTTTACGCTCGCTTGGTTGTAATCGGGAGCGGGCGTGGCGGCAAACGGGTCGCGAGAATAGCCGCTCGACGTTTGACCGTAATCCTCGGTTTCGATGCGGCCGGCGCGAGGCTGTTTCCTCGGGCGGTTGGCGTACGCTGCGGTGTTGTCGTATGCGGAGTCGCGTTCCTCGGCAGCTGCAAACAGGGGGTTGACCGGAATGTTGAGCGCAGGCATGCCACCCGAGGTCTCGTCCAGATCTGCCGCCGCCCAGGAATCAAAGGCAAACTGGCGGTTGGAAAGATCATCCAGATCCATGACAGGCGGCTCGAGCTCGGGCTCGGGAGCCGTGTATGCCGGCTGCTGCGGGGCAGCGTAGCGAATCGTGCTGTCTGCCGTGGGGCGCTGTGCCGCTGCAGCGAGAAACGCCGCTGTCTCGGACGGATCGCTGGCAGGACGGGGTGCAGGGGCGGCTTTGCGCGTCGCCTGCACGATGGGACGGGTGGCAAAGTCGTCCGCGGGCACGGATGCCGGCGCGGGCGTGGCAGAAGGTGTGGGCTTTGCACTTGTCGGGCGAACCCCGCCGCCCATGAGTTCCTCGGCGGTCCAGGGGCGGTCGCTCATCACGTCGTCGAGGCTCAGCGCAAAAAGGCCCTCTTCGCCCTCGTCAAACGCGTGTTTCGCATGCCTGGCGCCAGAAGCGGTGCCTCCGCGGCCGTTGCGTGATGCGTTGCTCGACCCCATCTTGTCCCATCCTTTCGAAATACTCACATTCATCGATTATATGGAACTTGCCTTGCGGCCGAGTCTCGGATTCGTGCATTCCAGAACTCGCGCCCAAAAAAGGGGGGGGCGCAGGTGCGCTGACTATTTGTCGCCGGCGGCAGCCTTTGCCTCGTTGAGGTAGCTATAGAAGCTGTACTTAGAGATGCCAAAGAACTCGCAGGCGCGTTCGCTCGACTTGGAGATGAGGAAGGCACCGCGACGGTCGAGGTAGCCAATGGCGCGGATGCGCTCGTCTTTGGTCATGAGCGCCGCGGGCTTGCCCACGTATTGCTCGCACTCGCGCAGCAGATCTTCGAGCAGGTCGCCGATGTTTTTGGTAATGGGCTCGGGCTCGGTGTAGCCCGTGGCGCCGGTGCCGGTAAAGGCATCGAGCGAGCGCTCAAAAGCCTTCATGAGCGTAATGTCAAAGTTAATGCCCAAAATGCCGACGGGCTTGCCCTCGTCGTTGCGGATAAAGATGGTCGAGGACTTGAGCAGCTTGCCATCGGTGGTTTTGGTGAGGTATGGCTCGCGGTCGTGCACGTCGGTGATGCCCTCGTGCATGGACTCAAACACAATATGGCTGGGACCGTCACCCAGTTTGCGCCCGCTGACGTGGCCGTTTTCGATCACTACGATGGAGTGGTCCACGTCATTGGTCTCCAGGTCGTGGACGACGATTTCGCAGTTGGGGCCAAATTGGAGCGCCAGGCCGTGTGCAAGGCGCTTGTAGAACTCAATCTGTGCGGGGGTCATGGGTGCCTTCCTAAAAATTAGTTTGGGCTCACTGTGCCATAAACCCCACTTGTTCGCAAATAACGAAAGCGTTGCTGCGTTATGTAACCGTTCGGCGGCGAAAAGGTACCGATTACGGCAACAAACAATTTGTTAGGTTTACCAATCAAAAAGTGTGATAGAACAGTGCTAACAAACTTTTTGTTTGGCATCCACATAAAAGTTCAGTCGCATGAATGGGAATGGGCTGAAACGCGTATGCGGGGGCCGGCAAGAGAGGACTTAAGGAGTTCACCGTATGGCCGATAAGATCCAGTGGGCGGGCAACACGATGCCCAAGAGCGATGATAAGCACTTGGGAATCATGAGCCTCGACCACGTGAAGAAGGCCCGCGCCTTCCACCAGTCGTTCCCTCAATATACCGTCACTCCGCTTGCCCGCCTGGACGGTCAGGCTGCGCGCCTGGGCCTGTCCAACCTGTGCGTTAAGGACGAGAGCTATCGCTTTGGCCTCAACGCCTTTAAGGTTCTGGGCGGTTCGTTTGCCATGGCCAACTACATTGCCGACGAGACCGGCAAGGACGTTGCCGAGTGCACCTTCGATTACCTGACCTCCGATCAGCTTGCCAAGGACTTTGGCCAGGCCACCTTCTTTACCGCCACCGACGGCAACCATGGCCGCGGCGTGGCATGGGCTGCCAACAAGCTGGGCCAGAAGGCCGTCGTGCACATGCCCAAGGGTTCCACCAAGCCCCGCTTTGACAACATCGCCGCCGAGGGCGCCACGGTGACCATCGAAGAGGTCAACTACGACGAGTGCGTGCGCATGGCCGCCGCCGAGGCCGATGCCTGCGAGCGCGGCGTTATCGTTCAGGACACCGCCTGGGAGGGCTACGAGAAGATCCCGTCCTGGATCATGGAGGGCTACGGCACCATGGCTTCCGAGGCTGCCGAGCAGCTGCGCGAGATGGCCATCAACCGCCCGACGCACGTCTTTGTTCAGGCCGGTGTAGGCTCGCTGGCCGGCGCCGTGGTGGGCTACTTCACCAACCTGTATCCCGATAACCCGCCCACCTTCGTCGTGGTCGAGTGCGCTCCTGCCGCCTGCCTGTACAAGGGCGCTGCCGCCGGCGACGGCGATCCGCGCATCGTGGACGGCGACATGCCCTCCATCATGGCGGGCCTGTGCTGTGGCGAGCCCAACATTCTGGGCTGGGATATCCTGCGCAACCACACCACCGCCTTCGTGTCCTGCCCCGACTGGGTCACCGCTCGCGGCATGCGCACCCTGGGTGCTCCCGAGAAGGGCGACCCGCGCGTCATCTCCGGCGAGTCCGGCGCAGTGACCACTGGCCTGGTCGAGACCCTCATGCTCGATCCCGAGTACGCCGAGCTCAAGGAGCTCATCGGCCTGGATAAGACGAGCTCCGTGCTCTGCTTCTCCACGGAAGGTGACACGGACCCCGACCAGTACCGTCGCATTGTTTGGGAAGGCGAGTACCCCACTTGCTAATACTGGGCGGAGCAAATAGGTATCGCTCCGCCACCTCACAGGTAGATTCCTTCGTTTGAAAGGTTATGAACAATGGCTAAAGAACTCGATTTCGACGCTATCAAGGCTGCTGCTGAGTCTCATCGTGCTGATATGACTCGCTTCCTGCGCGCTATGATCTCGCACCCCTCTGAGTCTTGCGAGGAGGGTGAGGTTGTCGCCTGCATCAAGGCCGAGATGGAGAACCTTGGCTATGACGAGGTCAAGGTCGACGGCCTGGGCAACGTCATGGGCTTTATGGGCGAGGGTGACAAGATCATCGCTATCGACTCCCACATCGACACCGTCGGCATCGGCAACATCGAGAACTGGGATGCCGATCCCTATGAGGGCTACGAGACCGACGAGATCATCTACGGCCGCGGCGGCTCCGACCAGGAGGGCGGCATGGCTTCTGCTACCTACGCTGCCAAGATGATGAAGGACATGGGCCTCATCCCCGAGGGCTACAAGATCATGGTCGTCGGCACCGTCCAGGAAGAGGACTGCGACGGCATGTGCTGGCAGTACATCTACAACAAGGACGGCATTAAGCCCGAGTTCGTCATTTCCACCGAGCCCACCGACGGCGGCATCTATCGTGGCCACCGTGGCCGCATGGAGATCCGCGTCGACGTTCACGGCACCTCCTGCCACGGCTCCGCTCCCGACCGCGGCGACAACGCCATCTACAAGATGGCCGACATCATCGCCGACGTCCGCGCCCTCAACAACAACGGCTGCGACGAGTCGACCGACATCAAGGGCCTCGTCAAGATGCTCGACCCCAAGTACAACCCCGAGCACTTCGAGGACGCCCGCTTCCTGGGCCGCGGCACCTGCACCGTCAGCCAGATCTTCTACACCAGCCCCAGC
>DXZX01000070.1:0-2865 GCA_019419445.1 Collinsella sp.
TGACCTAGTCATTGGGGACGTTCTTAAACGACTAGTCATTCAAGAACGTCCCCAATGACTACCGCAGAATGAGCGTGGCCGGCAACCGTGGGGCACCGGTCCGCGTGGCGGCGTATAATCGGCGGCAGATGACTTGGACGTTAGGAAACCATGACCGATAGCATGCAGCAGATGGCGCTCGACACGCTCGGCGCCTATTTTGGCTACACCTCGTTTCGCCCGGGACAGGATCGCATGGTGGATGCGATCCTTGCCGGTCGCGACGCGCTGGGCGTTATGCCCACAGGCGCCGGCAAGTCCATTTGCTACCAGGTGCCCGCGCTCATGCTACCCGGTATCACCTTTGTGGTGAGTCCGCTGCTGTCGCTTATGGAGGACCAGACCCGCGCGCTGCTCGCGGCGGGTGCGCACCCCAGCTATCTCAACTCCAGTCTTACTCCGGCCCAGCAAAACACCGTGCTCAAACGGGCGCGCGAGGGCCGCTACCAGCTTATGTACGTGGCGCCCGAGCGCCTGCTCGAGCCGCGCTTTTTAGCCTTTGCCCAGGAGGCCGCGGGTTCCGGCGGCATCGGCGTTCCGCTCGTGGCCATTGACGAGGCCCACTGCGTGAGCCAATGGGGTCAGGATTTCCGCCCCGCCTACCTGCAGATTCGCGAGTTTATCGATTCCCTGCCGCAGCGCCCCATCGTGGCGGCCTTTACCGCTACAGCGACTGAGCGCGTGCGTGCGGACATTCAGCAGATGCTCGGCCTCCAAAACCCGGCGACGGTGGTGACGGGCTTCGATCGCAAGAACCTCTACTTTGGCTGCGAGGAGATGGGCGACAAGGCTAAGACCGCGTGGGTGCGCGACTATGTGATTGCGCATTCGAGCGAGAGCGGCATCGTGTATTGCTCGACCCGCAAGACCGTCGATGCGCTGGCAGGAGAGCTTACCGAGGCTCTGGGCCCCAGCGGCATTCGCGTGGGCCGCTACCATGCCGGCATGGGCAACGACGCCCGTCGTCAAAGCCAGCGCGCCTTTATCGATGACGACATTCAGGTGATGGTTGCCACCAACGCCTTTGGCATGGGCATCGACAAGCCCAACGTGCGCTACGTGATCCATAACAACGTGCCCGAGAGCATCGAGGCCTACTATCAGGAGGCGGGCCGCGCCGGCCGCGATGGCGATCCGGCCAGCTGCCACCTGCTGTGGAACGGCAACGATTTTCGCATGCGCCGCTTTTTGATTGACCGCGGCGATGCTGCCGACGAGGCGCTCGACGACGAGCAACGCGCGTGGGCGCTCCAAAATCGATATCGCCTGCTCAGCCAGATGGAGGGCTATTGCAATACCACCGGCTGCCTGCGCGAATACATGCTGCGCTACTTTGGCGACGAGGCCGCGGCCGAGCATGCCGTGGCCGTAGGCGGCACCGCCCCGGACGAGGCCGAGGGCTGCGGTAACTGCAGCAACTGCCTCACGCAGTTCGAGGTCGAGGACGTCACCGATATGGCCCGCGCCGCCGTGCGCTATGTGGCCACGCGTCCCATGCGCTTTGGCAAGTCGCTCATCGCCGATGTGCTCCACGGCGGCAACACCGAGCGCATTCGCCAGATGCATCTGGACGAGGATCGCGGCTATGGCGAGCTGTCGAGCGAATCGGTTGGGCGCATCAAGGACATCATCGGCCAGCTGTGCGGCCGCGGTTATTTGGCCACCTCACAGGGGCAGTATCCGGTCGTGGGCCTGGGTCCGCGTGCCGGCGAGGTCGAGGACGAGGCGTTTGCCTTTACCGTTAAGCGTCGCGCATCCAAGCGCAAGGCCTCGGCCCGTGCTCGCCGTGCGGTGGATCTGCTGCGCGAGGAGGCCGAGCTGGATCAGCGCCCGCGCGTGGGCGACGATGCCGAGCTGTTCGAGCGCCTGCGTACCCTGCGCAAGGAGATCTCGACCGAGCTCGAGATGGCGCCGTACATGGTCTTTTCCGACAAGGCCCTGCGCGGCCTGTGCCGCCTGCGCCCGCAGACGCGCGACGAGCTTGTCCAGGTCAACGGCATCGGTGAGAAAAAGGCCGACGCCTTTGGCGAGCAGTTTATGGCGGCGATTGAAGAGTTTGAGTCCGAGCATGCGCGAGATGGAGCGTAACGATGGCAACCGACGATAAAACCGAGCGTGCCGACGTGTCCGCCGTGCCGCTGTACCAGCAGGTCATGGACGACCTAAAGGGCGAGATCGCGCGCGGCGTGTACGCGGTCGGCTCGCGCATTCCTTCCGAGATGGAGCTCGCGAAGTCTTATGGCGTGGGGCGCGTCACCGTGCGCCGCGCCATCGAGGAGTTGTCGCGCGCGGGGTATCTCAACCGCCAGCAGGGGAGGGGCACGTTTGTGTGCGCGCCCAAACTCAAGCGCAAGATTGTCCAGAAGGGTGACGTTCAGAGCTTTTCTGAGGGTTGCGCTGCCAATGACATGGTGGCCGGAGCACGCCTGGTGTCGCGCACGGTGGTTGCGGCGACGCGCGAGGACGCGGCGTTTTTTGGGGTGGAACCCGGCTGCGAGCTCATCGTTGTCGAGCGCGTGCGCACAGCAGACGGCGTGCCCGTCATGCTCGAGAACAACGCCTTTGTGCTGGCCGACCATCCCTATCTGCAGACGCTTGCCGACAAGGACCTCACGGACAATTCCATCTTTGCACTCGTTGCCGAGCGTTCGGGCCGCGCGCCGCTCAAGTCCGACCCTTGTACCGTGGAGATTGCGCTTGCCGATGCTCGGGCGGCCTCGCTGCTGGAGGTGCCGGTCGGCGAACCGCTCTTCTATATGGAGGCGTACTTTACCGATGAGGACGAGCGGCCCTTGCTGCTCGGACGCCAAAAGATCGTGGGCTCGC
>DXZX01000071.1:0-2829 GCA_019419445.1 Collinsella sp.
GGGGCAGGTAGCTGGCATCGACGGTGAAGTGCCGCTGACGTTTATCCGCGCGCCCAGCTCGGATAGTCTTGCCTCGTGCTCGGCAAATGCGCCTTGGACCGCCAGCACGGCGACCGTTTGGTCTGCATAATCGCTCATGTGCGATCCTTTCTGCTGGACTAGCGCCCGCGCTCTTCCATGATAATCTCGATCTCGTCGGCGTTGATGCCCACCATGGCCTCGCCCAGGTCCTCTGAAAGCTCGGCAATGAGCTTGGCATCGGTGAAGTTTGCCACGGCCTTGACGATGGCGGCTGCGCGCTTGGCGGGGTCGCCGCTCTTAAAGATGCCCGAGCCGACAAACACGCCTTCGGCGCCCAGCTGCATCATCAGCGCGGCGTCGGCGGGGGTCGCTACGCCGCCGGCGGCAAAGTTCACGACGGGAAGCTTACCCGTGGCATGGACCTCGCGCACCAGCTCGACCGGAACCTGCAGTTGCTTGGCTGCCTCAAAGAGCTCGTCGTTGCGCAGGGCAACAACGTCACGGATCTGCTTTTGGATCTTGCGCATGTGACGCACGGCCTGAACGACGTCGCCCGTACCCGGCTCACCCTTGGTGCGAATCATCGTGGCGCCTTCGGCAACACGGCGCAGCGCCTCGCCCAGATCACGGGCGCCGCAGACAAACGGCACGTCAAACTGGGTCTTGTCGATATGGTAGACATCGTCGGCGGGGGAGAGAACCTCGGACTCGTCGATGTAATCGATCTCGATGGCCTGTAGGACCTGCGCCTCGACAATGTGACCGATACGGCACTTGGCCATAACGGGGATGGAGACGGCCTCCTGGATGCCCTTGATCATCTTGGGGTCGCTCATGCGCGAGACGCCGCCTGCGGCACGGATGTCGGCCGGGATGCGCTCGAGGGCCATGACGGCGCAGGCGCCTGCCTCCTCGGCGATGCGTGCCTGCTCGGGCGTGGTAACGTCCATGATGACGCCGCCCTTGAGCATCTGCGCGAGCTCGCGATTGAGTTTGACGCGGTCGGCCTTGCTGTTCTGTTCTGCCATGGTTGCTCCCTTGGTTGGCATGTGCATTGCTTGACGGAACATCCTATCGGGGAGCTGGGTATGACAAAATACTCAGTTTTCGAGATAATAATAAGGTCAGCCTAATACCAGATTGAACAGCTCGATAAGGTCAGGTGGCAAACTCATGCTTGACTACAATTTGGAAAAACGTGGCGAGGCATCGCTCTATGAGTATGTTTACCAGCAAATTCGAGATGATATTGTTGCTGGCCGTATTGCGGCGGGGGAGCATCTGCCGTCTAAACGCGCCTTTGCCAGTCATCTGGGAATCAGTGTCATTACTATCGAGAATGCATATAGCCAGTTACTTGCCGAGGGCTATATTTGCTCAAAGCCGCGGCGTGGCTACTACGCTTGCAAGCTTCCGGATGCACCGGTTTTGCCTTTGGCTTCGGAGGGCATCGACCGAGATGCCGTCTCTGTGGGCCCCAGCGTGCATGATGTCAACGGACAGGTCGAGCGATTCGATGCGCTTTCTCCTTCCGCTTTGGAGGCGGCGCGGCTTTGGCAAAGCGCGCTACGGGCGACGCTGGCATCCGAAGACGAGCGCGAAATCTTTTCGCCCGCACCGGCGCAGGGCACCGCTCGGCTGCGACGCGCAATTGCTCACCATCTGCGCGGGACAAGGGGTATGAATGCCGACCCCAACAACATCGTTATCGGCGCGGGCGCCCAGCTGCTCGATACTATGTTGGTTCAGTTGCTTGGCGCGGACAAGGTGTATGCCGTTGAGGATCCGGGCTATTTGCGTCTGACGCGCATCTATCAGGCTATGGGCTGCAAAGTTCGACATATCCCGTTGGATGATGAGGGCGTGGACTTGAGCGCTCTGCAGAAAACCGGGACCGATGTACTTCATCTGATGCCGTCCCATCAGTATCCGACCGGCCTTGTGACGAGCATTGCGCGGCGCTATGCGCTTCTGAGCTGGGCCGCCGAGCGACCAGGTCGGTATCTCATCGAAGATGACTTTGATTGTGAGTTTCGCCTTGCCGGGAAGCCGATTCCCGCGCTCGCGTCGATCGATGCCGCCCAGTCGGTTATCTACACCAACACGTTTTCGAAGAGCCTTTCATCGGCGTTGCGTTTGGCGTACATGGTGTTGCCCGATGAGTTAATGGAGCGGTTTAGGCGCAACCTTGGTTTCTACGCCTCGTCGGTGAGCTCTGTTGATCAGGTCGCTTTGGCGCGTTTGCTGGAATCGGGTGATTACGAGCGACATGTGAACCGCGTGCGCGTTCGTGCTCGCGAGGCGCGTGATGGCCTGATGGCGCTTGTGCGGAAGGTATTTCCGGCAGGAGAGGTCTCGATCGAGCATGCAGACGCGGGCCTTTACTGTATCGTGGTTGCGGAGCGTGGAGCGGGCGGAAGCTCTTTTGTGCGGGCCCTCACGCGCTCGAGTATCCCTTTTGTCGATATCAGTGACTGTTATTGGTGTGCCGATGGCGCATCTGTCCCTGAAAACTCAAGTCAAATTCTTGTTCAGTATGACGATTTGAGTCCAAAAGCGCTAAATACCTTGGAATCGCAGCTAATGGGAGCACTCTGCAACCTAAGTGAGTAGGCTTTTGGAACTTTGGCGACCAGGCAGTTTTGTAACAAGCTATCTACCTGCGGTTTTGAAAAGCAGGATGACCGGGCTGCTCGGGATGTTCAAAAAAGTCTACTCACTTGTCGCGCAAAGCTTCTGCATGAGAAAAAAAAGGCTCTGTTAGACCAAATTTGACACGATCGGCTGTTCGTCGAACCGGAAAATAAT
>DXZX01000072.1:0-2296 GCA_019419445.1 Collinsella sp.
CACTTTCTTCAACCAGTTCTTGTTGCTCGCCGCTTCGCGGCTCGGCGGCCCCGTTCTCCGTGGCGGGGTTGTCTTAGATTCTTGTTGGGACTCTGCCTTTGGCTCAAAGAAAACGGGAGATGCGTTGTGCATCCCCCGTTTTTGTTGCGGTTAGTCCAAGTCAATAAACTTAGTGGTCAGTATCTTGCCGTCTTTGACGAGCATTCTGGCCATGGTGGGGCCTCGGCTGCCTCTGGGGTAGCTGGCGCTGCCCGGGTTGAGGACTAAGCAGCGGCCCACCTGGGCTTCTTTGGTTACGTGGGTGTGGCCGTTGATGGCTACGTCTACGGATCCCACCGGAAGGTCTTCGCGGTAGTGGGCTACGGCGAATTTGAGGCCTTCGTAGGTAAAGAGCGCAAGACGGTCTACATCGGGGCCGTAGTCGCGGTAGTAATCGTTGTTGCCCAATACGGCCCGCACAGGGGCGATGGTGCACAGGTGCTCGTAGTCCATCTCTGACGTGAGGTCGCCGGCGTGGATAATCAGATCTGCGCCCTCAAGCTCATCCAAGAGCGCAGGCGATAAATAGCCGTGGGTGTCCGAGATGATGTCGATGCGCTTGGCGCTTGCGCTGTTCATGGGATCCCTTCCGCAAAAAACGATTCGGCAGATACATACAAAAAAGCCCCACGGCTCCGCAGACGATGGGTCTACAGGGCTGCGGGGCCAGTGTGCTAGAGACTCAGAGCCTTCTTGAGCGGCACGACGCGGCGGCGCGAAACCGGCACGCGTTCGTCGACGCCCGTAATGCCCAGCTGGATGGCGCCCGAGGGCACCGTCTCGACGTCCGTAACGCACGCCAAGTTGACGATATAGCGGCGGTGAACACGGAAGAAGCCAAAGTCGCAGAGCTTGGCCTCAAACTGCGCCAGCGAGGTCGTCGACAAAAAGCGATCATCGACGGTATAGATGCAGGAGTAATCGTCCTTGGCCATGATAAAGCGAATGTCATCCACGGGAATGAGCACCTTGCGGCCGCCCTTTTCCACCGGGATACGCTCGATGGTCACCTTGCTGTCCGTAACCGGCTTGGCGCGTTGCATGACCTTCTCGATCGCGCGATCCAAGCGAGCTTCCTCGACCGGCTTCATCAGATAATCGACGGCATCCACGTCGAATGCCTCGACCGCGTGGTCACTATACGCAGTCACAAACACGATCGCCGGCGGATTTTTGAGCTTATGCAGCGCCTCGGCAAGTTGCAGGCCCGAGGCACCGGGCATCGAGATATCGAGAAACACGACATCCACGCGACTTTCCATAAGCATCTCGATGGCGGAGCGGACGCTCGACGCCTCCGTGATCGTGCCGATCTTGCCCGTTTGCTCGAGCAGGAAGCGAAGCTCCGAGCGAGCCGGCGCCTCATCATCCACAATCATCGCACGCAGCATAGGGATAAAACCTTTCGTCAACTAACTACGCCGGGCATCCGTCGCATGACGTTGAGCCCGTAGCCTTTTATTTTACTCTTGAATGTCAAAGATGCTCTCTGACAAATCAAGATGAAGGAGCACTTTGGTGCCCTTGCCCGGCGCCGATTCGACGCGCGTATAGGAGTGCGGCCCATAAAAGCGATGGATGCGCTCCGAAATATTGTGCATGGCCACACCGGCGCCGCCACCCTGGGGAGAGCTGGCGTCGGGACGGGCAGAGCGCTCGTCAAACAGTCTGGCGGCGGTACCCTCATCCATGCCCACGCCATTATCGGCCACGGCAATCAAGATTGCATCCTCGCCGTCTTGGTGAACGGTCACGTCGATCCTCAGGGCGTCGTCATCGCCCATACCATGACGCACGGCGTTCTCGACAATCGGCTGGATCACGAACGCCGGCACCAGCGTATCTTCCACGTCCTCGGACACATCGAACGTCGCAAGCACGCGGTCCTCGCCAAAGCGGGCCTTCTCAAAGGTAAGGTAGCGCTTGGTCTGTGCGACCTCGCGCGAGACCGGAATAAGCGATCCCGAGTTGTCGAGTGTGGCACGATAGAACGATGAGAACTCACGAAGCAGTTCGCGGGCCCGCAGCGGGTCGGTGCGCGTAAACGATGCAATGGTGTTCAGCGTGTTGAACAGGAAGTGCGGGTTAATCTGCGCCTGCAGCGCACGCACCTCGGCGCGCGCCGTGAGTTCCTTTTGCACCTCGAGCTCGTGGATGGCGAGCTGCGTGGACAAGATCTCGGCAAAGCCCGAGGCAAGCGCGTACTGGGTACGGTCGACGGCGCGCGGGGTCTTGTAGTAGAACTTGAGCGTGCCGA
>DXZX01000073.1:0-2067 GCA_019419445.1 Collinsella sp.
AGCTACCCCTGAGCTGCGGTGGAATCGGGAGGGATCCCACCGCAAGTCATCTGAGGACTAGAAATTTGTAGGTGACTACTTGAGGTTCGGCGGGTTCGACGAAGATAGCTGGATTCGCCTGCTCCACGCGAACGAACTTGACCGTCACGGCCTCAAAGCCCGCCTTGTGCAGAACATCGGCGTAGACGCGCGCCTGCAGGGCGTGCTTCTCCCGCAGCTGTTCCGGCGTCTCGTCCGGTGTGCCGCCCGTCTTGTAGTCGATGACCAGCGCGCGCGACGGATCGGCCGGGTTCGTCGCCAAAGCGTCGATGGCGCCTTCGGCATATGCACCGTAGCGAGTGATGTCCTCGTCCTCACAGCCCAGCGAAAAGAACGGCACCTCGGCACGGATACACGGCCACGCGAGCAGCTCGGCACGAACAGCCGACTTGAGCCAGCGGTCCAGGGCAACGTCGAAGCGTTCGCGCTGCTCCGGCGTCAGGCACCACAGGCGCGCCAGCGCATCGGCGCGCTCGGCGGGCAGCGCATCGGCACCCATCTCGATGAGCCACTGGCAGGCGGCATGGAAGGCCGAGCCCAAGGCCATGGGATTGCCGGCAGACTCGACAGCAGCCACGTCCGCATCGGTCATCTCCGAGCCATCCGATTCTGCGTCATCGCCGGCCTCGTCCATGGGCACACGCGTCTCGACAGCACGATCTTCCGTCTCGGCATGCAGGGCCGCGGCGATCGATGAGTAGCTATACGAGTCACGCGCCGGGAGCGGACACGTGCCCATGCGCACGCCCACCGCCTGGGGATACACAAGCTCAAACGAATCGGGCTTGGGGTCGGCAGGACCGGGCACAGTTGAGTGCGCGGCATTATCAGCGACATCGACATCACCGCGAACGAGCCTACCCTCGGCATCCAGTGAAGCGTTGGCCTCAAACGCCTGCTCGCCAAACGTAAAGTCCGCGAGCGAAATGAGCTCGTAGTCGCCCGGCTTGGAGTTGTCGAACACCAAACGGTCGCTATCGAGCTGCGGCATGTCCAGACTGTCGGTCGGCAAAATACGGCGCAGCACGTCATAGGTCAGATCGGTCTCGACGTCGAAGGTCGGCGCACACACCTTGCCACGGCTCACGCCGGCATCCATCGCCAAGATCACCAGCTCGCGCGCACGCGTCATGGCAACATAGAGCAAGCGGGCCCGCTCCTCGAGCGAAAGCTGCAGGTCATCGTTGCGCAGGCGAGCAAATGCCTCGGCGGGAGAACCCGTCGCACAGACGTCCTCCATGAGCTCCGGCGGCAACCATAGCGACGTGCCCTTGCCCTTAAACGCATGCTCAAACTGCTTTTTAACGTCGTCGCCCTTCACAAAGGTTCCGTCGGCGAGCTTAACGCCGTCGAAGCGTGCAGGCAGTGCCACGACCTGCGCTCCGCCCTCGACGCGACCCATCTGTGCCGCACCGGACGATTTGCGCACGCCAAAGCACTCCGCAACCGCCACGACCGGATACTCCAGGCCCTTGGACGCATGCACGGTCATGATGCGTACCGCGCCGTCACCCTCCTCGTTGAGCGCGCCCGGGGCTTCCTTGCCCGCCAGGAAGCGGTCAAAGGCCAGCGCAATGGAGCGCGGCGAGTTACCGAACTCGGCCTCGGCCTCAACCACAGCATCGAGCGCCTTGAGCACGTTGGCGGCAATGGCCTTGCCCTCGGGACCACGCTGTGCCAGACGCACAAACCAGCCCGAAGCGTTGACCACGTCGCGCGCGATCGCCGCGAACGAATCGCGGCCCACACGACGAAGCGCATAGCATAGCACCTCGCGGGCGCGCGTCACGAGCGGCAGGCTCTGCAAGCCCGGCACATCGGAATCGCTCATGATGCCCGCGTCGATGTTGCGGCGCGAGGTCTCCCCCGTCTGGTCGTCCAGCTTGGTCGCCAGCGCCAGGAACTCCTGGGCGCCGAGCGCAAACATCGGCGAGGCCAGCAGCGGCATAAGGCCCTGCGCCGTATCGGCCGGATTGGCGAGCGCGCAGACTAGGGCGCGCACCGTCTGCACCTCGGCTGCCTGGGCAA
>DXZX01000074.1:0-1839 GCA_019419445.1 Collinsella sp.
CCAGGCGGCCGAGCATGGCGAAGCCCATGGCCGGCAGGATGTTGGCGGCAACGCCGCAACCGTCGATGATGAAGGGCGGGATGAAGTCGAGCAGGCCCTGGATGGCGTCGGAACCCAAATAGAAGGCGCCGCCGCACAGCAGGAAGTACTCGACGCAGCCCCAGATTCCAATTCCCCAATGAACGGCGTAGATGCCTTTGAGGTTTCCCTTGAGGGCGAACTTGTCTGCCATATCGACAAACACAGGGAACAAGGCATTGGTAATGTTGCCGATCGTCAGCGCAAGGACGGCGATGGGCATGGCGAGCGCGATGGCCGTCTCGGTACCCTGACCGAGCTGAATGGCAAACGCGCAGGCGAGCACGCCGCCGACGGTTTCGTTAGGCGGCACGTAGGCGCCGATGGAAATCGAGCCCATGAACAGCAACTCCAGGCTGGCGCCAACGGCAAGGCCAGTCTGCAGGTCCCCCAGCACCAGGCCCACGAGCGGGCACAGGACGATGGGGCGGAACGCGTAGAGGGTGCCGAGCTGGTAGTCGAGGCATCCAAACGCTCCGACTAAGCCGACGAGGATTGCTTGGACAAGCATAATTCCTCCCAATAAGGAATCTCGAACCGTCGTCACTCCCGTCGCGCGCGTTGTTGATATCAATTCCGGGAGTTCGATTCCACGGCTCGAAGCGTACCTGGTGTGCTGCTAACACCCATGCCAGGCACAAATGATTTGATACCAATTATAGGTATGCAGGTTCGCCTTATTTAATACCAGTCGCTCAGCGGGGTGTTTTTTACCGTAAACGGCAGGCGCATCCCATTAGGCACGCTCTTTGTTTCGATGGCGGACAAGCGCCACCAGAAAGCCGTCGCCAAAAGCATCGGATGCCAAGTTGGCCACAATCACCAAAACGATCATCGCTGCGCCCAAAAACTCGTTCCAGCGAAAGACCTCGCCAAAGAGGAGCGCCGACCAGCAGGGAGCGAGCACGACCTCACTCATGCAAACCAAGTTGGCCGCAAACGCGTTGGTGCGCGCAATCCCCTTGGCATACAGCACACTCGCAAGGCCGCTGCAAAAAAGGCCATGCACCAGCATAAGCCCCCACTCAAAGGGTTTCACGGAGCCTAGGTCGCCGGCAAAATAGACGATCGGAAGTATCGAGATGCCGCAGGAGATGAGCGAGGACACCATGGGCGACGCATCGGGGCGAGAGTTTAAAAAGAAACACAGCCCAAAGGTGGCGCCCGAAATGACGGCAAGCAGATTTCCGAGCATGCCCTCGGCGCTCAAATCACCTAAAAAGAAAAGTCCCATACCCGTAAAAGCAACCACCACGGAGGCAATCTTCGCAGGCGAGGGCAACGTGCGAGTTGCGAGCGATTGATACACGATAACGAAAATCATCGAGGTGTACTGCAGAACGATCGCGTTGCCGACCGTCGTGAGCTGGTTGGCAAAGTTAAACGTGGTGCCCGTCACGAAGTTGCAGACGGCCACAAGGACAATAAGACGGCTGACGCGAAGGACGGGTCTGCCGACGAGCAGGATAAAGAGCGCCATAAATATTGCCGTGACGGCACCGATCAAAAGAGCTGACTGCGAATTGGCGCGAACGAGGATGCCGATAAAACTCCACAAGAGCGCCGTGCCAAATAGATACATCGCCCCGCTCACGCCATTATCGGGTGGATTGTCAGATCGAATCACGAAGCACCTCCAACTAGCTTTCGGTAATAAAAAACGGCGACCGCAATGGGTCGCCGTTTCCCTTGGGGGCAAATAATAGGCCGGGCCCTTACGCCAGCACGCCGAAGAACGCGCCGATGATGCCCACGACCATG
>DXZX01000075.1:0-1426 GCA_019419445.1 Collinsella sp.
CCAGGCGGCCGAGCATGGCGAAGCCCATGGCCGGCAGGATGTTGGCGGCAACGCCAAAGCCAGCAAGGACAAAGGGCGGGATGAAGTCGAGCATGCCCTGGATGGCGTCAGCACCCAGATAGAACGACAGCGAGCACAGCAGGAACGCCATGATGATACCGGTCAAACCGATCAGGAAGTGCATCGCATAGACACCCTTAAGGTTGCCCTGGCCGGAGAAGACATCAGCGCGGTCAACCAGAATCGGCAGGGCGGCGTTGAGGATGTTCTTGATGGCAAGGCACAGCGTGGCGATGGGCATAGCGAGCGCGATGGCTGCCTCGGTGCTCTGGCCCAACTGGATAGCGAAGGCGCAGGCGAGCACGCCGCCGATCGTCTCATCAGGCGGCACGTAGGCGCCGATGGAGATCGAGCCCATGAACAGAAGCTCCAGGCTGGCGCCGATCGCGAGGCCGGACTGCAGGTCCCCCAGCACCAGGCCCACGAGCGGGCACAGGACGATGGGGCGGAACGCATAGAGCGTACCGAGCTGGAAGTCGAACTTACCAAATGCGGCGATAAGTCCGATGAGGATTGCTTGGGTAAGCATATATCCCCTTTCCTAATAGGACACTACGAAGAGCTCAGACTCTTCGAAATTGAACGCCTAGAGCACGCTTGCGCAGTCAACCTTGGGGTCATCGGCCAGAGGACGGATCTCGACCTCGACGCCGTTGTTCAGCATCTCACGCACATCGGCCTCCTCGGCTGCAGTCAGGAAGATCTGACGAGAGACCTGACGAGCATCGGGGCGCTTCTCGTCCTTGGGCTTGGTGTTGCCCAGGTTGACCGACTTGATCTGCGGGCAGCCTTCAACAAGCTGCTTTGCCTCAGCGATGGTGGCGACACAGATAATCATCTTGTATTTGTCAGTCACACCCGAGTTAATGGCCTCGATGGCATTCGCCATATCCTTGATGACGAGCTTGCAGCCGGCAGGCTTGCCCATCTTGAGCGTCGTCTTCCACACCGGGTCGTTGGCGACCTTATCGCCCACGCAGAAGATGCAGTTGGAGCCAAGGCCCTGGACCCAAGAGACCGCGACCTGGCCATGAAGCAGGCGATGGTCGACGCGAAGTAGCTGAATCATAATGTGACCCCCCAAAGGTCTTGTGCCGTCTTACGGCGTGTCAGTAGGTGCTGCGGATTAGAACTCTTCTTCCTCTTCGTCATCGACCAAAAGATCGTTGACAAACTTCACGCGCGTATCGTCCGCAGCGACGATGGCGCGAATCGTCTCCTCAACCGGCGCCGACTCGTCAGAGAACAGCAGCTGGATAAGCAGAGGAAGGTTCATGTTGGTAACGAGGTACGTGCGGGGACGCGTCTGGACGATCTTGGTGAACTCGTTGTTGACGCTGCCGCCAAAGAGGTCGGTGCAGACAAC
>DXZX01000075.1:1436-1819 GCA_019419445.1 Collinsella sp.
ACGACATCATCGTCGGCAGCCATGCCTGCCAGCAGTTTTTGGGCCTCCTCGGCCACGTCCATGCGGTCATCGACGAACATCGAAAGATCGTGGACGTTGTCGCGAGCGCCCGAGAGCAGCTCGACACTCTCCTTGATGCCGGTAGCGAAGTGCGCATGGCTGGCGATGATGTACTGCCTCATTCTGTGTTCCTCTCAATAGCCCGGCGCGTTCCCGCACCCGTTTTCTTTAGTAGTCGAACTGGTGATAGTAGCGACGATACTTGAGGTTGTGCTTGGTGACCGTCTCGTAGTAGCGAGCCAGGCGGTCGGTAACGAGCACCGTCAGAATCCACGGAGACACGATGACGCGGAACTCGTCGTCAAGGCCGGGGATCGCGAACT
>DXZX01000076.1:0-1656 GCA_019419445.1 Collinsella sp.
GCGTCGTAGCCCTCGTCGGCGACCTTGTCGGCGAGCGCGGTCATCTTCTTGCCGGCCTCGTAGACGTTCTTGCCGTCCTCGACGTAGCCCTCCTGGTCGAAATGCATGATCTCGATCTTCTCGGTTTCCTTCATGGCTTTTCCTTTCTGTCCTGCACGCAACTCTATACATCGCGTTTCTTTTCGATACCAATTATAGACATACACCTAATGTGTTTTTAATACCACTTATCAATCTGCTCCAATCCTCGGTGAACGGTCGAAATTCTCTGGTGAGTGGTATTAAATTAGAATTGAATGTATAGCTAACGCCTCTGGCGCCTCCCTTGTGTGACAAAGAACAGCGTTCCTACCAGCGCAATAATGGTCGATGCCCCAAACAGCACCGCCTGAACGCCCAAAGCCTCCGCCAAAAACGGAGCCGCCAGCAGCGGCAGCACGCCGGCGCTCATCAGGCCAAAACGCACAAAGCCGGTAATGCGCCCCAGGTATTTGATGTCGGCGCGCTCCTGAATCAAGATCATCTGCAGCGGTTCCAGGAATCCCCAGGCCAGACCGTTAATCGCCTGACCGATAATCGCGACCCCCAGCATATCGGTGCCCACGTACACCATGGACCCAATGCCCACGGCCATGAGCGCGCCGAGCAGCAATCGCAGGTTGACATGGCGGGCAGAAAGCTTGGTCAGGATGAACGCGCCCACCGAGGAAGTGAGGCCCACGACCGAGGACAGCCAGCCCAGCCAGACGATATCCACGTTGAGCACATCGCGATAGAACAACGACTCCAGCGAATCGAACGCGCCAAACGCAAAGAAACCCAAAAAGCCCGAGATAAAGATGAGGCGCAGGTCGTGGTCGCGAAACGTAAGTCGCGCACCCTCGGCCATGCCGCCCAAAATACCGCCCTTCGGCTTCTCCCCTTTTGCGGGAGCAACACACTCGTGACAGCCCAAGGAGAGCACGGCCGCCACACCCATCATGCCCGCCATGAGCAGATAGACCGATTGCGTGGCAAAACAGCTCACGATGGCACCGCCGAGCAGCGGGCCAGCGGTATAGGCGATATTGCTGTAGAACACCATGAGGCCGTTCACGCGGGTACGGCCCTCGGTGGTCGACTCCAGGTATCCCGGAAACGCATGCGTGCAGGTGTTGATAAAGCCGCCCGCAAGTCCCAAGACGCACGCGGCAAACACAAGCCCGGGGACAGACAACGGCGCCAACCCCACGCCAAGCGATAGCACTGCCGTAATCACGCACGTCACAAACGACGTCCGGCGCGGTCCAAAGCGATCGATGACCGAGCCCGACACCATATTGCCCACCGACGTCATAAGATTGCGCACGAGCGTAATGGCGGCAACCAAAAAGGCCGTGCCAGCCAGATCATACGTGGCCGCACCGATAAGCCCCAAAAAGTAGACCGCGTTGTTGGCGCACCACTGCAGGGACTCAATAAGAATCAGCCTGACCTCTGCCGGCGTCAGGCGCATTGCTTCGCGATCCTTCGCGAACATACGAACTCCTTCTATACAAAAAGGGGATGGAGGGCATAGGCCTGCTCCATCCCCTTTCCAGGTTGCAACGAAAATCTATGCAGCCGGGCCCTTACGCCAGCACGCCGAAGAACGCGCCGATGATGCCCACGACCATG
>DXZX01000077.1:0-1626 GCA_019419445.1 Collinsella sp.
CTGCTCCTGTTTTTGCAGGGCGGCCCCGGCGGCGAGAGCCCGCGTCCGCTGTCGCCCACAAGCGACGGCTGGATCGAGGAGGCCGTCAAGCACTTCCGCGTGGTCCTTCCCGACCAGCGCGGCACCGGACGCAGTAGCTGCGTGGACGGACGCACGATCAAGGCACTGGGTGATCGCGCAACGGCCGCCGGCGCCGATACAGCACGCTCGCAGGCGGACTTCCTCAAGCGTCACCTCGCCAGCTCCATCGTGCACGATTTTGAGTACCTGCGCCTGGTGGGCTTTGGCGGCAAGCCGTGGGTCACGCTCGGGCAGAGCTACGGCGGCTTTTTGACGCTGAGCTATCTGTCGCTCTTCCCCGAGGGCGTGGCGGCAAGCTTTACCAGTGGTGGCATTCCGCACGTGCCGGCGAGCGCCAGCGAGGTCTACGCGCACACCTTCCCGCGCATGGCCGCCAAGACGCAGCAGTATTACGATCGCTACCCCGCTGACGTCGAGCGCGTGGCAGCCCTGGCCGATGCGCTCGAGGCTCAGAAGCCCGTGCTGCCCGACGGCTCGCCAATGACGGTCGAGCGCCTACAGCTCATGGGCAGCGACTTTGGCATGAAGCCGAGCTTTGAGCGCATGCATTGGATTATCGATCACGCTTTTGTTGATGGCGACGGCACGCTGACCTGCGACGCCTCGGTATCCGACAGCTTTTTGATGCGCGCCTTCGAGCGCACCAACACGCGCACGAATCCGCTGTACTGGACGCTTCAGGAGTTCATCTACGCCGACGGCGACACCATGCCCATTCGCTGGGCCGCGGCAGAAGAGAAGGCACACCGTGCCGAGTTCGACACGCTCGCGCGACCGCTCATGTTTACCGGCGAGACCATGTTCCCGTGGATGTTTGAGCAGATGCCCGAACTTAAGCCCTTCAAGCCGGCGATGGATCTGCTGATGGAAGACACCAGCTGGGACAAGATCTACGACCCGCAGCGCCTGGCGTGCAACGAGGTGCCCCTGCAGGCCGCGGTGTACTTCGATGACATGTACGTGGACTCGAGCATGCAGCTCGACACGCTCAGCCGCGTGGGCAACTCGCATGCCTGGGTGACCAACGAGTTCGAGCACGACGGTCTGCACGGCAGCGTGGTGTTCAAGCACCTCTTCGACGAAGCCCTCAACCGCGGAGACCTGCGCCGGATCTTCTAGCAAAGGAGTGTCCCAAAGTGCCGGCACAGACGATATGAGCAGGACATAAAAAACATTGAGAGCCCCTGCTGCATGAAAGACCGCGGATTAGGCCGACAATGGTGAGTGTCTAATTCAGCCGCGGCGGCCACGCCGCATTCATGGAAGGGGCTCCCATGCTCGATACTACCACCTTCGTCGGCCTCGACGTCCACGCCCGCTCGATAAAGGCAGTCTCCCTCGACGTCATGACCGGGGAGGTGCGCTGCGCGACCTTCGGCTACGACGCCGGGGCAGTCGCGAAGTGGGTGCGGTCCGTGGACCCAAAGGCCAAGTGCGTGTACGAGTCCGGGGTCACGGGGTTCGACCTGCAGAAGAGGCTCTCCGGCCTCGGGGTCGACTGCGTGGTCGGCGCCGTCTCGAAGATGATCAAGCCCAGCGCGGACA
>DXZX01000078.1:0-1519 GCA_019419445.1 Collinsella sp.
TAGGCATTGTAAATCAGTATTGATTATAGCACAAAGCTTTTATAAATAACAGTAGGTGAGAGCAAGTTTTTGGCTCTTGCTAAATAGGAAACGGCATTGTATAATAGGAAAATAAATAAAAAGCGCCGCCGTCTGCGGGGGTCGCTTACAATTTTTGGGGTGTAATCATGGCAGAAGAGAAATTTTCCAACTTTTTGACGGATATTATCGACGCCGACCTCGCCGAGGGCAAGGTCGATGTTGTGCATACCCGTTTCCCGCCGGAGCCGAACGGCTACCTGCATATCGGCTCCGCCAAGGCGATCTTCATCAACTACACGATCGCCAAGCACTACGACGGCCTGTTCAACCTGCGGTTTGACGACACGAACCCCGCCCGCGAGGGTGACGAGTATGTGCAGAGCATCCTGCAGGACCTGAAGTGGCTGGGTGCCGAGCCGAACGGCGGCATTTTCTACGGCAGCGATTATTTTGAGCGCTGCTATGAGTACGCCGAGCAGCTCATCAAAGAGGGCAAGGCCTATGTCGATGACCTGACCCGCGAGCAGATGCAGGAGTACCGCGGCAACGACGCCGGCAAGCCCAGCCGCCCCAGCCCCTACCGCGACCGCACGCCCGAGGAAAACCTCGACCTGTTCCGCCGTATGCGCGCTGGTGAGTTTGCGGACGGCGAAAAAACGCTGCGCGCCAAGATCGACCTTGCCAGCCCGAACATGAACATGCGCGACCCGACTATCTACCGCATCAAGCATGTCGAGCATCACCGTCAGGGCGACAAGTGGTGCATCTACCCGATGTACGACTTTGCGCACCCCATTCAGGACGCCATTGAGGGCATCACCTTCAGCCTGTGCAGCCTTGAGTTTGAGAACCACCGCCCGCTGTACGACTGGGTCATCACGAACCTGTTCGGCAAAGAATTTCCCAAGCAGCGCGAGTTTGCCCGCCTGAATGTGACGAACACCGTCATGAGCAAGCGCTACCTGCGCGAGCTGGTCGAGAAGAACATCGTGGACGGCTGGGACGACCCCCGTATGCCGACCCTGTCCGGCCTGCGCCGCCGCGGCTACACGCCGACGAGCATCTTCACCTTCGTGAAAGACGCCGGCATCTCCAAGGCTGACAACCTTGTGGATATGCGCCAGCTGGAGGCCGTGCTGCGCGCCGAGCTGGAGCTGAACGCCCAGCGCCGTGTGGCCGTGCTGGAGCCTGTCAAGCTCATCATCGACAACTACCCCGCCGACCAGTGCGAGTATTTTGACCTGCCCAACAACCCGAACCGCGATGCGAACGATACCACCACCCGCCCCGTGGCCTTTACCAAGGAGCTGTGGATCGAGAACAGCGACTTCTTTGAGGTACCGCCGCCGAAGTTCAAGCGCCTGACGCTGGGCAGCGAGGTCCGCCTGATGGGTGCGTACCTTGTCCGCTGCACCGGCGTGGACAAGGACGAGAACGGCAAGGTCGTGGCCATCCACGCCGAGGCCGACCTTGAGACCCGCAACGGCAACCCCGCCGA
>DXZX01000008.1:0-65496 GCA_019419445.1 Collinsella sp.
GAGCGCAAAATGGATTCTAAAAAACACCTTGCCAAATAGGAGCGTCAGGACGCAAAGAGGCTCCGCAGCGCGAAGCGCGATGCGGAGCCTCTTTGCATGTCCGAGGACGTTCCGGAGAGAAGCCCCCGTCACGCCCCCGGATTCCCGGTGGGAGTTCTAGACCTTGTCGGCCTTAGTACATACCGCCGCCCTGCTGACCAGCGGTAGCAGCGGCGATAGCGTCCTCAAGCTGAGTGTTCTTGGGCACATCGGAGACGGTAGCCTCGGTGATGAGAATCAGGCTGGCGACAGAAGCAGCGTTCTGCAGGGTGACGCGGCTGACCTTGACGGGGTCGAGGACGCCCATCTCGATCATGTCGCCCCACTCGCCGTTGGCAGAGTTGAGACCCTGGCCGGCGGGCAGCTCGGCAACCTTGTCGACCACGACGGCGCCCTCAAAGCCAGCGTTCTTGGCGATGGTAGCGACCGGAGCGGTCAGAGCCTTCTTGACGATGTCGACGCCGATCTTCTCCTCGGGGTCGTCGAGCTCAACAGCGTCGAGCGCAGGAGCAGCGTCCATGAAGGCGACGCCGCCACCGGCGACGATGCCCTCCTCGACAGCAGCGCGGGTAGCCTGCAGGGCATCCTCGACGCGGTGCTTAATCTCCTTGAGCTCGGACTCGGTAGCAGCGCCGACCTTGATGACGGCAACGCCACCGGAGAGCTTGGCCAGGCGCTCCTGGAGCTTCTCACGGTCGAAGTCAGAGGTGGTGTTCTCCATCTCGCCCTTAATCTGAGCGATACGGGCGTCGATGGCCTCCTTGGAACCAGCGCCGCCGACGACAACGGTGTTGTCCTTGGAAATGGTGACGGACTTAGCGGTGCCGAGCATATCGGCGGTGATGTCAGCGACCTTCACGCCCAGCTCGTCCAGAGCAGCCTGGCCACCGGTGAGGACGGCGATGTCCTCGAGGATGCGCTTGCGGCGATCGCCGTAGCCCGGAGCCTTGACGGCGCAGACGTTGAGAGCGCCACGGATCTTGTTGAGGACGAGGGTCGGCAGAGCCTCGCCGTCGATGTCCTCAGCGATAATGAGCAGGCCACGGCCAGCGCGCTGGACAGCCTCGAGAACGGGCATGATGTCCTGAACGCTGGAGATCTTCTGGTCGGTGATGAGGATGTACGGATCCTTCATCACGGCCTCCATGCGGTCGTTATCCGTGACGAAGTAAGCGGAGACATAGCCCTTGTCGAACTGCATGCCCTCGACGGTGTCGATGGTGATATCGAACGTCTGGGAATCCTCGACGGTGATGACGCCGTCCTTGCCCACGACCTCCATGGCCTCGGCAATCTTCTCGCCGACCTCGGGGTCACCGGCAGAGATGGTACCGACGGAAGCAATCTGCTCCTTGGTCTCGACCGGCTTAGCCTGCTTCTTCATCTCGGCGACGGCGGCGTTGACGGCCTTGTCGATGCCGCGACGGATGGCCAGCGGGTTGGCGCCGGCGGCGACGTTGCGCAGACCGTCGTTGACGATGGCCTGAGCGAGCAGAGTTGCGGTGGTGGTGCCGTCACCCACGGTGTCGTTGGTCTTGGTGGCAACCTCCTTCACCAGCTGGGCGCCCATGTTCTCGATGTTGTCCTCGAGCTCGATCTCCTTGGCGACGGAAACGCCGTCGTTGGTGATGGTCGGGGCACCGAACGTGCGCTGCAGCGCAACGTAGCGACCCTTGGGGCCCATGGTGACGGTAACGGCGTCGGCCAGAGTGTTGACGCCCTTGGCGAGCTTAGCGCGGGCATCGGTGTTGAACGTAATGTTCTTTGCCATAGTAGGTAATCCTCCAAAAGAAATGTGACTCGCGTCGCCGCTTCCGAGTCCTATGCGACGATCGCGTTCAAAGACGAATCAGAGATTCTGACGAGACTAGGCCTCGACGACGGCGTAGATGTCGTCGGCGCGCATCAGCAGATACTTCTCGCCGTCAACCTTGACCTCGTTGCCACCGAACTTACCGTAGATGACAACGTCGCCGACCTTTACGTCCATGGGGATGCGCTCACCCTTGTCGTTGACCTTGCCGGCGCCAACGGCAACGATGGTACCGCGCTGCGGCTTCTCCTGAGCGTTGCTGGCGATATACAGACCAGAAGCGGTCTTCTGCTCGGCCTCGTCGGGCTTGACCAGAACACGATCTGCAAGCGGCTTCAAAGACGACATGCTTGTCTCCTCCTTTTTGGGCCGCGCGGTTATACCACGCGAATTAACCCTTTTTGTTTGCGTACGCGTTGAATGGTACCCACGAATGACGGGTTATACAACACGGAGTCAAAAAATCTTATTTTTTGGCACTTAGATTTTCTGAATGCCGGGGGATAACCTAACGGTGGCTCCCGGGGCGGACCGGAGGGCATGTAGTTTGCTGCTCTACAGTCCTGCGCAAGACGGAAAGCACATTAAGTGCTTTCCTTTGCGTGCGGAACTCGCGACAAACTTCATGCCCTCCGGTCCGCCCAGGGAGCCAGGTTAACTAATTCGGGCCCGGCATTCAGAAAAGTCAGTGCAGCAAAATGGCGATGCAGATGGTGCGAACAAGAAAGGGGCACGTTGCAGAAACGCGCCCCTTATGGGTGGGGTATGGGGCTAGCGCTCGTAGATCAGGTTGCCGGCTAGGTAGGTGGCTTGGACTTTGGTGGCTTGGAGTTCTTGGGGGTCGATGGTGAGTGGGTTTTGGTCCAGGACTACCAGGTCGGCGTATTTGCCGGGTTCTAGGCTGCCGAGGTTTTGCTCGTCGCCCGCTGCATAGGCGCTGCCCAGGGTGTAGTTGCGCAGAGCCGTTGCCGCATCGATACGCTCGCTCGGCAGCCAGCCGCCCTCGGGCCAGTGGCTGCGGGGATCTTGGCGTGTGATAGCCGTGTAGAGCACGTTCATGCTGGTAACGGCCGTGATGGGGCTGTCGGTACCGAAAGCTTGACGGATACCGCGCTGCTGATAAGTTGCGAACGGCCACATGATGCGGCTGCGTTCCAGGCCCAGGTCGCGCTCCGGGCCACCCGGGTCGAGCGTGATGTGGCAAGGCTGGCTCGAGGCAATGACGTTGAGCTTGCGCAGACGATCGATGTCCTGAGGCAGCAGATTCTCCAGGTGCTCAAGCGTATTGTGGCCGTGCTGGGGCAAGCCGTAGAGCTCTGCCGCCTCCTCAAAGATATCGAGTGCGGCATGGATGGCACCGTCGCCGATAACGTGGATGCGCACGGTATGGTCACGCTCGGCTGCCGCCAAAACCAACTTGCGCATACGCTCGACAGGGACCGTCAGGCGGCCCTGGTCGCCCGGGAAGCGCGGGTTGGTATAGGGCTCAGTGAGGTATGCGGTATGCTCGCTCGACACGCCGTCGAAGAACTGTTTAAAGCCTGGCGCCGAGAGCAGCGCGTTGTTCGCGTAGCGGGTCTGGAGTTCTTCCAAGCGCGACTGGTCATCCAGCAGCGTGGGAAACAGATGGGCGCGGATGCTCAGCTTGCCGGAGGCCTGCAGCTTGTCGTAAACATCGTCGCGAATAAAGTCGCAGCCCGGCATGGGCATGAGCGACATATCGCAGATTGAGGTGATGCCTTGCTCGGCCATACGCTTCATCTGGTCGGCGTAAGCGCTCGCGATGCGGTCCTCGCCCAGCCACTCCAGGCAGCGCGGTAGCAGCTGCATGGCAGCCGCCTCGTGAGCAATGCCCGTGAGCTCGCCGTTTGCATCCTTGTCGTAGCTGCCGCCCGCTGGCGGCTCGCTGTCGCGTGTGACGCCGAGCGCCTCGAGTGCGCGGCTGTTGAGCCAAAGCGTATGCCCGTCGCCCGAATACATAACGCAGGGGCGATCGGGGAATGCCGCATCGAGCGACGCCTTGGTAGGATGCTCGGACGGGTCCCAACGGTAGTCGCGCCAGCCCTGAGTCACAACCCAAGCGTCGTCGGGCAGGTCCTGGGAAAACTCGAGCGCGTGTTGCACCAGCGCCGCCTCGGACGTGCCCATATCCATGAGCATGTACGGCGAGGAGCCGACCGAGGTATGGAAGAAGTGCAGATGAGCGTCATGGAAACCTGGGCAGACAAACTGCTCGCCGTAGTCGATAACCGGCGTGGCGGCAGGCGCGGCGGCAATCACGTCATCGGGCGCACCGACTGCGACGATACGGTCGCCTGCGATGGCAATCGCCAGCTCGCGGGCGGTATCGATGCCGTCTTGCGCGGTAAAGACGTTCTTGGAGCGGATAATCCGATCGATATGTTGCATGGGCATCCCCATCTCTGGCAGGAAATTCAACACCCCCGAGTGTACTCCCCCGCCCTTGTAACAAAACCCCAAGCGGCAAACGGCAACTTTACCAGCCCTAGCGGCAGGTGGCATACTGGAGAGAGCCTGTACGATTTTGCGATCAACCCAGCAAGGAGCAAATCGACCATGACGAAGACCAAGGCACAGCAGATTATGGCGGCGACCGAAGTGCGAGCGGCTGACGACGTCACCGCAGCCATCCAAGATATCGCTACCGAGTTTGAACCCTATATCATCAAGCAGCGCCGGCACTTCCATAAGCACCCGGAGCTGAGCCTTGCCGAGGAGCGCACGACCTCCGACATCGCCAACCAGCTCGACGCCATGAATATCCCCTACGAGCGTCCCCTCAAGACGGGCCTGGTGGCGACCCTTCGCGGCACCGCGCCCGACGCCTATCGCGAGGACGGCACGCCACGCCGCCGCATCCTGCTGCGCGCCGACATCGACGCCCTGCCCGTCACCGAGCAGACCGGCGAGGAGTTTGCCAGCGTCAACGAGGGCTGCATGCACGCCTGCGGCCACGACTGCCACATCGCCATGATGCTCGGCACGCTGCAAATCCTGCGCCATATGACCGACGACATCCACGGCGAAGTCCGCATCGTCTTCCAGCCCAGCGAGGAAAACGGCCAGGGCGCCAAGCTCATGATCGGCACGGGCGTGCTCGACGGCGTCGATGGCGCCTACGCCGCGCACATCTGGAGTGAGGTCGACGCCGGCACCGTGAGCTGCGAGCCCGGACCGCGCATGGCCAATACCGACTGGTTCCGCATCGACGTCCGCGGCACCTCGTGCCACGGCGCCATGCCCCAGCGCGGTCACGACGCCGTTATGGTTGCCGCCGAGATCGTCAACGCTCTGCAGACCATCGTTTCGCGCGAGATCAGTCCCTACGAGCCGGCCGTCATTACCGTCGGCGAGCTGCACGGCGGCACCGCGCGCAACGTTATCGCCGGCACGGCCTACCTCGCCGGCACGGTGCGCACCTACGGAGATTCGACCCACGAGGAAATGCCGGAGCTCATGCGCCGCATCGTGGAGCATACCGCGGCCGCCTTGGGCGCCGAGGCAGAGCTCACCGACTACACCATCGCCAATTACAAGGTCGAAAACGATGCCGCCTCGAGCGAGCGCTGCCGCCAGGCAGTAATCAAATGCCTGGGCCCCACCGGCCAAGGCCATTATCGCGGCACACTCTCGGGTGAGGATTTTTCGGAGTACCTGCGCCGCGTACCGGGCGTGCTCGCCTTTGTTGGCACGCGCAACCCCCAGATTGGCGCCACGTACGCCCAACATTCTTGCTTCTACAAGATTGACGAGTCGGTACTGGCCAAGGGCTCCATGGTGGCCGCCCAATATGCCATCGACTTTTTGGCCGAGCCCACACAAGAAGAGCTCGACGGCCCCACGATTGCCGCGGTCGCCGAGACCAATCCCGACCTGGCAGCCAAACTGCGCTCTGCCAAGGCCACGGCCGCCGAGGCCCGCGACGCCATGCACGATGCCCGCACCGCCCGACACGCCGCAATCAAGGGCATCCACGACGCTCGCGCCGCCGCCCGCCGCGAGGAGAAGCACGACGAGTAGTCGATCCACGACCATCTCGCAGTCATAGCCGCATCGCGATATCAAAGCGGGGGCGGACGCTTCGGCACGTCCGCCCCCGCTTATTTGTCAAGCGCTATTTCTACCGTTTCTACCCCGTCCCCAAATGGCAGGTGGCAGGGTTACTCGTCCTGCGGGTCCTCGTCGGAGCTTGGCGCAGGCTCGGGCTCAGGTGCAGGCTCGGGCTCCGGTTCCGGCATGGGCGCGGGCTCGGGCTCAGGCACGGGCGCGGGCTCAGGCTCAGGCTCAGGCTCAGGCTCAGGCACGGGCTCGGGCTCGGGCGCAGGCGCCGGCGCCGCAGCGGAATCGGATACGGGCGCTGCGTCGGCGCTAAAACCAGCCGGAGCAGACTTCTTCTCAAACGGCAGCACAAAAGTCAGGACGTCGTCCTTGTCCTCGTCGGCCCACTCGCTTGCGTAGCGCGCAACCCAATAGCCAACGGCACGGTGCTTGAGCATCTTGCCAAAGACCGTGAGGAATACCGTGACAAACGCCGTCAGCACCAAGAACAATACGAGCGTGATGCCACCGCCGGTAACAAGCGCCTCAATAGCCGTAGGACGGTAGTAGTAGCTATACATACCGACAGAGGCAATGGTGCCAAAGACGAACGTCAGGATCCAGGTGACAACGTTGGCGACCAGGCCCGTCAAAAACTCGGGAAGGAACGAAGCGCAGAACAGTTTGGTCTTGTTGTGCTTAAAGGCCGCCCAGACCTTATCGAGCGAAAACGCGCTCTCGACACGACCGGTCACCGCAAAGTGCATCACGGCAATGTCGGCGAACATCTTAAAGAAGACCCCCAAGACCGCCGTGGCAATCATAGCCAGGACAAGCAGGCCAAGCGAGCCGAACAGCGCTGCCTCGAGTGCATAAGAGCCGTAATACGAATACGAGCCCGCGGCGCCAATTACCACGCTCTCCACCAGCGAAAGCACTACACCGATAACGGGAATGGCAGCGATAACCTCGAGCACGACCGAGATAACGCTCGAAAAGACTCCGAGGCCAAACGACGTGGAACGCATGAGTGGACGATCCATACCGTCATCAACCTTGAGCGACAGATCGCGACCCCACTCAATACCAAAGCCGGAACCACACACGCTCGCAATGCAAGCTGCCAAAAAGCCGATGGCAGCCGCGATACCGCCGATAACGGGAATGAACAGCACGAGCACCGACACAACACAAATCAGCGCCGGCAAAAAGGCGATCTGGCACACGCGCTGCAGCACGCCCGGCGTCTTGGTCATGTCCTCAAACGCCTGAGCCACACAGCCCTTGGACGCATTCGCCACGGGCGGTTGCGGAACAAACTGCTGGGGCTGACCCTGAGGGGCAGGGGCTGCGGCACCGGCATTGGGGGCACCACACGCACCACAGAACTTATCGTTGTCGCCCATGGGGGCACCACACTGCGAACAGAACATCGAGATCATCCCTTCGTATCTTGAGCGAATCATCTGGATCGCAAACGATGTCTTTGGCATCATTATCACCCAATGTGGGGACAAATACTCCAACATGACGCATTTGCAATGCGCAGGGCGCTATTCGATTGTTTGATAAGCTCGACCGCGTTAGTTCGTTCCGCGGAAACCCTTGCCGACGATCTCGGAGCTGTCGACGATCGTGATAAAGGCACCCGGATCGATCTCGCGAGCGTAGCGACGCAGCTGCACGGCCTCGCGACGACTCAGCACGCTCATGATCACCGTCACGCACTTGCCCGAGAAGGCGCCGTAGCCGCGGCTGATAGTCGCCGTGCGGTTGAGATGTTTGACGATAAACTCCTCGACCTTAAGGGGCTCGGAGCAAATGACCGTGCAGACTTTGCGCAGGTGAATGCTCTCGATGGCCTTGTCGACCACGAGCGTCTTGGCAAACAGGCCAAGCACGCAATACAGACCGACGCGCGGGCCGTACAAGAAGGCCGCGATGGTCACGATGCCGATATCGACCAACAGCAGGGCGCGGCCAATCTCGAGCGTCGTGCGACGTTTGAGGATCATGGCGAGAATGTCCGTGCCGCCCGTCGAGGCACCAATATCAAAGACGATAGCGCTGCCGAGCGCCGGCAGAATCACGGCAAAGCACAGGTCGAGCCACATATCGCCCGTCATCGAGACATCGGTCGGAATAAAGAGCTCAAACAGCGAGACATAGGCGGACAGCGCAAACGAGGCAAAGACGCTCCACAGGATTGCCTTGCGCTCCAAAAAGATAAAGCCCAAAACGACCAGGACCGCATTGATAATCCACATAAAAACGCCGACAGGCAGGGTCGGGAACAGCGTGGACAGAATGACCGACACGCCCGAGGTGCCGCCAAAAGCAAAGTGATTAGGGGTTTTAAACGCGACGATGGCAAAGGCCGTGAGGATCAGGCCCAAATTGAGCTCGGCAAAAAAGCGCGGAAAGCCCGGCTCCTGGCTGCGCTTGCGACCAGCGCGCTCGCCCCGCTCGATAACATCGCGATCAACCACGCGCTCCATCGGCACCACGGGAGGACGATGCACCTCCTCGGCAGCACGCGATGCCGCCTCTGCCGCGGCGGCCTCAATCGCCCATGCCTTGCTTTCTGTTTCGTGCTCGTCGGCCATTACGGCAACCCCTCGTTAACAATTTGGAAACAATGCGCCCATTAGGGTAACGCGGAACGCGACGATTGCAACCCCTAGTTAGACGAGCGGTATGCCCACATCGGGGGGCATACAAATAACGGCCGGCCACGCTTTTGCTTGCGCGGTCGGCCGTTTAACGTTTTCGCAGATAAAGCCTGCCAAAACAAACCTGTCCCTTTTTGGAAGGTTACTCGTGCTGGCTGGTGCGGTGCTCGTACTCCTCGGGGGTGATGACGTCCTCGATACGCAGGTTGACGCCCGCCACCTCAAGGCCGGTCATCGCGGCAAGGCGCTCGGTGACACGCGCCTTGACATCGTCGAAGATCGCGGGCGCATAGGCGCCGTACTCGATAATGACGGAGATGTTGACGACCACGCGATTGTCATCGGTGACCTCGACCGTCACGCCCTTGGTCAGATTCTCGGCACCAAACTGCTCCTGCACAAAGTGCATGAGGTTACCCTTCATGCCCAGAACGTGCGGAACCTCGCGGGTGGCCATGGCAACGATCTTCTCGATCACACCGTTGGAATAGGTCAGCGAGTCCTCGGACTCGTCCGCTTCCTCGTCGTCCTCATCCGCATCGGACTCGGCCTCGACGAGAGCCTCGTCCTCGAGTGTTACATCCTCGGACTCGGCGGTGACGGTCTCGTCCGCCTCGAGCTCGGTATCGGCCACATCGACCTTCGTATTAAAAGCCATGGTTCCTCCTTATGCCTGCCGCGGATGCGACAGTCGAATACATATTAGCGGCCGCTAAACAGACGGCCGAAGAAGTTGACGATCCCGTTCTCGCCGTCGCGAATTTGGCCGATCACGGCGCCGATCAGCACGAAGAATGCAATGACGAGCGTGTCCCACAGGCCGAGCGTGAGCACCAACACGGCGAGGATAAAGCCAGAGACGGCACCGAGCGTGGTGTTGGGATGACGCACAGCATAGCTCCAGATGGCAGCGCCCGTACCCTTGATGAGACCCATAGCCTCGTCAAAATCCGCGGCTGCCACGTCTTGTAACTCGGTTGCCTCTGCTTTGGAATCAACAGGTTCGCTCGCCGGTGTGGCGCTCTGGTCAATCGTCAGGCGCGGCGTACGAGCGGTCTTATCTTGATTGGTATCACTCACCGGAAACCTCCACGGTCTGGACGGTAGTCTTGGACGGCAAAAAACGGACGCGCGTGGTCGTACCCGGCGTGCCGAGCATGGTGTCGCAAGCTTCTTCGATGCGCTGCTGCATCGCGGTAGCCAGAGATGCCACGTCCTTATCGTCAAGCGCGATAGCCTCGACCTTAAATCGGACGTGCGAATCGTCGGGGCCTTGGACGCGGGCCTCGACATGTTCGACCATCACGCGGTCGTCGCGCTCGGCAGCAGCCCTGGCACACGAAGAAAGCGCCGCGAGCGTGACCTCGATATTGCGCTCCCCCGCCGGATGCACGCAGGACGGCTCGCGACGAGCAAACATCAGGCGGAAGAAGCTTACCAGTACGCCAATCGCCACAACTCCGCCGCATGCCGTCACGACAATGCGCGGCATGGGGTCGCGCATCAGCAGCATAAAGCGATACGTATACGGCCCCCAAAACTGGCAGACAAGCGTACCCAGCGCCACGATGGTGGCGGCAAGATACACAATCGCTAGGGCTCGTTTGAGTACGCGCACGCGGCGCTCCCTTCAAATCTCGGCTCTCGAAATGCAAAACGGTTCGCATCATTATAAAAGAGCCGGGTCCGGTGCTCTACGCACGCGGATCCGGCTCATCTATTCCACGAGGCTTGCATGCTCGCTCCATTATGCCCAGATATGCACGGCTTAACCCGTGCGGGCGCTACTCCTCCTCGAGGGCAGCGATGACCTCGTCGGTCATGTCCATGGTGCTGTAAACATCCTGGACGTCGTCGAGCTCCTCAAGACGGTCGATGAGGCGCTGGACCTTCTTGGCGTCGGCGCCGGAGACCTCGGTCGGGGTGGTCGGGACCATGGTGGTCTCGGAGCCCTTGACCTGGACGCCCTGCTCCTCGAGCGCCTTGGAGACAGCCATGACCTCGTTGGCAGTAGTCCAGACGATCCACTCCTCGCCGGCGTCCTCGTAGTCCTCGCCACCGGCCTCGGCGATGGCCATCATGAACTCATCCTCGTCACCGGCAGCACCGTTGGCGATCATGGTCTCCTTCTTGGCGTTCTCGTCCAGGATCTCCTTGGCGACGACGATCTGGCCCTTGCGCTCAAACTGGAAGGCGACGGAGCCGGAGGTGCCCAGGTTGCCACCAGCGTGGGAGAAGGCGGAACGGACATCAGCGGCGGTACGGTTGCGGTTGTCGGTCAGGCAGTCGACGTAGACGGCGACACCGGCGGGACCGTAGCCCTCGTACACGATGTTCTCGTAGACGGCAGCGTCGGCACCCGAACCAAAAGCCTTGTCGATAGCGGACTTGATCTTGTCCTTAGGCATGGACTGAGCCTTGGCCTTGGCAACGGCAGCGGCGAGGCTGGCGTTGTTCTCGGGCAGCGGGTCACCGCCGAGACGGGCAGCAACGGTGATGTTGCGGCTGAGCTTGGAGAAGAGGGCGGAACGCTTGGCGTCCTGCGCGCCCTTACGATGCTTGGTTGTGGCCCACTTAGAGTGTCCGGACATACGTGTCTCCTATCGGTTTCGACCTAAAGCCCAGCGCAGATGCTCGGGCAATATAAACAAACGTCGTTATGATATACCTACTGGCCTGCGAGATAAACCCCAAAATGAAGGCGTCGTGATGATGTCCCCTTTGGTGCAAAGAAACCTGGCCCTCAATGCACCAAATTAGAACCAGAAGAAGTCGCTGCGGGTGACGGTGGCGCCGATGGCAAAGGGCATGCAGGCGATGACCGGATACAGGTAGCGCATGTAAGTCGAGCCGTTGCACGGGCCAATCAGGCACACAGCGAGCACGCCCAACAGCGGCACCCAGATCGCCAGCGCACGCCATGAATGACGACGCAGCAAGTAGACCACCACGGCGATCATGATCCACACATAGGTGGCCGAGCTCATGGTGAGCGAGATAAAGGGAACACGCTGCACCGCCACACGGTACAAATTGATCAGGTGGTCGCACCAGCGCACCACGTTGCTGTCAACCGGATGGAAGTCGAAGTACTTGAGGTTGTCGGGACGCGCCATGATCTCGGCACTACGCGCCGTGCTGTAGACCCAGGCATCGCGCGCGCTCGGATAAAAATAACCGTAGTAGTTATTGATGAGCGCCGAGATATAGCACTCGGGATCCTTTTTGAACATCTGGGCCCACACCTCAAAATAGGCCTTGATGTCCTCCTGCGAGGCGTACTCGTTAAAGCAGTTCTTGACGGCATCGGACTTGTCGGGGTTGTAGCGGCGGCCCAGGTTCTCGTACTTGAGTACGCGATCGATCACGGCACGCTCTTCGTCGGTCACCGAACCGTCGCAAGGAGCCTCCACGATGGTGCCGTCCTCCTTAACCGTGGGGTTGACGCCCGAGTTGAGGCCGTCGTGCTTTTGGACGAAACGAGCCGTCTGCTGGAACGGAATCGAGAGGATTTCGCGCTTGGAACCAGGCGTGATATCGTGCGCCGGCATAAAGACCTTGGTGAAGTACATATTAGAAGCAAGGCAGAGCGCGAGCACCGCGAGAACGCCAACCCAGCGGAAACGCGGGATGGCGCCTGAAGGCGCAGCACCAGTCTGCTTGGCTGCACGACGAGCCACATGCACGTCCCATACGCAAAACGCCGCCGCGATTACGCATGCCGCCAGGGGAAACACCAGGCCGCCGTTGCGCAGGAACGTGGAACCCATGGAGCCCAGAGCGAGCAGCAGCCAGTCGTGGCGCGCAAAGAGCACGGGGGCTTTCTCGCCCGCTCGCTCGACATTGGCATCACGACGGGGCAAGCCACATGCCACGAGCTTGACGGTCTGTACCAGCAGCACCAAGAACGCGTCGGCAAAGAGCACGTCCTTGGTGAGCAACGCCGCGTAGTTAGAGAACATCGGCATAAACGCAAAGAACAGCAGGATCGCACCGCGAACCGGCAGGCTCACGCCCAGTTTGCGCAGCGACGAGATGGAATAGGCCATGCAGGCGGCCGTGATGACAAATTGAGCGCAGGTGTAGATGGCAAGACCCGCGTTAGCGCTGTTGAACAGCGAAAGCCCCAGCTGAACGCACGAGCCGATAATGGCCGTGTGCACTACGGGATGATGCCCGTTGAGCAGCACGTTGGGGTTGAGTAGGCGCAGGTAGTCGCTCGTGCCGTTGGGATAGTTGAACCACTGGCGAATCTGCGCGCCCGTATCTCCCATAAAAAGGCCGGGCAGCGAAGCGATGAGCGTGGGCGTCCAGGCGATCATAAGCACCAGGAAGGGCCCGGCAAAGGGATGGACCGAGAGCACGGCGTGAGTCACACGCCATACGCGGCCAAAGTGCGCTTCGGAAAACGGGATGCGCCGAGAGCTCAGCCAATCTAGACACTCAAAGGCAAGGTAGAAGGCAACGATCGCCAGGAGCATCCAGCCCGCGCCGCCAATCCAGGCGCAGATGATGCGAGCTTTGTCGCCAAGGACAATCTCGGCCGAGTCGGTGAGGTCGTAGCTGCGGCCGAACACCATGCAGATGGCGAAGAACAGCGACGGCAGAATGATCGATGGACGCCAGGTGTCGCCACGGCCAAAGAACACGTAGCGAAACGGCAAGGTGAGCAGGCAGGCAAGTGCAAGCAGCATGACCGCGTCGGTATGGCCGGCAAACGAAAGGAGCACCTCGTAGCACACGTACAGCATGCCCGAGGCTTTGGGGTCAATCGCCAAGACTGCGTTGCTCGACACCGGGGCAGGATCGATGGAAAACGCCGTGGTCGCCAACAGCGCGAGCAAAAATGCGATGAGCGTCTGCTTGGCGGGGTAGCGCTTAAACCAGACGATGCGGGCAGCGTCGCGCGCAGCCGTTGTGGAGAGGTCGGAATCCTTCACAGTCCGAAAGCCTTTCTAGAAACCTGCCAAAAAGGGACAGGTTTATTTTGGCAGGTTTTATCTGGGGAAACGTTACGGTTCTGTCATCGTTGCCCAGCGAACCACCACAAAGGTGCCTGTTCACTTTTTGGTGGTTAAGCGTCGAGGTAGATGCGCTGGGGTTGGTTGCGGCGACGAGCAAAGATGATGAGCGCCAGGCCCGCGATTACGAGCGGCAGGCTCAGCAGCTGACCCATGGTGATGACGCCGCCCAGCAGATAGCCCAGCTGCGCATCGGGCACACGCACAAACTCAATCAAAAAGCGAACGATGCCGTAACCCATCACAAACACACCCATAAACGTTCCCTGAGGAAGCAGCGGTTTTTTGCGGCTGAGCACCTGCAAGATGCAAAAAAGCACAATGCCCTCGAGAAATGCCTCGTAGAGCTGAGAGGGATGGCGCGGCATATCGCCCGCGGTGCCGCCAAAGATCACGCCCCAGGGCAAATCGGTCGGCTTGCCCCACAGCTCACCGTTGACAAAGTTGGCGCAGCGCCCCAGGCACAGGGCCAGCGGAGCACCGATGACCGCGAGGTCTGCCAAAGTCCACGCATCGAGCTTGTACATGCGGCACACGAGCACGCCGCCGATGATGCCGCCCACCAGGCCGCCATGGAAACTCATGCCGCCCTCGTTGGTGGCAAAGATCTCGAGCGGGTGGGCCAAATAATAGCCATCACCGTAAAAGACGACGTAGAACAGGCGCGCGCCGATTATAAGGCCAAAGACCGCGCCGACCACGACGCTCGTCAGGTCATCAATCGTGATGTTGAAGCCCCAGCGGCGCTGCGTGCGATACATGACGACTGCCGTAAGCAGGGCGCCGACCACATAGGCCAGACCGTACCAGTAGATCGTGATGGGGCCCGCCGAGATCGCGACGGGGTCAAGCATATGATAGAGGTCGTTGAGCATATCGATCTCCCTGCTCCCTACATACAAATGCGGCCGCGGGCCTTGTGCTCGCAGCCGCATATCTGGGCGTAACGTCTATGCGGAGCATGTCGTCCGCGGCTTTCGCATCTTAGAACGGCGCGTACTCGTCGTACAGGTCGTCGGTCTCGCCGGAAGCATTGACCTGCTCGACGCGGGTAACGCCGGGCACGTGCTCCTTCAGGATGCGCTCGATGCCCATAGACAGAGTCAGTGCACTCATAGGGCAGCCGGCGCAGGCGCCCTGCAGTTCCAGCTTGACGACGCCCTCGTCGTCGACGCCCACATACTCCATATCGCCGCCGTCAGCCTGCAGGTTGGGGCGAATCTCTTCAAGAACCTTCTTAAGCAGCTCTTCGTTAACAGCCACAGGGGCTCCTTTCTCACAATAACGCGGGCACGCCCGCGGACAGAAGCTATGTTACTACAGCCATGTACCCGCTCACGAGCCGTCCATGCGCACAGACGCGACCTTCACGAGTAGTCAATTTGGAACGGAGCTCTTTGAGCTGCGTTTGTCGTCAGACAGCGACAACGCATATTACTGCCGAGCCTGTCCCCCGGTACCAATCTGAACATCGACGATAACCTGGCGGTAGCTGATGCCGCAAGAGTCGAGAATGCGGCGGCTGATACGGCCGTCATCGGTGTCGGCATACTTATTGTCCAGGTAGACGACCTCGCCCACACCCACCTGCGCCAGGATCTTGGCGCAGTCGTGGCACGGGAACAGCGTGACGTAGACCGTGGAACCCTCAAGGTCTTTGAGCGAGCCGCGGTAGTTGAGCACGGCGTTGGCCTCGGCATGCACCACGTAGTTGTGCTTATCCTGCAATGGGTCGTCGCTCGTGCCCCACGGGAAAAAGTCGTCGTTGAGCGCTGAGGGCGTACCGTTGTAGCCCACCGAAAGGATGCGGTGGTTGGTGTTGGCGATGCACGCGCCCACCTGCGTGTTGGGGTCTTTACTGCGGCGCTGCGCGGCAATGGCCACGCTCATAAAGAACTCATCCCAGCTAATAACGTCGCGGCGCTTGCCCGACGCAGTTTGATGAAGATCGTCCGACATGGCAGACACCTCCGTAATCGCAACAGTTTGACCCATTGTAGCAGGTGGAAGGTGGAGACGTTTTTGTCCCACCGCCCCATCGCTACACGCGACGGGGCTTTTGATTGATGTGGTAGAACTCGGCCAGGCCGCGAAGCGTCAACGCGTCGTCGACCGTCAGGCTATGACCGACAAGGGCCGCAAGCGCCTCGGCATCGTCGCCGGTAATGACGATGGGCACGCTGCCCTCCCCCGCCGCCTTGGTCGCGCGCATCTCGGCGAGCACCATGTCGAGCATGCCGTCAATGCGGGCCACCTCGCCCAGAACCACGCCCGAGCGCATGGCCTCACGCGTGTTGCGGCCGATGACATGCGTCGGCGCCGAGGGCTCAACCTGAGGCAGGCGCGCCGCAGCGGCCGAGAGCGAACGGGCGCCAAGCGCCAGACCCGGCGCGATGACGCCGCCGACAAAGGTTCCGCGCGCATCGATGACCTCGATATTGGTCGTAGTGCCCAGGTCGATCACGATGCACGGAGAGCCGTAGACGGCACGGGCCGCCACGGCGTCGGCGATGCGGTCGGGGCCGATCTCGGCCGGATCGTCGTAGTGCACGGACATGCCGGTCTTGAGGCCCGGTCCCACGGTGAGCACGCGCCCCGTGCAGGTGCGGGAAAGCGCCGCCTTCCACGGGCGCTCGAGCGCCGGGACTACACAGCTCAGCACGGCAGCCGCGGGCACAAGTGCACCCGGCATGCCCGCATCGGCCGCCAGTGCGGCCATGACCTGCACGAGACGCATGCGCGCCTCGTCTGCTGTGATGCTCGACGGCGTCGTGATCTCGCACGTCGCAAGCGGACATTCCTGCGCCGCGGCCGAATCCTCGGCAAACAGGCCAAAGCGAATGAACGTGTTGCCCACGTCGACCGTCAATATATATGCGCACCCATTAAGCATCGTCGGCGCTCCTTTCGTCTGCCCAGCAGTATATCGCCTACCTAAACCAGTCATCCCAAAATGACTAACTTGCGGCTATACTGGTGCGCGGTCGTTTGCGAGCTCACGCGGCGGCCCTTGGTAACCCGACTTCCCGCGCCGTATCCGTAGCGGCGCTCCCGGGGGAAGCGGATATACGCAAAGGAGTTCTATATGAGCAATCCCTCGAACCGCACCTCGATGCGCGGTCAGCTCACGCTGCGCGGCGTCGTCATCGGCGTCCTTGGTTGCGTGATCATCACGGCGAGCTCGGCCTACACGGCCCTCAAGATGGGCGCACTCCCCTGGCCGATCATTTTCGCTGCCGTCATTTCGCTGTTCTTCCTGAAGCTCATGGGCAACGCCAGCCTCAACGAGGCCAACGTCACCCACACCATCATGTCCGCGGGCGCCATGGTCGCCGGCGGTCTGGCGTTTACCATCCCGGGCGCCTGGATGCTGGGCTATGCCGATCAGATCAGCTGGCTCGACATGTTTATCGTGGCGCTCGCCGGCACCGTCTTGGGCCTTCTGGCGACAGCGCTCATCCACCGTCACTTTATCGTGGACGCCGCGCTGGAGTTCCCCACCGGCAACGCCGCAGCTCAGACCCTGCGCGCCACCGAGGCCGGCGGCAAGACCGGCAAGCAGCTCTTTGGCTCCATGACCATCGCAGGCATCTACAGCGTGCTTCGCGACGCTCTGGGCGTGGTGCCCAGCATGCTGTGCACGCTCAATATCCCCGGCGTGACCTTTGCCATCTATAACTCGCCCATGTTGCTGTCCATCGGCTTTTTGGTGGGCTTCGCCCCCGTCGCCTTCTGGTTTGCCGGCGCGCTGCTGGGCAACTTTGGCATCATCGTCGGCGGCACCGCTGCCGGTCTGTTCGACGTCGTAACCGCGCAGGGCATCGTCAAGTCCCTGGGCATGGGTCTTATGATGGGCTTTGGCGTCGCTGTCGTCCTCAAGGACATCCTGCCGCAGGTCGCCGGCATCGTCCGTGGCCTCGCCGCCGACAGCTCCACCGACACCGACGAGCAGTCACTCATCTCGGGCTCCCTTAAGCTCGACGCCGGCATCATCGGCCTGGGCACCGCAGCCATCGCCGTGATCGTTGCCATCGCGCTCGACCTTGGTCCCGTTCCGGCCGTCATCGTCACGCTGTTCACCTTTGTCACCACCATCATGAGTGCACAGAGCTGCGGCCAGACGGGTATCGACCCCATGGAGATCTTTGGCCTCATCGTCATGCTCATCGTGGCAGCCTTCGCGCAGCTCGCGCAGGTCAAGCTTTTCTTTATCGCCGGCATCGTGGCCGTGGCGTGCGGCCTTGCGGGCGACGTCATGAACGACTTTAAGGCCGGCGCCGTGCTGGGCACCAACCCGCGCGCACAGTGGGTCGGCCAGGCCATCGGCGGCATCGTGGGTGCCCTGGTCGCCGCCGCCGTCATGGTCGCGCTCGTCACCGCCTATGGCCCGGACGCCTTTGGCCCCGACAAGAGCTTTGTTGCCGCGCAGGCAAGCGTCGTCGCCACCATGGTCTCGGGCATCCCGAGCGTGCCGTGGTTCGTTGGCGGCTTTATCGCCGGCATCGTCATGTACTGGCTCGGCATTCCGGCCATGATGATCGGCCTGGGCGTGTACCTGCCGTTCTACATGTCACTCACGGCATTCCTGGGCTCCTGCGTCAAGCTCGCCTACGACAAGTGGTCCGCCCACCGCGACGCCACCGCCGGTCTTTCTGACGAGGAGAAGGCTGCCAAGGACGCCGCCTTCCAGGAACAGGGCTTGGTTGTCGCCAGCGGCCTGCTCGGCGGCGAGTCCATCGTCGGCGTTATTCTGGCGTTTGTCTCCGTGGGCCTGAGCCTGCTGGGCTAAGTCGAGCAGCTGCTCGCCCGAATCCATTTTGCCTACGGCTAGCCCGGTAGGCGGCCCATGCGGTCGCCTGCCGGGTTTTTTGATGCCGATACAAATAAAGGCCGGCGCGCTGCCATTAACAGCACGCCGGCCTTATCGTTTGGCTACCGAGACGGTCCTGCTACGAATTGAAGTTCCTTGCAGAGCCGACGCTCGAGACGCTACATGTGCTTGCGACGACGATCGCCCAGCGTCACGCCCGCTGCCACGAGCGTCACACCGCCGATGACGAACACCTCGCCCGCAAGAGCGGAGTCATCACCGGTCTGGGCGAGCGCGGCAGGCGCAGCCTGTTTCTTGGCGACGGGGGCCTTTGCGGCGGCCTGCGTAACCTGGGGCTTGGCCTGAGGCTTGCTCTGCGGCTCGGCCTTGGGATGATACTTGTCGTACTCGGCCTGAGCGGCAGCAAGGGCATCCTTGGCATCTCCGAGCTCGGCCAGTGCAGCGGCATAGGCGTCGTTGGCATCGGACAGCTTGGCATCGACATCGCTCAGGGCAGCCTTGAGACCAGCGGCAGCATCGACGGCAGCCTTGTAGCGAGCGTAGGCGGCGTTCAGCTTGACCAGCTTATCGTTGCCCGTCGTGCCCGCGGCAAGAGAGGCCTTGTGGTCGACAGCCTCAAGATCGGCCTTGAGTGCCTCATCGCTGGCAAGCTCGGCCTTGGCCTTGAAGATCTCGAGGTTCGCATCGACGACGGCTTCGTTGGCGGCCTCGAGCTGCTTCTGGGCATCGGCGACACTGGCCACGGCAGCGTCATAGGCGGTCTTGGCGTCGTCGACCGCCTTCTGGGCGCCGGCGAAGCGCTCGAAGGCCTTGTTTGCGCCGGCCAGCTCGCCCTCGGCAGCCTTGGCCTTCACCTGTGCGTCGGACAGGGCCTGCGTCTTGGCGGCAACTGCCTGCTTGGCATCCGAAAGAGTGGTCACGGCCTGAGCATCTGCGGCCTGGGCCTTATCCACACCAGCCTGGGCGGCATCGTCGGCCTTCTTTGCCTCGTCAAGCGAGCCCTGCTTGTTCGCAAGGTCCGTCTTGGCGGCATCGAGCTTGGCGGCAAGGTCCTTGACCGAAGCGGTAGCGTTGTCATACGCCTCGTTGGCCTGATCGGACTTTGCCTTGGCGGCGTCGCGGGCGCTGCGAGCCTTCGCCTTGTGAGCAGCGGCATCGGCCGCCTTCGTCTTGTTGTCAGCAAGCGTGGCGTTAGCCTTATCGAGAGCTGCCTGGGCAGTAGCGGCCTCGCTCTTGGCGGCTTCGAGCTTGGTCTCGGGCGTCTTGACGTCGATACCCTTGAGTTTGGCTTCGGCGGCGGTGTAGGCGGACTTGGCGGAAGCGGTGGCGGACTTAGCCTTCTCGTACTCGCCCTTGGCGGTGTTCGCGTTCGTGTCGGCCGCGGTATAGGCGTCTTGCGCGTCCTTCTGGTTGTTGAGAGCGGCGAGATATGCCGTATCGGCCGTGCCCATCGTCTTCTGCGCATCTGCCAGCTTGCTCTGAAGCTGCTTCAGCTGCTCCTTCTGCTCCTGTGTGCCTCCTGCATTGTAGGCGGAATCGATGTAGTCGTTGAGGAGCTTCTTGAACTCGGGGACAGTGAAATCAGCCTGAGTGCTATCAGCGCTGTAATCGAAGATGGTTACCTCGGAATCGGTGTTCTTACCGCTACCGGTCGCGATACCGATGGCTTCCGTGGCGGAATCGATGATGTTGAGATAATGCCCGCACTCGTGATAGATGCTGTTGTAGTTCTGGTAGATGTAATAGGAATCATATCGATGGTTCCCAAGGTCACTATTCTTCGCGACGTACTTATCGAATGCCTCCTTCTCCTGTGTGTAGAGACCGGTGTAGGGCCAACCGAGTGTATCCTCGGTCTCGCCGCCGGTATATGCACCGCCTCCGCCGGCAAGATTCTCCCCGTTGTCGAAGTAGCAGCCCGAGTGTCCCCAGATGTTCGATGAATATGATACATTAAGGGCGGCTGCCGCAGTCATGCGGAGGCTGACGCTGAGCGCCGACTGACCGTTCGCCTTGCGGAGGTTGTTCTGGGTGTCGAGATATGTCAGGGCGTTGCGCATCTGCTCCAGGGAGAGCGGGTTGGTGTCGCGAGACATGTCATGATCGACGTACTGGTCATACCATTCGGCCTTGTCAGCGGCACCGGTCAGCATCGATACGGCTTCCTGGGCGTTCTTTTTCTGCGTGGCTGTGAACTGGCTGCCGCCGATGATGTAGTTCATGAAGCCGAGCATACCCTGGCTGATTACATTCTGGTCTACGGTCATGTTCGACTTGAGGTCGGCAATCTGCTGGTTAAGCTTCTCGACCTCGGCATTCGCGGTGTCGTATGCCTGCTTGGCGGTATCGGATGCGGCGCATGCCGTCTCCCACTCGCTGCGCTTCTGGTTGCGGGCCTCGACAAGCTTATCGTACGCGGTCTTCTTGTCTGCTTCGGTCTGCTGCGCCTTCTCGTATGCGGCCTTGGCGGCGTCGCGCTCGCTGGCGGCGGCGTTGTACTCCTTGTTTGCCGCATCGTATGCAGACTTGGCAGATGCCACAGCAGCGTTGGCGGCGTTGGCCTTCTCCTGCGCGGCGGTGACGGTAGTCTGCGCAGCCTGCAGGTTCGCCTGTGCAGTGGCGTCTGCAGTCGTCGCGGCTTCGAGCGCGGCCTGCGCGGTCGCGAGCTCGCTGGCGGCAGTGACCTTGGCAGCTTCGAGCGCGTTCAGATCGATACCCGTGCCCGAGGTCGCGGCATCAAGCGCGGCCTGCGCCTGGTCGAACTTCTGCTGGGCGTTATCGCGCGCAGTGGTCGCAGCAGCGAGAGCAGCGGCAGTCTCCTGCTTCTTGGCCTGGGCGGAAGTCAGAGCGGTCTCAGTGTCCTTCTTTTCCTGCTGGGCGCTAGCCTCGGCAGCCTTGGCCTGGTCCAGATTGGCCTGTGCAGTAGCAACGGCCTTATTGGCATCATCGAGCTTTGCCTGCGCGTCCTCGACAGCCTTCTTGGCAGTCTCGTACTCGTCCATACCCATGGCCTCGAGCTTGGCTTGGGCATCATCGAGGGCCTTCTTGGCCTCATCCTGCTTTGCCTTGGCGTCCTTGAGCGCCTGGGTCTTATCCTCGACACTCTTGTTGGCCTGTTCGAGCTGATCGTTCAGGTCGCCCAGCTTCTTCTGCTGCTGCTCGGTCTTTTCGACGGCGGCTTTGAGCTCGTCAATCTTCTCCTGGAGCGCGGCGACTTCTGCTGCGTTCTGCTCGATTTCGTTGTCGCTCACAGCCTGCGAGGCCTGATTCTTTTGCTGCTGTGCCTGCTTTTGAGACTGGCCCGCCGCGTCGGCCTTCTTCTGGGCGGCATCGTAGGCGGCCTGAGCGTCCTTGAGCTGCTTTGCCGACTCCTCGGCCAGCTGGGCAGCCGTCTTTACGACCGCTTGGTTACCGGCGGCAACGGTGTTCTCTACAGAACTACCCCCCCCCTGAACAGAATCGCCGTTATCGGTTGACGGTGCGGCGATTGCCGCCAGCGGCGACATAAGCGGCTGAACAATGAGGCCCGCCGTCAAAACGGTTGCGACGGCGCGGTTGGCAACGCCCTTGACGTTGACGGCCTTAGCCCGAGGCTCAAAGTGTTGTGGGCTGTAGTTTGCCATGGCTTTCTCCCTTTGACACGGATGTATCCATACGCTTCAAACTGTAGGTGCCGATTTTTGAATTCTGTTGCGCAACATTGGTCACCAGCGGATTTTTTGAAACTCGCACTCTCGTGCTTCACAATTTCGTCACACATGTAGGAGCTGGTGCATCATATTATTGCGGGATCAAATTGAACCTGTGATTTGCATTTGCTCCCGCGTCATCCGCCCTATCGGATTCCGCATCCAACAGACACCTCATCCGCCACGGTGTAGAGTTAGGACAACGGGCGCGTTGCGCGGCCCGTGCCAGAACGAGGTGGACATGGAACTCGACAAGCAACAGATCAAGCGGCTGCGCGAACGCCATCACCGGCGCCACGGCATCCGCCCTGCCCATAGTGAGGCCATGGAGAACGCCACCCGCTTCCTAAAGCGCGCATTCAACATTCGCGAGGGACGCGCGCCCTATCACGTGATCCGCAAGCGTTTTGTAAACGGGGCGCGTCTGACTGGCTCCCACCTATGCATCCTCATCATCGCCATGCTCATCGCAAGCATCGGCCTCGATATCGACTCGGACATCGCCATCGTGGGTGCCATGCTCATCTGCCCGCTCATGGGATCGGTCCTTGCCATGGCATATGGCATCGCCACGCTCGACCGTGAGATTACCGTCGAAGCCATCGCCAGCCTTGCGCTGCAGATGGCCTTTTGCCTGGTCACGTCCACGTTGTACTTTAAGCTCTCGCCCCTTGGCACCACCACAGCTGCCATCATCGACAATTCGACGCCGACTGTGTGGGACCTCGCTGTCGCGCTCGCCGGCGGCTTTGCGGGCGGCCTAGGCAACTCACGCGACCAGGAACCCGCCACGCTCATTGCCGGCGTAGCCGTGGCGACCGCGCTCATGCCGCCCCTGTGCGCGGCGGGTTACGGCATCGCCATCGCGAGCGGGTCGCTGTTCCTCTCGGCGCTCTACGAGTTTGGCATCAACGTCGTCTTTATCGCGCTGGCGGCCGAAGCCGTATTGCTTCTTTTACGTGTACCGCTCAAGCGTGACCTCAACGGCGACGGCATTGTGACTGCCGAGGAAAACGCTGAGGTCGACGAGCTATCGCGCAAGGTGCGCCGACGCATCATCGTGGGTACGGTGATCTTTGCCATCCCCTGCATCGTTATGACCGCGGGATCCATTGGCTCGGCGCAGGCCGGCGTGCAGGACGGCTACGGCATCACCGAGACCACGCGCGAGCTTGCGGCGGTGCTGCCAGGCTTTAAGGACTACACCGTCGCCGTCGAGACCTCGGCTACCGAAGGCGAGGAGGAGGGTATCGTCGAGCGCGAGATTGTCGCCCATGTGACGACAGACGAGACGCTTGGGGCACACGACCGCCACGTCGCCCGCAAGCTCATCGACCTCAACGTGCCCGAACTCGATCGCGTGGAGTTCGATGTGAAGTGATGCGGGATGTGAGATGGATGCGCGCACGGGCGCGAGTCGGAACGAGGCGCAGACGCGACGCAGGCCGCGAGCAAAAAAGCGGGGCGCGATTCATGTCCGTGCCCCGCTCGCTGTTTTATTGCCGTGAATCAACTGTCCGCATCGACATCGCCAGACTCCACCGTAAACGCCGGACCGGTACTCACCAGATAAAAACGGGTCACCCTGGTATCTCTAAATAGGTAGAGCAAGCCCTGATCGCGTCGGCGTGACAAGTATGCCACGTGGACCGTACCGAATTCTTCACCGTTTTCCTTCTTTAATATCAGGATGTTGGGGTCATCCGTACGCTTAAACTGCCCGTCTGTGCAGATTCCGTCTTGGTCGACCAGCTGCCATCGACAGTTGTCCTCCTCAAGAAAAGCCAGGGTTTCCCGACTCGTTTTGTCATCCCGATAGTAACCATCAATGACAAAGCCTTCGGAAGCACATTCCTGCATATAGGATGTTTCTCGACTTATAGCAAACAGCCCCGTAGCGCCTAAGAGCACAGCCAGGCAGACCACTGCAAGGGTTATCGAAATAGCACGGCGACCCATGTTAGCCCAACCGATAGTTATTTAACGGAGCGCGAAACATACCTGGAACCTCCGATATCAGGGGGAACGTCACCTATGGCCTGCCGGCAATCATATGTTTTCAACATCAAACCATATGGTTACAACTCGTTGGAGATAGGTTCCATGAACGGACGATAATTTGCGGCGAACGGCTACAATATGTTCATTATCTCAGGGTTCTGGAGGCAATTTTTGGTGCCACCGAGACGTTGTTTTCGGAAGTATGCGGCAAATTCCGGAGCCCTCGAGCACACCCCGGTTTTTCACCAATAAAACCGCAGGTACAAAGCTTGGGCATATCCAGTGTGCTCGGCCTATTCAAATTTTGCCGCATACTTCCGAAATCCAAGTTCGCAGGGGGTGATAGTTGGACCGTTTACGCAACAGATGTCCAGTAAAAACGGGTGGTAACCGGTACGGCTGCCACCCGTTTGTCCCATATCTAGCCCATAGCAGGCCAGTTACTTCTTAATGCCGCGTCCCAGGCGCTCGGCGACCGATGCCACGGCCTCCTCGCTGGCCGGCCCGCAGCTCACACAGCCGTCATGAGCACGCATCTGGCCGGTGACCTCGTCCATCGCGAGCGGCGCCACCTTCTCGAGCTTAAAGCCCTTACCGGCGCGCATGTTCTCCTTGGCCACGCTGATCATGAGCTTAATACGGTTGAGCTGGTTGACCTCGGACGCGCCGGGGTCGTAGTCCACCGCGACGATGTTGCTCTCGGGATGTTGGCGGCGCAGCTCCTTGATTACGGCCTTGCCCACCACGTGATTGGGCAGGCACGCGAAGGGCTGCGTGCAGATGATGTTGGGCGCACCGTGATCGATCAGGTCGAGCATCTCGGCCGTGAGCAGCCAGCCCTCGCCCATGTTGTTGCACACCGAAAGCACTGTGCGGGCCTTGTCGGCCATGGTGCCGATGCGCTCGGGCGCCTCAAAGCGGCGGGACTTCTCGAGCATCTCCTCCACCGGCGTGCGCATCCAGTCCACCAGCTTGATGAGCGCCTGCATACCAGCGCGCGTGGTAGCGGAGCTTCCCAACTCGTCCTTCTGCAGCTCGGCGTTGCTCATGGAGTACAGGAAAAAGTCGAGCAGACCCGGCACCACGGCCTCGCAGCCCTCGCGCTCGATGACATCGACCACGTGGTTGTTGGCTGTGGGATGGAACTTGACCAGGATCTCGCCGACCACGCCCACGCGCGGCTTGGTACCCTCGCCCACGAGCGGCATGGTGTCGAACGCGCGGATGGCCTCGCGGCACAGCTTGGTGTAGTTGTGGCGGTTAAACTTGGGCGCCAGCTTGCGAGCGCGCGCCATGTACTCCTCGTAGAGCGCGTTGGCGGCACCGGGCGTAGCCTCGTACGGGCGGCAGCGATAGAGCATCTGCATCATCACGTCGCCAAAGAGCACCGCGTAGACTGCCTGCTTAAGCAGCGCCGGCGTAATCTTAAAGCCAGGGTTGTCCTCGCCCAGCGCCACGGCCGAAAGCGAGATCACCGGGATCTCGGGGTGGCCGCTCTCGCGCAGAGCCTTGCGGATGAGTGCGATGTAGTTGGTGGCACGGCAGCCGCCGCCGGTCTGGCTGATAACCACGGCTGTCTTGGACAGGTCGTATCGACCGCTCTCGATGGCCTCCATGATCTGGCCCGTCACCAGGATCGACGGATAGCAGATGTCGTTGTTCACGTAGCGCAGGCCGGCCTCGACGGCATCGTGATCGGTCGAGGGCAGCAGCTCCAAGTTGTAGCCAGCACCACGGAACACCTCTTTGACCAGGTCAAAGTGGATCGGCGCCATCTGCGGGCACAGGATGGTGTAGCCCTCCTCGCGCATCTGCTCGGTAAAGGGCACCTTGGGCCACGCGGTCGAAGCGCTCTCGCGCTGCGCCTCGAACGTGTACTTACGGCTCGCGAACGCGGGGGCATCCGTGGAGGGCGCCACCGGCGCGGCATCGCCCTGCTCGTAAGTCTCGCCCGCGGCCGTAGCCTCGGCCAAGCGCTCGGCCTCCTGGTCCTTGAGCGCCGCCATGAGCGAGCGAATACGGATACGCGCGGCGCCCAAGTTGGACACCTCGTCAATCTTGAGCACGGTGTAAATCTTGCCGCTGGCCTCCAGGATCTCCTGCACCTGATCAGTGGTCAGAGCGTCCAGGCCGCAGCCGAAGGAATTGAGCTGGATCAGGTCCAGGTCGTTGCGCATCGTCACAAAACGGGCGACGGCGTACAGGCGGCTGTGATACATCCACTGATCGACGACGCGAATCGGACGCTCGGGCTTCACCAGATGCGCGAGCGAATCCTCGGTAAAGACCGCAAAGCCAAAGCTCGAGATAAGCTCGGGCAGGGCATGGTTGATCTCGGGGTCGTTATGGTAGGGACGACCGGCGAGTACGATGCCGTGGCCGCCGTGGTCCTCGACCCACTTAAGGGCCTCCTCGCCCATGGTCTGGATGTCCTCGTGAAAACGCGCGTCGGCCTCGTAGGCGGCGTTGACGGCGGCATCGACCTCAGAGCGCGTGATCTTGGGACCGCGCACGCGACCGCGACCGGCCTCAGCATCGGCCACACGGTCGACGGCGAGCACCTGGTATAGACGGCGCTTGAGCTCGGTCTTGTCGTGATAGGGCACAAACGGGTACAGGAACTCGATGTTCTGCTCACGGATCTCGTCGATGTTGAGCGCCAGCGCCGTGGGGTAGCTCATGACGATGGGGCAGTTATAGCAGTTGCCGGCGGTCGGATCCTCCTTGCGCTCCCAGCGCACGCACGGCATCCAGATAAAGTCGACGTCACGGTCAATGAGGTTCATCACGTGGCCGTGGCTCATCTTGGCCGGATAGCACACGCTCTCGGACGGCATGGACTCGATGCCCGCCTGGTAGGTCTTTTTGCTCGACTGGCCGGACAGCTGCACGCTAAAGCCCAGGCGCGTAAAGAACGCATGCCAGAAGGGGTAGTTCTCGTACATGTTGAGTGCGCGCGGGATACCCACGGTGCCGCGCGGGGCCTCGTCGGGGCTCAGGACCTCGCGGTCAAAGAGCAGCTCGTTTTTCTTTTTGAAGAGGTTGGGGGCCTCAGTCTTCTGCTTTTTGTGGCCGGCGCCCTTCTCGCAGCGGTTGCCGGTAATGAAGCGCCTACCGCCGCCAAAGTCGTTGACGGTAAGCCGGCAGTTGTTGGAGCAACGGCCGCAGCGGACATGCTTTTGCGTCACGGTGAGGTGCGCGATGTCCTCAGCCGAAAGAATGGTCGAGGCGCCGTCGGCGCCGGCGCGATCGCGGGCGAGCAGGGCCGCACCGTAGGCGCCCATGCAGCCGGCGATGTCGGGACGCACGGCATGAACGCCGGTGAGCTGCTCAAACGCGCGCAGCGTGGCATCGGACATAAAGGTGCCGCCCTGGACGATTACCTGGCTGCCGATCTCCTTGGGATCGCGCAGCTTAATGACCTTGAACAGGGCATTCTTGATGACGGAATAGGACAGGCCGGCGGCGATGTCGCCCACCGTGGCGCCTTCCTTTTGCGCCTGCTTGACGCGCGAGTTCATAAAGACCGTGCAGCGACTTCCCAGGTCGACCGGGGCTTTGGCATGGATGGCGGCGTTGGCGAACGCGCGCACGTCCATGTTCATAGAGACGGCGAAGCTCTCGATAAAGCTACCGCAACCCGACGAGCAGGCCTCGTTGAGCATGATGTGCTCGATGACGCCGTCCTTGACGCGCAGGCACTTCATGTCCTGGCCGCCAATGTCCAGAATGAACTCGACGCCGGGCAGGAACGCCTTGGCGCCGCGCAGGTGCGCGACGGTCTCGATCTCGCCGGAATCGGCCTTGAGGGCCTCGATGAGCAGCGCCTCACCGTAGCCCGTGGTGGTCACGTGGCCGATGGTGCAGCCCGCGGGGATGTGGTTGTAGAAATCGGCCATGATGACCTTGGCCGTGCCTAGGATGTCGCCGTTGTTGTTGCCGTACCAGGTGTGCAGCAGCTGACCGTCCTCGCCCACGAGCGCGGCCTTCATGGTGGTGGAGCCGGCGTCGATGCCGATGAACACGCGTCCGGTGTAGCCTTCGAGCTTGCCCTTGGGGACGACCTCGGTGTCGTGGCGGGTCTTGAACTCGGCAAAGTCCTCGTCGGTGGCAAAGAGCGGATCCAGACGCTCGACCTCGGCACCCTGCGTGTCACCCAGGGCATCGATGGCCCCGATGAGCTGCGGGAACGTGCTGAGCTTGTTGGACTCGTGCGCCATGGCGGCGCCGCTCGCCACAAACAGGTGAGCGTTTTGGGGCACGATACGGTGCTCCTCGTCCAGATTGAGCGTGAGGTAGAAGCGGTGGCGCAGCTCGGAGAGATACTGCAGCGGGCCGCCCAGGAAGGCGACGTTGCCGCGGATGGGACGGCCGCACGCCAGGCCCGAGATGGTCTGGGTCACGACAGCCTGGAAGATGGAGGCGGCCACGTCCTCGGGGCGGGCGCCCTCGTTGAGCAGCGGCTGCACGTCGGTCTTGGCAAAAACGCCGCAGCGGCTGGCGATGGGATAGATGGTGGTGGCGTTGGCCGCGAGCTCGTTGAGGCCGCTGGCGTCGGTGTGGAGCAGGGTTGCCATCTGGTCGATGAACGCACCCGTGCCGCCGGCGCAGGTGCCGTTCATGCGCTGCTCGATGCCGTTATCGAAGTAGATGATCTTGGCATCCTCGCCGCCCAGCTCGATGGCGACATCGGTGGCCGGGATGAGGGTCTCGACGGCACGCTTGCTGGCGATGACCTCCTGGACAAACTCCAGGTCGAGCCACTGGGACAGCAGAAGGCCGCCCGAGCCGGTGATGGCGCAGGTCATCTGGGCCGTCGGCAGCACGGTCGCAGCGCCCTCGAACAGGTCGCGGGCGCAGGCACGGACGTCGGTGTGGTGGCGCTGGTACTTGGCGTAGACGATCTGGTTGTCGTCGTTGAGCACGGCAAGTTTAACGGTGGTGGAGCCCACGTCGATGCCCAGGTGCAGGTTGCCGCGAGCGTTCTCGGGGTTGAAGATCGCGCCTTCGGGGGCGTGGGCGGCGGCTACGGGCTCGGCAGCGGTAGCGGGCTCGCTGGCGACGGACGTCTCCCCTGCCGCGTTCTTGGCATCGGCAACTGCCTCGGCAACTTTCTCGGCAGCCGCGGTCGCGGCCTTCTGCGCGGCGTCCACCACGGCGGGCGCGGCCTCGCGTGCGGCAGCGACCATGCGATCCTTGATGCCATCGACGAGTTTGCTCATTATCTCTCCTCTTAGTTGTTGGACTCGACGGTTGCGGCGGTGTCGGCCGTATCCTCGAGCTGCAGGTTCAATAGCTTCAAGCCGTATTCCGGCACGTTGATATCGATGGGTTGACCATATAGGTCGCCGGGACGCACAAAGGCGATAACCGTCATAATGCGTGCCATGGCCTCGGGCGATTCGGTGAGGCCGTGCTCAAACCAGCGCTGAATCATGCCGACCTCGGCGCTCACGACGTAGGTAACGTAGTAGTCAAAGAACGTGCCCAGCGCCAGGCCCAAAATGCCCGTCTGTGCACGAGGCACCACGGCCTCACGCGCGGTGTCGATAATCTTCTTAATGAAAGCCTGGTCGCCGCCCGGGCCCAGCAGCGATCCGATTAAATCGCGGTTGGCCGCAAGGTAGCGCAGCAACTCAACCGAACCGGGCGCCGGCTCGAGCTCATCGATGTTGTGATAGAGATCGGGCAGCTGAGCTGCGGTGATGAGCTCAATGCGCTCGCGGATCTCGGCCAGCAAGCCGTCCTCGATTTGATTGATAAAGTCGGGAATATCGCGGTAGTGCGAATAGAACGTGCGGCGCGTAAGGCCAGCGCGCTCGGTGAGCGACGCGACATTAATGTGCGAAAGGTCGCCGCTTTCGGCAAGCTCGCTGGCAAGTGCTTGGCGTAGGGCACGCTGCGAGCGAAGGGACCGGCGATCACATTTCTCGAGCTGGGACAAGCGTCCTCCTTGTTACTCAGTCTGCGCGCTATTGCACAGTGCGAGTATTATTGCACACCGTGTGTATCAACACGTAAAGGCAATATTTGGAATGTGACGAGGGGGCAGTCCCTTTGTCACATTATTCGATGATGGTGCGGGAGCTCTGCTTATGCATGGTGGCGAGCATGTGTTTGGGGACGGCGTGGACCATGCAGCTGCCGATAGTTGCGCTCGCGGCGACCTTGGCTGCATCGCTAGCGTTTTTGGTCGCGTAGCTGTGGCGGAAACGCTTGAGCATGGCGATGTCGTTTCCGCCGTCGCCATAAACCGCGACCTCGTCCTCGGCAATGCCGTAGTAGCCCGCCAGCCAGGCCACACTCTCGCCCTTGTTACACGCCACGTCCGTGATCTCGAACATCACCGGATCGAACGGCGCGTTGACCACACGGTCCGAGCGCTCGGCAAGATACGCCTTAAGGTCGCGCTCCAGCTCGGGCGAGGTCACGCGACAATTGATCTTGCATACATCGTGGCGCAGGATGTCACCGATCGACTGGTCGAAATACTGCTCCTCGTGATACCCGCCGCGCGCACGCATGCCGCGCATCACGATGCGCTTGATGGGACTGTCCTTTTTAAAGCCCGCCTGATGCATCTCGAACGAACCGCTCGAGTACATGCCATCGGGCGTGGAACAATCAAAGCAAATGTCCGGGAACGCCTTGAGCAGTTCCTCAGTGACCTGCGGATCGATGGTCCAAGTCTTGAGCACCTCGCCATGGCTGTCGCGCACGATGGATCCATTGGAGCAGCAGGCGTCAAGCGCCAAGCCCGTAAAGCCATGCTCGCCGATCGGCAACGTCGAGCGTCCAGTCGCGGGAACCACGTGCAGGCCAGCCTCAGTCAGCTCGCGAATGGCGCGGCGGATGGTCCCATCCGCCTCGTGCAGGGCGTTCAGCAGCGTTCCGTCTAAGTCACTCGCGAACATCTTGATCATGGACATGCCTCTCCTTCGTCTGCCCGATATTGTAGACGAAGGAGAGGCATGTCCAAACAATGCCGTCCCGGCGCGGCGTACCACCGCCTTCACAAATTCACGGTGCCCCAGCGCGTTAAGACAATCGCCGCAATCGATTTTTCAGCCGATAAAACAGAGCCGTCGTCAACGTCAGCACCGCCAACATGGCTGCGAATACAATCGCCGGTGTCCATCGATCATATGCAACCCCGTACGTCAATTGGCCGATAGGTATTGCGCAGGAAAGGACCATGTAAACGACCGAAAGCACTTTTCCGCAGAGCTCAGTCGGCGCTGCCCGCTGAACAAACGCGATAATTTCAACCGACGCAATGCTCGCCCACACCATGACCCATGCCGAACCAACCACAAACACGGTGAGCATGCATGCATCTGCGCCGAACAGTAGCGTGACAATGATCGGTGCGACTCCAAAACAGATCATCGCAACATATCGACATATGCCATTGAAAGAAAAACGATGCGGCCAAATGCCGACCAAGCCACTGCCGGCAAGACCACCCAAGCCCATAGCCACCTCAACTATCCCAACGCAGGACGATTGCATGCCGAGATGCTTTGTAACAATAATGGGAGCGCCAATCATTAGCCCAACCAACGCAAGGTTCAAAACTGCCGCAAGCAAAATCACAGCGACCAATAATGCATTTTGCAACAGATACCGAATCGACTCCCGAAAATCGTTTCGGCATGTCGTACGAGTCGCGCCGTCTCCCATCGTTTCAAATGAGGCATTTTGCTTGAGCGCGCCCCCAAACAAGAGAGCTGAAATCGCAAACGCCACCGACGCGGTTGTGCAAAGAGCATCGATGCCAAAGTACCCATAGACTGCCGTCCCGACCACAGGGCCCAAGATATTGCTCACCATGGTCATCTGCGAAACCAATGCAGTGGCCCGCTCAACCTTCTCTTCACCCGCCATGCGCACCGTCTCAATTTGGAGCATTGGCTTCAGCAGCGATTGAGAACCATATTGAACACAAAGTATCGCTACTACGACGACCGCAAGAGGCAATGAGTGCTTCATGGGGATAGACAGCAGTGATGCAGTCATCAGAGCAATGCCGAGGGACACGAGGACCTCGCGATGTCTTCCCCTATCCGCCAAGATTCCGCCAACCGGAGTTGCAAGTACGCCGGGTATGAACGCTATCGCCGCGACGACGCCATATAACGTTGACGATCCACTGCGATCGAACAAGTAAAGTGGATACGCAAAGCACAGCGCCGACAGCATCGAATACGTGCACAGCTGCGCAACCAGAAGTTCCGCGAGCCTGATTGACCGCACTGTTTTTGATTTCAACGAGACACCGACGTCTCTCAGCCCAGCCATAAGCCCACCCCCTATACATACCACTAGTATGTATTTAATGACTTGAAAAGGGCAGCCGTGGCTACCCTCACAAATCAATTACATACCGTTGGTATCTATATTACCACCCGGCGCGGTCCCATACGCCCCAAATCTGCGCCGTTGTCTGAAGCACTTCATTACCCAAATCGAGCCCCACCGCGGCAGCCATCTGCGCCAAACATTGTGCGCGAGCGAGCATTCGCTCCTTGGGCTCGAGCGGACGGAACAATGGCAGCAGCCAAAGATTCGCCAACAACGATACGGCCTCCGCCGCTTCGCGCGGGCATTCGCACGCAATGGAGCCGTCGGCGATGCCCTCCTCGATCACTGGCAAGAGACAGCCATCGGCCGACTCGTCAAATGAGCCCTGGTACTGCATCGCCAGTAGGCGCGAGCTTTTTACCGGATCTGCTGCAGGACGCATACGTGCCCATAGCTCAATTTGTGGAACAACGGACTCGGGAGCGTACAGTCGCTTGAGCTTTTGGGCTCCGGTCATATTACCGACGCCAAGCATCGAGCGGCGGTGCTCAACAATCGGAGTCATCGCCCGATCAAACGCGGCGTTGAAAATCTCTTCTTTGCTCTTGAAGTGATGATAGACAGCGCCCTTGGTCATGCCGTCGAGACGGTCAACGATATCTTGAATACTCGTCCCCTCATAACCCTGTGCGCAGAATAGCTCCAGTGCCGCGTCGAGAATCTTCGCGACCGTCTCCTCGGGATATTTATTGCGACCCATAATCCGCCCATCCGCAACGCAAGCCTTGTGCCTCATTGCAGCATTTTAACGTTGCGGATGGCAGACGGTCGATTCTACACCGCGGCGGGGCCATGTTCGCCGGTGCGAATGCGGATGACTTCCTCGACCGGCTCGACCCAGATCTTGCCGTCGCCGACGGCGCCGGTGCGGGCGGCATTGCAGATGATGTCGACAATTCCGTCGACATGTTCATCGGCGCAGATGAGGGTGAACTGCACCTTAGGGATCGTGTTAACAAGCAACTCGTTGCCGCGCACGTATTCCTTCCAGCCATGTTGCGCACCGCAGCCCTGCACCTGGTTGATAGTCATACCACGAACATCGGCAGCAAACAGCGCGTCTTTAAGAACCTCAAGCTTCTCCTGGCGCACGATAGCCGTGATCTTTTTCATAATGAATTCCTCTCTTTATCAAATAAATGAATTGCCATTCAATGACGCGGGTTTCCCAGGTGCCGCAGATTGGGTTGAAAGAGGAGCGCCGCGTACTTTTGTACGCAAGCGACGGTTTGAAACCCAAGGTGCGGTGCCTGGGGAAGCCGCTAGTCAAGTCCCGAGAAGGAGGGATATGCGCTCTCGCCGTGCTGACTCGCGTCCAGGCCCAGCGCCTCGTCGGCCTCGTCCACGCGCAGGCTGCCGTGGAACAGCGCCTTGACCACCGCGGCGATCACCAAGTCGAGCACCAGTACAATAGCGACCGTCACCACAATGCCCAAAATCTGCGAGACGAGCAGCGACACGTCGCCCGTGTAGAACAGGCCACCCTTACCGGTCCACGAGAGCTCCGGCACACAGAACAGGCCCGTGAGCACGCCGCCCAAGATGCCGCCGATGCCGTGGCAGCCGAACGCGTCGAGCGCATCGTCGTAGCCAAACTTGGTCTTAAGATGGCTGATGGCCAGGTAGCAGACAGGCGAGACGATCAGGCCCATGACCAGCGCCGCCCACGGCTCGACAAAGCCCGCACCCGGCGTGACCACCACAAGGCCCGCAACCAGACCGGTGCTGGCGCCCACCAGCGTGGGGCGACCGGTGTGCACGCGCTCGACGGCAAGCCACGAGACCATGCCCGCCGCGCTGGCCGTCACAGTGTTGAGGATGGCGAGTGCCGCCACGGCATTGGCCTTAAACTCGCTGCCGCCGTTAAAGCCAAACCAGCCAAACCAAAGCAGACCGGCGCCCAGCGCCACAAACGGCACGTTATGCGGACGGTAGCTCACCATGCCAAAGCCGCGACGACGGCCGAGCATTAAACAGAGAATCAGACCCGTGAGACCCGACGAAATGTGCACCACGTCGCCGCCGGCAAAGTCGAGTGCGCCGATAATGTCACCGATAAAGGAGCCATCGCCGCCCCAAACCATGTGGGCAAGCGGCGCATAGACCACAAGCAGCCAAATGCCCAGGAAGGCCGTCATGGCACCAAACTTGACGCGGCCGGCCAGGCTGCCCGTGACGATAGCAGCCGTGATCATGGCAAATGCCATCTGGAAGGCGATGTTGATGATCTGGGGGTAGGCGGCGCCGTCCGCGGCGTTGCCCTCGGCCGCCTGCAGCACCTGGTTGAGCACCGGCAGGCACAGCAGCTGGTCAAGGCCTCCAATAAACGGACTCGAACCGTCGCCGCCATAGGCCAGAGACCAGCCGGCAACAATCCACAGCACACCAACCAGACCAATGGCGCCAAAGCACATGAGCATGGTGTTGATGACATTTTTGCGCCTGGACAGGCCGCCATAGAAAAACGCCAGACCCGGTGTCATTAAAAACACGAGCATGGCGCAGATGAGCATAAACGTTGTCGATCCCGTATCGTACATTCGCTCTCCCTTGGTCGCATGAACGTTGTCGGCGCCCATAATGCGGCCGAGGGGCAACTGGTGTAGACCAGATACGGCGTTGTTAAACGCTGCGTTGTCGAATGGAAACGGTGCCGCAATCTTGGAAACGGCGCGGCAACGGACGCGAAACGGACGGGAAATACGCGAGCAAGGAAGCCGTGAGCGCGCCCGTCCCGGCTAGTGGCGGAACAGCTCGCGGGCTCGGTCGCGGAGATTAGTTGCTCGAATGACACCTTCGTAGCGATTGATGCGCAGACGCGGGAAGGCGTTAAAGAAGCGTAGGTCGCGGCGGCTGAGCGACACGCTTGGCACCGGACGGCTCATGCGCTTGCCGGCAAGGCGACGACTGAGCGACGGACGCGGCATGTTCGGCGCGGCATCGGCCACGCGGCGGGCAGCGAGCGCCAGGCCGCGAGCACCATCCGAGATAAACGTCGGCATCAAAGCCTTCTCGCGCAGGGCATCGAGCGCGGCGTCACCCAGCTCGGCCAGCCACGCGTTAACGGCACGGCTACGGATGTGCGTCTGTGCCACCGAGTCAATCGTAGAATCGGGAATACGTTCGAGCATTGAGTCCGAGGCATCGGCAAGCGACTCATTGATGCGGTCGGCAAGGTCGGCACGGACGCGCTCCAGCTGATCAGACAGACGCCGCCAGCTCGCCAACGAGCACACCGCGTCGACCATCATCGCGACCGCGACGATAAAGGCGGACAGTCGCACAATCAGCACCGGCAGATGGCCAAGCAGCCCCAGCAATGCCGGCTCCACTAAACGGCAAATACACAACGCACCCAAGCCAAACGCGCATGCCCAGTACAGGCAGATGCGTCCGTGCAGGTTAAACGGCAGGTGCGAATAGTCCCAAAAGCGAGCGCCCGTTGTTTTTTCCAACAGCACGCCTACGCTATACTCAATCACGCTGCATACGAGTGCTGCAGCGACAAACTGGCTCGAGGCATCCGGAATCCCGCGCAACAGCAGCCAGCAGGCAATGCCGCCCGCGCCATAGATTGGGCAGCACGGCCCCAGCAAAAAGCCGCTGTTGGCAAATCGTCCGTGATTGAGCATGGCACATACTGTCGACTCCCATGCCCAACCGCAAAACCCGTAAAAGGCAAACGAGAGCACCAGTGCCGAGAGTGGGCAGGCGGCAAGCGTCGCGCCGCCAAACGCCATATCAATCGCGGTTTCCACCGTCTACCCTCTCCTCTTTTCGCTCGATGCTTTACTCACGTCATCGTCCGCCTCGTCCTTGCGCCGCAGACGACCGGCGACCGTCTCGCGCAGAGCGCACCATTTATCTGCCAGGCATACAATCCAAGCCTCACGACACGTCGGCGGCACTGGCACCAGCGGAAACATATGCCGCACGATAATATTCCGTTCGCGCGGCGTCAGCTCAAAATCTTCCTCCGCACGTGCCAGGGCAAAAAACGGGTGGCGAAAGCCATGCAGCCGATGGCTTGGGTCAGGATCGTGCCAGTCATAGAGAAAGTAATCGTGCAGCAAGGCCCCGCGCAACAACGAAGCACGGTCGACCGAAATGCCGGCACGGCCCAAGCGCTCGGCAAAGGACAGGCTCGCCCGCGCTACCGAAGTCACATGTGCATAGACCGTCACGTCGCCATGCTGGATAAACTCGTGCGTCAGGTCCAAGCGGCCCGCCTGGGCCAGCTGGCGGGCGGCATAGTCGACCTCGTGCGCGATTTTTTCGGCACGAACGGCATCGGACATGCTGCCTCCTTCCAGCGACTCACGGCGACAAGCCACGGCCTGTGCACAATCGATAAAAACATCATGGAACATATCAGTATGGCATCGGACAAAACGTTTTGCCCCACCAGTTGGCGAATTACCGCGCCGCCGTCACATATCAAACGCCAAAATGTGCGAGACTGTCTTGTGCAATTGTGCCGGCCGAGGGAGTGCCGGCGCACGATTCGCATGGAGTAACCCACAACGATGCTGCTTACGCAAACGACAACGCCCGAGGACGTCAAGGCTCTCGACCGCGCCGAGCTTCCGCTGCTCTGCGGCGAGATCCGTCAGGCAATCCTCGAAAGCTCCGCCGCCGTCGGCGGGCACGTTGCCCCCAACTTGGGCGTCGTTGAGCTTACGGTTGCGCTTCATCGCGTATTTAACTCCCCCATCGACAAGATTGTCTTTGACGTTTCGCACCAGACCTACGCCCACAAGGCGCTGACCGGGCGCGCGTACACTTATATCGATCCGGAGCGTTATGGTGAGGCTTCTGGCTTTGCCAATCCCGACGAGTCCGAGCACGACCTGTTCGCCATGGGCCACACCTCGACCTCGGTGAGCCTGGGCTGCGGGCTAGCGCACGCTCGTGACCTGGCGGGCGATGCGTACAACGTCATCACCATCATTGGCGACGGCTCGCTTTCGGGCGGCCTGGCGTTTGAAGGCTTTAACAATGCCGCCGAACTCGATAGCAACCTGATCATTATCGTCAACGATAACGACCAGTCCATTGCCGAGAACCATGGCGGCCTGTATCGCAATCTGGCCGAGCTGCGTGCCAGCAACGGCACCTGTGAGCGCAACGTTTTCCGCGCGATGGGGCTCGACTACCGCTATCTGGACGCCGGCAACGATGTGTTGGCCCTCGTCGACGCGTTGCAGGAACTGCGTAATATCGATCATCCCATCGTGCTGCACGTCTCCACCGCCAAGGGCAAGGGCTTTGAGCCAGCCCAGAGCGACCCCGAGCGCTGGCACCACGTGGGTCCGTTTGACATGGCGACCGGGCGCAAGCTCTGCCCGGGCCATCCGAGCGAGCCTGCGCCGCGCACCTACGCCGACATTACGGGCGAGGCGCTCAGCGCCGCCATCAAGCGCGATCCGCAGGTCGTGGGCATCACGGCCGCCACGCCCTACATCATGGGCTTTACACCCGAGCTTCGCGCTGCCGCCGGCAAACAGTTCGTCGATGTGGGCATTGCCGAGGAGCATGCCGTAACCTTTGCCACCGCGCTTGCGCGCTCGGGCGCCAAGCCAGTCTTTGGTGTGTACGGCACGTTTTTGCAGCGCGCCTACGACGAGCTGTGGCACGACCTGTGCCTCAACGACGCCCCGGCAACCATTTTGGTGTTTGGTGCGTCAATCTTTGGCACCACGTCCGAGACGCACCTCTCGTTCTTTGATATTTCCATGCTGGGCGGTCTTCCCAACATGCACTACTTGGCGCCGGCCTGCATGGAGGAATATCTGTCCATGCTGAGCTGGTCGCTCGACCACCGCGAGCATCCCGTGGCAATCCGCGTACCGGGCATCGGCCTGGTAAGCCGCCCCGACCTTGCGCCCGCCGAAGACACCGACTACAGCGCCGTTCGCTACAACGTGGTGCGTCAGGGCCGCGACGTTGCCGTGCTCGCGCTTGGCGATTTCTTTGAGCTGGGCGAGCGCGTGGCAAACCGTCTAGCTGCCGAGTACGGCATCGAGGCCACGCTCGTCAACCCGCGCTTTGCAACCGAGCTCGACCGCGAGTTCCTCGACAGCCTTGCCGCCGAGCATCGCGTCGTCGTCACCCTCGAGGACGGCATCTTGGACGGCGGCTGGGGCGAGCGCGTGGCATGTTATCTGGCATGTACGCCGTTGCGCACGCGCACCTTCGGCATCGCCAAGGGCTTCCCCGACCGCTACGACCCCAACAAGCTGCTCGCTCAGAACGGCATGACGGTCGAGAACATGGCCGCCGAAGCCGTAAGGCTACTCAACGAGTAAAAAACCTCCGCAAGGAAAGCATCCCTGCGGAGGTTTTTATTTTCGCGACGCGATTACCTCAATCTGTAACATCTAGGGCCCGAATTCCCGTCTAACTGTTACAGATCTAGACAAGACGTCGTAGTCCCTGACCTTTGTCTCAATCTGTAACAGATAGAGACCTTTTGTCCGTCCAGATGTTACAGATCGAGACATTCGAATTCCCCTGAAGAGAAAATCTCGATCTGTAACAGTTACTCGGCAAAAATGGCTGCGGATGTTACAGATCGAGACAAAGCAACAAGGCATGCCGCCGCATCGGCCAAAACCACCACAAAGGTGCCTGTCCCTTTTTGGTAGGTAGAATTACCCATAAGGTAAGTATGTTTCTGAGTTATTTCGTGTTGACCCATTTGAGCGCGATAGGGTATAACTCTACTCAACCGCTAGGGATTTTATTGAGAAAGGTGTTCTACCATGAGCAAGAACCTCTCCCAGCAGGTCGTTCTCGACCGCCGCGGCTTCGTTGCCGCCACCTTCGCAACCGTCGCCGGCCTTGGTCTTGCCGGCTGCTCCGACACCAGCGCCGAGGCCGACAAGGGTTCCGCCGCCGGCTCCTCCAAGAGCTCCAAGGATACCGAAGTTTCCGCCACGCTCGACGCCAAGGCATTCGACAAGCTCGTCGACAACGGCCCCAAGGCCGATGACGACGCCATCGCCGCCAGCACCTGGGCCACGGCCGTTAAGGACGCCGGCGTCTTTAAGATCGGTGGCGTTCAGACCTCCACGCTCTTCTCCCTCCTCAACGAGAAAGACGGTCAGACCCGCGGCTTCGACGCCGGTATCGCACAGCTCCTGTCCAACTACATTCTGGGCGAGAACAAGGTCGAGATCACCCAGGTGACCTCGGACACGCGCGAGTCTGTCCTGCAGAACGGCCAGGTCGACGCTGTCTTTGCCACCTACACCATTACCGACGAGCGCAAGAAGCTCGTCTCCTTCGCCGGCCCCTACTACTACACCCAGCAGGCCATCCTGGTGCTCGCCGATAACGACGACATCAAGAGCGTCGACGATCTGGCCGACAAGAACGTCGCCGTCCAGTCTGGCTCCAACGGCCCCGCCATCCTGGAGGAGTTCGCTCCCAAGGCCAGTCAGCAGGAGTTCAAGACCGACGAGGAGGCCCGCCAGGCACTCCAGCAGGGTCGCGTCGATGCCTACGTCATCGACAACAACATGCAGCAGAGCGCCCTGGTCCGCGAGCCCGGTAAGTACAAGATCGCCGGCAAGCCCTTCGGCAGCAAGGAGCCCTATGGCATCGGCCTGCCGCTCGATTCCGACGGCGTCGCCTTCGTCAACGACTTCCTTAAGAAGATCGAGGACGACGGCACCTGGACTGAGCTGTGGCAGATCTGCATCGGCGACCGTACGGGCGACACCAATGTTCCCGAGCTGCCCGAGATCGGCGCCTAGGCAATACGCCTAGTAACGGCCGCTACGAAACCATACGGAAACGCACGATGCGCTTTATTGCGATAAACTGTTTCCTCACTGAGTTGTCGGGGCTTCCGTACACACGGGAGCCCCTTTCCTTACCGGCAGGAGGTCCGCATGAGTCTCTCCGAGCTCTGGTCGCTCTATGGCCAGAACTATATCGACGCGCTGCTAGCAACCTGGGGCATGACGCTTGAGTCGTTTGCCATCGCCATGGTGCTGGCCGTCGCCATCACCGTGATGCGTGTGTCGCCGCTCAAGCCGCTGCGCGTCTTTGGCGACCTGTATGTCCAGGTCTTCCGTAACATCCCCGGCATCGCGCTGCTCATCATCGTCGTCTACGCACTGCCGCCGCTCAAGGTTGTCCTGCCCTACCGCACCTGCGTTATCGTCGCCACGGTCCTTTTGGGCTCGGCCTTTGGCTCCGAGAACTTTATGAGCGGCATCAACACCGTCGGCGTCGGTCAGGTAGAAGCCGCCCGCTCGCTGGGCATGAGCTTCAACCGTATCCTCGCCAAGATCGTGATTCCGCAGGCGCTGCGTTCGAGCGTGCTGCCCATGACCAACCTCTTTATCGCCGTCATGCTCACCACCGCGCTCGGCAGTCAGGTACCGCTTAAGCCGCAGGAGCTCACCGGCGTGGTGAGCTACATCAACACGCGCTCGCTTGGCGGCGTCGCCGCGTTCTTTATCTCGGCGCTCGGCTACCTGGGCACGGCCTTTGTGGTGAGCCACATTGGCAACTATATCGATAAGAAGGTGAGGATCCTCCGATGAGCAAGCACTCCACCTCCGCGCTCACCATGCGCGATGCGCTCTACGAGGCTCCCGGCCCCAAGATGCGCGCCAAGATTCGCATCGGCACCGCTATCTCGCTTGTTGCCGTGGCTGCGCTCGTCGTCCTCGTGCTGCAGCGCTTTTATGTGACCGGTCAGCTTTCGGTCCACTATTGGTATTTCTTTACGCACCTCACCACCTGGAAATTCTTGCTTGCCGGTTTTGAGGGCACCGTTAAAGTCGCACTCACCGCCGGCGCCATCGCGCTGGTACTGGGTCTGGCCCTTATGCTCGGCCGTACCAGCGACATTAAGCCGCTGCAGCTGGTCTGCCGCGTGCTCACCGATTTCTTCCGCGGCGTACCGAGCCTGTTGTTCATCTACTTCTTCTTTTTGGTGCTGCCCCAGTACAAGATCGCGCTGCCGTCGTTTTGGATGCTCACGCTTCCCGTCGCGCTCGCTGCAGCTGGCGTACTTGCCGAGATCTTCCGTGCCGGCGTCAACGCCGTGCCGCGCGGCCAGGTCGAGGCCGCCCAGGCACTCGGTCTCTCCAAAGCTAAAATCACCTTTAAAATCGTGTTGCCGCAGGCTATCCGGTTTATCATTCCGTCGTTGATTTCGCAGCTCGTGGTCGTAGTCAAAGACACCACCGTGGCCTACGTGGTGAGCTACCCCGACCTCATGCAAAACGCCCGCGTGCTCATTACCAACTACGACGCCCTCGTGTCGGTCTACCTGGTTATCGCGGTCATCTACATCCTCATCAACGTCGCGATCAACAAGGCCGCTGTCTATGTTTCGCACAAGACCGGCGCGACCATCATCCGCTAACGCTTTACCATTTCGAGTCATAAGGAGCCGAGCACCATGGCACAGAGCACCTCTTCCACCGGCAATCAGCCGCTGATCGAGCTCAGGCACGTCGATAAGCACTACGGCGATCTGCACGTTCTCAACGACATCAATCTCTCGGTCGACCGCGGCGAGGTCGTCGTTGTGATCGGACCCTCGGGCTCGGGCAAGTCGACCATGTGCCGAACCATCAATCGCCTGGAAACCATCGACTCAGGCGAGATCCTCATCGAGGGCGAGCCCCTGCCACAGGAAGGCAAGGATCTTGCCCGCATGCGTGCCGAGTTGGGCATGGTATTTCAGCAGTTCAACCTGTTTGCACATATGACCGTACTGCAGAACGTCATGCTGGGACCGGTCGATGTGCTGGGCGTCTCCAAGGAGGAAGCTCGTGAGCGCGCCATGGACCTGCTGGGCCGCGTGGGCGTTGCCGAGCAGGCCGATAAGGTGCCCGCACAGCTCTCGGGCGGCCAGCAACAGCGTGTAGCCATCGCACGTTCGCTTGCCATGCAACCCAAGGCCATGCTTTTTGACGAGCCCACGAGCGCCCTTGACCCCGAAATGATCAACGAGGTGCTCGAGGTCATGGTCCGTCTGGCCCAGCAGGGCATGACGATGATCGTCATCACGCACGAGATGAACTTCGCCCGCCGCGTGGCCGACCGCGTCGTGTTTATGGCCGACGGCCAGATCGTGGAAACCGGCACACCCGACGAGTTCTTCGACCACCCCAAGACCAAGCGCGCCCAGGACTTCCTCAACTCCATTAAGGGCCACTAGCCCAATTGCCACGCGGGCAAATTCATCAGTAACGTTTGTCCCGCGCCACCCCTGTGCCATGTCCACCCGGATTCGAAAGCCGCACCCATGATCGGAACCCGCACCTCATCGTCCTACACTCCGCACGTCGACGTCGATCCCGCTGACCGCCCGCTTATCCTGGTAGCACCACGCTGGGAAGAAGCGAAGCCCTATTTGAGCGAGACGCTCTCCCCCAACGAGGAGATTGCGAGCGTATTTGTCGACGCCATTCTTGCCGCCGGCGGTCTGCCGCTGCAGATGTCCATCACCGAGGACATTGAGGTCATCCGTCATTACGTCGATATCGCCGACGGCATCGCCATTCCCGGCGGCCCCGATGTCAATCCCAAACGTTGGGGCGATGATCGACCCTACGACCCCACCCTCTGCTGCGAGATCCGCGATAGTTTTGAGTTTAAGCTGGTCAGCGAGGTGCTCCGTGCCAAAAAGCCGCTCTTTACCACCTGCCGCGGCACGCAACTGCTCAACGTCGCCACCGGCGGCACCCTGTGCATGGACGTGCCGAGCCTGGGCGCGCGCGAGGGCCGCACGCAGTGGCGCCATACCCACGTGCTCAACGACCCTGTGCATCCTGTCGAGGTCGTGCCGGGCTCGCTGCTGGAGCGCGCGGTTGGCGGGCACAGGCTGATCCAGACCAACTCCGCACATCACTGCTGCGTCGATCGTCTGGGTAAGAGCACGCGCTTGGTCGCCAAGGCAACCGACGGCGTTCCCGAGTGCATCGAAGTCGAAGGCCAGCCGTTCTGTCTGGGTGTGCAATGGCATCCCGAGTACACCTGGCAGACGCTCGAGACCGACTTTAACCTGTGGAAGTCGTTTGTCGAGGCAGCAGCAAAAGTTAAACAGGCCCGCTAGTTTGCAAGCTACACAAGTTAAAGCCTCCTAAGCCAGGGGGGGGCGGACAGCAGCCACGGTGCCCGCCCCCCTGTATTTGATACGCTCGGTATGTTTATCCCTCACAAACAATCAAAGAAATCTCGACCGCAATCGGTCGACCGTAAAGCAGATGGCAAAAACGCTTGCTACGTTTATGAGGCAGTCAATTAAAATCGAAACGCATTGACCGTCCCCCAACGGGGTCACGCCGCAAATCCACATGAGCATCGAGGCTGGAAGCGGAAGCATGGAATTGGCTCCGACCTGTATGTAGATCGTTACGACGTTGACAAGCAACAGCATGCCAATAGGACCGAAGCCGGATCCAAAATAGGAAACAACGATCACGCAAGAGACCACGTATGCAAGGCAGACCGCACTCGCCAGAAGAAGTCGATCGCAAAACATATTCAGGTTGAAATACTGTTGAGCATCCAAAACGATTGCGCAGTTAAGGCAGTACAAAACGACACTTGACAGGATAAACGCGCCCAATAGGGCGAAAGAAGACAGCATCACTCGCGCAACGGTAACGCACGCCCGCTTCCCTCCCCGAGCCTCCGACAGCCCCCACGGTTCCTCGACAAAGCTCGAACTGGCAAAGCGTGGGACAACGCAAGGCGCGATAAGCGGAAAGAACAATGCATGAGCCAACGGGGCCACATTGAACAGCAAGCCGCGAAAAACCTCTGCATTACCAAATAGAAGGGCGTCCTCTGCCGACAGTTTAAGCGTCGGGTCTGGGAAAAAGCCCAAGAAACTGCCCTCGCGGAGGCTACAGAACCACATCGGGAAAGAATTAAGCTGCAATATCACCATACACGCATAAATTGCCAGGATTAAGACGTACGTCCATTCGCTCACATGCTTCAATTCTGAATGGAGGAACCTTTTAATCTGACGAGCCATTGAGCACACCTCCGACACGACAGGTCACGAGAGCGTAAATCAATACCGATAGACAGCCAGCTGCCACGCCATATCCCAGAAGCGTCAGCTGCCCCATATCGCTATACCCAAGGGCACATCCGGCTCCAAGGTACGGCCCCGGAAGGAGGAAGATCCATCGCAAGGATGGTATAGGTGCCTGAAGGAAGGTTCCGTAGAGCGTCAAGCTCATGACAAATCCAATTATTATTACAGCCCCGCTCAATACAGCGCTGCCTGTAATCCGATAGATGGTCATCGTCTCCAACGCAACCGATATCACCAATACGGCGTTGATTATCATCGCAGGCAAAAATGCAGCCAGCATGCCATGCACGTAGTTTTGCCCTCCACGTGTTACGGCTATTGCAAAAAGAAGAAGGCAAAGCGCACTATATGCTGCGCCGATTATTAAAGCAGACGAAAGTACATGTGCCAGAACCCCGTTAAAGCGGGCAAGACCTCTTGCTGAAGAAATTCGGCATCCCTCTTCATAGCCGCGCTCCTGTAAAATCGCCAGGCAAACGATGAGCGGAACGAACAGAGAGGTGCCAGCAAAAGCACTGCGCACAAGGGACTCATCAGGCGCAGAAGAGTCGATTACATTCCAAAAGAATCCAATATCCTCCCCGCAGACGCTATTGCCAAAGGCTAGCAACGTTGTTCCGCTTTTTAGAAAGACACCGAAGAGAAGGCCGAACGCCAGCATAAGCGCAAGACAAAACTGCGCCGGAAACATCCTGTGTAAACGCATCATGTCCGCCTTTATGGGATGGATCGCCCGCTTCATAGCGAGACCGCCTTCATCAAGCGCCTGTAATACTCTTTTAGGGACGACGCCTCATCCCTTATGACGTCCATCGATTCCTTTTTTAGCAGTTCGCCGTCATGAAGAAACAGGCAGCTTGTTGCAACCGATGCCAACTCATCCAAATCATGACTAGAGATGAGCATGGTCTTACCCTGCTCTCGATTCAATCGACCGATAAGGGCCCATATACTCTCGATGCCCAACGGATCCAATCCATTTGCCGGCTCATCGAAAATTAGTACGTCGGTGTCGCCCAATAAAGCCGTAGCTATATCCAGTCGCCGTTTCATTCCCAGAGAAAAACTGCTCACGCTCTTTTTCTCATCGGCATCCAGCCCGACTAGGCTCAAAACGCGAGGAATCTCACGCTTCTCATCGAGCCCCCATTCCGCACATCGGATTTGAAGATTCTCAACCGCACTGAGAGATTGGTATGCTCCACTGGAATCTGGTACATAGCCGACACGCGTCCGCATCAGGCTCAGCTCTCTTTTTGACTTGCCTCCGAAGAGTTCCACGCTTCCCGACGATGGCTCACAGATGCCCAAGACGATTTTAATTAGCGTGCTTTTGCCCGCACCGTTTGCACCGACAAGGGCACAGAGCTCAGACTGATGCACCTCAAAGGAAACGTCATGCAACACACGCCGTTTTCCATAGCGCTTTGACACCTTTGATAGCTTTATCGCTGATGCGTTCATTGGCCTCCCGTTCCGCTTGATAGCAAAACCGCCCATATCGTCCCTTCTTTCCTTTATCGTTTTCCATTGTTATTATTGTTTTTCGATAACTCATATTTGTCAAGATAATCTAAAAGAAAGAACCCGTGTTAGACACGGGTCCCTTCACGCTGATATTTCGTTTTAGTTGTTTGCCTTAAGCTACTCGTCGCTCAAATCGACAGCGAAGACTGATGTCGGAAGTGACGCCTCGTTGCCTCCGCCATCCCGCATCTGCCTCACGACATTTTTTGCGCGTTCGACAATAAGCTCCTCAAGCTCTTTCTCGCTCACGCGCCGAATAATATCTCCCGGTTGACAATCAAGTTCATCGCAGATATCGAGAAGCGTCTTAAGGCGAATAGCTTTAATTTTTCCGTTTCTTAGCTTTGAAATATTAGCCGGAGTATGCCCCGTGGCACGAATCAGATCAGCACTGGTCTTTCCGGTCTTAAGCAGCTGCGTCTCAAGCTCGATGATGAGATAGCTCATGTTTCCTCCTACACAAGCTCGTCAGACTGCTCTTGGAGCAGCGAGGCATAACTCCAGATCGCCGAGATAAACAGACAGACAACTGCGCCGATAAACGACCCCGCATCAAAGGTAGCGCCTTGGCAAATCTCAATAACGAAGGAATGAGGCACGATGTAAAGCTCCAGTCCGCCAATGGTGAGATTGACCGATCCATAGGCACCAACAAGCGAAACCGCGGCGTTAACAGCAAAGGCAAGCGCGAGAACACGGATAAGCCGCACATGCGTCTTGGTAAAGGGCGAGACGCCTCGCGAGATGTTACGGCTGATCCCGCACAAAACGACAAGCGAAATACCCACGACGAGTGCCAGGCACAGTCCGCTTGGGATAACGATGCACCCGCCATCGAGAAGCGTCACGACACCGAAAGAATCGACAGAAGCAACGTTTGCAACCGCATACCAGATCACGTAAACAACCAACGCGGCAAAAGCAACGAGCATCCCTGCAAAAACGGCTGCCATGCAAAAACCAAGCTTCCTGATATTTTCGCCCGCCTTGGCCATACGCTGAACGCTGTTGGACATACACTCACCCTCGTCGACTCTATCGTTATTCGAACAGTTTATCGAACAACGATATGGATTGCATGCGGAAAGCCCCGACAGTGTGCATAGGCAATTCACTAATCAGAAGGGGTGAGAGTGGATTTTTGGACACGTATCGAACGAGAGTGGATAATCTCCCACTTTGAGGCCGCCACCGGGCCTAAAACGGGAGATTATCCACTCTCATAGTCATCAAGGCTCACAGCCTCTTATTCGGCCGCCTCGCGCAGGGCCGACATCGTTGCCGCATATTGCTGCTGCAGCGCATGCATTCCCTCGCGAGCGCCGTCAACGGCATCGGCGCCGCGCAGCGCTTCGGTCACCACGGCCGCCGGCTCGTACAGATTATCGAATCCCAGGTTCTGGCTCACGCCCTTGAGCGTGTGCGCTGCCATAAACGCACTCTTGGCGTCTCCTGCCGCCATGGCAGCCTCCAGCTTGTCCATGCTCTCGTCATCCAAAAACTTGAGGGCAAAGCGGGCAAGCATTTCCTCGCCCATCAGCCGAGCGCACGCATCGTCATAATTAGCGCCGATCTTCTCATACGCCTCACGCATGGAAATCATGGATTAAAAACTCCTTTGGTCAAACTAAATCGTGGGAAACGCGACGACGTCGGCGGGGCGTGCCAACGTCTCGGCAATTTGGTCTTGCACCTCGAGCAGGCAATCGAGCAGCAGCGGGTTAAAGGTGCCGCACTTACCGTCCAGGATCATCTGGATTGCCTCCTCGTGCGGGATAGCGTCCTTGTACACGCGCACACTCGTCAGTGCATCGTACACGTCGGCCACCGAAACTACCTGCGCGGCGATGGGGATATCGTCGCCCTTGAGGCCATCGGGATAACCCTTGCCGTCCCAGCGCTCGTGATGCCAACGCGCAATCTGGTACGCATATTCCATAAGCGCATTGCCGGCGTGATGGCTACCCAGCTCAAGCAGCATATCGGCGCCGATCGTGGTATGCGTCTTCATGATCTCGAACTCCTCGGGCGTAAGGCGTCCGGGCTTGTTGAGAATCGCATCGTCAATCGACATCTTGCCGATATCGTGCAGCGCCGAAGCCAGGGCGATCGTGGAGCGTTCCTCATTGTCGAGGAAGATCGTGCCGCTACGCTGGACCAGACAGCCAAGCAGCAGCTCGGTCAGCTTTTCGATGTTCGTAACGTGCCTGCCGCTCTCGCCGTTGCGAAGCTCCATGACGCCAGCCATGATGTCGATGAGCATGCGACTGTTCTTGACGCGCTCGTTGTACTGCTGGGACAGCAGGCTCGTCAGGCGGCGCTGTTTGGCGTACAGGCGGATGGTGTTGTTTACGCGGCGGCGCACTATACGGGAGTCAAACGGGCGGTTGATATAGTCTGAGGCGCCCAGCTCGTACGCGCGCAGAACCATATCATCGGAATCTTCACTCGAAATCATGATGACAGGCAGATTGTCGATGCCCGATCGGCGCGACAGATCGGCCAGTACCTCAAAGCCGCTTATGCCCGGCATGACAATATCCAGCAGCACGAGCGACAACTCATCGCCATAGCGGTCGACCATGTCGAGTGCCGTACGACCGTTGTCGGCCTCGAGGATGCAATACTCGTCCTTGAGCATCTCGTTGAGAATGACTCGGTTCATCTCGGAGTCATCGACAATAAGCACCAAAGGCTTTTCGCTTTGGAAAGCCTCGATGGAATCGGCGTCGGTCACGACCGTACCGGCTTTTGCCTTAGCGCGGCTCAATAACTGGGCAGCGCGGCCAACGCCCTCATCGACCGTCTCGCCATGAATGCGAACACCACCAACACATGCCGTCAAGCTCACGTACTCATGGCCCGGAATAATCGTGGAACGAACGGCATCGGACACCTGATGCAGGCGACGGGTGAAGTCATCGGAGGGAATACTGGGCATGACAACCACAAACTTGTCGCATCCATAGCGCACAAGCTCGTCAGTCGAACGGATTCCGCTGCGCATGGCTGTCGCCACAGCACCGAGCGCAAGGTCGCCGGCATGACGGCCACATGTATCGTTGAAGACCCTAAAATCATCAAGGTCGATCATCGCAACGCCGGCATTCATGCGGACGCTTCGGAGCTTTTCCTCGTAATATCGGCGATTGCGCACACTCGTCAGCACGTCGGTGTAGACAAGGTCCTCTTCTGCGGCCTCTTGCTCATCGATCGGACGCACCATCAGCAGGACATGAGGCTCGCCCTCGACCTTCAGAGGGCGCAGGCGAGCGCGGTACTCAGTACCATCATTGAGCAGCTGCTCCGACACCTCATCGGAGTCTGCCAAGGCCTCAAGACTCGACTGACGCAGACAAGGGCAGCGATCGCCGGCGAGCAAGCAGTTAGGCTCCCTCTTAATCTGATCGGCCGACAGCAAACGCACCACGGGGTAGGTCTTCGCGACACGGGCGACCTCAGCGGCAGCCTCCTCGTCGGTTAGATTGACCTCGTGATTATTGAGCATATGGGGCCCTTTCGATAGTTTCGCATGGTAGCGGTGGGTTCCAAATGCTACAAGGGTAACACCTTGTCGATGCAGGTAAGTACGTGAATGCTGTTACATTTTTATGAGTTGGCAGGCGGCGCGATTGAAGTCGCAGACGTGAGGTTTTGAGCACATTTGTTAACACGGCCGAAACGTTTGCGGGTGAAGCCTGCTTTGGCCATTGCGAGTGTTAGAGCCCCAGGATGCCACGGACAGCCCGGGCAGCCGCTGCCGGGCGATCGCGCAGACCGTTATGCGCACCCGGGATCGTCACGAGAGGGCAATCGAGATATTCGGCAGCCGCTCGCGTGCCAGCCTCGCGGGGCGTGCCAATCGAGAGCTCGCCCAGGAGCACGGCGGCCACCGTTTTTGGCGCGCGAACGCTATTCCAATCGGGAACGCAGGTCATAGTAATCCCGTATTCGTTCGCCATAAAGCAACGACCATTGCGCAGGGCATGTTTGACTTCCGCTTCGGTCGTCCCAGGAGCCTCGGGGTCCAAGTCGCCGAGGGCTCCCAAGAAAAGCCGGAGCGCCCTTGAAACCTTTCCCGCCGCAATCATATCGAGCAAAACCGGAGCTGCGCCCATACCGACACCTTTGGCCGACACAGCCGGCTCATGCAGAATCGCACGGGCGACGAGATGGGGTTCGGTGCGAAGAAGCTCCAGCGCAACCAACGTACCGGCACTATGCGCAAGCACATTTGCCGGAGCGCCAACGTGTTCGATCACGGCTTGCAGGTCGGCGGCCTGAGCGGCAAGATCATAGCTGCCGTCTGCCGCATCGCTGCTGCCACCGCAGCCGCGGCGGTCGTAGGCAATTACGCGGTAGTTGCGGCTGAGCTCACAAGCGATACCGTCGAAAAATGTGCCGTCGACACAAGCGCCGTGCACGCACACCAAAGCAGGAGCATCAGGCGACACATCCGGGCCGGCATATTCGCGACAGGCAATCGTGGTGCCCGCATTCTCGACCGTAAAATCCATGTTGTGCCCCCATCATCAATGCCCATCCAGTTGCACGTCAGTACGGTTGGATGGACCCGCATTGCCTTATGCCTTGTTAACAAATTAACTGTACCCGAGCCGAGGCTTTTCATGGCGCAGCATAATGAGCGACGTGAAAAAACGAAACTTGTAAAGCAAGAGCCCGCACCTTGTTTTGGAGCCGATGCTATGCTTAAGCTCAACTGTCCCAAGGAGCATATGCCTATGTCTACGTTTTTAAATGCCAGCCCCATCTTTGGGCCCGTCCGCAGCCGTCGCCTGGGCCTTTCGCTCGGTGTCAACATGATGCCGGCGAGTGGCAAGATCTGCACGTTCGACTGCATCTACTGCGAGAACGGTCTCAACGCCGAGCGCCCCTGCCACGAGCCGTACAACACAGCTGCCGTGGTACTCGACGCGCTCGAGGCAAAGCTGCGCGAGACGGCAGCCGAGGGCGAGCTCCCCGATGTGATCACCTTCGCAGGCAACGGCGAGCCCACCGCCGCACCCGAATTTCCGCAGGCCATCGCCGGCGCCGTTGTGCTGCGCGACCAGCTAGCCCCAAACTCCAAGATCGCCGTGCTCTCCAACGGCACGCGCGCCGACCGTCCCCAGGTGCACGATGCACTCATGATGGTCGACGACAACATCCTCAAGCTCGATACGGTCGACCCGGCATTTATCCAGCTGCTCGACCAGCCCGTTGGCCCCTACGATGTAGAGCACCAGATAGAGACGTTCGCAAACTTTAACGGTCATGTCATTATCCAGACGATGTTTTTGAGCGGTGAGTACCGGGGCAAGTCTCTCGATAACACCGGCGAGGAGTACGTTGGCCCTTGGCTCTCGGCGCTCGAGCGCATTCGCCCACAGGAGGCGACCATTTACACGGTGGCGCGCGAAACACCGGTCGCCGGCCTTGCTAAAGCGGCGCCCGAGGTGCTCGACAAGATTGCTGCACGCGTGCGCGCCCTCGGCATCCCCTGCCAGGTGAGCTACTAGCAAAACCACGCAGCAGCCAGTGCCCGCCATCCCGCCCCATCAGTTGCGGTGATATAGTTCCTATTTGTGCTGTTAAACCGCTTAAATCGGAACTATATCACCGCAACTTTTATAGACGCGTGGGTGGGCTATACTAGCTGCGGATGAAAGGAAGTTAGCCATGTTTGACAAAGGACCCGTGCCCGGCCGCAACGATGCTTGCTGGTGCGGCAGCGGCAAAAAATATAAGAAATGCCATAGCACCTTTGATGAGCGCCTCGAGCGCTTGTGGGAAGAGGGCTGGGAGGTTCTGCCCCGCACGCTCTACAAGACGCCCGCCGATATCGAGGGCATCAAGCGCTCGGCCGCCATCAACGTGGGCGTGCTCGATTACGTAGGCGAGCACATCGCCGCGGGCATGACCACCAACCAGATCGACCAGATGATCTACGACTACACCGTCGAGCACGGCGGCACGCCGGCCGACCTCAACTACGAGGGCTACCCCAAGAGCGTATGCACCTCGATCAACGACGTGGTCTGTCACGGTATCCCCTGCGATACGGACGTGCTGCACGAGGGCGACATCATCAACGTCGACTGCTCCACGATCCTGGACGGCTACTTTAGTGATTCGAGCCGCATGTTCTGCATCGGTGAGGTCTCTGCCGAGCGCCAGCGCCTGGTCGAGGTCACCCGCGCCAGCGTGGAAGCGGGCTTGGCAGCCGTCAAGCCATGGTTGCCGCTCTCCGTTATGGCCGAAGCCGTGCAAAAGACGGTCGAGGACGCCGGCTTTAGCGTGGTGCGCGAGTACGGCGGACACGGCATTGGCAAGGAGTTCCACGAGGACCCGTTTGTGGGCTTTACCACCGAGGCGCCCGATGTGGACACCATCATGGCTCCGGGCATGGTCTTTACCATCGAGCCCATGGTCAACGCCGGGGCGCCCGACATTAAGATTAGCAAGGGCGACGGCTGGTGCGTGCGCACCAAGGACGGCAGCGACTCGGCCCAGTGCGAGGTACAGCTCGTGGTGACCGAGGACGGCTACGAGCTGCTCAGCTGGTAGCCGTACGAGCGCCGGATGCTGACGGGCACGCCCGTCTTGCATCCGGCGTTTTATTTGAACGTTTTGCCTGATACAACCTGCCAAAACAAACCCGTCCCTTTTTTGCAGGCTGAGCGGAGAGGACTGCTTGTGAACATCCTGGTTTTGCTGCCCGTCAATGACCGCCATCACGCAATTCTTGAGTCGAGCGCTCCGGGCGAGGACTTTATCTACACGAGCTCCGACGCCATCACGCGTGAGCAGGTCGCCAACGCCGACGTGATCTTGGGCAACATAGACCCTGCTTTGCTTACCGCATGCAAGCATCTCCAGCTGTTGCAATTGCAGACCGCCGGCTATGACGATTACTTGGCCGCTGGCACCGTGCCGGCTGAAGCTAAGCTGTCTTGCTCGATCGGCGCCTACGGTCAGGCCGTGAGCGAGCACATGTTTGCCATGGTCCTTTCCATGATGAAGCGCCTGCCCGGCTATCACGACTTGCAGCGCGAGCATCGCTGGGAGGATTTGGGGCCGGTTACCTCGCTCAAAAATGCCAACGTGCTGGTGCTGGGCGCGGGCGACATTGGCGGCCACTTTGCCACGCTCTGCCGCAGCATGGGTGCGCACGTCCGCGGCATCAAGCACCATCCGCTCGTCTACCCCATTGTGTTTGAGGACATGGACGGCATGGACGCCCTACCTGAGCGCTTGGCGGAGGCCGACATCGTCGCATCCTTTATGCCAAGCACACCCGAGACCCGCGGCCTGGCGAACGCCGAGTTCTTCGCCGCGATGAAGCCGGGCGCCTTCTTTGCCAACGGCGGCCGCGGCGACCTTGTGGTCGCCGACGACTTGGTCGCCGCCTTGGAGTCGGGACATCTCGCCGGCGCCGCGGTCGACGTCACCGACCCCGAGCCCCTGCCCGCGACAAGCCCGCTGTGGGATGCGCCCAACATGCTCATCACGCCACACGTCTCCGGCTGGTTCCACCTAGAGGCCACACTCAATAATGTGGTCGACATCGCCGTGGAGAATCTGCGTCACCTGCAAGTCGGCGAAACCCTGCGCTGTTGGATTGAGCACTAATCTTGTTCCGCCGTTCTAACGAACGGCGGACCGGTCGACGCTGCGCGCCGCCCAGAGCGACAATTTGTCATTCAAAAGGCGAGGCATGACCAGAAGGTCTATGCCTTGCCTTTTTCATGCCAACTTGTTCGCTCTGGACATCGCTCGCTGACGTTTGCTCAACCTGCGGTGTCATAACAATTCTGTCCAGCTGTTGGCATTGCGGCATTTGCCCAAATAAAACCTGCCAAAGTAAACCTGTCCCTTTTTGGTAAGTTTGGTGCAATGGGGTCAGGTTGGCTTGCGCCATACCGGTAGTTCTGCCTGCGACACTCTCACCAAAGTGATATCAAACATACATCTAGCGTTTTCGACACTTCGCTTATTAGAGCCAGTCCGTCTCCTCGTCATAGCGGTCCGAATAGGCGTTACGTTTGAGTTCTTCAGCACTCGTTGGTCGCGCCTTGGAAACGTCGACCCCTGACTCATGGCAAGCGGCGACGAACAGCTGTAAACCCCGATCAATAAGCTGAGCCCCACGCTCGGACTTCATTTCTTCGGCTCGCATTTAGAGCTCCACGCTTTCGGCGCCGTTGATGGTTAGGTTTCGCTCGTAGAAGGCGGTGAGGGCGCGGATGGCGTACATAACGTCGCGCACGCCGCCGGTCTCGTAGCTCGAGTGCATGGCAAGCTGCGGCAGGCCCACGTCCACAGCATGCATGCTCGCCTGCATATTGGACAGATTGCCGAGCGTGGAGCCGCCGGCCATATCGCTCTTGTTGGCGAAGGCCTGCGTGGGCACATCGGCGTCATCGCAGATAGCCTGGAACACCGCGCGGCTAAAGGCATCGGTGCAATAGTGCTGGTTGGCGGCTTCCTTGATGACAATACCGCCGTTAAGCACCACTTGGTTGCGGGCATCGCACTTCTCGGCGTGGTTGGGGTGCACGGCATGCGCGTTGTCGCAGCTCACAAGCATCGAGGCGGCAAAGGCGCGATGGTACGACTCGTCGTCAAAGCCCAACGATCCGTTGATGCGGCGCAACGCGTCCGCCAAGAACGTCGACATGGCGCCCTGCTTGGTCTCGGAGCCAACCTCCTCGTTATCAAAGCAGCAGAAGACCGAGACGTCATGCGCATTCTCGGCACCCAAAAATGCCTGCAGCGAGGTGTAGGCGCAGGCCAGGTCGTCGAGCTTGGGCGTCGAGATAAACTCGTCGGCCCAGCCCCAAATGCGCGCATCCTGACGATTGACCAGGAACAGATCGCGACCTAGGATCTGCTCGGGTTCAACGTCCAGCTCGTCGGCGATCAGAGCGTCAAAGTCGCCCTGTTTAAGATCACCGGCGCTGATGAGCGGGCACAGGTCAACGGCTCGGTTGGGAGCAAAGCCCTCGTTAACGCCGCGGTTCATGTGGATGGCAAGGCTCGGGATAATAGCGACCTCGCGCTCGGTGGCAAGCAGGCGGCTCTCAATACGGTCGCCCTCGCGCACCAGCACACGTCCGGCCAGCGCCAGCGGGCGGTCGAACCAGGTGTAGTCGATCATGCCGCCGTAGGCCTCGGTGTTCAGGCGCAGCGTCTCGCCTGCGCCATCGAGCTCGGGCACGGCCTTGACCTTAAACGTCGGCGAATCGCTGTGCGACGCCGTGAGCTGAAAATGATAGTCACCGGCGACGCCGTCCTCGCCCCACGTCGCGGCCAGGTCCTCGCCCACCTTAAAGGCAACAACGCTCGAGGTGTTGCGCTGCGTGTAATAACGCCCGCCCGGTTCGATGTCCCACGCCGCATTCTCGGGCAGGTAGGTAAAGCCCGCCTCATCGAGCTCGGCCATAATGGTCGCCGCCGTATGGAACATACTGGGGCATGCCTCGATAAAGTCGATAAGGTCGTTGGCGGCCTCGATATCATCGGCCGTCACATGCGCGCGCTCGGGCGTTTCCTGATCCGTCATGCTCTCCCCTTTCGCTGGGTTGATGGTCCCCTCCAGCATACCCCGCCACGCCAGCGCCGCACTCTTCATTCCGTGCTTAATTCCGCGCCACTCACCAAGTTGAGCCATCATGCCCGCGCTCCTTTTGCGACAATTGCGCTAACAGGACGAGAGGAGCCGTCATGAAGCCACGTAACATTGCCATCACCTGCGGTGTCGCGGGAGTCGCCGTCGGCCTTGCCGCTGCCACCGGTATCGTTTATCACAAGCAAATCAAGTCCGCCGCGTCGCTCAAACGCTTGACCGGCTACGCGGATGGCTATGACCTGTACGCAATCGACATCGCCTACGACTACGATCTCGATCGCATCATCGCCGCTGGCGTGCGCGACGACCAGGCCTACATCGATGCCGTGGTGGCGCAGGTGCTGCCCGGTGTGCCGGCACATGTCCAGGCGCCCCAGTTTGCCTGCAGCGCTTTTGTCGCCGTAGATGCCGAAGGCCGCGTGCGCACCGGTCGCAATTACGACTTTAAGGACGACACCTCGGCGCTGCTGGTGCGCAATCACCCACGCGGCGGCTATGCTTCCATCGGGCTTGCCGCCCTTAACAACCTGGGCGATAACACTCCGCTTGACTCCGTCGCCGGACGCGCCGCGGCACTCATGGGCCCGTTTGCCCAGCTCGACGGTGTTAACGAATGCGGCGTGTCCATTGCCGTACTCACCCTGGATTCCAAGCCCTGTGACCAGGACACGCAACGCCCCGTCATCAATACCTCGCTCGCCATCCGTCTGGTGCTCGACCGTGCCGCCACCACGCAAGAAGCTGTCGACCTGCTTTCCGCCTACGACATGCACGCCATGGCAGGACGCGATTACCACTTCTTTATCAACGACGCCGCCGGTGACGCGCACGTAGTAGAGTGGGATCCGCGCGATCCGGACCGCGCTTTCAAAGCGACTCCCGTACGCCAGGTTACGAATTTCTACGCCTGCTATGGCGACGAAGTGCTGCCCAACCAAAAGAATGGCGAGCTGGGCCATGGCAAAGAGCGCGCCGTCGCAATCGCCGATGTCCTTGACGCCCATGTCGGTGCCCAAGACGAGGCAGTCGCTTGGAAGGCCCTGCGCGCCGCAGCGCAAGAGCCCAATCCGGAAGACATCACCAGCAATACGCAATGGTCGGTCGTCTTTGACAATACCGAACCCGCCGCCGCTATTACGCTGCGCCGCCACTGGGGCGACGTCGACGCCTTCGCACTGTAAGGAACCAAGCCCGTCGGCCTTACGCTCGCCTGACGTTGTTTACATTTCCATACGCTTGAGCTAACACGTTTTACCCCGTATCAACAGTGTGCGGGGGTAAACTTATGCGCATGTTATAACTTGCCCGGAAGGATTCATCATGCTTAGGATCGGTCTTCTTACCAGTGGCGGCGACTGCCAGGCACTCAACGCCACCATGCGCGGCATTGTCAAAACGCTTATGACCAACAGCGAAGAGCCTATCGAGATCTATGGTTTTGAGGACGGCTACCAGGGCCTTATCTACAGCAGATTCCGTGTCATGACTCCCGCCGATTTTAGCGGCATCCTCACCCGCGGCGGCACCATCCTGGGCACGAGCCGTACGCCGTTCAAGCGCCTGGACACTCCCGAGGCCGACGGCGTCGAGAAGGTGCCGGCGATGGTCCACACCTATCATAAGCTGCAGCTCGACTGCCTGTTTATGCTGGGCGGCAACGGCTCCACCAAGACCGCCAACCGCCTGCGCGAAGAGGGCCTCAACGTTATCGCCCTGCCCAAGACCATCGATAACGACACCTGGGGCACCGAGTTGACGTTTGGCTTTACGAGCGCCATCGACGTCGCTACCAAGTGCATCGACGACATTCACACCACCGCCTCAAGTCACGGCCGCGTGTTCGTTATCGAGATCATGGGTCACAAGGTTGGCTGGATTCCGCTGTATGCCGGCGTCGCGGGCGGCGCAGATGTCATCTTGATTCCCGAGATCCCCTACGACATGGATAACGTCATCAAGACCATCGAGCATCGCATGGAGACCGGCAGCCGCTTTACCATCGTGGCCGTCGCCGAGGGCGCTATCTCCAAGGAGGACGCGGCGCTGTCCAAGAAGGAGTACAAGAAGAAGCTCGCCGAGCGCACGAGCCCGTCAATCGTGTACGACATCGCCAAGGAGATCGAGGCCAAGACCGGTCGCGAGACCCGCGTCGCCATCCCCGGCCACACGCAGCGCGGCGGCCAGCCCGACGCCCAGGACCGCATCTTTGCGACCCAGTGCGGCGTCGAGGCAGCGCTCGGCTGCCTGCGCGGCGAGTTTGGCTACATGATTGCCCTGCGCGACGGCAAAATGTGCCACATGCCGCTCGAGGATGTCGCCGGCAAGCTCAAGTTTGTCGACCCCCAGAGTGATCTGGTGCGCGAGGCCAAGGCGCTGGGCATCAGCTTCGGCGACGAATAGCCTCGGCTGGAACCGCCCCCATCGGAGCCCCCAGGGCTTACCTCCCAAATCGTCCTCGGACATGTCAGGACCCCGCCGTGCGCTTCGCGCGGCGGGGTCCTTCCGTCCTGCGGAAAGATTTGGGAGGTAAGCCCTGGGGCCTCCTGCGGTAACTGGGGAGGCCGAGGCTATTCGCCTTCTTGCTGCGGGTGCCTGACCTGAAATTCAGTTGCGGTGAAATAGTTCCTGCTTAGCCCGCAAATGGCTGAATCTAAGAACTATTCCACCGCAACTTACGAATGATCGGAGCGGCTACAGCACAAGCGTCGGCGTTCGTTTGATGGTCCGCCACGAAAAGGAGCCATCTACTACGTTTAACTCGATGGGGCCAACCATGACCGCATTTTTCGAAAAGCGACAGGCCTTCTACCTGCGGTTTTATTTTTCGTTTTCCCGGCATGGTTGAGGGTATCCAATTAAACGTAGTAGATAGGCCCATTTTGTGGCATACGGCCCATTCAAGCCCAATCTCGAAGGCTAAAGAGAGCCTCTCATCCACGCTTGCGAGCGAAAACCAAATAGAATGAAAGGCAAATGGAAAGCCCGTTTGACGAGCGGAGGACATATGCGGGACGTAGCCGAAAGCGACTGGAAGCTGTTTAAGAAAATGCTTCCTCAATGGCAAGAACGTTATATGGAAAAGCTCATCGGCCAGTACGTTGAGATGCTGAACGGCGACAGTGAAGCGTCCAGTAGATTTTGGGCACTAGAAGAGCGCCTCAATAGAGACAAGCTGTCCTCAGGCGTAATTGCAAACGACATTCGCCGCAGCACAATGCACCGCGAGATAGCCAATTTGCTTATCGACAGCGTGATCGCCCTCGACGACCTTGACGGTTTTACCGAGGACATTAAGAGCTATGCGCAACACTGGATTGGCCAGTAAGAGCACCGAACGACAAACATCCCCAGCAAAACGGGGCAAACGCCGGACCACCTAATGGTTGTCCGGCGTTTGCCCCGATAAAACCTGCCAAAATAAACCTGTCCCTCTTTGGCAGGTTACTCGGCGCTCTTGAGGGCGCCGACCATGTCGATCTTATTGAGGGTACGGTTGGTGGCGAGGTTGACGATAAACGTAAAGCCGAAGGAAAGCACCACGGCAAGCACGTAGCTCAGCGGCTCGACTTCGACGTCAAAGTACAGCGACGGCATCTGCAGGATGTACGTAAAGCTCTCGGCAAGCAGGCCACCCAGCGGCACGCCCAGTGCGGTGCCAATCGCCGTGAGGATCAACGTCTCCTTGTTGACGTAATGGTGTACCTCGCCACGGCGGAAGCCCAGCACCTTGATGGTCGCCAGCTCGCGCTCGCGCTCGGAGATATTCGTGTTGGACAACGTAAACACCACCACAAACGACAGGCACGCCGCCATAAAGGTCACGAGCACCACGACGGAATTGATGATAGTGAAGTTCGCCTCGTAGTTCTGCCAATGTTCGGCCGTGCTCGAGATGGTGAGCCAACCGTCACTCTTAAGATTCTTGCTAAACGCAATCTGGTCGGCCGACGAGCCCTTAAGCAGCACAAAGATGCCGTTAAGACGCGCGCTTCGGCCGAACGCGCGCTCATAGGTGCCCTGCGTCATATAGAGCGTGTTGCCCAAATAGTTGAGCGAGATGTCGCTGACTTTGACCTTGGCGACGTTGAGCGACGAATCCTGGACCTGCGCCGTGTCGCCCGGCTGAATCCCAAGAACCAGCTGTGAACTCTTGCTCAGATACACGTCTCCGTCACGCAAAGACAGTGGCTCTTTGGACTCATCCTCGAGACGCGCGTAGTCGTCCAGGTCGTTCGTGCGGTCATCGGGCACCACGATCAGCTGCACGGTCTCGCTCTTGCCGCCAAATGTAAAGGTGACGTTGTCGGTCATAATCGGCAGCGTCGAAGTCACGGTCACGTCGGAATCCTTGGCTGCACTGCGCTCATCCAACGCCGCGCACGTCTGCGAAAAATCATCGGGATTGGCGACCGCCAGCAAATCGTAGCGTGTGATGTGCCCGTACTGCTTGGGCGACAGCGCGACCGACGTATCACGGATGCCCATACCGCAAATCACAAGCGCCGTGCAGCCCGCAATGCCAAAGATGGTCATAAAGGCGCGCTTTTTGTAGCGGAACAGGTTGCGTGCAGCGACCTTGTTCAAAAAGCCCATGCGGTGCCAGATAAAGCCAATGCGCTCGAGCAGAATGCGCGAGCCGGCGCGCGGGGCCTTGGGGCGCATGAGCGAGGCTGGGGTCTCAGCCATCTCGTGGCGGCAGGCGATAATCGTGGCGCCCACCACGCCCACGGCAAACAGCGCTACCGACACGAGTGATGACACGATGTCGTACGAAAGCAACATCTGGGGCAGCGAGTACATGTCGTCGAACACCGTAAACAAGAACAGCGGCAGACCCACAAATCCGATGATATTGCCGAGCACGCCACCGATCAGACACGCCCACAGCGAGTAGTCCACATATTTGGACAGGATACGCCCGCGCGAATAGCCGAGCGCCTTGTACAGGCCAATGAGCGTGCGCTCCTCCTCGACCATGCGCGTGGCGGTGGTGAGGCTGATGAGCACGGCGACGATAAAGAAGATGAACGGGAACACCGTGGCAATGGCCTCAATTGACGAGCTATCGCTCTCCACGCTCGAGTAGCTTGCGATGTTATCGCGGTCCTGGATGTACCAGGTGCATTCGCCCAGGTCAGAGAGCTCGGCGCGGGCATCGGCAAACTGCTGGTCGGCGGCGGCACGGCGCTGGTCCAGGTCGGCTTGCGCCTGCGCACGCTCGTCGCTGCCCTCGGCCATGCGATTGATGTTGTCCTGCTCGATCCCAAAGACCATATTCGCCTGACGCTCAGCTGCGTCCAAGCTCGCCGGTGTGTCGACCGTCAGCTCCTGGGCGCGCGCCTTCTCACGCTCCTCGCGGATCTTCTCGATATTGCCCTTGACCTCATTGATCTTTGCCGAGTAGGCATCCGAATAGGAGTTGAGGCTCTTGGCTCCCTCGACGACCACGTGGACAGCGGAGTAGGAAGAAGATGTCGCGGCATCCTCGCTCACGTAGAACTTGTAGTCCGCAGTCGAAGCAGCGCGAAAGGCGTTGACTGTCGAGTCGGAGCTCACGTCGGTAGGATCGAGAACCTCGGCCGTGATGGTGTAGTCCCCATCGGCAAACTGGTCCTTGGCGCTTTGGTTCGACGAGCTCGCATCGTTGGCGGCAAAGCTCACCGTATCGCCGATTTTCTTGCCCGAAGCCTTCAAAAAACGTGAGGTCACTGCCACTTCGCCCGAAGTCTCGGGCAGCTCGCCGCGCACTAGCACCGGTTGGTCAATATTCTCTTTGGAGAGGCTCTGTACGACGACACGCTCGCGCGTCGTACCCACGGCGGTATAGGCGGTCTCGGTATAGATGCCCTCGGCCGTCTCGACGCCATCGACCTCTTGGATCGCGGCAATATCGTCATCGGTCAGACCATAGGTCGACTGCACGTTGATGTCATAGACATTCTGCTGGTCAAAATAGGCGTCGACCGAATCACACAGGTCCTCGCAGCCCGCCTTAAGGCCGCACATCACGCTCACGCCAAGCGCGGTGATCACAACGATAGACAAGAAGCGTTTGAGGCTGCCGCGAATCGTGCGGTAGATGCCACGGCGAAAAACCGTCGGCACCATATCGTTTGAGCTTTGGGCGGTACGGTAGGTCGTAAAATCCTGCTCGCGCTCCGTGTTCTGCGCGTCGCGGCGTTGACTGTTTTGGCGGTCCTGATTCATGGGCGCTACCACTCGATCGTCTCGATAGGCACAGGATTTTGCTGGATCGTCTCGCTCTCCACGCGGCCGCTCTTAAAGCGGATCAGGCGATCGGCCATGGGCGCCAGCGCAGAGTTGTGGGTGATGATGATGACCGTAATGCCTTGCTTGCGGCAAGTGTCCTGTAGCAGCTGCAAGATCTGCTTGCCGGTTTTGTAGTCGAGTGCACCCGTAGGCTCGTCGCACAAAAGCAGCTTGGGGTTCTTAGCCAGCGCGCGGGCGATGGATACGCGCTGCTGCTCGCCGCCCGAAAGCTGCGCCGGAAAGTTAGCGAGGCGGTCGCCCAGGCCAACCTGGCGAAGCGTTTGCTCGGCATCGAGCGAATCGGGGCAGATCTGCGCCGCGAGTTCGACGTTCTCAAGCGCCGTCAGGTTAGGGACCAGATTGTAGAACTGAAAGACAAAGCCAACATCGGCGCGACGGTATTCCACAAGCTGAGCCTCGTTGGCAGAGCTCACGTCACGCCCGTCCACCGTCACGGTGCCAGAAGTTGCCGTGTCCATGCCGCCCAGAATGTTGAGGGCCGTGGTCTTGCCGGCACCCGAAGCACCCAAAATGATGGCGAGCTCGCCGCGCTCGACCGTAAAGCTCGCGCCGTCGAGCGCGTGGATGCGGGCATCGCCCTCGCCGTATGCCTTGATGACGTCTTTGAATTCGATATAGGCCATCGATTAATTCCCATCTGGTCGGATAACTCTTTAGTATTACCCATTTCCCACCTACCAAAAAGGGACAGGTTTATTTTGGCAGGTTTTATATGGGGAAACGTACCTCTTTGGGGGCAGCGCGGGACGCGCAGGGGCGGCCGTGCAGATCGGCACAGCCGTCTCACGTGGAATCGACCGACGCCTGCCTTTCCGTGACACCGGCAACTCGTTTTTGCTTGTTGGCATGGCCGCCATTATGCCTTGGGACTGAGCACTCAAATTCTCACTCCTCATTGCCACGCTTGCCGCAAGCTATCAGGGTGACGAGATGACGACGCTCGCTGTAGCAGCGCAGCCACACTCTATAAGCGAGGCGTTTGCCAGCAAAAAAGCGCGCGACAGGGTAAGCCCGCCGCGCGCTATCCTATGCGGACTAGTTATTGTTGTTGGTCATCGAGGCCACTGCTGCCGCAAGATTGGAAATGGGCATCGTCTGCAACCAGATGCGACCGGGACCGGTGAGCACGGTGTTGAACACGCCCTCGCCACCAAACATGATGTTTTTGACGCCCTTGACCATTTGAGCGTCGATGCTCACGGTCTCCTCAAAGCCGGCCACGTTGCCGGTATCCACAATCATCTGCTGGCCAGCAGCGAGCTCGTACTCAACCAGGTCGCCGTCGATCTCGGCAAAAGCAACACCCGAGCCCGTGAGCTTCTGCATGATAAAGCCCTCGCCGCCAAAGACGCCGGCCTTTGCCTTCTTGTTAAAGTGAATGCTCAACTCGACGCCACTTTCCGCGGCAAGGAACGAACGCTTCTGCAAAATCCAGCTCTTGCCCGGACCGATCTCGATTGGCACGATGCGGCCGGGGAAGCAGGAGCCAAACGCGATCATGCCATCGCCACGCGCGGTCCAAATGTTTTGGAACAATGCCTCACCCGAAAAAGCCTTGGAGAACATCTTGCCGATGCCACCGCCCGAGGTAGACATTTCCATGTTGGGGGTCATCCAAGCCATGGCGCCGCTTTCGGTGATCATGGATTCGCCATCGCTAAGGTTGCACGTAACAACCGGGAAAGCCCCTCCGCCGATCTCGTACTGCATGACCGTCTCCTTTCCACTCAGGAGCCGAATAACGATGCCTATATTTTAGCAGGTAGAGATGCATATGTTCACACCGCCCATGCCCTCTCCTGCGGACGTTTCCCCAGATAAAACCTGCCAAAATAAACCTGTTCCTTTTTGGCAGGTTTTAAAGGCAAACGGTGAAGGTGATCTGGTTGCCGTGACCGGATACGGTGGCGGCGCCTCCATGGGCCTCGGCGATGGCACGCACCACGGACAGGCCCACGCCCGAGCCACCCGTCTTGGAGCTGCGCGACGCATCCGCACGATAGAAGCGATCGAACAATCGGTCCAGGTCGCCCTCGGGCAGCTCGTCCACGGCGTTCGATACGACAAGCTCGGCGGCGCCCTTGCCTTTGCCGTGCGAAACGGCGCACAGGCTCAGCTCAATCACGCTGCCCTCGCTCGCATAGCGCGTGGCGTTGTCCAGTAGCAACTCAACCACCTGCGCCACCGCCGCGGCATCGGCATGGGTCCGCACGCCGGTCGCAATCGACGTCGACAGGCGTTTACCGCCTGAGACCGCCACCGACTTAAACGGCGCCGCCACCTTGTTCACCGCCTCCGAAAGATCGATCGACGCCATGGTAAAGCCCGCCGAGCCCTCGTCCATGCGTGCCAAGAACACCAAGCGCTCCGTGAGCGCCGATAATAGCGCACCCGCACTCGCCTTAGTGCTGCCTTAGCAGGTCGATGAGCATATTTAAAAAAGCAAGGTTATAGCTTAGTCGGACTTAAGGAACGGGCGGCTTCACATCTCGCCCTGCAAACAACGCCCGTACAGCGAGCGCGCTTGCCGCATGGGCGTTGCGGCCGCCTGCAGCTTATAGATAGGCGCCCTCAAGCCGAAGCAGCCACTCCTTGCGATCGAGCCCGCCGGCATATCCGTTGAGCGAACCATCGGCGGCAACTACGCGATGGCATGGCACGATAATCGAAATGGGGTTACGCGCAACCGCAGCCCCCACCGCGCGAGGAGATACAACGGGTGCCTCGTTTCCCGGCACATGATGTCGAGCCGCAACACGCTGGGAGATCTCACCATACGTAGCGACCTCGCCACGCGGAATAGAAAGCAGCTCGTACCAAACTTCACGCTGAAACGCCGTGCCAATCATATGCAACGGCGGCGTAAACCGAGGCTCCTGCCCTGCAAAATAAGCATTCAGCCAAGCCCAGGAACGCTCAAGCACCGAAGAGGCCGCACCATTTGCCGGACTCACCGACGACATGCCACCAATACCGGAAACCGCGTCGGCGCCTTCAACATGTTCGGAGTCTTCCCGGAGAAGCGTGGAACCAAAGTGCTCCTGTCCCTCAAACCAAAGCCCCGTCAGACCGCGGCCATCAGCGGCAAGCAGGATTTCGCCCAAAGGCGAAGTAAACGTCGTCGTGACCACCAGCGGCTCCTTTCAAAACTCCGCAACATGATACCGCGAATTGCGCAGACAACCTACGCAACCCCAAAGTGCCCCTAGGCAGCAGGCGCGAACGCGCCGCAGCTGCCGGCCGCGCTCCGCAGTCCCCAAAGGCGGCAGGCGCGAAGCGCCGGGGTCGCCGCCGGGACTAGGGCCCGCAACAGCCACGTGCCCCCACATCAGCCCAGCGGCCCCAACCAACAACGGCCCCATCGCAGGCCGCTCGCAACAGCGTCACCGCAGGCGGGGGCCGGGCTTAGTTTTCAGAACACTCCGCACTGATATCTTCTGTATTGAAGACGTCGATGGTGCACCCGTATACCATTG
>DXZX01000009.1:0-3710 GCA_019419445.1 Collinsella sp.
GGTACCGCCTCGCGGTGACATCGTTTTTATGTCAACCTTGGTCTAACAGAGCCATTGCTTTACGGGTGCCTACAACCGCGATGGCGACGAGATCTACACCGTCGTTTTGAACTCCACCACCACCGACCAGCGCTTTACCGATACCGCAACCCTTGCCAATTGGTACTACGGTCACAAGGTGACGGTCGCGATCGCCAACACGCAGGAAAAGACCGCCAACGGCAACCCGCTTATGGCGCGCATTGGTCAAACCGACTGGACTGATAAGACGATCGACGCCACACTCGCCGATCCTGCGGCGCAAGCGACCGTGTTTTCCCTTGCCGGCGAGGTGACCGAAAAGGTTAGCTACGACGATCTTTCGGGCACGGTGCATGTGGGCGACAAGGTGGGCAGCGTTACGCTCAAGCAGGATGGCACCAAGATCGCCGTCATGGACCTGGTTGCCGACGAGGAAGGCGCAGGGCCGAATCCCATTGAGTGGCTCCTTGTGAAGCTTGATCGCTTGGGCCGCCGCATCGACAACCGCCCGCTCACGGCAGAAAGCGAGACCGTCGCCAAGGCGCCCGAGGTGTAGTGCGCAAGAATAATAAGTCCACTGAAAGGAGGCGTCCGAAAGGATGCCTCCTTTTTTGAGGTTCGAATCCCCAGCCTCCTTTCTCCGCACAAAAAAGGGTCCCAAATAGGACCCTTCTTTCAATTCGTACTGGCGGAGAGCTGGGGATGTCCGGGCATGCTGCGTATGCCCTCCGGCTTCAAAGCCTGGCGGCTTTTCGCCCACGGGCTACAAACGCTTTCGCGTTTGCTTAACGCCCGTGCCCTCTCGGGTTCGAATCCCCAGCCGCCATTCTTGATAATAAAAAGGGCCCCAAATGGGACCCTTCTTCAAATTCGTACTGGCGGAGAGCTGGGGATTCGAACCCCAGATGCCCTTTTGGGGCATACTCGCTTAGCAGGCGAGCACCTTCGGCCTCTCGGTCAGCTCTCCGTAACAGCCGTTCTATAGTAACCAAACAGTCGAAGTTGGGCAAGAGGGAATTTTCTAATTGCCCGGCGGCCTTTCCTCCTTGCAGTTTTCGCCCCTACCCCAGCGAGCGGTTGAGGGAGCCGAGCTCGTCGTTGCCCATGGTACGCCACATTTGGAAGATGCAACCGCGCGCCAGGAAAAAGAAGCCGTTATCGACCAGCTGCACAGCGGCATCTGTCAGCTGATTCGTCACGGCGGACACTGGCGGCAGCTCTAGTCCAGCCTTGTGGATGGTCTCGACCGCTTCCTCGAACGTCGGAGGCTCGCTGACGCCCATCTCGTTCATAAGGCCCTGCATTTCTTCCAGCGCGCTGCTGCCCGACTCCTCGCCGCGCGGCACCAGACGGTAACAAGCCAGCGCCAGGTCGAGCTGATCGCAATTCCAATAGGCAAACGCCAAGCGATAGAACAGGTAGCCGATTGCAGAACGATCGCTGGCAATACGTAGGCCGTGGCGCGCCACCTCGATAATCTCGTCAAAGCGCTCCAGACGCGCAAGCACGTTGATGAGCGCAAAGTGCGACTGCATGGACGAGCGCGCCAGATCGTAAAGATGGCGCACCTCGGGCAGTGCTCGTTCAAAGTCCTCTTGCTCGGCGTAAAAGCTGCAGATCTCGTGCTGGGCAAAGTACAGCGCATCGGGCGCACGAAGGATTCGCACAGAGCGGTCTTCTTCCAACACCGGTAGCACCATGCGCACCAGCTGGTTATCGCAAAACTGCGTTTGAACCGGACCTGTCGCCAAAAGCTCGGCGACGGCGCACTTGGCCTCCAACTCCTCGACAAGACGGGAAAAGCCTTCAAAAGCACCTGTACGGTCGACTTTTGCCTGCTCGCGCAATTCAACAACACGGGCCACGTATGGGTCGTCGTCCTCTTCCATGACCTCCAGCTCGTCAGCCGTATCGGCAAGCAGCAGATCGCGCAGCGCCGGCGGCAGCATGCGATGGTCATCACGCGGACGAGCATGAACCTCCGCCGGCTCAATCGTCTCCGGAGCGGTTGACTCATACGCCTCAAGCACACGCTTGCACGGCATATCGTCCATGTCCATGCTCTCAAGATCCTTGGCGACAGGCACGCAATCGGCCAGATAGGCCGCACGCCCAAAGAAATACGTTGTGACAACGCGCTCGCCCTGCTCACCGTCGGGAGCAGCAATCTGCACATAGCAGCGCGTGATGCAGGTGCCCGCGGCAAAACACGCTGCCGCAAGCGTGAGCGCCACGCGCGCATCGTGCTCCGCGGCCCAGATCGTGCGCGTGTCCTCGTCCAGCTCGTGCCAGGCGTCATCTTGAGCGTCGTATTCACGTTGCGGCATGGCATCAACGACAGACTGCCCAAACCGAACGAGCATAATCCCCTCGGCAACGTTTGCCCGATAGGTATAGTCGAGCCGCGTGACCACGTTAAGCGCCTCGACAATACGCGCGAAGCGGGTACGCACATCCCACTCACCGCCCGGCTGGCAAGCCACCGTACCCGGTTCGCCCCACGGGTTATCGCTCGAGGCCGTATCGAGCAGTCGGGGAACATCGTTGGTCGTCTTGGCGATATGCCACGCATCAAAGAGCGCGCAGCCCTCAAGGCTCGGCGAGGATGCCGCAGGGACCAATCCGGCCCCGATGTGCTCAAGGATGCCGGAGAGACGGTTAAGACGGCACTCGATGGCAAGCAGCATGTCAATCTCGTCCTGGTCCAGCAGGCTGCGATCAAAATTGAGATAGAAAAGCTTTGAGCGATCGATGCGAGCCAGGCTCATCTCGGACTTAGCGGCGATGGTGCGCAAGCGGGGCAAGTCAATTTCACTCATAAGGGCGGCGGCATAGCGCTCGATACCGCTCGGATTCTCGGCATGGTCAACGCGGTAAAGCAGCGTCTCGATAGCATCAGGGAGCGGTGCCGTGTTAAAGCCCAAAAACACCTCGACCGGCTCGGGCAACTTTACGAGCTTGATCTTGTCGATAACATTTTGCATACCCTCGTCGAGTCCGCCGGCGTCCGCCGTGCTCGCAATGGCATTTTCGGAGTCAGCGAATATCACGTAGCGCAGGAACATCGATGCCATGAACTCGCCGTAAGGAAGGGAGCGGGTCGAATTCCATGTCTCGTGGTCGGACTGCTCGCGCATGGGGCCTTCGGGAGAGCCGACGGTTCGCGCGCACGCGCGCATTGTGCCGTTGGCTCCCCGAACCACAATCTCACCAATACCGGAGTCCGACTCGTCAAGGACCAGTTCCATGTCGGGATCGTTGGGCAGCGGAGTCTCGCTAACGGGGCGGTCCACCTTGTACACCTCGCCCGAAACGCTTACATAGCCCAAAAGCGACACATGGCTTTTGCCAACGAATTCGACGACATAGCAAGATTCATGCTGATCCTCGCCAAAGAGTTTCCAGACCACGCCATATGAACGTCCCGCAGGCTGCTCGGGCATCGCCGGAAAGCGCTTTTTGGGATCGAGAAACCTGAGCTTGTATGTCGGACGCTCTGCCACGAAGTATCACCCTGATCGGTCGCTTGAAGAAGGAGTGGTCGCGAATTAGTCGCGACATCTACTCGGAATCTTACACGAGTCGACAGGAAATCGTCCGCTTTACGCCCGCGCCTCGACCGAGGTTCGAATCCATGCGGTGTTTACGTAAAAGAAAAGCCCCCGTTGCCGGGAGCTTTAATCTCAAAT
>DXZX01000009.1:3810-5797 GCA_019419445.1 Collinsella sp.
AGGATTCCGCGCATCCGCTGCGCGGATCCGCACCGGCTTCGCCCGCCTGCCGGCGCGCTCGCCCGCGGGCTAAAACGCTCCGCGTTTTCTTGACGCCCGCGCCTCGACCGAGGTTCGAATCCATGCGGTGGCAGCATAAAAGAAAAGCCCCCGTTGCCGGAGGCTTTCAATTTCAATTGGTGCGGCGTATAGGATTCGAACCTATGACGTTCTGATTCGTAGTCAGACCCTCTATCCAGCTGAGGTAACGCCGCAGCGCAAAACATATAAAACCACTTTAGCTTATTGGAGTCAAGCGCAATCTCAAACTTTTTTGTGGAACGCAGTTTTGTCATGCTGCTCCGCATATACCGTCGTTCCCCGTACGATCGATTGGCTTTTCGATCACGTCAAACTTAGCATCAAGTTCCCTCAGGAGCGATCTCACCCGCTGGGCACAATCATAATCGGCAAACGAGATACTCAACATGCGAGCAACCTGGTTAGATGTCCGGACCCCATAGAAATGCTCCAGGGCCACAAGCCCCTCGTGCGCCACAAACGTCTCAACCACATGCGGCGACTCCTCGTAGCACCATTGGGTCAACGGACCCTCGCTCGTCTGTCGAACCACCAGGCCACCCATGCCAGACGGCTCACACGTCACAAGCAGGTACTCCCCGCCCTCGTCGCTCTCAAACAAAACCACCCGATCATCAAACAGCTCCATCGCGTCCCCTTTCTCTCGCTCTTATTTAGCAAAAGCATAACAGGTAGATGGCTGTATACAGAACAGTTGTTCGTGTGTTTTCTATTGAGCTGTCCGCACAGCATGGTATGGCCGCACACAAAAAGGGCACCCCAAAAAGGAGTGCCCTAGCAAATCGCTTATGCAGCCAATCTACGCGACCGGCTCGATCTTCTCGAGGCCGCCCATGTAGGGGCGCAGAACCTCGGGGATCGTGATGGTGCCGTCAGCGTTCTGGTAGTTCTCCAGAATGGCTGCCATGGTACGGCCAGCCGGCAGACCGGAACCGTTGAGGGTGTGCAGATAGCGCGAACCCTTGAAGTTCTCGGGGTCGCGATACTTGATGTTGGCGCGACGGGCCTGGAAGTCACCGCAGTTGGAGCAGGAGCTGATCTCCTTGTAGGCGTTGTAGCTCGGCAGCCAGACCTCGACGTCGTAGGTCTGACGGGCAGAGAAGCCCAGGTCGCCGGTGCACAGGCTAATCACGCGATACGGAAGACCCAGCTGCTGCAGCAGGAACTCGGCCTCGGCGGTCATGCTCTCGAGCTCCTCGTCGGACTCCTCCGGCTTGGCAAACTTGACCATCTCGACCTTGTCGAACTCGTGCTGGCGAATGATGCCGCGGGTATCGCGACCAGCGGAGCCGGCCTCCTCGCGGAAGCAGGGGGTGAAGGCGGTGTAGCGGCGCGGCAGGGTATCGGCGTCGAGGACCTCACCGGCGTGCAGGTTGGTGAGCACGACCTCGGCGGTGGGGATCAGGAAGTTGTCGCCCGAGACGTGATAGGCGTCGTCCTCGAACTTGGGCAGCTGGCCCGTGCCGAACATGGTCTGACGCTTGACGACGATGGGCGGCCACCACTCCTTAAAACCACGGCTGGTGTGCGTATCGAGGAAGAAGTTGATGAGGGCGCGCTCAAGACGGGCGCCGGCGCCACCGAGAACGGTGAAGCGGCTGCCGGAGAGCTTGTTGCCGCGCTCGAAGTCAAGGATGTCGAGGTCGGTGCCCAGATCCCAGTGCGGCTTAAAGTCGAAGTCGAACTCGCGCGGGGTGCCCCAACGACGGCGCTCGATGTTCTCGTCCTCGTCCTTGCCGTACGGCGTGGCCTCGCAAGGAATGTTGGGCAGGTGAGCCATGAAGTCGTACTGCTCCTGCTCGAGGGCGGTGCGGCGCTCGGCCAGACCGTCAATCTTCTCGTTGACGGCGCGCACGGCCTCTTTGGCGGCCTCCATGGTTTCGCCATCGCCCACCGGCGGATCCAT
>DXZX01000009.1:5807-15044 GCA_019419445.1 Collinsella sp.
CCTTCATCAGGGCGCCGATCTTCTTGGACTCGGCATTGCGCGTGGCTTGAAGTTCCTCGACCTCGGTGATGACGGCACGACGCTCGTCGTCGAGCTCAAAGAACTTCTCGCGATCCCAAGACGTCTGGCGGTTAGCCATGGCGACATCGATGGCATCGGGGTTCTCGCGAACAAACTTGATATCAAGCATTAGATCCTCCGGCGATATACATTCCATTTAGGTTGCAACCTTGTACATGTATGGGCAAGTATATACTTATGAGCGTTTACGACCCAACTCAACTACGCAAGAAGGCACCCAATGGACCCAGTTTTTTCCTTTTTGTTTGGCACCCGCACCGGTTTTGCCATCCTTTTCGCCGGCGGCATCCTGCTGTTTGCGATTATTGCCTTTGTAATGGAGAAGCGCACCCATAAGATGTATGTCGACCGCGGCCCCAAGTCCGAGGACAAAGAAGACAGCTTCTGGGACTAACCTGCCAAAAAGGGACAGGTTTATTTTGGTCGGTTTTATCTGGGCAAACGCAAGTGCCCCGCAACTGGAATTGAGCCAGTTGCGGGGCACTTTTCGCTAAAAGGACAAAACCGCAGGAAAAACCTGCCAACATAAACCTGTCCCTTTTTTGGTCGGTTTTACTGGAGGGTTGCGTCGATTGCCTTGACCAGGGCGCTGCGCATGCCGGCGTCCTCGAGCGCAACGACGCCCTTGATGGTGGCACCACCGGGCGAGCATACGGCATCCTTCATCGCCGCAGGATGCTGGCCAGTTGCAAGCTGCAGCTTTGCCGTACCCAGCACCATCTGGCTCACAATGCGATAGGCATCGGCACGCGGGATACCGTGCTTGACCGCCGCATCGCCCAGGGCCTCGATTGCCATGGCGACAAACGCCGGAGCGCAACCACCCACCGTGCCGCCCACAAACAGCAGGCTTGTGTCGAGCTCGACGACAGCGCCAAGCTTACCGAGCAGGTCGAGCACCACAGCACGCTGCTCGTCGTTAAGCGTCGAAGCCTTCTCGCAGGCGATGACGCCCTCGCCTACCGAAACCGGCGTGTTGGGCACCGTCGAGATATGCGCGACGCCCGGCAGGACCTGCTCCCACTTGGCACTGTCCCAGGTCCAGGCAACCGACAGAACGACCTTTTTGGCAAGAGCGTCCTTGAGCGGGGCGAATACCTTCTCGATCATGTACGGTTTGACCGCAGCGACCACGATATCGGATGCGGCGACAACCTCGGCGGCATCGTGGCAGGCGACCATGCCGCGCGCCTCGCAGCGCTCAACCAGTGCGTCGTAGCGACCCGCGCAGGCGCACATGTCGCTCGCAGCTACACCGGCAGCGATCCAGCCATCGGCCATAGCGCTCGCCATATTGCCAAAACCGACAAATCCAATCTTCATATCTCATAGTCCTTTCAGACACATTCCTCAAAACGAAAGGTATTGTCCCACGCCATTGTTTCGTATTGCCGACCTATTTGTGATACGGCTCGCCACGACTGATCTTGCAGGCACGGTAAATCTGCTCTAGCAGCACCACACGCGCCAGGTTATGCGGCAAGGTAATGCGTCCAAAGCTGAGCATCTCGTCGGCGCGGGCGCGCACCTCATCACTCACGCCGTCCGAACCGCCGATTACAAAGGCAATGTCGCTGCTGCCTCGCAGCATAAGATCGTCGAGCCTCGCCGAAAACTCCTCGCTCGAGCGCTCCTTGCCCTCGATAGCCAGCAGGATCAAATGCGCTCGAGATGGCAAGGCGGCAAGAATCGCCGCCCCCTCCTTGTCGCGCGCGGCATCCACGCCGCCCGCCTTAGCCGGGTCGATATCGGCCACCTCGCGGATATCCACCTTGGCATAGGCACCTAGGCGCTTGGTGTACTCAGCGCACGCGTCCTTCCAAAAGCGCTCTTTGAGCTTACCGACGCAAACGACGGTGTATTTCACGCGCGTCTACTCCTTCGAATCGTTTTGAACTTTGCCGGCGGCCAGCATCTGCTCGAACATCGAGGCCGACTGCGAAAAGTCGCTCGGCAGCACGACCGTCGAGGTTTTACCCGTGCGAGCGAACTCCGTCATCATCTCGGACCACTGCGTAAACATGAACAGTTGGTTGGCCTCGTCATTGCCGACACCCGTCTCCTGGATGATCTCGAGCGAATCTTTGATACCCAGCGCGATGGCCTTGCGCTGGTTGGCGATGCCCTCGCCCGCCTTTTCCATAGCCTCGGCCTCGGCGGTCGCCTCGGTGACGCGCTTGATGCGATCGGCCTCGGCGAGCTCCTGTGCCGCAGCGCGCTTGCGCTGGGCGGCGTTGATGTCGTTCATGGAGTTCTCAACCTCGGTCGGCAGTGCGATTTTGGTGATGAGCGTCGACACGAGGGTGAAGCCGTAGGCGGCCATCTGCTCGGAAACGGTAGCGTTGACATCCTTGGCGATGTCATCCTTCTTGGCAAAGACCTCATCGAGTGTGTAGACGGGGATGGAGGAGCGCAGGGCGTCGGTGATGAAGTCGCGCATCTGGTCGACGGGCTCCTGCAGCATATAGTAGCTCTTGTAGATGCCCGAATCTGCCGGGCCGGCGCCCATGTCATAGCTCACGTGGTACTGAGCGGAGACCTCAAGGCCAATGGTCACGTTGTCCTGGGTCTTAACGTCGATGCCAAAACCATTTTTCATGGTGCGCAGACTCACCGTGGCGGCCTTGCGGTCGATCACGGGCACCTTCACGTGGAAGCCCGCGTTGACGATACGATTGAACTTACCCAAGCGCTCGATGATCACAGCGTGCTGCTGCTCAACGACGTAGCAGGCGTTGGGGAGCAGCAACAACAGGATGATGATGGGAATCAAAAGGCTGGTAAGGGCGGCGATGATACCGGAAAACAGCATGGTCTCTCCTCTGATAGGCACACGTTGGCATTAGGATACCCGTCCAAGGAGATCGTGCATAACAAAAAAGCTCCCATTGCTGGGAGCTCTTTCAATCCATGGTGCGGGCGAAAGGACGTCCGCGTATCCGCTTCGCGGATCCGCACCGGCCTCGGCCGCCTGCCGGCGTCCTCGCCAGCTCGCTAAAAACGCTCCGCGTTTTCTTTACGCTCGCTCCTTCACAGGTTCAAGTCCCTGCGATGAGCACATAACAAAAAAGCTCCCATTGCTGGGAGCTCTTTCATTTAATGGTGCGGGCGAAAGGACTTGAACCTTCATGGGGTTGCCCCCATACGGACCTGAACCGTACGCGTCTGCCAATTCCGCCACGCCCGCGTGCAGGAATTAGAATAACGGAGCGTCACCGCGAACGCAAGAACTATTTTTGAAAAAGTTTGCAGGCATTTTCCCAAGCGGCATGCGCGATTGTTTCGGCGTCCTCACCAGTGCGATCGACACGGTCGTTAACCAGCGCGTTTGCCGTAATGGAGATCATTGCGGGCTCGCATTCAAGACCGCGGATGGGCTCCGGAGCCATATACGGGCAATCCGTCTCGAACAAAATTCGATCGAGTGGGGTTGCCGCAAATGCCTCGCGCACGTCTTCGTTGCGCTTAAAGGTGGCCGCACCACCATAGGCGATATAGCAGCCCAGCTCCACAAAGCGCTCCATCGTGGCGCGGTCCTCGCCAAAGCAGTGCAGCACACAACCGACCTGGGGCACGCCCACCTCACGAAGCACGTTGTACGCATCCATATGCGAGGTGCGCTCCCCATCCGAGTCCTCGTGCCGCAGATGCAGCTCCACCGGCACGTTACGGCACACGGCAAGCTCGAGCTGACGCGCCATGCAGTCAATCTGCACGTTATGGGGTGCCGGCGCGATATCGTCGTCATAGTCCATGTGGTAGTCCAGGCCGATTTCGCCAATACCGGCGCATAAGGGATCATCGAGCGCGGCAACGACCTGTGCGTGAACGTCGTCGGTATAGTCCGGTGCGCCATACGGATGCACGCCGGCAAGATACTTGATCTGCGGGATATCCTGCATCGGCAGAATTTCGCGCGTCAGCCAGTCGCTATAGTCCGTCACGCTGCGTTTATCAGCGATGGGGTCGAACATCGTCACCAACAGGTCGACGCCCGCCGCCTTGGCACGCACGAGCGTCTCAGGCACATCCTTGCCCCAGAACGAAAGCAGATGCGCATGTGTGTCGGCAAGCGGTGCCAAGGGCACGGGACAAGCAACCGTCTTCTTTTTCTTGGTAAACGTCACGCGTTCGGCATTAAGCGTCATGGGAAAGCTCCCGAGCCAGGCACACAAAGTCGGCGACGCCGAGCGTCTCGGCGCGCGTGGTGGGTGCGATACCGCAAGCCTCAAAGGCGGCATCGAGCACGTCCTTGGCAAAGCCGTTGGCGCTCATGGAATTGCGGATGGTCTTGCGACGCTGAGCAAATGCAGCGTCAATCACGCGGGCCACAAATTCGCGATCGAGTCCTTCGGGCACCACACCGTCAACACGGTCGATACGCACGACGGCCGAGTCCACGTGTGGCGCCGGCATAAAGCAACGCGGCGGCACCTCAAAGCGACCCGTTACCTGCGCATACAGGCCAAGCTTTGCCGTATAGCCGCCATAGGTCTTGTTGCCCGGCACTGCGGCAATGCGATCGGCAACCTCCTTTTGCACCATGACGACGGCGCGCTTGAGCGCCGGCATCGTCTGGAAAAATTGCAAAATGATCGTCGCCGCCACGTTGTAGGGCAGATTCGCGACAAACACCGTCGGCGTACCGCCCGCAACCTGCTCAATCTGCTCCGGGCCCACCTTGAGCGCGTCGCCCATGATAAAGCGGAAGTTGGCATAGTCGGCGGCGTGGGCATCGAGCACCGGCTCAAGCTCGGGATCGGCCTCGATCGACGTAACGCACGCCGCCTCCTGCAACAACGCAAGTGTCAACGTACCGCAACCCGGACCCACCTCGAGTACGCGCTCGTCACCTGCAAGCTCGGCAAGCTCGCAGATACGCTCGATCACATGATTGTCGATTAGAAAGTTCTGGCCCAGGCGATGCTTAGTCGCAAGGCCAAACTCCTCTAGCAGCTCCCTGGTGGCCGTGGGGTTTGCCAAAGGCGAAGTTGTCATGGTTGCCTCCTTAGCATGATGGCGGCGTCTTGAAACAAAAGGGCATGGACCGTGGTGGCCATGCCCTTACAGCTAAACAGCAAATTGCCGATATGGCGCTCGCGCGGCGTCTTAGCCCAGACGCGGGAACAGCGGCTCGCCCTTCTCGACGGGCTGACCACCGGCAAGCAAGCCCCAAGCGCAAATGCCCTTGAGGTCGTCGCTCGCGGCCTCGTCCTCGCAGGACAGGCGGCGCAGGACCTCGGCAGAGGTCTGAGGCACGAGCGGCATCAGCAGGTGAGCGGCGATGCGGATGGCCTCGAGCAGGTTGTAGATCACAAATGCCAGCTCGTCAGCCTTGGCCTCGTCCTTGGCAAGCGCCCAGGGCTCAGAGTCCTCGATGTAGTGGTTGGCGGCGTGGATGAGCTCCATGACCTCGTCCTTAGCTCCACCGTAATCGAGCACGTCCATCTTGGCCATGTAGCGCTCGACCAGGCCATCGGCGATCTTTGCCAGCGGGTTGTCGAACGCATCGAACGACGCGGGCTTGGCGGGCGCGCAACCGTCAAAGTACTTGCCGCTCATGTTGAGCGAACGCGAGATCAGGTTGCCCCAGCTGTTGGCCAGGTCGGCGTTGTAGACCTGCTCCATGCGATCGAAACTGATGGCACCGTCGGTGCCGGGGACGACGTCGGTCATGAAGTAGTAGCGATAGCCCTCGACGCCTAGCATGTCGATAACGTCCTGCGGAGCGATGGCGTTGCCGCGGCTCTTGGACATCTTCTCGGCCTTGCCGGTCTCGGCATTGCGCACGGTCAGGAAGCCGTGGGCAAAGACATGCTCGGGCAGAGCCTCGCCGATGGCCATGAGCATGGCGGGCCAAATGACGCAGTGGAAGCGGATGATGTCTTTACCCACGATGTGGAACTGCGCAGGCCAGCGATAGGCCAGCTCGGCACGCGCCTCGTCGGTGTCGACACCGTAGCCGACGGCCGTCATATAGTTGAGCAGCGCATCGAACCACACGTAGGTCACGTGACCCTCGTCAAACGGGACCTGGATGCCCCAGTCAAAGCTCGTGCGGCTCACGGAAAGGTCGTTAAGGCCGCCCTCGACAAAGCTGCGCACCTCGTTCATGCGGAACGCAGGCTCGACAAAGTCGGGGTGCTCGTCATAGAGCTTGAGCAGCTTGTCCTGGAAAGCGGAAAGCTTAAAGAAGTAGGACTCCTCCTGCACGCGCTCAAGCGGACGGTGGCAGTCGGGGCACAGGTGCTGGCCGACGCTGCCGTACTCCTCGTCGCCCTTCTGGACCTGCGTATCGGTGAAGTAGGTCTCGTCAGGCACGCAATACCAGCCGTCGTAGCTGCCCTTATACAGGTAACCGGACTCCTTCATGCGCTCCCACAGGTACTGCACGGCATGATGCTGGCGCGGCTCGGTGGTACGGATGAAGTCGTCGTTGGAAATCTCGAGCTTGCTCCAAAGCTCCTTGAAGTGCGGGGCCTGGCTGTCGGTCCACTCCTGCGGCGTCATGCCATGCTTGGCTGCGGCCTCGGCGACCTTCTCGCCGTGCTCGTCCATGCCGGTCAGGAACTTGACGTTATAGCCGGCGGAGCGGCGATAGCGAGCCTGAACATCGGCGATGATGGTGGAATAAGCCGTGCCCAGGTGCGGATCGGCGTTGACGTAGTAGATGGGCGTCGTGATAAAGAACGAAGGCTTGCTTTGATCCATGGGGTTTGTCCTCCAGAAAAATGTTGCATACAGGGGATGATTCTAGCGCAAGGGCTGGATATCCTCCATCTATTGCATATCGAGCACCATGGCATAGACATCGCGCTTGCGGCGCGAATACTTCTGAGACAGGCGCTTGGCCACCGCAGAGGCGGGCTCCCCCTCCTCGAGTGCGGTGCGGATATCCTCGCGCAGGGCCTCGTCGGGATCCGCTGCCGCGGCGCCAACCGGCACGATGCCGGCCTCCTCATCCTCGCTCGGCGGCGCGATGACCAGCGCAATCTCGCCCTTTACCTCGCCGCGAGCACGCAGCTCCTCGGCGAGCTGGGCAGCGGGCCCGCGCAAGACCTCCTCGTGCAGCTTGGTGAGTTCGCGGCAGACGGCAACCTCACGCTGAGGAAAGACCTCCGCCACGGCCTCGAGCGTCGCCACGATGCGATGTGGAGACTCGTAGAAGATGAGCGCGCCGGGCACCACGGCAAGGCGCTGCAAACGGCGCACACGGTCGCCGTGCTTTCGGCCCAAAAAACCCTCGAAGAAAAAATGCTCGCAGGGAATGCCGGACGAAACGAGTGCCGTGACGCAAGCAGAGGGCCCGGGAATAACTTCGACGGGCACATCGGCCTCACGCGCCGCCTCGACCAGCGCCTGGCCGGGATCGGACACGCTCGGCATGCCGGCATCCGAGGCAAAGGCGAGGGTCTCCCCCGCCAGCAGACGGTCGACCAGGCCGGCGGCGCGGCTGGCGATCACATTCTCGTCGCAACGGACAAGCGGCTTGGAAATGCCCAGGTGCATCAGCAGCTTTGACGTCACACGCGTGTCTTCGCAGCAGATGGCATCGGCGGCGGCAAACGCCTCGCCAACGCGCGGAGACAGGTCGCCCAGGTTGCCGATGGGCGTGCCGACCACATAGAGTTTGCCCGTATGGGCGCTGTTTTGCGTCATATCAACCTATTCAATCATGCCGCGCTCGAGCGTACCGAGCGCCGCGCGGGCGTCCCACGCTGCAATGCGCTTCTCGGTCTTCCACGTTTGGAAGAACCAGCCGGCAGCCGGCGCAAACGAAGCCAGCTGGTTGGCGATAAACACGCGCTCGTAGGCATTGCGGCCCTCGGGCGTAACCGACGAGTTGGCAAAGATCGCCGCGCCCGACCATTCGCCCACCAGCACGGGGAACCCAGTCGAAATCGCCTCTTTAAGCTCGCGCTTGTTGCGCGAAATCGCCGTCGTCAGCCCGCGGGGGCTCGTGATGTCGAGCGCATGTTCGTCGCGGTAATGGTACAGGTGAAGGTCCATGTAGACGTTCTTGTACTTAGCGCCGCGCATAAAATGCTTCCACTCGCTGGGATGCCCCGAAGACGAGAAGACGACGATCTTATCCTCGGGCATATACGAACGGACGAGCTCGTAGGCATCGCGATAGAAATTGCGCAGGTAGTGAGCCGGAATGCCATCCGTCATGGCAAAGAGACTCTTGCGGACACTCATCTGCGGCGTATCCAGCAGCTCAATGCCCAGCAGGCTCTCGGCCTCGCCGTAACGCTCGGCCAAGCGCTCGAGCACGTCGAGTGCGACATGGCGGCCGTTAGTGGACGAATGCCACTCGGCGACAGCCTCCGGCGTGGTGGGCGAATCGTTGGAATCGCCCTGGCCACCGGGCACAGTTGCCAGATCGAGCAGCACGCGGATGTTGTACTTGGCAGCCCACTCAATTGCACGGTCGATGTAGTCGACAACCGAGATGTAGGACGCATCGGACTCCTGCGAGCCAAAGGCATACCAGGGCACCGGCAGACGCACGGCGTTGAGGCCGATCTGCGCCATGCGACGGAAATCGTCCTCGCTCACAAACGTCTCGTAATGACGGCGCATGCGCTCGTTATAGGCGGCGGTGCCCATGGCCTCCTGCAGCTCGGCCGCGTTGGATGCACCGGTCGCCGCGTATAGCGACGGGGTCACCCAAGGCTCGGGAATAAACCAGCCAGAGAGATTAACGCCGAGTATCCTCTCCATCACTGCCCCCTTCGGATCGTGCAGGCCGAGCCTGCATCGTATTGCATAGGAAAAGTATCGTTTTGAGTATACCCGCGCGTGCGGACAGACGACCGAACGGTCTGTAAAGTGGCGCAAAAGCGGGAGGAATGTCTGAGCGGGCGGGCCCGAGATGTGCACGCACGTCGGAAGTAAGCGCCGGAAAGCGCGTCCCGTTTTTCGCAAAAGACTGGGATGCATTTTCCGCTCGAGGCCTCAATCGGAAAATGCATCCCGTTCTGAGCGCGGGATCTGGGACGCAGTTTCCGCCAAAGACCGCAAAAGGAAAGCACATCCCATTCTGACGCCGGATTCCGGGTCGTGCTTTCCCAAGCGGCCTCAAAGCGGAAAACGCATCCCACTCTGAAGCCAAATTCCGGGACGCAGTTTCGCAGAGCCCTCGATAAAAGA
>DXZX01000009.1:15144-21615 GCA_019419445.1 Collinsella sp.
AAAGGACCCCTTTGCAGAGGTCCTAGTCAATTCAAGGTGGCGGGGAAGGGAATCGCGTCCGCGCGCTGCGCGGACGGACCGCTGCGGCGCTTACGCGCCTTGCGAGCTGCGCTGGCAAACGCTTACGCGTTTACTCAGCTCCGCGCCCTCACGGGGTTCGATTCCATATGGGGGCTGCATAAAAGAAAAGGACCCCTTTGCAGAGGTCCTAGTCAATTCAAGGTGGCGGGGAAGGGAATCGAACCCCTGACACGAGGATTTTCAGTCCTCTGCTCTACCAACTGAGCTACCCAGCCATTTGAGGTGTGCCTTGTTTCAAGGCTTGATTAGTATAACCAAGGACGCGTTCCGGTCAACCGAGAATTTCAAAAAAGTTTTTGAGCACAGCCTCGGTTCTTTAAATCGGCACGTCAGAGGCATCAGCCGGCAGCAAGAAGTTTTTCGCTCAGAGCCGCACGGGCAAACTCACTTGGCGTCATCCCCTCGGCAGCCGCCCGTCGACGAATGGCCTCCTTCATTCCCAGAGGAATCTTGACCGACAGCGTTGCCGTCCCCTCACCTGAGAGTGGGGGCCGTCCATGTACGATCCCACCAACGGTGTGTTCGCCATCCGGAAACTCTCCGCGCTCGTACGACTCACACCACGCGTCAATCATTTCATCCGTTACAACCTGACCATTAGCGGCCGTATACGTCTTGCCCATCATCGACCCCTTTGCCGAGCCTGTTCAATCTCCTGCCAAAATTTCTTCTGGACTGGAGACAAGGCATGAATGATAAGCCACCCACGGACAAGCTCGACCGCGACAAGCTCCACGCTTCGTCCGTCTGGGAGCCATCCAATCGCAAGCCATCTCGGCGGCTCGTCCTTCGACTCGCGACGAATGCACTCAGTAACCGCAAGCCAAGCGCTAAGCACCTGCTTTTCCGTCAGGTGCTTTTTAGCGTTGGGATGGATCTCAACATCCATGCATCTTCTCCTCCATCTTACCCAATTTCGTATGACGAAAGTCCGCTGTCGCCAATTCTTAAGCCGGCACGCGTTGGAGAGCAGGGGTCGAAACAATGATTGAAGAGCGCTCTAGTGCGGCCCAGGCGCCGGGGCAGGAGCACATACGCCAGGGACATACGTTTTCGTAGCGCGCGAGGATATTGCCGTCGCGATCGATGAAGGCGATGTCGATGGGATAGGCCATAAAACACGTGTGGACCGAAGAGCAGCGTGGAAACGCCATGACGAGCGGCAGGCCGTTGGCGGCAACCGGACGCCGTCCCAGCATGCCGCGCAGGCGCACGGCAAACGACTCCGCCACCGCAAACTCGGCCGGCGTCCAACCCAGCCTATTGAGCGCCCGCGCGTAGGCGATGTAGGACGAGACCGCGGTCACATGACCACCCCCGGACGCCATGGATCGACCGTCACCGCGCGCTCGTGCGACAACGTTGTCGGCGCCCCCAGCGGAACGCCAGCGATGCTGAGAGAAGTCGGCCACGGCTCATAGTGCATGGTGCAGGTGTAGGTCCTAAACGTACCGGATAGGGAGAGCAGGCCACCATCCGATGCCTCCGCGCCTTGCTCGCTCGACACTTCGATCTGCAAGTCATAGCCTTCCATGGCATTCAGAATTTGAGTCTGGACCGTCGCCGAGGCATCGACAGAGCTTTCGTCGCCCTCCCCCTCCGACGCCACGGCGTGCGCCAACACGATGTCGGGCACCACGCGGTCGAAGCGCGCGACAGCACTGGCAAAGATCATGACGTTGTACACGATGAGTGCCAGCACCAGCAAAACGGGCGTAACCACTGCCATCTCCACCGTCGCTTGGGCGCGCTCCTCGCGCAGACGCATGCGGATACTCATTACGACCCACCGCCCAGAGCGCCAACCAGCGTGGCGACATCGACGGTGAGCGGGATGGAGCCGCCGCCGGGCAGAGGAATCTCCGCAAGCGTGAACACCGTACCGCTGATGGTGCGTTCGACTTGATATTCCAACGCCTCGCAAAGCGCCTTGGGATCGGTCACGCCCAACGGAATACTTCGCAGTTTGTCTTGCGCTTGAGAGAGGCCAGCAATGTCAGACCCCGGGCTCTTAATGACGTTGGCGGAATCGGTCAGCACTGGCTTTCGCAGGCGCAAGTCGCACGGTTCCAGACCCAACGCCGCCACGGACGCCGAAACGGTATCGCCGAGCCACGATGCAATGGAGCCCAACGCGCCGCTGCCCCCTCCTAGGCCTTTAATCATCTCGTCCATAAGTTCGTCGGCCGAACCTTGGATGTCTCCGTATCCCACAAGCAGCCGTCCCCAGACATCCATGACGCCGTCGAGCACGCCGGCAACGCCGCCCGAGCGTTCCTTCAATGTCGAGAAAAATCGCGAAAGCACGTTGTTTTGCGCCGTCGCCCCATCGGGCGCCAGCACCGCGGCAGAGATGGCACCGCGATCGCCAAGTCTGACTGCCGTGTTAAACGAAGAGTTGAGTTCATCGGAGCTCGAGATGGCACCCGAAACCGCAAAGGCAACCACGCCGTTGCGACCGGGCGGAGCGATACGCGGGCGCTCACCGGAAAGTTCTTTGATGGCGGTATCGAACGCATTGCCCGCACGGTCGGCTTCGTCCTCGGTCTGACGCTCGAGCTCGAGCTCCTTGTTGCGACAGTCGACGTAGTCCTCCAGGGCGTCTTTAAACTTGTCAAAGTGATACTCGAAGCCGTTTTCGATAGAGGTTGAAGGCGCCGCAACAGCACCAAGCGACAAAACGCCAAAATGGCATTTGCTGCATTTATCCTGTCCATCGTAATCGGCAACCGAAGCAAATCCGCTCGGCGTCCCTTTCTTATAGTTAGGGCAGGTCGTCCCGTAATGCAGATACGCCTTGTCATCGTTCACGCTAGTCGGCCACACCGCATCGGTATAGAGTTCCGTCGCCCGAACCTCATCAGAGTTGCGCGGCAGCAGCGGAATATAGGAGGAAACCCTGTCTCCGTTCTCGGTTATATATGCCCGATCGACCTCCGCGTTCGCATAGGTATAAAACGCCTTACGCGCCGCAGACTCTGCCTTCATCTCGACACTCGAGCCCTGGGGCTTCTCATTTGTCAGACGCCAATGGTAGTAGTCCTTCGCGCGATCAAGGGCAACTTGAGGCTCCCACGTAACGCTCGATGAGTAATGCGGATTTTGAACACCGGAGAGATCCGTTAGGCTTTTCGCGCGCTCCCACATGCAAGAACAGCTGCCGACCGAGCCCTTGTCAGACCCACCACAATCCGCCAGCCAAGCACGCTCTTTAGCCTTCGCCGTGTCCTCAGAAGCCTTCCGCAGCTCCTCGGCCGCACGCTCTAAATCATCTGATGTGTCTTTAATGGTATCGGTCGAGATCTCGGACCCTTTGAGCGCAGCGAAGTCCGACTCGGATGTCCTGGGCACGGCAAGCGCCGTACCGGTATAGGTCACACTATCGGTATCCTGCGCCGACACCGCCTGCGTGGCACGCGCGGCGATCAGATACGGCAGAGCCGTCTCGATTTTCTGTAAGCCTTCCGATGCGCTTTTGGCAAACTTGTTGCGCGTTTTAATGATCTCGATCCCGGTGTCGACCATATTGCCGGCAACCGGCTCGGCACCCGGGATGAGGATGGCGACCAGGCCCGTCCCGATCGTGGCAAACCCCGCCAGCCCCAGACTCAAGATACTCGCATCAACCACCGTGGCAGCCGTGTGATAGGACGACACCACGTTGGCACCCGCCAGCGCGCCGCTATCAGCCGCCACCTGGGTGTCCCCGGCACGCGACATGCTCCATATCGCCGCGGTCGACGAAAACAACAATGTGAGCACCACTAGGATGACCACGGCAGAAGAAAGCGTGGTATAGGCACCGTCTTCGATAAACAGATCGACACCGGCTCGACCCATAAAGCCACCTCGCTTGCAATGGCAACTCGGACGGCGCGTCAAAACGCGTCTAGACCAGAAACGCTTAATCCCATGTAGCAATCCACGAATCATAATCTCCCTCCAGCCATTCGGGACGCGATTGATACGAGACATCGACCTTGAGCTCAACGTAGCCGCCCTCGGCGGTACCACCCATAGCCTGCGCAAACGCACCGATCACGGGCAACGGCTTGACCTCGCCGGAAACGGACACGGACGAGACGCCACCCGCACCGGCCCGGCCAAGCTCGATATCCCACGACAGCGGCCCGCCGGCATGAAAGATCGAAACGTTGGGCACTGCGGCAAGCCGGCGGCGGGTGAACTCCTTAAGATCGTCGTCCTCCGCCGTCGTCGTGGTCATGAGCCGCGCGGTCTCGGCGGCGGCAGACTCCATGACCGCGCGCGTATAGAGCAGGCACACCGGTTGCAGTGCGAGAAGGATGAGCGTCAGAAACGTCGGCAGCAAAAAAGCGGCCTCGACCGTAGACTGCGCCCGGTCCTCGCACGCGATATCAATACAACGCGATGTCCTTAGCGCCCGCAGCGGCGTCGATAACCGACATCGAGGCAACGCCATGGGATGCCGCCCGCTCGACCAGCGCCGCCAAGCGCCCATCGGTGCCAGCACGCCAAAGTCCCGCAATCGCCAGCACGATCGATAACAGCGCCACCGTGACGATGGCGTATTCCACAGTCGCTTGGGCAACCTCTTCACGCAGAACGCCATGCATTTCACGATCCCTCCTTTGAGTTTATTGTTTGCGGGACCAGGCGCACGGCGCGCAGACGACACGAAGCATCGCCAGTATCCGCGGCAACCGTCACCATATCGACCCAGCCGCGTCCGTCGCGCACGATAGCGCCCCACACGTTGCCCTTGATATCGAGATAGCCGCTCAGAGCAAGTTGTGCCGTGGGTACCTCGTGATAGGCACGCAGCATATCCGCTGCCGCTTCGGTCATCGGTCGGTCCTCGGACCATGCAAGCCGGACCGCAATCGCGTTGCCCTCAGGCGAATCCGTCGCAGTGCCAGACCGCTTGTCGAGCGCCCGCAGAAAGGTTTGCGCCGTGACAGCGACATCCGAATCGTCCGCATCTCGCATCTCATCTTTTTGAGACGCTACCGCCGAATCTGAGCCCAAATCGGAGGCGGTCCCAGGACGCTGCTGCCGCGCGGCGTTAAGCCCCCAAAGCACCACCGCTATCGCCACGGTCAGGCAAGCAAACACCAGCAGCACCCCGATGGGGCGCTCGCCCTCTACAGGCTGTTGATGCCCTCGCTGATAGCGTTCCATAGATCTTGGACCTTGCCCTTAAATGCGACGATGGCGATAATCGCGATCACCACGAGCACGCCGACCAAGATGGCATACTCAGTGGTACCCTGTGCACTCTCCTCCTGCAATAGTTCCTTGGCGCGCTGACGAACATGTGCCGCCCGGCAAAACGCCCAGCCCTGGACCTTGCCAGCAGCGTCAGTCATCGTGTTCATGTATTCCTCCCTACATCATCCCGCCTGCTCCCAGCAGCGGGCCCAATATGGACAGAAGCAACGCCGGCAAGATGAGCGTGCCGGTGGGAATCAGCAGCTTGACGGGCGCACGTTCGATCTCGCGCTCGACCGCAGCGCGATGAGCCGCACGGATCTCGCGACTTTGAGCGGCCAGCGTCTCGGCAAGTGGGGCACCCAGGGCGAGCGCCTGCCCCACCGTGATGGCAAAGGTCTCGAGCGCTCGCACGTCCAGGTCGCGCGCGGCGGCCAACAACTCGTCCTCACGCGTGCCCACGCCCACCTGCCACGCCATGCAGGCGCGCTCAAGGCGAAGAGCCAGCACTGACCGGCGGTTGGCGCAGAAAATCTCAAGCGCCGCATCAAACGAAAGACCGGCCGAAAGACCCAAGCGCACAACATCGATCATCTCGGACACTTCGCCGAGCGACACTCGCGCCGGGCCGCCCGCTCCAACCGCGCCCTTCACTCGCGCGGTCAGAGCATCGACCACCGAGCAACCCGCAGCAGCGACCAGCACCGCCTCGCGCTTGCAGGCCCCTGCGATCTTGCGCGCATCCACCCGATCCAAACCCGTCGCGACAAATACACTCAGGGCGCACAGGCAAGCCGCAACTGCAACCAGGGCGCTCATAGCTCCACCCTCATAATGCGCCGGATAACCACCAGGGCAACGGCGTTGAGGGCAAGACCCAGCACCACAGCGCCCGCGCCGGCAGGCGTCGCAAGACCGCGACGAAAATCTGCCGAAAGCAGCGCCAACACCGCGCACATGCCCGCCGGCATCGCCGCGACCATATGCGCAGACATGCGAGCCTGCGACGTCTTAACATCCAGGCGGCGCTTGAGCTCAATGCGCTCCCCCACCATGCTCGATGCCTCGGACAGTAAGTCGGCAAGCGGAGCGCCGGTGCGCTGAGACACCTTAAGCGCCAAGGTCACAAGCGAAAGACCGGGGGCGTCGATACGCACGAGCAAGTCATCGAGCGCGTCGGTCGCCGAGATGCCGCAATCG
>DXZX01000009.1:21625-60633 GCA_019419445.1 Collinsella sp.
GCAATCGATCGCCGCCGCCACCCGCAAAAACTCGTTATGCACTGGCTCTTGCGCATGAGCGCCCACAAAGCGCATGCCCTGGGCCAGCGAATGTCCCGAGGCAAGCGACATGGAAAGTGCGGTAAACGCCTCGGGCATTGCCTCTTCTGCATCGTGTTGCTCGCGCCGGCTCTCAAAGCCATCCCGAGCGGCACCAACGGCAAACGGAGCAACAAGTCCCAAGGCAAATCCGAGGGGCGATAACGACACCATCGTTAGTAAAACGCAGCAGACACCGCTCGATAGCAGCAGAAACGCCAAACGTCCCGAAGCATCTTCGATCACGAGGCCAAGGCGATGCGCCGGAGCCAGCGATGCCCACGAACGGGCGATCTTTTTCAGCAGATCGTTTTCCACCAGCTCACGCGGCAGCTTCTCTGCCACCGTCTCGAGCGCCTGACGTGCCAGCTCCGCCGGCGGTACCTGCGGCACACGAGGTTCCGCCCCGCACGCCGTCGCGACAGAAAGCCCTGCCAAGCCCCCTACGACGAGGGGCACAGTGATCTCCATTCGTCCACCTCCTCTTGTGTGAGCGTCCCCGACCGCAGGCCTTCTGCGATAAACGGCGGCTCGCGGTCAAGCGTCCAGGTGCGCTCGGCGGCATCGAACGTCACATAGCGCTCGAGCTCTACGCCACCCGATGCGGCGCGTCGCACTCCCGAATACGAGGAGACGAAACGCCTGCCATCGGCGTGGCGCTCGGACATCACGATGCCGTCGAGCGCCATGGCAATCTGCTCCTCGATGAGCTCGCTCGGCAGATCGATGCCATAACGTGCAAGCAACGTCAGACGCACCACGGTCTCCTGTTCTGAACCCGCATGAAGTGTGGTGAGCGACCCGTCGTGGCCCGTGTTCATGGCCTGCAACATGTCGCAGCACTCGGCACCGCGCACCTCGCCCACCACGATGCGGTCGGGGCGCATGCGCAGGGCATTAGTTACCAGGTCGCGGATCGTCACCGCGCCTTCACCCTCAATTGAAGCCTCGCGCGCCTCTAGGCGCACCACGTGCGGATGATGCGCAAACTTGAGCTCGGCAGAGTCCTCGATCGTCACGATGCGCTCGCCGGTGGAAATCTCACATGACAACGCGTTGAGCAGGGTGGTCTTACCAGATCCCGTGCCTCCCGCAACCGCCAGGTCCTGCCGCAACGACACCGCGCACGACAGCAGCTGCGCATACCAAAGCGGCAGCGACCCCAGCCCCACAAGCTCGTCCAGCGAGCAGATACGGTCCGAGAACTTTCGGATGGTGAGAATCGGTCCGTCAATCGCCACAGGCGGAATCACCGCGTTGACGCGATAGCCCGTTTTGAGGCGGGCGTTGACGATGGGGCTGCGCTCGTCGATACGGCGGCCAAGTGGCGAGATGATGCGGTCGATAAGCACACGGATCTGTTCATCATCCTCAAACGCATGCTCGATGGGGTACAAGACGCCGCCGCGTTCAAAGAAAGCCGAGCGGCAGCCGTTGATCATGATCTCGGTAACGGTGTCGTCCTCGATGAGCGGCTGCAGCGGTCCCAGGCCCACCACGTCATCTAGGATCTCGTCGATGATGGTCTCACGCTCAGGCGTCGCCAAGTCGGTCGGCTCTTCCACGTTGAGCGCCGCCTCCACCGCAGGACGCAATTCCGAGCGGGCAAGTGCCGGGTCGATATAGGCGCTGATACGCGCCACTTCGTCGTAACCCATGCGGTCCATCACGGCGCGCTTGGTGCGTCGTTTCACCGCGCGGCGACGCCCCGCATCTACAGGCGCTGCCGCCGCTGCAGCGCCGGCAGCCTTAATCCTCGTTTGCAGGCTCATCGCTGATCATCCTCGCGCAACCAGGGAAGGCGGATACGCGGGCGTTCGGTACGCGTTGCACGGTCGGCGACCATATCGCCCCAAGGGCCGACGGCGCACCCCAGTTCCACGAGCATCTCGCGCGTGGCCTCGCGCATGCTAGTCGCAAAAGCACTGGTCTGCCCCACCGCCTCGTCAGCGCGCCCAAACGCCATGAGCGCGGCGAGATCCTGCCCGCCATCGGCGATACGAATCTTGGAGCTCAACGCACAGGCAATCTCAAAGCGCATGGCGACGTCCTCGTCTGCCCCGCGCGCACCGAACCGGTTGAACACGGCGCTCATGCGCGTGCGCGGCACACCTACTCGACTTGCCAGTTCGATGACGCGCGACGCCGATGTCGCGGACGACACCGCCGCATCGCCAACGACCAGGCAACGGTCGCTCGCCGCCACCGCAGCCGCCACGGCGTCGCCCCAAAAGACCGAGGTATCGATAAAGACCACGTCGGATTCACGACGCAGAACATCAAGCAGTAGCTCCACCGGACGCGCCATGAGCTCAGCTTGCTCGGGCGCCGCGACGGGACCCCAGAGCGTAACGCCCGGCGCCACGCGCATCGATGTGGCTACGATATCCGGCTCGGTGAGCGTGCCCGCCGCCGACGGCTCGATAAGTGCCGCCATATCGCGCGGAGCATCGACGCCTAACAAGTCGTAAAGGTTTCCAAACATCAGGTCCAGGTCGAGCACGGCGGCACGCAAGCCCAACAGCGACGATGTGTGTGCCATGGTGGCAACGATCGTCGACTTGCCGCAACCGCCCGAACCCGAAATAGCGCAGATGACCGGAGCTCGATGCGACGGAGCGGCAGCGTCTGCCGGCGGCATCGGAGGCGGCGGGGCGGGCGTCGGTGGCAGCGCCCCCGTCTCCCCCGCCGCAACCACACGCTGCGTCCAAGCCGGCATGGCAGCTTGTTCGGTCTGCGAGGCAGGCTCGTTCTGCGCAATCTGCTCATGCTGCATTAGCGACAACTCGCCGCACCCGGCAAAGCCCTCAACTTCGTCGAGTTCATCCACCAGATTCACGCCGTGCACGTATCCCATATCTACAGCCGGGGAGTCGCCAGCATGCTGCGCCGGCCCTCCAGCGTCATCGCATACAAGGGGGTTCCGGGGGCGCCGACCATGCTCGGCTTCCGCTTTTCCATAATCATCAACACGCGGGCCTCTTGTAGCGCGAGGCGCCCCGGGTTCCCTATCAACAAAAGCATCGGGCTCAATCGTCATGCGCCGATCGGAATCAACCGCTCCCTCGCCCGCACGCCCGTTGCCGCATATACTGTGCGCAGCGATGACCTCGGTCGCCCCCGCGCGAAACAGCCCCTCGATATCCGACGGATCGAGCGCTTCCATCAACACGACCACGCGACTCACGCGGCCTTCGGCCGTCAGGCGCGCAACAGTCTTGCGCACATCTTCGGTATCAAACAGAGACGCCGCGATGATGGCAGCCCCGCGGCGCGACGGAAACGCCCGCGCCATGGAAACCAGCCCGTCCAGGTCACCCACGCGAAGCACCTGTGCACCCACATCACGGCCCTCGACTTCCCGCTGCAACAGCCCGTAATCGCCGCACGCGCAGCACGCAAGCCAGATCGCCTTCATCACTCGTCGCCTCCGCTCTTTTTGCCGCGCGCCGTGGCGGGAATCGTCAAGCTGACCGTTCCCTTGCCCGAGGCTCCCAGCAGTTCCTTGACGTCTTCGGGGTCAGCCGCCAGCGTCACCCATTCGATCTTGCCCTCGCGCGTGGAACCGGAATCCTCACTGGTATCGATCACGTACGCGCCGCACAGCCGATCGGTTACGCCGTCTTTTTGCACGTACACGTCCACGTAGCTGCCCACGCCCGCAGCACCGCCGACCGAGTGCTCGGCATCGACCGCCACCGAAACGGCGACCTTGCCCTTAGGTACCTCGAGCATGTGGCTCTCGGCCTTGGTGTAGACATTGCAGATCACGGCGTTTTTGGGAATACGCGAAGTCGTCACGTCGCCGCGCACCTGGCGTAGCTCGGTCGCCGCGTCACGCGGCAGCAGACTCGTCAGCCACTCCTGGGTTATGACATTGGTCTCATCGAGGGTCTCACCCACATCGATATCGCGCGCCGCGACGCATACCTCGACGCGATCGCCACCGTACTTGGCCAAGGTCTCAGCCTGGACCTGTTCGGCTTGCGAGCGGATCGACGAGCCGTAAACCATGCAGAGCAGAGCAGCGAGCACGCCCGCGACCAGACTGATGGCGATGCGCTTGCTCTTGTTCACGGCCGCTCCTCTCATGGCAGTGCCGGGCGAATGCCCGTACCACCATTGTCTGGGCGGCCAGAGTGCAAAGCGGCGCAATCGCAATCTTGGTTTTCGATGTCAAACCAATCGCTGACCAAAAGCTGACCAGCCCGTCAAGCTCGTGGCAAGGTTTTGGTCAGCACGTCAGCAAACTGCATGTTTCGAGGCTTTTCCGCAGCAAAAAAGCCGTCTCCCGAACAGTTGGGAGACGGCTGTCATAGGAAAAATCAATTACAGATGGACATCGGGATCGAGCATTTGAGCGCTCACGCGCATGGATGACGCCAGATTTTGGAACGTTTCCAGACGCAGGCTGTCGATCTGCCCGGCGTCCTCGGCCTCGCGAACGGCGCAACCCGGTTCGTGGGTATGCGTGCAGTCGCCAAACCGGCACGCACGCGATGCCTCGACAATCTCGGGGAAGGCGCGTGCCAGACCCCGCTCGTGACCCACGAGCGGCAAACTGCGCAGACCCGGGGCATCGGCGATCACGCCGGCGTCGCCCGGCAGCGCCACCATCACGCGCGCGACGGTAGTGTGACGGCCCTGGTCGTCGCGTTCGCGCACACCGCCGGTCGCCAACGTATCGTGGCCCAGCAGTGCATTGAGCAGCGTCGACTTGCCGGCACCCGACTCGCCCAGAATCATGGCGCAGCTCCCGGCAGGCACGCAGGAACGGACCTCGTCCAGGCCGCGGCCCTCGGCAGAGGACGTCACGATCACGCGCACGTCCGGACCCACCAGGCGGCGCACGCGATCCAGATCGCGCTCGAGCTCCCCGGCATCGCAGCGGTCAGCTTTGGTGAGCACCACCACCGGTTCGGCATCGCAGTCGAGCGCCAACACCAGCGAGCGCGCCACGCGGTCGAGCAGCACCTCGCCGGCACCGAGCGCCTGCACGATTAGCACGCTATCCACGTTGGGGCAGAGCACCTGGCGCTCTCCGCGGGCACGGCCGCGCCAACGCTCAAAGCTCGTACGGCGCGGCAGCACGCACTCAATCACGCCCATATCGTGCCCGGGAGCGCGGCGCACCGCCACACGATCGCCCACGGCAGGCAGCAGGACCTCGTCCCCACCGCGCGACTTGGCAAATCCCACGGCATGCTCGGCGCGGAAGGTATCGTCGGCAGTCGCCACCAGCGGAAACCCACGATCCAAGCGCACCACGGCGCCAAGCTGCATCTGCTCGGGCTCCTCGGCATGTGCGCAGAAATCATCAAAGGCAGCCTGCTGAGCTTCATCGACCGGCAGGTCATCGAACGCCGGAACGTCCTGCAGCGCGTCGAGTCCCGGCACGCTCGCCAGCAGCTCCTCGGCAGACGCGGGAGCCTCGGTCGCGAGCTTCCGACGACGATCGCGCTTAGCCCGCGCCCCCGTCGTCTTTTTCTTCGCTTTAGCCTTAGCCTTAGCCACAAACGCCTCCCAGCACCAAAAATCACAACTGAGCAGGTATTTTCCCACAAAAAAGAGTCGGTCGAGCAAATGCTCGACCGACTCACACACTTTCCCTCAGCCTTTATCATCCACACGGGAGAAAAGTCAGCAACGTCACCGCAGGGCCCGCCCGCCGAGAGGGGTTTCCAAAGGGCACATCCTTTATTCAAAACGAGCGGCCGAGCAATTGCTCGGCCGCTCACCTTCTTTCCCTCAGCCCTTTTTCATCCGCGCGGGAGAAAAGCCAGTAAGGATACCGTAGGGCCCACCCTGGGAGTGTTTTCTTCTGAGCGATCCCGCAGCGCGAAGCGCGAGGACCAGCGAAGAAGAAAACACGCAGGGGCGGGCCCGGACAGGTTAACTTACTCCTTCTCGACCGCGCGCATGATCGCCTTGTAGATCTCCATCAGCGGGATGATCAGGAAGGCCAGGCCCAGCGCGGCAAGAACGCCCTTGAGCTCAAGCGTCACAGGACCAAAGAACATCTCGGCAAGCGTCGGCTGCACGGTCACGATCACCGTCAGCACCAGTGCCAGCGCGGCGGAAGCCCACAGCCACTTGTTCTGCTTCTTCATGGTGAACAGCGACGCACGACGGCTGCGCATATTGAAGCAGTGGAAAATCTCGACCATGTTGAGCGTGATGAAGGCCATCATCACGCCTTCCTCGTCGGCATTGCCGGCGATCATATCGGCGATGTGGATGTAGCCCATGTCAAAGTACACGCCCACAAAGAAGCTCGCCAGCACCAGCACGGTGATGATTAGGCCCTGGACCACGCAGTCCAGACCCATATGTCCGGCAAAGACACCATCCTTGGCGTTGCGCGGCTTGCGCTTCATGATGTCGCCCTCGGCGTCCTCCATGCCCAGCGCGAGCGCAGGGAAGCAGTCGGTAACCAGGTTCACCCACAGCAGCTGCACCGGCTGGAAGATGGTAAAGCCGATGAGCGTGGCGATAAACACCGAGAAGACCTCGGCAAGGTTGGCCGAAAGCAGGAACTGGATGACCTTGCGGATGTTGTCGTAGATGCGACGGCCCTCTTCGCAGGCACCGATGATGGTGGCGAAATTGTCGTCGGCAAGTACCATGTCGGCGACGTTCTTGGTGACATCGGTACCGGTGATGCCCATGCCCACGCCGATGTCGGCGCGCTTGATGGACGGGGCGTCGTTGACGCCATCGCCCGTCATGGCCACGATCTGGTCACGCGACTTCCAGGCCTCGACGATGCGGGTCTTGTGCTCGGGCTGGACGCGGGCGTACACGCCGTAGTCCTCGATGTGCGCGTCGAGCTCCTCGTCGCTCATGCGATCGAGGTCGGCACCGGTGATGGCATGGCTGCGATCGGTGACGATGCCCAGCTGCTTGGCGATGGCCACGGCGGTGTCGATGTGGTCGCCCGTGATCATGACGGTGCGAATGCCAGCGTCGTGGGCCTCGCGGATGGCTTCGGCGACCTCGGGGCGGACCGGGTCGATCATGCCGGACAGGCCGCAGAAGACCAAGTCGTGCTCGAGCGCAGCGGGGCTGCAGTCGCTCGGGACCTCGGTGTAGGTGCGGCTTGCCAGCGCCAGCACGCGCAGAGCCTCGTCGGCCATGACCTTGTTGGCGGCCACGAGCTCGGCGCGACGCTCCTCGGTCAGCGGGACGACCTTTTCGCCCTCGTAGATATGGGTGCACAGGCCGATCACCACGTCGGGCGCGCCCTTGGTGTACTGCTCGTACTCGCCATCCAAGGTCTCGACGATCACGGACATCATCTTGCGGCCCGAGTCGAACGGGGCCTCGCCCACGCGCGGATGCTCGGCAGTCAGGCCGGTGAGGCCAGCCTTGCCGGCGTCGTTGACGAGCGCGCACTCGGTCGGCTCGCCCACGGCCTCGCCCAGCTCCTCGTCCCACTGAGCATCGGAGCACAGCGCCATGCCGGCCAGGAACTTCTCCTTGGGCGCAGCGAGCTCGTGCTTGACGACGGTCATCTTGTTCTGGGTAAGGGTACCGGTCTTGTCGGAGCAGATGGTCTGTGTGCAGCCAAGGGTCTCGACAGCAGAGAGCTTGCGGATAATCGCCTGGCGCTTGGCCATCTTGGTCACGCCAAGCGAAAGGACGATGGTCACGACGGCAACAAGGCCCTCGGGGATGGCGGCGACGGCGAGCGAGACGGCAACCATAAAGGTGTCGAGCAGGGCAGTCGGATCGGTAAGGACGTTGCCCACGCCGTGGCGGAGGATGTCAACGCCAAAGATGACGACGCAGATGACGATCACCATGATGGTGAGGATGCGGCTGAGCTCGGCGAGCTTCACCTGCAGCGGCGTGAGCTCTTCCTTGGCCTCGGCCAGGGCGCCGGCGATCTTGCCCATCTCGGTGTTCATGCCGGTGCCGACCACGACGGCGCGACCACGGCCGTACACGACGGTGGAGCCCATATAGCACATGTTCTTACGGTCGCCGAGCGGCACGTCGTCGGTGCCGGCGGCGAGCTCGATCACGTTGGCATGCTTCTCGACGGGCACGGACTCGCCGGTGAGCGCGGCCTCTTCGATCTTCATCGTGGCGCTCTCGAGCACGCGGCAGTCGGCCGGGACGGAGTCGCCCGCCTCGAGCATGATCACGTCGCCGGGCACAAGCTCGGCGCTCGGCAGGTGCACGAGCTTGCCGTCGCGCAGAACCTTGGACTGCGCCGCACTCATCTCCTGCAGGGCCTCGAGGGCCTCCTCGCTCTTGGCTTCCTGGACCACGCCCAGCACCGAGTTGACGATAACGACGAACATGATGATGGCAACATCGGCAAAGTCGGGCTCGCCCTTGACCATGCCCGTGAGCGCACTGATGACGGCGGCAACGATCAGCATGATGACCATGGGGTCGGCCATCTGTTCAAAGAAACGCTTCCACAGCGGCGTCTTCTCAGCTTCCTCGAGCTTGTTAGGGCCTGTCTTGGCGAGGCGCGAAGACGCCTCGTCGTTGCTCAGGCCGAGGTTCTCATCGACACCTTGGTCGCTGAGCACCTCCGCCGCGGCGGACAGGTATTCCTTTTGCATATAGAGTCCCCTCCTGGGATTCGGGCCACTCAGCAGATTGATGCCCGATCATAATTCCCAGGAGAAGGGCAAGGGCTCATCAAGGCTGCCGTGCTGAGCGGCAGTTGATAGTGGAGCTATGGTACCCCAAAGCGACGCGTCTAGCCAAAACAATCGGTTTGGAAATATGGTCCGCACGCAACGGTGCAGACCGTGTGATGCTCAACATTGGTAAAACGTTTTTTCTTCGGCACATCGCCAAACTGACATATCGCCCAGATAGCAGCGGTTAGAGCGGTTGGTAAATTTTTTCATATACCGTTTATCCCGCAAAAAATGAACTTCTAATTCGGCATACGGTCGATTTTATGGGGTATTCGGTCAGCATTTCGTTATAATCAACACGGTTTTATTTCTTATGGTTTATCTATCAGCGCAAGACGATGTCAGATGGAGGTCTGAATGTACAAGCGCACTAAGATTGTATGCACCATGGGTCCCGCCTGCGATAGCGACGAGACCATCCGCGAGATGATCAAGGCGGGCATGAACGTCGCCCGTTTTAACTTCTCGCACGGCTCCTACGACGAGCACCACGGTCGCATCGAGCGCGTCCGCCGTATTTCCAAGGAGCTCGGTCTGCCCGTCGGCATCCTGCTCGACACCAAGGGCCCCGAGGTCCGCACCGGCCTTCTGGTCGACGGCAAGAAGGTTGCCGTCAAGACCGGCGATAAGATCGTCGTCACCGCTCAGCCTACGTCCGAGGATTTCCACGGCACCGCTGAGCACATCTCCCTCGACTACCTGGCTCTGCCCTCCGAGGTCGAGAAGGGCTCCCTCATCCTGATCGATGACGGCCTGGTTGCCCTCGAGGTCGAGTCCGTCGACGGCCAGGACATGACCTGCGTCGTCAAGAATGACGGCCTGATCGGCGAGCGCAAGGGCGTCAACATGCCCAACGTCAACATCTCGCTGCCCGCCATCACCGAGCGCGATCGTCAGGACATCCTCTTTGGCCTGACCGAGAACATCGACTACATCGCCGCTTCCTTCATCCGTGACGGCGAGTCCGTCCGTGGCATCCGCAAGCTTTGCCGCGAGAACGGCGGCGAGCACGTGACGATCTTCCCGAAGATCGAGTGCGCCCTGGGCGTCGAGAACTTCGACGAGATCCTCGAGGCTTCCGACGGCATCATGGTCGCCCGTGGCGACCTGGGCATCGAGATCAAGCCCGAGCTCGTTCCCCACATCCAGAAGGAGATCATCGCCAAGTGCAACGCGGCCTACAAGCCCGTCATCACTGCTACGCAGATGCTCGACTCCATGCAGCAGAACCCGCGCCCGACGCGCGCCGAGGTTGCCGACGTTGCTAACGCCATCTACGACGGCACCGACGCCGTTATGCTCTCTGGCGAGTCCGCTGCCGGTAAGTACCCGGTCGAGGCCGTCAAGATGCAGGCCAGCATTGCTCTCGAGACCGAGAAGTACCTCCCGGCCCACGCTCCGCTCGAGGTTCCGGCCGATGCTCACGGCACCCGCGTCGTCAACAACGTTGTGGGTATGTCCGCTGTGAACATGGCTACCACCGTTGGCGCCAAGTGCATCACCGTGCCGACGACCACCGGTCGTACCGCTCGCCTGATCTCGCACTTCCGTCCCAACATGCCGATCTGCGCGTTCTCCCGCCACGAGTGGGCCGTCCAGCAGATGATCATGTACTGGGGCGTTATCCCGCATCAGGCCGAGATTACCCAGGGCACCGTCAACGGCACGATCGTCAAGGCGATCGAGACCGCTAAGGAGCTCGGCTACGTCGAGGCTGGCGATTTGACCGTCGCTACCGCCGGCGATCCCCGCATGAGCGTCCAGCTCGAGGACAAGGTCTCCTCGACCAACGTCGCTTACGTCGCTCAGGTGCGTTAAGTCGTACTTGCAAGCATGTTTGCATTGCAAAGGGCCCGGAAGGCTTCGCCTTCCGGGCCCTTTTTCTGTGTCAATGCCGGCACACGGCAAAACACGCACCCATTTCTTTACCAAAAGCGCGAAATCCACCTTTCGAGGCCCAAAAATAAAGTCCCAAGCGCTAAAAGTGTTCGCCCGATGGCGAAACCACACCTTACCCGACGCTGCTAAATCGTTTTAGCAAGAGCCAGATCGACCGCGTTTTCGGAAGTATGCGGCAAATTCTGAGACCTCCGAGCACACCCCGTTTTTTCGCAACAAAATGCCTGATAAACTGGCCTCAAAAGCCAGGTCTGCTCACAGGGTTCAGATTTTGCCGCATACTTCCGAATTGACGCTGGCATCGCACGGTCCAAAAGCACATTTCGACCAGGAGGATATCATGGACCTGACGCTATGCGGTCAATCCGCTTTTTACTATCACTGTATCCCGCCGCAGGTATTAGGGCTTTACCCCGCCATTAGCCTTGGCAATATGGATCGCAGATGTTGCGGCCTCGGAAGTCATGCAGTTGTAAAAGACCTACTTCACGCACCGCTTCACAGGTTTGTATTCACTCGAGCACAATCCGGGTCGCGAAGCCTGTTTAAATCGCACCTCCTGACCCAAGAGCCGCCTCCCGGGTCGTTTAGGCAAACTGAACATGGATTTGATGTCACGTCGCCCGAGTTTACGCTGCTCAGCCTTGCTACGCAGGTCTCACGCAACCAGCTACTCATGGCTTGCTACGAGATGTGCGGCTCCTTTGCAGTGTTTAAGCCCTGCGAGCGAACGCAACAACAACTTGATGAAGCTATTTCGCTTAAGCTCATTCCACCCAACTGCTGCTGGGAGCGTGTTGTCGACACCAAGGGCAATGACACCAATTTGTGGAAGCGCCCGCCGCTCCTCAGCGCGGCGGATATCGCCGCGCTCGCCAAGCAGGCTGCAGGCCTGCGCGGCGTTAAACAACTGCGCTGGGCGGCCGAGCACATGACGGGGCAGACCGCCTCGCCCTTCGAAGTACAGGCCTCTATGCTTGTCTCGCTCCCCCGCAACGAGGGCGGCATGGGCATCAACATCGCAAACAACGTGCGCATTCCACTCAGCGACGCCGCGCGCTCACTGTATGACAAAACCTGCTGCTACGCCGATATCCTCATCGAGAGCAACAACGACAGCATGGGCGTCATCTTGGAATGCCAAGGCCGCTCCGCCCACGATGGCGAAGCCGCAAGTCTCTCCGATGCCGAGCGCACCACCGCCCTCACAAGCATGGGCTATGACGTTATCCAGATAACCTATGAGCAAATCAAAGACACGAAGAGCTTTAACAACATCGCCGAACTCATCCATAAAAAGGCAGGGCTCCCCTACATCCCAAAGACCGATCAGGAACGCACCACCGAAGATGCCCTGCGGCGGGAGCTATTGGTCGATTGGGATGAGCTGTTCGCCGTCAAGCCGGCCAGCTAGCAGCTAGTGATCAGAGGGACTGCGGGGACGTCAGAAGCGGCAACGCGAGCCGCAAAGCCCACCTCGGTCAGCTCGATGACCTCGGTAAACGTTGCATCGAAAAACTCCTCAGTTAGCAAGCGGTATGGCGGATGATCGGGCTCACCGGGGTTTTCGCGCACAATCTCGTGCATAACGCCGATGGTCTTGAGCACATACTCCTTATGGATGGGATACTGCCCAAAACGCGTCGCCGCAGTATACAGGCGATCGGTCGCGCGCGGAATCGAAACAATGCCGAGTGTCTTGCCAAACCAGTCAAAGTCGCCTTGCTTTTTAATGCGGAACTCCTCACACGGCTTGCCGCCGTGCGCCTCCAGATACTGATTCACGCGTGTATTCCATACGGCATCGGCCACCAGATGCGACCAGACACCCAGTGTCAAATCGAGCAGCGACTGCGCCACATCTTCGGACGCAAGCGAGAACTCACAGGCGCCGGGACCGGCAACCGGCTCGGCATCCTTGTAGCGCTGGGGATAGTGCACGCGGTTCAGTCGCTCGCGCTCCTCGATAATCGAGGTCGCCGCGGCTGGCGCACCGGTGGGCGAACTTTTAAGCAGCGGCGTCACATAGGTATCCCAGAACTCGTGCTCGCGTGGTTTGGGGATAGGCTCGGGCTTAGCAAAGTGCGTGATGCGGTACGGGATGGGATCGGCAATGCCGGGAACCATGTAGCCCACAAAGATGTCCGGAACCACGCAGCCAAACAAAAAGGCATTGCGGTCGCGCACGCTATCGGCAAGCACGCTAGCACGTGTCAGCAAGCGCTCCGTTTGAGCGATATGAATGTTCCAGCTTGGCATAGCCACCCCCATAAAAAACCTGGATAACTATACCATCACGGCAAAGCCGCGCGGGCGGCTACGCATCCTCTACGCAGCAACTATTCCGCAGCACCGCTCTCGGTTCCATACGACGGCGAAGGCGCCTCGACCACATGGTGATATCGATCGATATAGATGGCACGGGCCCCCAAGCGGCGCACCAAATCTTGATGGTGCGTACTCATCAAAACCGTCTTACCGGTAGCAACGTAGGCCAGCAAAAAGTTGACTACGATGTCGCACGAATCCTCATCGAGCCCGTTGGTGGGCTCATCGAGCACTAGGATATCGGGGTTCATCGATACGACTGCCGCCAGCGCAACGCGCTTCTTTTGCCCGCCCGAAAGCTGATAGGGCGAGGCATCGACCAGATCGGCAACCTGGAACAGCTCCATGGCATCGCGGACGCGGCGCTCGAGCTCGTCTGTCGGCAGCCCCATCTGCGCGGGACCAAAAGCAACTTCCTCGCCCACCGTGGCACAGAACAGCTGGGCGTCGGCATTCTGGAACACAAAGCCCACGCGCTGATGAAAACGCTGAGCGGCTGCGGAATCCTTGAGATATGCCGCATCGACCACGCGCCCATCGAACAGGTACGCACCCGCGTCCGTGAGCTCAAGGCCGTTAATAAGGCGCATGATCGTCGTCTTGCCACAACCGTTAGGACCAAGCAGGGCAACGAGTTCACCACGATCGACCTGCAGCGAAACGCCGTCGACCACCGTATGCCCCGTATATGAGAACACCACGTTGCGCAGCTCGATGAGCGGCGCGGCCTCGCCGCCCGCACCGTTCGTGCCCGCCGCACTATTCATATCGATCGTCAAAACGTCGCCCTTCCCTATTTGCATCCCCAGCAAGAACCAGCAGCGCCTACAGCACGGCGCACAACACTGCCAGCAGTGCCACGCCGGCCGCATAGACCGCATCGCGCCAGCCAAACCCGGCGCGCGCGGGCGCCGGATACGCACCGGCAAAGCCGCGGCAAAGCATAGCCTCGTCCATCGCGTGGCTACATTCCATCGCCTTGATAAACGTCATGCCCATGATACCCGCCAGCGAGTCGGTGCGCGAAAAACCCGCAGGCGCACGACCCACGCTGCGCAGCATGACCGATTCGCACAGATCGTGCGCCGTGCGTCCCAGCACCTCGATGTGTTTGAGCGCCATATCAAACGTAAAGATAACTTCGTCGGGTAGATGCAGCATCTTGAGCGCCGCCGACATGCGGCTCCAGGTGAGCGTCCACGAAACGCCCAGCACCAGCGACACATTAATGAAGGTCTTGAGCGCGATCTTGAGCATGGCGCCCGTGGCAGACGCGCCCAGCAGCAGGGCAGGCAGTGCCAGAACCACCGCAAGCCCCGCGGCGCCAAGTGCCGGTATAAAGGTCGCGCGCAACCCGCGTGCGGGGCGCATCGCGACCAGCACCAACGCGATCGCCGCCATCAGCATCAGGTACAGCGGGCTTTGCGTCAGACACACGCACAGAACGCAGATGAACATCCCCACCAGGCGCACCGGTGCCGAAACGGAAGAAAGGGCGCGGTCGACCATCGACCCGCCCTTGTGTGCGCCGCCACCCAGGCGAACCCGCTCAAGCAGGCTCGCCAGGTGCAGGACGTTCTTTTGCATTACGCGATGACGAGCGCCCGTGGGCTCGTAACGCTGCTCGGCCGCAAGCCAACTAGGCAGCTCGACCGTCGCCATGCGCTCCGCTTTCCTTAACCGTCAGCGATATCAGACGAAAGACGATGGTAAGCACCGCCACGCCAATGACCCCCGAGAGGATATACATGGCAGCCTGGCCGGCAAAGCCAAAACCCTGCTCCTCGGAATAGGCCTGCAGGTAATCACCCGTGGGCAGAGCGTCGGCAAAGGTCGGGGTATCGAGGCCGACCGAAGCCTGCAGGCTGTCGTCGCCAGCCTCCTGAACGGCGGTCGCGGCGCCCTCGGCGTCCCACTCACCCCAGGCGTCACCGGTGGCGAGCAAGCCGAGCGGCGTAGCCACGACAAGCACGGCGACCAGAATGAGCGTGGGAATCAGGGAAGTCTTCTTGGCGGTACCATCGGCGGCAAGCTGGCCATCGGCGGCTTCGGGGCCGACGATAATGCTCGGCGCCGTCTTCTTAATGAAGCCGTAGATGGCGGCCGTCGCCACGCCCTCGATCACGCCGGCAACCAGCATATGCGGGATCAACATGGCCGGAATAGCCACGGACAGCGGGAAGGGGCAGTACAGAGGGGCGCCCGAAGCGTTGGTGAAGAGCATCGGCTGAATACCAAACTCGATTGCCGCGCACAGGGCCGCCAGGCACAGGCCGACCCAACCGCTCACGATGGCAGAAACCGAGGTGCCCCAGCTCTTGTCGTGCAGACGGCTGTTAAGCGCACGGAACACGATAGCAGCGACAAACGGCAGCACAAAGGCCATGTTAAAGCAGTTGGCGCCAAACGACAGAACGCCGCCGTCGCCAAACAGCAGCGCCTGCAGCGCCAGCGCGACCGAGACAGCGATAGCCGCGGCCTCGGGGCCCAGCAGCAGCGCGATGAGTGCGCCGCCGACGGCGTGACCAGTGGTGCCGCCGGGCAGCGGCACGTTGAACATCATGAGCAAAAAGGAGAACGCAGCGCAAATACCCAGAAAGGCCATATGCTCGCGATCGAGCGTGGCGCGCACTTTCTTGATGCAGTGAACCCATACGGGCACCATCGCCACCGCCATAACGGCATCGGTCTGCGGGGACAGATAATTATCGGGAATATGCATGAGCCCTCTCAATCAGAACGTTGCGTGTTACGTTTCTAACAATCCGTAACACCGACTCTGCATACTAACAAAAAGGCGCCCCGCCCACAACGCAGCACGCCCTTGCAATACGTACGTTATTAACCCAGGCCCACGCACCGCCCAATAAAGGGCCCTTGCACTCCCAACTATCCGGTCACCCGGAAGAAGGTGCGGTCCGCTCGCAACAAGGTTAGCGCAGGAACCCGCCCCCGAGAGGGGTTTTCTAAGGCAACATCCCGCAGCCGCGAAGCGGCGAGGACGTTGCCGTGAAAACCCCGCAGGGGGCGGGTTCCGAACAGCAAAGATTACGAGCGGACCTCGCCGTTTACGCCCTTGCACACCTTGGTGACAATCTTCTGGTGCGCTTTCTCGACCTCTTCGCTGGTAAGCGTGTGGTCGTCGGAGCGATACGTAAGCGCAAAGGCCATGGACTTTTTGCCCGCTCCGATGCGGATGGGATCGCGGTAGACGTCGAACAGGCGCACGCCCTCGAGCAACTTACCGCCGGCGCTCGTAATGCGGCGCTCAAGATCCTCACAGGTCACGGAGTTGTCAACCACAATGGCAAGGTCGTGCTCAACGGCCGGGTACTGCGAGAACTCACGGTAGTTCTCCTGGTTGCGGGCGCCCTTGATCAGCTTGTCCAAGTCGAGCTCAAAGGCAACGACGACCTCATCGATGCCCATCGCCTCGCGCGCCTCGGGGTGAATCTCGCCGACCCAGCCCAGCACGGTTCCGCCGGACAGAACCTCGGCCGCACGACCCGGCTGCAAGAAAGCGTAGCCCTCGCCCTCGACAGGACGGAAGCGAACCTTCTCGATGCGCAGCTGGGCGAGCAGCTCCTCGACAATGCCCTTGCCAAAGAAGAAGCGCAGCTTACGGTACTTCATGTTCCAGGACTGCTCGCTCCACTGGCCCGAGAGCACACCCGCCACGGACTTGGTCTCCTTGGGCAGGCTGGCGTTCTCGCGACCGTGGAACAGGCTGCCGACCTCGTACAGGTGCACGTTGGGCGTGCCGTGGGCCTCGTTGTAGGCCACGGACTGCAGCAGGCCCGGCAGCAGCGAACGACGCATCTCGGTCTGCTCGGCCACCAGCGGGTTCATGAGCACCACGGGGCAGCCGCGGCCTTCGGTGGACATGCCAATCTTCTCCAGGTCGCCCGGGGCGGCAAAGCCAAAGGTCGTGGTCTCGTTGAGGCCGCAGGCGCGCAGGATCTCGCCGACCTTGCGGGTGAGCTTCTGCTCGCGGGTCAGGCCGCCGATGTGGTTCTTGGCAGCCGGGATGGTCGCCGTCACACGGCCCATGCCCCATAGGCGCAGGACCTCCTCGATCAGGTCAATCTCGCGCGGCAGGTCGGGACGGAAGCTCGGCGGGGTAACCATAAAGTCCTCGCCGTCGCGCTCGACGGTGCAGCCCAGACGGGTAAGCGAACGCTCGATAAAGTCGGGCTCGATGTCGGCACCGCAGATGGCATGCACGCGGGCCAGGCACAGCTTGATGCTGTCGATGGTCTTGGGCGCGGGGAAAACATCGACATAGCCGGGAGCAACCTCGCCGCCGGCGATCTCCTCGATGAGCGCGCAGGTAACGTTGGCGACATCCACGCAGCCAGTCTCGTCAACCTGGCGCTCAAAGCGAATGGAGGCGTCGGAGATCAGCGACAGATCGCGGCTGGTGTGCGAGGTGCGACCGGCGTTGAAGCAGGCGCTCTCGACCATCACGTCGACGGTATCGTCCTCGATCTCGGAATCCATGCCGCCCATAACGCCGGCCAACGCCACGGAGCGCTCGCCGTCGGTGATGAGGCCCATGCCGGCGTCGAGCACGCGCTCCTCGCCATCGAGCGTCGTGAACTTCTCATCCTGCTGGGCGGCGCGAACCACCACGCGACGGTGGCCATCGCGCTCGGCAAAGGTGTCGAGGTCAAAGGCGTGCAGTGGCTGGCCGGTGAGCATCATCACGTAGTTGGTGATGTCGACGATGTTGTTGTGCGGGCGCACGCCCAGGGCGTTGAGACGCTTGACCATCCAGTCGGGCGACGGGCCGACCTTCACGTTGCGCACGATGCGGGCGACATAGCGGTCGCACAGGCCCTCGTCGGCAATCTCGACCGAAAGCTCGTCGTCGGTCGCGCGGCCGGCCTCGGCCTTGATGGCGGGCAGCTCAACGTGGAAATCGCGGTCGAAGATGGCGCCGGTCTCGCGGGCCATGCCGATCATGGACAGGCAGTCGGGGCGGTTGGGCGTGATCTCGCAGTCGAGCACAGTATCACTCGAGCCCATGTACTCGGCAAACGGCATGCCGCAGGGCGTGTCCTCGGGCAGAATCATGATGCCGGAGTGGTCGCCGCCCAGGCCGAGCTCGCGCGCGGAGCAGTTCATGCCCATGGACACGACGCCGCGAAGCTTGCTCTTCTTGATCTTGACGTCGCCGGGCAGGACAGCGCCGATCATGGCCGTGACGATGTGATCGCCGGCCTCGAAGTTCTGCGCGCCGCAGACGATCTGCAGCGGAGCGGGGTTGCCGTCGGCGTCGAGGTTCTTGTCGCCCACGTCGACCGAGCACACATACATGTGGTCGCTATCGGGGTGAGGGGTCTTGGTGAGCACCTTGGCGGTCACCACGTGGTCGAAGGACTCACCCACGGTGTCGATCGCCTCGACCTCGGTGCCGGTACGGATATATTCGTCCGAAAGGGTCTTGGGATCCTCCGGAATATCGATCATGGTCTTGAGCCAGTCGTAAGAAACGCGCATCTAACTGGTCTCCTTTCATAAATGCGGCTTTGAGCCAAAAAACTGCAGCGGAGACGGGTTTTCCAAGTGCCGCAGATTGCCTTGAAAGAGGAGGGCCGCGTACTTAGGTACGCAACCGATGATTGAAAGGCAAGGTGCGGTGCTTGGGAAAGCCGCCGGGCCTAGAACTGATTCAAGAAACGCATATCGCCTGTCATGAGCGTTCTGAGGTCCGGCAGGTCGTAGCGCAGGGCCGCGACGCGCTCGGCGCCAATGCCAAAGGCGAAGCCGGTGTACTTCTCGGGATCGATGCCGCAGTTGATCAGGACGTTGGGGTCGACCATGCCGCAGCCCAAGATCTCGATCCAGCCGCTGTGCTTGCAGAAGTTGCAGCCCTTGCCGCCGCACACGTGGCAGCTCACGTCCACCTCGCAGCTGGGCTCGGTGAAGGGGAAGAAGTGCGGGCGGTAACGCGTCTTGCGATCCTCGCCAAACATGCACTTAACAAAGTAGTCGAGCGTGCCCTTAAGATCGCCAAAGGTGATGCCCTCGTCGACGACCAGGCCCTCGATCTGGTTGAACTGCGGCAGGTGGCAAGCGTCGGCTGTATCGGGACGGTAAACGGTGCCCGGGCAGATCATGTAGATGGGCGGCTTTTGCGACTCCATGGTGTGGATCTGCACGCCCGAGGTCTGGGTGCGCAGCAGCACGTCGGACTCGCCATGGGCGTGGGCCTCGGGGTGCGCGACGCTGCCGGGGTTGTTGTCGACCACGTAGAAGGTATCGCGGGCCGAGCGGCTCGGGTGATCCATGGGGGCGTTGAGCGCGGTGAAGTTGTAGTAGGAGGTGTCGACCATGGGGCCGGACTCGACGGTGTAGCCGATGCCGCAGAAGATGTCCTCGGCCTCCTCGATGATCTGCTTGATCAGGTGCTGGTGACCAATCTGCGGACGGATGCCCGGCAGCGTGATGTCGACGGCCTCGTGCTCGAGTGCGTGCTTGAGGGCGGCGGCCTTCATCTCGGTGGTGCGCTCATCGAGCATGCCCTCGATCAGCTGGCGCATCTCGTTGGCGCGCTTGCCCATGACGGGGCGATCCTCGGGGGCAAGCTTGCCCATCATGCGCATCAGGCCGGTGATGCGGCCCTTGCGGCCGAGCAGCTCGACGCGCGCAGCCTCGAGCTTGGCGGCGTCGTCGGCGCCTGCGACGAGCTCCTTGGCCTCTTCCTCGAGTTTGACCAGATCATCAATCAGACTCATGTCTTCCCTTTCGTCTCTCGCGCTCCCCGCTCGCCGGGACGACTGCCGCCGCCCGGCGTTGCGAAAACGCGGCCCGGTTCGGTAACAAAAAACCGTCCTCGGGCATGTGCATTGCCCAAGGACGGTTGAATTCCGCGGTACCACCTTGTTTGACCCGGCGGATGTCTGGCCCGCCGTGCCCACTCTGCGCCCCTTATCGCGAGGCTCACGGCTTCCCTACTGGGGCTTCGCCGCCGCTAGCCGCGCGCCCGTTGAGGTCGCTGCTCGGGAGTGAACGCTTGGCCCTTGCCACCGCAGGAAGGCTTGCAGCCCATGACCTTCCCTCTCTTGCCGGCGACGCGGCGGGCAAAACCCTCTCCGTCAACGCATTGGGCTATAGGATACCACATTGTGTGGGCGTATCGCCGCGTTCCGTTTTGTTCGTGCTGGGTACAAGGCAGGTAGCTGTGCAAACTGGCCGCGCACCCGCCTGCGGCGCTCGGCCTGCGAGATTAAGGATACGGTATGGGAAAGAAACTCGATAAGAAGGCCCAGGCCGCCGTGGCAAAGGCTGCCAAGGGCGTCAAGGCTGCTAAAGTCGACAAGGCCGTCAAAAAGTTCCGCAAACTCGAGGGCAAGCTGTGGACTCGCGAGTACCTGCTCAAGATTGCCGAGTTCGATGGAGCGACGATTGCTCCTGCCAACGGTGCTGCCGCCCGTGCCGACGCCATGGGCACGCTTGCCGGCGAGCATCACAAGCTACTGACCAGCGAGAAGTCCGTTGAGCTCGTACGCTCGTTAGCGCGCGAGACGGTTGCAGGCGGACACGTAGACGACCCGCAGCTGCTCGACGAGATCCGCGTGCTCGGCCGCGACCAGCGCGAGGCAAGCGTTATTCCTACCGAGGAGGCCGAGGCCTGGACCAGGCTCACCTGCGAGGCCGACGCCGTGTGGCACAAGGCCAAGACGGCCAACGACTGGGCGAGTTTTGAGCCCTATGTGGATAGAATCGTCGCCCAACTTAAGCATCAGGCCGAACTCATGGACCCCAAGCGCGACCCATACGACGTTTGGCTCGACCAGTACGAGCGCGGCCTTTCCGCCAAGAGCTTCGATGCGTTTTGCGATGAGGTCAAGGCGACGGTCGTGCCGCTCGTGCACGCCATCGGCGAGCGCGGCCAGCAGCCCGCTGCCGACTTTTTGCACGCCCGCGTGCCCGAGGCCGCCCAGCGCGCCATGAGCTTCGACCTTATGAAGCTCGTCGGCCTGAACCTGAACGACACCACGCTTGCCTTTACCGAACACCCGTTTAGCGAGGGCTTTGCCGTGGGTGACGCGCGCATCGCGACACACATCTACGAGAACGATTGCATCTCCAACGTCTACAGCATCATCCACGAGGCGGGACATGCCATGTACGAGCTGGGCGTCAATCCCGCCTATGCGCGCACCTGTCTTGAGGGCGGCACCTCCATGGGCATCCACGAGAGCCAGAGCCGCTTTTTCGAGAACACCGTGGGTCGCAGCCGCGCCTTTATGGGACCGCTGCTCGAGGTGCTGCGCCGCCACGCGCCCGAGGTCTACGGCGACGTCGACGAGGACACGCTCTACCGCGCCGTGAACATCGCGCAGCCGTCGTTGATCCGCACCGAGGCCGACGAGCTCACCTATCCGCTGCACGTTATGGTGCGCTACGAGATCGAGCGCATGCTGTTTGCCGGCGAGGCCACAGCCAAGGATATCCCCGCGCTTTGGAATCGCTTTATGAACGAGTACCTGGGCATCCCCGTTCCCGACGACACGCGTGGTTGCCTGCAGGATACGCACTGGAGCGGCGGCTCGTTTGGCTACTTCCCCACCTATGCGCTGGGCAGCGCCTACGACGCCATGTTTGTGCCGGCCATGTGCCGCGACGGTGTCGACCTCAACGGCGCCTGTGCGAGCGGCGACCTGACACCCGTCCGCGCCTGGCTGGGCGAGCACATTTGGCAGTGGGGCCGCGCCAAGGACGCGCCGGAGCTCATCAAGGGCGCGTGCGGCATGGCGTTCGATGCCCGCTACTACTGCAGCTACCTGCAGGACAAGTTCACCACGCTCTACGAACTGTAAGGCATAACCGACACGCCAACGCAAAGGGGACGCCGCGGAACCAATCCGCGGCGCCCCCTTTCCACCTAGTCGTTTAAGAACGTCCCCAATGACTACCTTACAGAGCCTCGAGCGCGTTGGCGATGCGCTTCATGGCGGCATCGGCGGATGCTTGGTCGGGCGCCTCGGCCAGCACGCGGATAACCGACTCGGTTCCGCTCTTGCGCACGAGCACGCGGCCCTCGCCTGCCAGCGCAGCCTCGGCCTCGGCGATGGCGTTCTGCACGCCCATGTTCTCGAGCGCGGCGTCCTTGTCCGCCACGCGCACGGCCACCTGCGCCTGCGGCAGCAACTTGCACGGAGCCGTGAGCTGCGAGAGCGTCTCGCGCTCGGCACGAATCACTTCCATCACGCGCAGCGAAGTCATAATGCCGTCGCCCGTGCGCTCGATATCGCCAAAGATCGTATGGCCCGTCTGCTCGCCGCCCAGGCTGTAGCCGCCCTCGCGCATCTTGGCATACACGTGACGGTCGCCCACGCCGCTGGTCACGGCGCTCAGGCCGGCAAGCTCCAGCGACTTGACAAGGCCAAAGTTACTGGCAATCGTTGGCACCACGGTACCGCCCGAGAGGCGCCCGTGCTTGTTCAGATACACGCCGCACACGTACAGGATCTGGTCGCCGTCGACCACGCGCCCGCGCTCGTCCACGGCCAGGCAGCGGTCGGCATCGCCGTCGTAGGCAAAGCCCACGTCCAGGCCCTGCTCCACCACATGGCGCTGCAGACGCTCCATATGCGTGGAGCCGCAGTCGACGTTGATGTTAAAGCCGTCGGGCGCGGCATTGATCACGCGCACGTCGGCGCCCAGCGCGTCGAACACCGGCTTGGCCACCGAGGAAGCCGAGCCGTTGGCGCAGTCGATACCGATCTTGACGCCCTGCAGCGAAAAGTTCGCACTTGCAATGAGCGAAGCAATGTAGCGGTTGCGGCCCTGCATGTAGTCCACCGTGGCACCGATGTGGTTGCCCGTGGCCAACGGAACTTCGCTCTTGCCATCGATGTAGTCCTCGATGAGCTCCAGTACGTCCTCGTCCATCTTAAAACCGTCGCTATTGACGAGCTTAATGCCGTTATCGCAAAACGGGTTGTGGCTCGCGCTGATCATGATGGCGCAATCGAAGCAGCCCTCCACGGTCTGATGCGCCACGCCCGGCGTCGGGATCACGTGCAGCATGTAGGCGTCCGCGCCGCTCGCGACCAGGCCGCTCACCAGCGCCGCCTCGAACATATAGCTCGAGCGACGCGTGTCCTTGCCCACGATCACGCGTGCCTTGCGCTCGCGGTTGGCGCCGTAATACCAGCCCACAAAACGGCCAATCTTATAAGCGTGCTCTACCGTCAGCCCAACGTTGGCCTCACCACGAAAGCCGTCGGTGCCAAAGTACTTCATATCTTACTTATCCTATTCGAACGTTTGAGCGGTTGGCGTGGTACGAACCTTAAGCTCTTTGTGCCCAGAGTCCTTCGAAGTCGTGACCGTGTACTCGACCTTTATGTCTTGTCCAAGAAGCATGTGGACACCGCCCCATGCAACCTTCAAGCCATCGTGCGTCGCTTCGTTCATCTCGATAGAACCGGAGCCCGAAGTCTTAATGTCCGAAATGCTGCCTCCCGCAGGAGCATAGAGATAAAGCCTCAGCACCTCATCATCAATATCCTGGCTAATGCCGTTATGGCCCTGGAAATAACCAGGCATCTCGGCCTTCTCCTGGGGGGTCATCGTGTTTTTGAGCGAGGTGGTCACTCGATACGTCGTCGAGCCATCGGCATTTTCAACCGAAGAATCGATGGTGACTCGCTTATCGAGGAACCAATCCATCTTTGAATAGCTGTAGTTGTTCACATAGACGCCCAAAATCGGAGCCTCCGACGTATCGGTTTGGAGAGCGCCCGATATTCCAAGAGCCTTCGCGGCCTTTTCCTCGTCATCATTTCTCGAATACATGAGGATGCGACCCTCGGAAGCGCCCTTTTCGATGGCGGCAGCAATCTTAGTAATATCGCTGGAGCCCAGTTCGTCCACGATCTTGTTAAAAGCTGATCCGGCAACCGCCGCAAAAATGGCGTCCTGTTCCTCTACCGGGTAATTCCAATAAATATCGTGCAGCAGCACCTTTGCGGCGTTGCTTCCATCAACGACGGTGCCGTCAGGAAGCTGTGTGCCGCCTACAACGCCGAGCATATACTGCAAAAATACCGGATCGACTGCAAATACGCCGTCGATGTCATCTCCGACAATGGCCTTCTGCATATCGCTGGCAAGCTGAGCCGCACGCGGATAATCAGGCGTCATCGTAACGTCGCCCATCGTGTATCCGAGCGTGTTGAATCCGGTCAGGCCCCATCCGGTCGTGAACAAGTTTGCCTCTTCATCGGTGATGGGAAGCGGGCTCAAAGGCTCTTTCATCATGTCGACTTTGACAAAATCGCCCAGTTCGAGCTTACCGTCAGTCACCGACATCACGCCGCGAGAACCGGGGAAACCGCCGCAGGCGCGGATCTCGACATTGCTCATCGCGAGCACAAGGTAATGACGCGTCTGACCGTTGGCGCCGAGCATCTGGGGAAGGACGGGGGCGACCTTCTCCGCCGCGTCAACCGCACCGTTGAGGGTGGCAAAGCCGTCCTTGGCCTTATCGACCAGCTCGGTCACCTGAGAAATATGAGTATCGCCAATGCCCTGGATCTTCTCGTTGGCGCTCTTGAACACCTTCGAGCTGCTGGAAAGCGAATCGGCGACCGCCTGCAGCGCGGACACGTTAATCATGCCGTCCTGGAACAGTTTGCCGGGCGTAGCCTGCGAAAGGTTATCGGCCATGGGAACCAGCGCATTGCTCGAGACATCGGACAGGGCGTCAATCATGGTGCGGGCCGCATTGATATCGCTGCCATACACCGGGATAAACGAAGCCGCCGTCCACAGCGGGCTCGAAGTCTCCGCCTTCATGCTGTCGCAGAGCTCATCGATCTTCTTCGCGTCGTCAGGCAGCGTCGAAAAATCGCCCGACGTGACCTTGTCCTTAAGGCCACCGACGATCTCGACAGCCTCCTTCGCTTCGCTCTTTACGGTCTTTGCCGAGTTAAGCAGCATAAAGCCGCTTGCGCCAAACGCAACGAGAAGCACCGCGACTACAGCGGCGATAATGGCGCCGGTGTGACGCTTTTTGCGCTCGCCCTTGCGATGGCGATGACGGACCAGACCGTCAGAGGTCGAACTCGACGAAGCGTCGCTACCGTAGTTCAAGCCAAAATCGTAATAATCTTCCTTGGAACCCGAGCCCGCAAACTCGGCACCGCTATCATCCAGGCGGGCGAACGTGCCAGTCTCGGAGGCGCCGGTGTAGATCGTGCCAAGGTTACCCGTAAGCCCCGCGCCACCGGCAGAGGGAGTATTGTTGTCGGCCTTGCCGGCATTAACGTTGCCGGCGGCATTCGCGGCGTTGGCAGCACCTGCGTTGTTCGCAGGTGCCGAAGGAGCCCCGCTCGGCTGCGACGCGGAGGTTGCACCGCCCGCAAAGACATTCCCTCTTGCACGGCCGGTCTTTTTTGCCTTTTGAGACTGCTCGTACAGAGCGGTAAACATCGCCGTCTCGCCCGGGGACACGCGCTTACCGGAGCCGCCCTGTCCAGCGTCGCCCGGCGTGCCGGCCTTACCAGCCCCGTTCGGACGCGGCGGAACTGCAGGACGGCCGCTATCGCTGCCCTTAAAGTGATTACCAGCCATAAAGAAATCCTCGCAATTGAGTCGCAATGAAAAAGTCCATAACGTTACTAGTTTATGGCATTTTGAGCATCGACAGCTAAACTCCAGACACGGACATCAATTGGCGAAAATGCGGCACAACACCTTTTCTGTCTTGGCGGCGGCGTCAACTACACCGTAAGGAACATCATCACGATGATCATGGCAAAGCCGATAAGGTCGGTCGGCAAAAACACCGTGCCCAGCATAACGGCGCTGGTGATGGTCGCCGAAACCGGCTCCACAGTTCCGATGAGGCTCGCACGCACCGAGCCGATGTCCTTAACGCCCTGCATATAGAGCATGTAAGCAAAAAACGAGCCGATAACCACGAACACCGCGAGCGCCTCGATACCGGCGGCATCGAGCGCCGGCATATGCGCCCAGGGCTGCACGAAGACGCACGAGACCACGCCCGCCGTGAGCATTGCCGAGCCCGTGACGATGGGGCTGCCGTATTCGGGCAGGATCTTGGCGGGAATCACCGCCATACACGCGGCGCTGACCGCACACATAAGACCTGCTGCCAGGCCAAGCGGCGAGATATTCAGGCTGGTGGGGTCGCCGCCGGTGGCGATTAAAAAGGTTCCACCCAGAGCCAGGCCAATGCCGATGACTTCGCGAGTACGCGGCATGCGGCGATCGGTCACGCAGGCGTAGCCCATGATGATAACGAGCTGCAGGCACTGGAGTACCGTCGCGGTTCCGGCATTAGTCAGGCGCACGGCCGAAAGATAGCAAAACTGGTTGAACAGCAGACCAAAGGCGGTAAAGAGCAGCAGCTGCTTGCGATCGGCGGGTGTGGTCCAGAGCTTAATCAGGCGCTCGCGGTCGCGCGTAACAACCACGGCCATAAAGAGTAGACCGGCGAGAATCTGACGCACGCTCATAAGCCACAAGGTGTCGACGTGGTAGGTATCGAACAGAAAGCTCGCGCTGGTGCCCGAGAAGCCCCAAAACGAACCGCCCACCAGCGTAGCCAAGACGCCCGTGATCATCTTGCGCGTCGAAGCGCTGTTCAGGCGGTCGCGCCATGCGCGACGGGTGTTGCGGCTGAGCTCGTCGGTGCCCTCGGGCACATCAATGTTCGAAATATCGGTCATCGGCACCGAAGCCCCTGCGCCTTCGACCTGCTCGACACACTCTTCGCTCATTCCACTCCCCCGAAACAGTCTGGAAGCAATTCGGCTTACCTTACCACGGCGAAGGCACCAGCCGAAGGCTTGTCCGCTTATCGGTAGGACAATTCCGCAGGCGTCTTTCCATAGCTCGATACCGCAATGGCCTTGCATTATGCGACAGCCAAATCGCGGCAGCAGGCTCTTTTGAAATGGATATGACAAGACCCCCGAATTCCACAATGTAAGCGATTTTTAAAAAATGTTCTTGCCACCGAGTTCAGGCTCCGTTATATTATCCCTTGCGCGCTTGCGCACCCTTGATCGGGCGTTTAGCTCAGGGGGAGAGCGCTTCCCTGACACGGAAGAGGTCAGAAGTTCAAATCTTCTAACGCCCACCAAATGTTCGCAGCTCAGAGGCTATGTCCTCTGGGCTGTTTTGTTTTATGTCGCCAAATCCGCTGGCAGTTCCAACCGTCATCGCAACGTAGCATCAATTCACCTGACGAATGGCTGCCAAACAAATTCAATACCCCAACATCAACAATAGCCAGGCACAAAACTGCGCCGCAAGCTGCTCCAACCGCCCAACTGGCCAAAAGCCGACCATCTACTTGCCGATCTATCCATCGGCATAACCAATCAGTCCGCACCGCAACTTCTCAGCAAAACGCCGCGATGTCTGCGCCCTGCGGTATCCTTGAGCCACTTGCACCTGCAGCACCAAGGAGCCGCCATGCGCACCGAGCTCGATGTCCCCTTTTCGCACAAAGAAGAAGCCAAGGCGCTGGGCGCCAAATGGGACCGGACCAAGAAGATCTGGTATGTACCCAGCGGCGTCAACACCGAGCCCTTTGCCGAGTGGCTGCCCGGTGTTGACCGATCCGACCCCTCAGCGCCGTATATATATCTAGTACTGGGCAAGCGCGAGTGCTGGAAATGCCACGAAGAGACCTCGGTCGCGGCCTTCGGTATTCCCTATCGAACCGATGACGGCAAGGGCATCGCCATTGCGAACGCGCCCAACGAAGCCGGGCACATTACCATCGACACGGCCAATGCCAACGCGCTCGCCATTGTTCCCGCTCTTGGCTGCGTCCCGGGCGAGATCCGCGACTATCTTTCTAAGCGCTGTGGCTACAAACCCGTAGGCGCACGAGCCTCCAAAGCCCCGTCGCTCGGCAACACGTGCACCAGTTGCGACGCGCTGCAAGGCAGCCACTATCTGTTCGAAGAACCCACGTCCCCGTTTGCCCTCACCGCCATCAACAAGCTGCCGGCACTGGAGTTTGTGCGTGTCGAAGTTGCCGGCGTCTTTGGCGTCCCGGCCACGCGCACCGACTTTGACCAGGCACTCTTTACTTGGGCACGCGACCATCACGCCGAGTTCCACAAGCAGCTCGGTGAGGGGGTTTATTTATAGAGATGACATCGAGGCATTGAGGAGCAGGAGCTCGATCGTTAAACAATCCCAAAACGCTACAGCCCCAGGATGTGCTCCAGATAGCCCTTGTTGAACCAGAACGATTGCTTCGTCATCCAGCGCCCGTCGGGCAGTTCGCAAGCGTCACCGGCGTGCCCCATCGCATTGGCGAAGCCATGGTCGAAGTGTACGGCCTCTAAGGCAAGCAATCCGGAGCCGGCAGTTCACGCTGTCGACTCCGTTTTTTCCATCCCACTCCCCTGTATACTGATGTAGCACGTGTTTCATCCGGGCTTGTTGGGCCGGATTGTTCATGGGAGGGTCTTATGGCTGCTTCGAATCCACCTAAGGGGAGCGTTTCTTCTTCGTCCATCAAGCCGGTTACGCGCAAGGCCGTGCGCTGCCAGCGCGAGGTCGCCTGGCTTGTCACGCAGGCGGCGGGCAGGCTCGTGGCGACCACTCGGGACGTCAACGCGCCTACGCCGAGCTTTGTGCTAGCGGCGGCGCTGGATCGAGTACGCCAGCTAGAACTCGCCGCACAAGAAGACGGCAGCCATCTTGGCTACCAGGACGCTATGGCGCCCGACCTGTTGACCTTTTGCCGCATAGCCAAGTTGCCCGCCGCGCCCAATGCGCTTTCGGACGTAGGCTACATGTTTACGCTTTCGGGCGCGGACCTTATCCGTGACATCTATGCATACTGCAGTGAGCTCGCCGAGCGCCACGTCTTTGACGCGGCAGAAGTCAAACCGGGATATGTCATCAAGCTGGTTCTTAGGCTGTTCCTGATGAACGGGTTCGGGGCCATGCCGGCGTAAGCCGAGTCTTTAGCATCACCGTCGACTGAGCAACAACCGCTTTACCTTAGTGGGCGCCAATTGAGGGTCGATTATTGGGTTGCCTCGTCCACTAACGCATTTATTCCACGCGCTCTGACAGTCGATACTTGCGGTTGCGGCTCGTCGCCGGCGCCGTGGGCTCAAGCTCGCCTTGAGCAATGAGCGCGTTGACGCGCGACCTAACCTGGGAAATTGTAAGCCCCGTGCGTTCTGCCAGCTCACGCGTCCCCAGCTCGCCGTAGTGTTTGAGTGCCGTCACAATTAAGCCCCCGCCATGATCAACCGGCTCGATCTTTGAACGGTAAAGTACGACCTTGAACCGATCGAACCCCGGGCAGAACAGGGGCTCGGCCAGACCATGCGCGCGCATGGCATCGATCATCATCGGGATGCCCGAGCCATTGCCCTCAGCCGGCGAACCTGCGCCATCCGGAAGCGGGACAATCGACATGAGCTTCACCAGCGTCGCGTTACGGCATCGGGAGCTGCCGTCAAACAAGTTCTCGCGAGTCTTTCCCCCGTAAAGGCCGCCAGGATTCGTTACCTCGACACGATCGTCAAAGACGTCGACGGCAATCGATTGTCCACAGAACCGATCCCCGTATTCTCGATGGATTACGGCGTTGGCGATTGCCTCGCGCAGAACCTCCTCGGGAATCTCCAGCGAGTCGACACGCGAGACGCCTTGGACGGTCGAGGTTCGCCGCAAATTCTTGGCGACGGCCGCGACAGCATCCGAGATCATCTCGCCCAACGTTCCCTCACAGATTGTGCGGTCCATGAACCTCAGCGACCCCGCCATGCCCTTCTGAGTTCCCGCATGGACAGCCACGTCAATGAAGAGCTTGGGATAGAACTGCTGAGGGTAGGTGCCCACAACTAGGAGTCCAGCCTTGGTGACATTGCCCTGGGAATCAAGGATATTTAGGCGCTCCAGCTTCGTTTGTTTGTCCGGCGCGCCGCGCATTGCCCGGGGCGTCAACGAGAAAGCCCGATCTATCGTACGGTCGACCAGCGTCTCGTCGAGATTGTCCGCGCCCGCACCCGCCACCGCGTCGCGATCGCTCGGAGTCGCTCGACCGTATGACGCCAATGCGAGCACCTCAGTCGATGAAAGCGGCACATCTTTGTCATCGATGCGCTTGTAGCTGCCGCCCTGGGCGCCCCGCTCTATGACATAGCAGGGCTTGCTCGACGGATCGAGCTCCTCAATCGTAATGACGAGAACGATGACGCCCTGAAGCTCCACTCGCTCGATCGTGTATTTAGGCGGATTGGCCAGCTTTCCTCGACCGCCCGCATCACCCATGCCTGACACAAATTGGTTGAGCACTTTCTCGGTCTCGAAGTTCTCAACCGGGACAAAACCTGCGCGCTCACTCACTCCGAGCACGATGATTCCGCCGGCAGTGTTCGCGAATGCGCTCACCGTTTCCCATACGTCGCGGGAAAGCGTCGTGGCGCTCTCCTTCACTTCGACGTTAAGATCATCCGAGCCCATACGCCTTAAAGACTCAAGCAGACCGGTCAGCTCGTTTTCGTTCATCTGCACGTCCTTTCGCTCGGTCCTGCGGAGAATGCCGCGGATAGATTTCCCTCGTCTCTCAGTTATCTCTCGTAATTATCTCTCATTTATCTCTCTATCTCTCGGCTTAGAGATAAGAGATAGATAGAGATGGAATGTCTACCATTTGCTTCATTTATACATATTTTTGCTGGTAGAACAATCGGTATTGAGACAATACCATGATTGCCTGTCTCTTTGCTGCTCAGTTATCTCTCATATTTTTCTCTCATCTTCCTGTCATCTCTCATATTAGAGACGAATGAGGGACGAGAGATACGCGAGTGATGGACGAGCGAGGATTTTCGGACGGTCGGATATCGAGAGTGGATATTTGGACGGTTTTTGGGGCTTTTGCGGCAAATTCCGTCCAAATATCCACTCTCGTTCGATAGGTATCCGGAAATCCTCGCTCGTCCGTCCGAATATCCACTCTCGTTTGGCGAGTGTCCAATTTTCCACGCTCGTGCGGCGGGCACGCGAGCCCTTCGCCCAATCCGCTAGCATCGTCTCCAGTTCGCCGCAGAACCGCAGCCCCATATGGGTATACTCTCGAGGATTCGACTCGATTCGCCCCCGCTGGGGCGTCAAAGGAGACTGCATATGCCCACCACCTCAACCGACCCGCGCGCCGCAGCCGCTGCACTGCTGGTGCCCGGCACTACCTGCCACGGCTTTGCCGTCGAGCGCCGCGAGGCCGTGCCCGAGCTCGACTCGGACGCTTACGTGCTGCGACACACTGCCTCGGGCGCTCGTCTGCTGTACCTGGCGTGCGACGACGAGAACAAGGCCTTTGCCATTGGCTTTAAGACGCCGCCGGCCGATTCCACCGGCGTGTTCCATATTCTTGAGCACTCGGTGCTGTGCGGATCGGCCAAGTTTCCCGTCAAGGAGCCGTTTGTCGACCTGATCAAGAGCTCCATGCAGACGTTCCTCAACGCCATGACCTACCCCGACAAGACCATCTACCCCGTTGCCACCACCAACGAGCAGGATCTGTATAACCTGATGGACGTGTACCTGGACGCGGTGTTCAACCCGGCCATCTATACCAAGCCCACCATTTTTGAGCAGGAGGGCTGGCACTACGAACTGGACCTGCCGGAGGGCGACGGCGACAGCAGCGCCGCGAGCCTGCACGAGGGCACGCTGCGTTATAACGGCGTGGTGTTCAACGAGATGAAGGGCGCGCTGTCCGACCCCATGAGCGTGCTGGACGACGCCGTCAACGCCGCGCTCTATCCCGACACCGCCTATGCGCACGAGAGCGGCGGCGACCCGCGCGTGATCCCGGCGCTCACCTACGAGCAGTTCCTGGACACGCACGCACGCCACTACAACCCTTCCAACTCCTACATCACGCTCTACGGCGACCTGGACGTGGACCGCGCACTGGCCTTTTTGGACGAGCGCTATCTGTCGCAGCCGAGTGCCGCGAGCCGCCGCATGGACGCTGCCGTCGCCGCCGGCGAGGACCCGTCCGCGCTGGCGCCCAATCCGCTGGACGTGCAGGCGCCCGTGACCTGCGAGTACAAGCGCGTCGAGATGGTCACCACGCCCGAGAACGCCCTGGTGGGCCTGGGCCTGGTGCTGGGCAGCGCGCTCGACCGCAAACGCACGATCGCGGCGGATATCCTGTTTGAGGCGCTGCTGGGCTCCAACGAGGCGCCGGTTAAGAAGGCCATTCTGGCCGCCGGCCTGGGCGGCAACGTGGTGAGCTACACCGCGGCCGAGAGTCTGCAGCCCTACGAGCTCATCATGCTGCAAAACGCGCAGCCCGGCGTGGCGCGCGAGCTGCGCCGCGTGTTCCAGGACGCCTGCCGCGACCTGTGCGAGCACGGCGTTCCGCGCGAGCGTCTGGAAGCCATCATCAGCAGCAACGAATACGACCTGCGCCAGCGCGACTATGGCATCGCCGACGGCGTGGCCATTGCGTGCGACGCGCTGAGCACGTGGCTCTACGATGACGACGCCGCGACGCTGGCGCTCAAGTATGGCCCGGTGTACGAGGAGCTGCGCGGCGAGCTGAACGGCACTTACTTTGAGGACCTGCTGCGCGAGCTCGTGCTCCAGAACGACCACATGGCTCTGGTCGAGCTGGTGCCGGTAGACGCCGCCGAGGGTGCGGAGGGTGCCGAAGCTGCCGAGCTGGCTGCCAAGCGCGACGCCATGACCGATGCCGAGCTGGCCGACGTAGTCGAGCGCACGGCTGTGCTGCGTGCCGCGCAGGAGGCCGAGGACACGCCCGAGGACAAGGCCACGCTACCGCGTCTGCGTGTATCCGACATTGGCGATGCGCGCCCCGAGCCGCCGCTTGTTGTGGACACGACTGCGCCCATCCCCTGCCTGCGCCACGGCATCCCCACCAACCGCCTGGCCTACGCCATGCAGTATTTCGATCTGAGCTGCGTTGCGCTTGAGGACCTGCCCTATGTGACGCTGCTCTGCCGCCTGCTCAAACAGCTGCCCACGAGCGAGCACTCGGCCGAGGAGCTCGACAACTTGCTCGCCGGCAAGCTGGGCTTTTTGAGCTTTACGACCGAGGTCATGACCCAGCCCGACGTGGACGGCGTGCGCCCCTACCTGCTGGTGAGCGCCGGCGCCCTGTCCGAGAAGATTGATGCGCTGGCAAGCCTGCCGCGCGAGGTGTGGTCGAGCACGCTTTTGCTCGATGCCGACGCCGACCGCGTGCGCGACGTTCTCACGCAGATTCGCATTGGGCTTGAGCAGGGCTTTATCAACAACGGTCACTCGGCGGCGCTGGGTCGCGCGATGAGCTACAGCTCGCCTTCGGCCGTGGTGCGCGAGCAGCTTTCGGGCGTAGATTTCTACCTGTTCCTGCGCAATCTGCTCGAGCACTTTGACGAGCGCGTGGACGGGCTGCGTACCAAGCTTGCCGAGCTGGCGGAGCGCATCTTTGTGGCCGATGGCTGCATGGCGAGCTTTACCGGCAGCAACGAGGACTTTGACGCATACTGGGATGCCGCGGGCGACCTGGGGCTGGGTGCGGGCGATGGTGCCGATGCCGGCCGCGACGCTCTCGTGGTGCCGACGCCGCGCGACCGCCACGAGGCTTTCGTCATCCCCAGCGATATCTGCTTTGCGGCAAGCGCGTCCGACCCGCGTCGCCTGGGCATCGACGTGACGGGCGCCTGGGCGGTTGCCGCCAACGCGCTCTCCTACGACTACCTGTGGAACGAGATTCGCGTGAAGGGCGGTGCGTACGGCTGCGGATTCCGCGCAGCCGGCGAGCGCCAGACGGCGTTCTACACCTACCGCGACCCAGCAATCGACCCCTCGATTGAGCGTGTGGCGCGCGCAGGCGAATGGCTCGGCAGCTTTGAGCCCGACGAGGCTGCCTTTGAGGGCTTTATCGTAAGCTGCGTGAGCGGCATGGACGCGCCGGTGAAGCCGTACGCGCTCACCAAGCGCCGCAACACGACCTACCTGGCCGGGCTCGATCCGCACGCACGCGAGGAGCGCCGCGCCCAGATGCTCGCCGCCACGCCCGGTGAGCTTCGCTCGCTCGGTGCCGACGTGACGCGCATTGCGGCCGAATCGCCAACCTGTGTTTTTGGCGGCCGAGACGTCATCGCCAAGAGCAACGCCGGCTTTAACGTAGTCGACCTGCTGGGCTAAGGCACGGCAAGCAAAACTACCACGAAGGGCGCAGTTCACAGGCGCCCTTCGTGGTAGTTCGAACACTTGTTCTATACGCACACATGTTCTATAGTAGAGGTGCTTGCATCGAACTGAAATTGCAACTAGAATATAGTTGCAGAATGTGAGGCGGGATGACTCGATCCGATAAACTCATCGCCCAGCTGCTTAGCTGTCCTTCAACGTATAGATTTGCTGACTTTCTTAAAGTTATGGCTTCATATGGCTTTGAAATGGACAGCAAAGGCAAGACGTCCGGATCGCGCGTTCGCTTCTACAGGCCATCAGATGGCAGGATGTTCGTAATGCACGCGCCTCATCCATCAGACGAATTGACAGCGGGGACCATTCGAAACATCGTTCGCTTTCTGCAAGATGTCGGAGGTAGTCATGAGTAACGTTTTGGCATACAAGGGTTATTTCGCCCCGGTCGAGTTCGATGCCGAACAGCATGTGCTAACAGGTATGGTCGCCGGCATTAGGGACGCAATCGTATTTGAAGGCTCCACGGCTGAAGAAGTGGAGCAATGCTTCCACGACGCCGTCGACGATTACCTTGAGTTTTGCGCCGAGAAGGGCAAGGAACCCGAGCGGGCTTTTAAGGGCTCGTTCAACGTAAGAACGGGCTCTGAGCTCCACAAGCAAGCAGCGCTGGCAGCGGCAAAGAAGGGTGAGTCACTCAATAAGTTTGTAACTGAAGCGATCGCTGCGGCGCTGTGAAGCCAACGTCGAGTCGAAGCCGCCACACAGGGCGCCTTTGTGGCGGCTTCGACGTTTGCCCAGATAAAACCAGCCAAAATAAGCCTGTCACTTTTTGGCAGGTTTGCTAGAGGAGGTTGGGATGGACAAGGCTGAGTTGCGGCGGGCGGTGATTGCCCAGCGCGATGCTCTTGATTTGGACTTGCGGGCGGCGAAGTCTGCTGATATCTGTGCGCGGCTGGTTGAGTTGCTGGGCAACTCGGGTGCCGCGGCGCCGCACACCGTTGCCGTCTATGCCGCGATGGGTTCCGAAGTCGACCCTGCCGCGTTTGCCGCGGCGGCCGCCAAACGCGACTGGCGCGTGGCCTATCCGTGCATGCTCTCAGCAATTGATGCCGCAGCTTGTGGCCAGCGCATGTGCATGCGGGCAGTTGCCGCCGACGATGCATCCGCGGCTCCGTTTATCACCCACCCCACGCGGGCCTTCACGGCCATGGACATCGGCAGCGACCGCTTCCCTATCGTGCCTGCCGATGTTCTCGACATGATTATCGTGCCGCTCGTGGCCTTCGACCAAACCGGCGCGCGCCTGGGCTACGGCGGCGGTTGCTACGACCGCTACCTGCCCACGCTTTCGGCCACATGCCAGATCATCGGCATCGCCTTTGACGAACAGCGCGTCGACCGCGTTCCCACCGACACCCACGACCTGCCGCTGCCCCACATCGTCAGCGCCTAACGGCTGGCGCACCTCCCGACGGCCCAGTGCTCCTCGCCGGCGCGGGCCAGGTCGTAGGGCGTGGTCTGGTAGACGTAGTAGTTGAGCCAGTTGGTGTAGAGCAACTGAGCCTGGCTGCGCCAGACGTTGCGCGGCTCGGCCGTGGGGTCGTCATTCGGGAAGTAATGCGCCGGAACCTGGGGGCTGAGCCCGCGCTTCACGTCGCGCTCGTACTCCAGGCGCAACGTGTCGGTATCGTACTCGGGATGGCCAAAGACAAAGAAGCGACGGCTGTCGGTCGACTTGACGATGTACAGGCCAACCTCGTCAGACACGGCCACAACCTCAAGCTGCGGCTCGGCCTCCACGTCCTCGCGGCGCACATCGGTGTTGCGCGAATGCACGGCATAGAAACGGTCGTCAAAGCCGCGGACCAGCGGGCTTTGCGGCTTCACCAGATAATGCTCAAATACGCCACTCGCCTTTGCCGGTAGGTCGTACTTCTGGATACCGTAATGATGGTATAGACCGGCCTGCGCACCCCAACAAATGTGCAGCGTGGAGTGCACGTGCGTGGTGGACCAATCCATGATCTGGCAGAGCTCGGGCCAGTAGTCGACCTCCTCGAACGGCATCTGCTCCACCGGCGCGCCCGTGATGATCAGGCCGTCGTAGTGGATGTCGCGGATGTCGTCGAACGTGCGATAGAACGTCTCCAGGTGGCCGGCGCTCACGTGCGTGGCCTCGTGCGTTTTCGTGCGCAGCAGGTCCACCTCCACCTGCAGCGGCGTGTTGGAGAGCTTGCGCATGATCTGCGTCTCGGTAGCGATCTTGGTGGGCATGAGGTTGAGGATGAGCACGCGCAGCGGACGGATGTCCTGGTGCAGCGCGCGGTACTCGGTCATGACAAAGATGTTCTCGCTCTCGAGCTGCGCGGCGGCAGGGAGGGCGTCGGGAATGCGAATGGGCATGGATGCTCCTTACGAGTCAGTTGCAGCTATGGTACAACGACCGGCCCCATCCGCGCGAGCACATCGCCCAGCGATGCCGTCAGCGGCCCAGATCACTCCAAAAGTAGAGATTAAGGCATGTCCAAAAATCTACGGCGCTTTAGCCTAGCAAAGTGGCAGCAGGACGCTACAATGGTTCGACGCGAAAAACTCGGCCGAAAGGATACGTATATGTACCAGACGCGTAAGATCGGTGTGGTCGGCCAGGGCCACGTAGGAGCACATGTCGCCAACAGCCTGCTCATGCAGGGCATTGCCGATGAGCTGTACCTGTGCGATATCAACGAGGCCAAGGTGACGTCCGAGGCCCAAGACCTGCGCGACTCCCTTTCGTTTGTCCCGTACAACACCAAGATCGTCAACTGCTACGACCACTACGAGGAACTTGCCTGCTGCGACGTCATCGTCAACGCCGCCGGCAAGGTCGCGCTGGCCGCCGGCAACCGCGACGGCGAGCTGTTCTTTACCACCGACGCCGCCCGCACCTTTGCCAAGCGCATCGTCGACGCCGGCTTTGACGGCATCTTCGTGAGCATCTCCAACCCCTGCGACGTCGTGTGCACCGAGCTGTGGCACCTGACCGGCTACGATCCCAAGAAGATCATCGGCTCGGGCTGCGGTCTGGACTCCGCCCGTCTGCGCACCGAGATCTCCAAGAAGGTCGGCGTGAGCCCCAAGTCCATCGACGCCTACATGATCGGCGAGCACGGCTTTACCCAGCTGGCCGCCTTTAAGGCCGCAACCATCGCCGGCAAGAGCCTCAACGAGCTTCAGGCCGAGAACCCCGACAAGTACGCCTTCGACCACATGGAGGTCGAGGAGCTTGCACGCAAGGGCGGCTATGTGACCTACCAGGGCAAGCAGTGCACCGAGTACGCCGTTGCCAACTCCGCCGCGCGCGTCTGCGCCGCCGTGCTGCACAACGAGCACGCCGTGCTTTCGGCCTCTACGCTTATGACCGGCCAGTATGGTGAGGAGGGTATCTTTACCTCCCTGCCGTGCGTGATCGGTGCCGAGGGCGTCGAGGAGGTCTACACACTCGACCTTTCCGAGCACGAACTCGAGGGCTTCCACAAGAGCTGCCAGCACATTCGCGACAACATCGCCCAACTCGACTGGTGGGATGCCGAGGCCTACGACGCCAAGTAAGCCGCTGGCTGCCGCAACCTTGCGAATCTATGCGCGATACTAAGCGGGCCGCACCGGAAACTCACCGGCGCGGCCCGCTTTTTACGCACGCTGTTCACTTGCAAATCGAAGGTGAATACTTTTCCCGGTACCTAGTACTGTTCGATGCCCATGTAGCGACGAACCTCGGGGCTGTGGTCAAACACCTTGCCGCGGGCAGCACGCAGCTCGCAGCTCATCGCGTAGAAGAAGATCGGCTCCAGGTACGAACGCACGCTGGCAGGCACTTCACCCACGCCGTACTCGAGCGCATCGAGCACCATGACTGTATCGGTGTGCGTGTTGAGGAACGCAAGAGCGCGCTCCTCCATGGGGCGGCACTCGCCCGATCCGAGCTGCACAAAGTAGAACACGCCGGGCTCGGTGGCTTCGAACGGGCCATGGAAGTACTCGCCGGAGTGGATGTAGCAGCAGTGCTGCCACTGCATCTCCATGAGCGAGCAGATCGCCATGGCATAGGTCTGGCTAAAGTTGGGGCCGGAGCCCAGGATATAGAAGAACTTGTGCTGCTGGCAGAGCTCGGCAAAGCGGGCGCCCAGCTCGGCGTTGACCTTCTCACGGGCGGCGGGCAGCAGCGCATCCATCTGCTTGAGGCCCTCATACATGTCGGCGAGTGCCTCGTAACCCTCCTGCTGGTCGAGCAACTCGGCGGCGATCAGAGCGCCGATGCCCTGCGGCACCTCGGCCTGTGACACGCCCTCGCCCCACGGATAGACCCAGGTGGTCCACTTGCCGTTATCGATCTTGGAGCCCTCGCAGTCGGTCATGGCCACGACCTCAGCACCGGCCGCCAGCGCCATCTCGCAGCCGTCGACGACCTCCTGCGTATTGCCGCTGTGGCTGCAGGCGATAACGAGTGACTTCTCGCCAAGACTCTTGGGAGCCATCAGGCAAAACTCGCGTGCCGTGTAGACCGTCGAGGTAAACGTGGTTGCCTCGCACTTGAGCAGCTCATTGGCCGGCATCAGGTCGATCATCGAACCGCCGCAGGCGATCCAAAAGACGTTCTCAATCTTGCCCTTGCGCTCGATAATTTCCTGAATCAGATCGTGTGCGTTCATGGTGATGTCCCTCCTTGTGTGGCGGTTTTTGAACGACGACAGCTCGTACCTATGGTCGTTCTATGTTGTTCTATTTATAGCACGCACGACGACGCCCGTGAAGTCATTTCACCAAACTTGTTCTATGTTGTTCTATCTGTGGACGTTAGAT